>NC_014394.1:2529976-3162471 GCF_000145255.1 Gallionella capsiferriformans ES-2
CATTCAACTCACGCGCTGCGGCTTCCATCAATCCGCAATCAACCGAAATTCCCGCTGCACGCAATTTCGCGATACCGCGGCCCGCCACCTGCGGATTCGGATCCTGCATCGCCACCACGACACGCGCGACACCAGCATGAATCAGCGCGTCGCAACATGGCGGTGTACGGCCGTAATGACTGCAAGGCTCCAGCGTAACGTAGGCCGTCGCACCGTGTGCGGCATCGCCCGCATCGAGCAAGGCATACACTTCCGCGTGCGGCTCACCGGCTTTTTTGTGCCAGCCCGCCCCCAGCAAATTCCCGTCGCGCACCAGCACACAACCGACACGCGGATTCGGACTGGTGCTGTAAAGGCCGCGCTCTGCCAGTTGAAGCGCCTGCGCCATCCAACGGCTGTCTTCCGCGCTAACCATTTTCAGGCTTATCACCGGCGCGCGAAGGCGTCCTTCGTACAGCCTTCACCGCATCGGCGAAATCCCCGACATCCTGAAAACTCTTGTAAACGGAGGCAAAACGAATATAGGCCACTTTGTCGAGCTTCAACAATGCCTGCATCACCAATTCGCCCACATGGCGCGAGTCCACCTCACGTTCACCCAAGGCATACAGCTTGTGAGTGACCGTATCGATTGCCGCGTCCACCATTTCGGTCGACACAGGGCGCTTATGCAAGGCGCGGGTAAAACTGGTACGAAGTTTCCCGGAATCGAATTCGCAGCGAATGCCGTTCTGTTTGACGACCTGCGGCATACGCAACTCCACCATCTCATAGGTGGTGAAGCGCTTATCGCAAGACACACAGCGACGACGACGACGGATACTGTCGCCCGCCTCGCTCTCGCGGGTATCTACCACCTGAGTGTCGTGACCTTTACAGAACGGACATTTCATAAAATCAAGGAGCGAGGAACAAGGAGTGAGGAGCGAGGGTAAATGCTTTCCCCCAATCCTCCATCCCAGATCCTGCTTTACGCGCCGTAGACCGGGAACTTGGCTGTCAATGTTTTCACTTGCGCGACCACGTTTGCGATCACAGCCTCATCGTTCGGCGCATCGAGCACGTCGGCAATCAGATTCGCCAGCAGTTCGGCTTCGAGCTCCTTGAAACCGCGCGTTGTCATCGCAGGACTGCCGATACGAATGCCTGAGGTGACGAATGGTTTTTGCGGATCATTCGGAATGGCGTTCTTATTGACGGTGATGTGCGCACGTCCCAAAGCGGCTTCTGCATCCTTGCCGGTGAGATTCTTGGCTTGCAGATCAACCAGAAACACGTGACTGTCCGTGCGGCCTGAAACGATGCGCAGACCGCGCTCTTTCAACACGCGTGTCATCACCCGTGCATTTTCAACCACTTGACGCTGATAGACCTTGAACTCTGGACTTGCCGCTTCCTTGAAGGCAACCGCTTTAGCAGCAATCACATGCATCAGCGGACCGCCTTGCAGACACGGGAAAATCGCAGAGTTGAGCGCTTTTTCGTGCTCAGCCTTGGCCAAAATCAGGCCGCCGCGCGGACCGCGCAGAGTCTTGTGTGTGGTCGTTGTGACGAAATCGGCAATACCAACCGGAGAAGGATAGACGCCTGCCGCAATCAAACCTGCGTAGTGCGCCATATCAACAAACAAATAAGCACCTACGCTGTCGGCGATTTGACGGAAACGCTTCCAGTCAACTACCAGCGCATAGGCCGAGGCCCCTGCGACGATCATCTTAGGCTTATGTTCCGTTGCCAATGCCTGCACCTGATCGTAGTCGATTTCCTCTTTATCATTCAGGCCGTACTGGATCGCGTTGTACAGCTTGCCGCTGATATTGACCGAAGCGCCGTGGGTCAAATGACCGCCGTGCGCCAGAGACATACCCAAAATGGTGTCGCCCGGCTTCAACACGGACACATAGACCGCCTGATTGGCTTGCGAACCGGAATGCGGTTGCACGTTAGCGTATTCCGCACCAAACAACGCCTTTGCACGGTCGATTGCCAGTTGCTCGGCCACATCCACATATTCACAACCGCCGTAGTAACGCTTGCCGGGATAGCCCTCTGCGTACTTGTTAGTGAGCTTAGTGCCCTGCGCTTCCATCACAGCACAACTCGTGTAATTTTCAGACGCGATCAGCTCGATGTGATCTTCCTGACGCTGATTTTCATTCTGAATCGCAGCCCACAATTCGGGGTCGGTGACGGCAATGGTATTTTTGCTTGAAAACATGGCGAACAATCCTGATAGAAATTTTTAAGGTCGACAATTCTACCATGTACCGCACATAAAAATAACGCCGCACACTGGCAAAAACGCCATATCACTCAACTGCGATATCATCTCACAACAGATTCGCGACAGCCTAGCCGCAGGGCACGCTACCTATATCAGGCAGAATTTCATCGCACCGAAACCCGTTTTTTTGTTGCAGGACCGCTATTATTCCTGATGAAACACTCAAATTCATCGATGGCTACAGGCTTACTAAAGAGATAGCCTTGAAGAAAATCGCATTGATGCACCGAGCTTAAAAAGTAACGCTGAGCCTCATTTTCAACGCCTTCAGCGACCACTTTGAGCTTCAAATTATGCGCCAGATTAATCGTTGCAGCACAAATGACAACCGCACTGTCCTCTGTTTCAATATTTCTGACGAACGACTGATCGACCTTTAACTGATCAAGCGGCAATCGGCTCAAGTAGGCTAACGAAGAATACCCGGTACCAAAATCATCCAGCGCAAAGGTAATGCCCGCCTCCTTCAACAAATTCATCTTGACGATGATGCTCTCCGCATCGCTGACCAGCATGCTTTCAGTCAGTTCCAGTTTAAGCCGCCGTGGATTTGCCCCCGTTTCTTCAATCAAACCCATGACAGTCGTCACAAAATCTTCCTGTTTCAACTGACGCGCACTGACATTCACCGCAATGGTCAGATCTCGCGTATCGTCGCGACTCGACCAGTCTGACAGCTGCCTGCACGCTGTTTTAAGTACCCAGTTGCCCAACGGCACGATCAGCCCGGTTTCCTCTGCCAGAGGAATAAAATCTGCAGGGGATACTATCCCTCGAATCGAATGACGCCAGCGCACTAACGCTTCAGCACCGGCAACCCGGCCCTCGCGAGATATAACAGGCTGATAACAAATATAAAACTGCTCCTGCAGCAGCGCATCTTTAAAATCCTTTTCCAGTGCCACGCGAGCCAGTATCGAGGCCTGCATTTCAGGATCGAAAAAGCGCAGCGTATTACGGCCCGCTTTTTTAGCCTGATACATGGCAATATCAGCCTGTTTGAGTAAATCCTCCGCCGTCTGACAATGCTCGTCAAATAAAGCAATGCCAATACTCGCTCCCGACTGATACTCATGCCCGGCCAAATCATAACTCTGGTTGAGCGTATCAATAATTTTCCTGCCGATCTGTTTAGCCTGTGCAGCGGCCTCATGCAAATTACCCGCGAGCCCGTCAAGCAACACCACAAACTCGTCGCCGCCTAACCTTGCCACTGTATCGCACGTACGCACGCAGGTAAGCGTGCGTTCTGCCACCTGCTTTAACAGCAGATCGCCGATATCGTGGCCCAGTGTATCGTTAATCTTTTTAAACTTATCCAAATCAATAAACATCAGTGCAACATGACGACCATCCCGCAAGCTGAACGAAACCGAATGACGGAGACGGTCGAGCAACAACCTGCGATTCGGCAATTGTGTCAGCGGGTCATAGAACGCGAGATTATGTATCCTGTCTTCAGAGGCTTTGCGCGCGGTAATGTCAACCTGCGATGAAACATAGTGCACCACGCTGCCATCGAAAGACTTAACCTCCGTGATCGTTAACCACTTTGGATATATCTCACCATTTTTGCGCCGATCCCAGATTTCCCCGCTCCATTGCCCTGTATTCTTGATGCATTGCCACATCGCAGCGTAAAAATCCGCGTCGTGCCGTCCGGATTTAAGCAAACGAGGTGTTTGCCCAACCGCCTCTTCAGAGGAATAGCCGGTAATGTCTGTGAATGCCTGATTAACCCGCAGTATGACGCCCTTACTGTCGGTAATCATAATGCCGTCTTGCGCCTCGAAAGCCGTTGCCGAAATAAGCAACTCCTGCTCGGTTTCCCGCTGCTTATGAAGCATTTCATCAAGTTCGCTGTTTAAAGTGCTTACCTGCGAATGCGCCAGCTTGATTTCGGCCAGTTCAACTTCGGATTTTTTACGGTAGCGATGCATCGCCTCGATCGAAAAAGAAACCAGTAACCCGTCGACTAAAAATACCAAATTCGACCAGGCCATAATTTTGAGACCTTCGTTCTCGAATGAATAAAAAGGCGGTATAAAAAAATAGGTCGCAAACCCCACCCCCATCGCCATGGCAAGCAGCCCGGCCCGGCACCCCCAAAAAATGGCAGCCAGCGTGATCGCAGGAAAAAAAGTGACGTATTGCAATCCGGCATCGACCGGCGCAATGGCCAGGCGGATAAACAAGGCAAGACTCATTATTACGACCGTAAAAAGCAGTTCAATCCAAAAACTGCTCACATCCCGAGGATCGATAGTCATATTTTTAAACATATTTTGAAATCATTTAAATTTTATATTGCTGGTAGCAGCGCCTTGAGCAGCGATGCGGAACACATCACCACAATGGCATCCGCCGAACGGCTTGACGATGCACCGCTGACATAAATCAGTCAGCCTACAAAACGAATACCCACCGAAAATTATTTATCAATTTGCCATACGGTAACATCCGCGCCCCTGCTCTTTGGCGACATACATAGCACTGTCAGCCTGCGATAAAAGCTCGGTGGTATTTTTCGCATCACGTGGATAGATCGCCACCCCCACACTGGCCGAGATATTGACAATCGCACCGTTTACCTCAAAAGGCTCTGACAACGCCTTAACGATCAGAGCGGCCACCCGCTCAACATCCTCGAGCGAATCGATTTGCGGCAAAATAGCAGTAAATTCGTCACCGCCCATACGCGCGACCGTATCTGACTCCCGCACCGATGCCGTAAGGCGTTCAGCCACCTTCACCAGCAGCGCGTCACCGGCCTCATGCCCCAGACTATCGTTGACCTCTTTGAATAAATCCAGATCAATAAACAGCAGCGCCAGCAAACAACCCGCACGATGAGCCCCTCTGATTTCATGCTCCAGCCGGTCGCAAAAAAGTCTGCGGTTAGGCAACTGCGTCAGCATATCGTAATTGGCTTGCCGCCAGATAATTTCGTCGGCCTGCTTTTTCTCGGTCACGTCAGAAAAAATAGCAACGTACATTCGCTTCGAGCCATCTTCATTGAACAGGACGTTGATCGACAACCATTCGGCAAACAACTCACCATTTTTGCGTTTATTCCACAGCTCACCGCTCCAGTGCCCCATGTCCGCCAAACTTTGCCACATACGCTGGTAAAATGCAGGGGACTGCTTGCCTGAGCAAAGAATGTTCGGGTTCTTGCCGGCTACTTCGCTTAGCGAATAGCCCGTCATAGCAGTAAAAGCGGGGTTGACGGTAATAATATGGTTTTGCGGGTCGGTCACCAGCACCGCTTCGGATGCGGATTCAAAAATTGATGCTGCCAGCTGCAAATCGTCCACATATTTTCGTATTTCCCTGTGGGACAATCTTAGATCAAGATGAGCCATCACACTGTCAGCCAGCGTCTTGATCGCATCGAGCTGCTCAGCGCTCAATTGCCGCGGCTGCTGATCGAAAACACACAACGTACCCAGACGATAACCGGATTCAGTCACTAGCGGCACACCCGCATAAAAACGCAGATTTAGCCCGCCTTCCACAAACGGATTATCACAAAAGCGCTCATCCTCCAGCGTGTTGGGAACGATCATGGTCTCCTGCTGCAAAATCGTGTGCGCGCAGAAAGCAACGTCGCGGGGCGTTTCACTTACCTCTACCCCGACAATCGCCTTAAACCACTGACGATGCTCATCGATCAGACTGATTGCGGCAAAAGGGGTATGACAAATATAGGATGCCAACTGCACCATACTGTTGAATACGGCTTCGGGCTCAGTATCGAGAATACCGTATTTTCTGAGTTCTTCCAGACGTTCACGCTCGTTATGCGGAAGGGGTGCAATTTTCATAGAAAACCTCTTTATTTAGTGCCTATTGGTGCCCGCAACATAAAAATCGCCGCCTGTAATTAAGATCCCGCGACCGTCATGCCTTCCAGCAATATCGAGCCGCATTGCCTTGAACCCTGCACGAGCACATCCGAACCCACCGCGACAATATTGCGATACATCTCCTTCAAATTACCCGCGATAGTCACTTCATGCACCGGATACTGTATCTGGCCGTTCTCAACCCAGAAACCCGCCGCGCCACGCGAATAATCGCCGGTAATCCCGTTCACGCCCTGCCCCAACAATTCAGTGACCAGCAGCCCGCGATGCATGGTCTTGAGCAACCCTGCCAGATCAAGCTCACCGCAGGGCTGCAAGATCAGATTATGGTTACCGCCCGAATTACCGGTTGAGCGCAGCCCCAGTTTCCGCGCGGAGTAACTGCCCAGAAAATAGCCGCGCAGCACACCGTCTTCAACGATGTTTCGGTGCTGCGTTTTGACGCCTTCATCATCGAAGGGACTGGATGCCAGCCCTCTGCGAATATCCGGTACATCAGAAATCTGAATATGGGATGAAAAAACCGGCTTATCGAGCTGATCTAACAAAAAGGAGGATTTGCGATACAGACTGCCGCCGCTCACCGCGCCGACAAAATGCCCGAGCAGACTGGCCGCAACCGACGCTTCAAACAGCACAGGCACCTGCATCGTTGCAATCTGTCGCGCGCCCAACCTCCGCACCGTGCGTTCTGCTGCGATGCGTCCCACGGCCACCGCGCCCAACAAATCGTCCGCGCTGCGCGCGACGCTATACCAGTAATCGCGCTCCATCGCGTCCATCTGCTCGGCAATCACCGAGCAACTCACGCTGTGGCGCGAAGTCGGATAACCGCCGATAAAGCCCAGACTATTGGCAAAAACAAACTGCGCCTCATGGACATTGACCGTCGCCCCTTCCGAATTCTGGATGCGCGGATCCGCGTCCAACGCCGCCTGCTCGCACTCCGCCGCCAGCTCAATGGCCTTCTCAACCGACAAATCCCAGGGATGATACAAATCCAGATCCGGAAATTCGCTCGCCAGACTGTCCGCTTCGGGCAGGCCCGAACAATCGTCCTTCGCCGTGTAGCGGGCAATCGACAACGCCGCGTCCACCGTGTCACGAACCGCCTGAGCCGAAAAATCCGATGTACTGGCATTGCCGCGCTGCTGGCCAAAATAGACCGTAACGCCAAGCCCCTTATCCCGGTTGTATTCGATGGTCTCGACTTCACCGTGTCGCACCGTGACAGCCTGACCAAACCCCTCTGAAACTTCAGCGGATGCGGACGTTGCGCCCTGTTGCCGTGCATAATCCAGCATGTCCTGCGCGATGCGGCGCAAACTTTCAGCCGAATTAGCAAAGCGTTCCGGCGTCATGGGATATTGCTCAGATGACATAGGTTTGTTCATAACTTCAAGCGGTAAAATGACGAAAGGCGCTATCATAGCAGCATCTTAAAGCCACATTGCATACCATGAACCCGCACGACGACGACAAAGACAGCAAAAACCATCAAAATATCAACGAGTTCGACGATGAAGACCGTGACGATCTGATCGAAGAAGATGAGGAAGAGACCTACGATCTCGACGAAGAAGAATACGACGAGGACGAGTCCGACGAAGATGACGACGAATCCGATACTGGCGAAGAAGAGGACGAATCCAAGAAAAATTCTGCCCCTGCGCGCCCGAAACCGCAAGGACGCGGCCTGCGTAGCTTAGCCGTTGTCGAAGAAGAGGAAGAACTCCCGCCCAGCAAAACCAAGATTAAGAAGCAAATGCACGATTTGCGCGATCTGGGCGAAGAATTGACTGAGCTGGGTAAAGACCAGCTCGCCCAGCTCGACATTCCCGAGAGCTTGCGCGATGCGATAAAAGACATGCACCGCATCAAATCATTCGGTGCCAAACGTCGCCAGCTTCAATATATCGGCAAGCTAATGCGCGATGTAGAAATAGATCCCATCGTCGCAAAACTGAATACCTGGAAGGGCACATCGCAACAGCATATCGGCTATATGCATCAGATTGAGCGCTGGCGCGAACGCCTGCTGGAGGGCGATGCCGCACTCACTGAATTGTTAGCCGCCTATCCTGACACCGACGTGCAGCGCCTACGCACCTTGATACGCAATTCCCTCAAGGAGCGGGAAGCGGGGAAACCGGGTAAAAACTTCCGTGAAATTTTCCAGATACTGCGGGAAACCATCCCTCAACCCGTCTGACCTTATCTGACAGCAATAAAAAAGGGCGCTTAGCGCCCTTTTTTATTGCTGTGCCTATCTGCGCACCATATCCGGATGTTTTTCCAGCACAATCTGGTTAAGTACATGCATGACTTCGGCACTGGCGGCTTCTACTTCTGACATTTCATCGATAATTTTTTCCTGAACGCTCACGTCACGTTCCCAACCGCTGTCGAGCAAAACCATCGTTTTGTGCACGCCGTCATGCACCTTGGCATGTGGCTCGCTTAGCGTACGATAAGATGGCATTGCACCGAACACTTCCTTACCCTCGATTTCATACCACTTGCCCAAACGGCAATTGTGATGATCCACACCCGCAGCCTTACGCAACTCGCCATCGTCAGCTTTATTGATCAAGGCATACGCACGCTGCTTGTAAATCACATGGTCCACCTTGACCAGCGATGAAAAACTCAAATCCTGTGCATAATTGGCACTATTGAGGGTGATTTTGGCAGATTCATAGAATCGTCCAAAACGTTCCTCCAAGCGTGCAATAACGCCTTGTGAAGAGTCCGTAATTTCGTGCATCTCCTCAGAATCCGCGAGCATCCTGACGGCTTCTCCCTGCAACATCTGCATCACCCGTCCAATCGATTCAGAGGCATTTTTAGTATTTTCGGCCAGCTTGCGCACTTCATCGGCCACCACCGCAAAACCGCGTCCCGCTTCACCGGCTCTTGCCGCCTCGATTGCCGCATTCAAGGCCAGCAAATTAGTCTGATCGGCAATCGACGTAATCAGACCAACCGCTTTATTGATCTCCGCACTGCGCGCGTTGAGCCGCGTGATCGACTCGTTGGCTTGTTTAACGCGCTCGGTAATGCCTGACAGGCGCGCGACAACATCTTTGACAGAGGCTTGACTTGCCTCGGCATCCTCACTGTTGCGTTGTGCGAGCATTGCCAATTCAGCCATATTATCCGTGATGATTTTCAAATCTTCCTGGTTGAAAGCCAGATTGGTCATGAGATTCTGATTATTCAAATGATGCGCTTTGGATAACAGGTTATCGCGCATCGCGCTCTTTTTCTGGGCAGCCATGCCTTCTAGCAAGACGTTCTGATTGGCCAATCCCTTTCTGAATCCACCATGCATCCCGCCGTTCATTGCGCTGCGGTTAAAATTTCCGCTCAGATTAGCCCTGAAACTGGTTTCCTGTTCGCGAAAAAAGGCTCCCAACTGATCCAGCATATCGTTTACATTCCAACACAGAACGCCGATCTCATCCTTATCTGAAACACCGATAATACGGTTATTGAACTGTCCGGTTGCCACCGCGCTGATCACCGAATTCAGCTGAGCCAAAGGCTTCAGCCATTGCTTCACCAGCCACTGCCCCGCCGCCGACACGGCAATCCCTGCGAATAAAAACACCAGCATTAATGCATCCACTCCATGACGCACGAAACTGACGAGTATAATAACCAGCACCCCGATCGAAAATGACCAGAGCAACAGGGATACTCTAGATTGCAAGGACAAGTTCATCATAGCTGAGCCCCTTTTCATTCAGTACATCGACTAACATTTTAGTGGAGGCAGCTACCGCACCAGCTGGACCGACGCGTTTTTCTTCTTCCAACATCGCCGCATATAATGCGGAAACGACCTGAATCCCGCTCATTTTCGGCTTGCGGCGTATCGACAGATACCCTGTGATCTTGCCTTGCGGATCAAAGGTCGGCGTCACATTGGCAAACACCCAGTAAAAACCACCGTCTTTAGACATATTTTTGACATAGGCGAAACATTCGCTGCCTGCCTGTATCTTGTCCCAGAGAAGTTGAAACACACCGCGCGGCATATCCGGATGGCGAATAATGTTGTGCTGCGTCCCAATCAATTCAGACTCGGTGTAACCGGAAAATTCGATGAAGATTCGGTTACCATAGGTAATGCGCCCTTTGAGATCGGTCATGGAAACGATAAAATCGTCCTCACGCATCACTCTTTCGACTAAAGTCGGTGTTATTGATCTTTTCATTTCTCTCCCTGCACTGTTTTAGCGGACGTCAACGCACAATCAGACGACATCGCCATTTGTCAAATTATACAGTTCTTTACTTTACTGGTGTTAAATGCTATCCGACTACAATAGTGTTTTAAATTAGGAGTACTACATGACCTCAATTCTTCCGCACATTTCACTAGACTCGGGAAACCACCCGCAATACAGTATTATTTGGTTGCATGGCTTAGGCGCTGACGGGCAGGATTTTGTGCCGATGGTTGAAGAATTAAGTTTACCCGTCGCAATTCACTATGTTTTTCCTCATGCGCCACACCGTCCGGTCACCGTCAACGGGGGCTATGTGATGCGCGCCTGGTACGATATTTCCGGCAATGATATTAGCGCGCAGCAAGATGCACTGGGGATACGAGATTCAAAAATATCGATCGATGCGCTGATTGCGGCCGAAGTCGCACGCGGAATTGCTCACGAACATATCTTTCTAGCCGGTTTCTCACAAGGCGGCGCGATTGCACTGCATACGGCCTTGCGGCAGAACATCCCTTTAGGGGGCGTACTGGTACTATCCGCTTACTTACCGCTAGCCGAAACGGCAGGTGCAGAAGCCTCCGCTCAGTCAAGAAAAACGCCCGTCTTTATGGCGCACGGACGCAGTGACCCCATAGTACCTTGCTCTCTAGGGCTTGCCGCCAAGGCTCAACTCAGCGCCTTAGGGTATACCGTCGACTGGCACGACTACCCGATGCAGCACACCGTCAGCGAAACTGAATTGCGCGATATCGAGGCTTGGCTGACTAACAGGATTCAGAAGTAAACAACGGATTCCTGATCTTCAAAATTCATATTCAAGCTGGGTCCTGAGCGTGTGAGCCGGTGCGGCAGCGCTGACGCCCACTAGCCAGGCTGCGTTGTATTTAATGGCCTGCCGGTGGCCCAGAGAAATTTTTCCGAAAAGAGCGGGCCCCATACGATGGCTCTGTGCTGCGGGCTGTGACCAGCTATCCCACTTACCGAATTCACCCAGCCCCTGCATGCCAAATTCCAGTGACGGCTTCCAGCGGTACTTGATTTGCCACTGACTAGCCAAATTGGTGCTGAAGGGAACACCGCTTTCATCCTTCATGCCGAATGCGCGCACAAATAACAGATTGCCGTTGAGCTGAAATTTACCGATTTCCGTCTGCAATAAGGGGCCCACTCTGAGCTCCCACGGCGCAGCTCCTGACAAGGGCACTTCCAACTCGGCCAACATCCCTAAATCGAGCAGATATTGCCCTGTTTCAGTGAGCAGCCATTTGTTTTCCCACTCGGCAAGCGTTGCCCGCGCGCCCCCGTTATGCTCCTGCTTTAAATACAGTTCAGTGAACCAGTGATCCGTCACGCCATACCCGAGTCCTATTCCGGCCACCTGCTGACCGCTACCGTCAACAGGGGCTGCAGAACCCAGCTTGAGCCCCAATTCACGCTCACCCTGCTCAATGGCTGTTGTATAAACGTAATCGGCAGCGCCTGCATACACAAATTGAACATACAGCACTAAGATGATTTTAACTAAATTGCCTAGTTGATTGCCTATGATGCGAGCGCTGAACATGGATTCTCCTATCGTACGATGAGCACGCCGCGGGCTTCATGCAGTTCGCCGTCAAACGGATACCGGCCGGCATCCAGCGGACCTAAATAGAGCGTGATGCGACTGTTCGCTCCAATCACCTTTTCCCGGTTGAGCGCATGACTGTCGAATTCTTCAGGCGTCGCATCCTGATTGTCGATCACCAGCTTGAACTTAACGCCTGACGGGACAATTAATTCCGCAGGCTCAAAGCGGTGATCTTTGATCACCAGCGTGTAGTCAGCCGCAAGTGCTGCAAACGGAAACAGCAATGCGATGAGAAAAATCGTTTTCATAACCATCCTTTGTCGAATTTAGATGCAAATGATAATCGTTCTCATTTGCGATAACAAGCATTTTCAGGCATGATTATCGAAATTCTCAAAAGTCATCAAAATGCGCCAACCTGAACATCTGAAAAACGCCGGTCTCAAATCCACTTTGCCGCGACTCAAGGTACTCAGCCTGTTTGAATCAGGTCAGGCACGCCACATGAGCGCCGAAGAAGTCTATAAACATCTGCTCAGTACCGGCGACGATGTCGGACTTGCCACCATATACCGGGTGCTGACCCAGTTCGAACAGGCAGGCTTGCTGATTCGTCACAATTTTGAAGGAGGCAAATCCGTCTTCGAACTCAATCAAGGCACGCATCACGACCACATCGTCTGTTTGCAATGCGGCCATGTCGAAGAATTTTTTGACGCTGGCATCGAGGCACGTCAGGAAAAAGCCGCTGCCGAACGCGGCTTTTCGATCCGCGACCATACGCTGTCGATCTATGCCGATTGCACCAAAGCCGCCTGCCCGAATAAAACCCAAATCTGAAAATCACTAACGCCTCATGATCCCCTGGCTTGCTGAACATACGCCCTTCCCGCCGGTCGCCTCCGCACGGCAGGAACCTAACGGACTCTTGGCAGCGGGCGGCTCACTGACTCCGGAACGACTGCTAAGCGCCTACCGTCGCGGCATCTTCCCGTGGTTTAGTCCGGGTGAGCCGCTGTTATGGTGGAGCCCCGATCCGCGCATGGTTTTGATCCCCGGTGAATTTAAACTGTCCGGCTCCCTCGCAAAAGTCCTGCGCAGCAGTGCCTTTGAGCTGCGCATCGACAGCGCATTCGAACAGGTGATGAAGGAATGTGCCGCCCCCCGCGGCGATCAACCCGGCACCTGGATCAGCGATGAGATGATCGCCGCCTATGTCGAACTGCACCGATTAGGCCATGCGCACTCAATAGAAAGCTGGCAGAACGGCAAACTTGCCGGTGGCTTATATGGCGTTGCAATCGGTCGCATGTTCTACGGTGAATCGATGTTCAGCCGTGTCTCTAACGCGTCAAAAATCGCGCTGCACCATCTTTGCCAGCAACCCTATGACTTGATCGATTGCCAGATGCACACCCCGCACTTAGCCTCACTAGGCGCAAGACTGCTGCCGCGCGATCAGTTTATTGCGAGCGTGAGTGAGTTGACGCGTATCAATTCGACATTAGCGCCATGAGTACGCTTAACGACACGCCGATCTCGGCGCTGCATTTTTATCTGACAGCCCCCTATCCATGCAGCTACCTGCCGGATTTGCAGGCGCGCTCGCAGGTCGCCACGCCGGGATTTTTGATCAATTCGGCGCTGTACTCCCAACTCGTGCGCTACGGATTCCGGCGCAGCAGCAGCCACATCTATCGTCCCCGCTGCGACACCTGTAGCGCCTGCATTCAGATGCGCGTGCGTGCAGAAGATTTCTCGCCTAACCGGTCTCAGCGCCGCGCCTGGTCGCAACACAGCACGCTCAATGCGACCCTGCATGCACTGCAGGACAAGCCCGAATATTTTGAGTTGTATCAACGCTATCAGCTTGCCCGCCACCCTGACGGCGGAATGGACAATGACGATTTTGAGGCCTACCAGACATTTATATTGCAAAGCCATGTCGACACACTGCTGGTAGAATTCCGTCAGGACGGGATATTGCGCATGGTCAGCATAGTCGATCTACTCGATGACGGCCTCTCATCCGTGTACACCTTTTACGACCCTGATGTTCCCCGCGCCCGTTTCGGTATCTACAACGTCTTGTGGCAAATTGAATTGTGCCGCAAACTGAATTTGGATTTCGTTTACTTAGGCTACTGGATAGCGAACAGCCGAAAAATGTCGTATAAAACCCAATATCAACCGGCAGAAGGCTTGCAGGATGGTCACTGGTCAGAACTGCGCAACAAACAAACTGAAAGCTTGAAAATATGAAAACACGTCTGGGAATTTTCATCGTCGCGCTGCTGCTTTTACCGCTGGCGGGATTTTTTATAAGCGGCGGTGAGTGGCAACAACTGACCGTAGCCACAGGATCTGACGACGTCATTGCCGGCACCTTGCGCACCAGCATCATGCTGATGATTTACGTGTTTCTGCTCAATCTGATCGTCAAACGCATGACCGGCAACGCCCCGCTGGATACGCAGCGCCCCTACTTCATCGCCGTGGGGGCGGCCAGCGCGGTACTGTGCTGGCAACTGAGTTTCCTGAACCTCTTCGTCGCAAGCTGGGTCTCGCCGCAGGACAATCCGCTTATATTGCAGCTCATGATCTACACGCCGCTATTTGCGCTGCTGGCGCCGGCCATCCTGCTCACCCGCGCCCTGTTCGCTAGCTTCCCGGGCCTGCTCAAAGCGCTCAACTGCCGGATCACCTTTGCAGCACCGAACGCCGAGACGCTGGCACGCGTGCTGCTGGCAGCGTCCCTGATCGGACTGACAGCCGGTGCGGTATGGCCTGAAAAATTATATGGACTATTCTGGGTCGCGCCTTTATTGCTGCTAACCGCCATGCAATTATTCTGGCATGAGGGCACCATTTTCACCGGCCTCAAAACAGGCGACTGGGGGCGCCTCGTCTGCACGGCACTCGCCGGCATTATAGTTGGCAATCTCGCCGTGATCAGCTATCAGGCCAACGCCCTGCTTGACATCAACCTGCCCAATATCTGGGTCGCGCAAGCGGGCCTTGCGCTATTCGCGCTGACCTGTTTGCAGCTATCCGATGTACTGGCAGAAGCCTGGCGCGGGAAATCACGTCAGGCGTTGTATGCAGGCAAGAAAAAATTCCCGATTCCCGTGGTCGTCAAAAAATAATTACGCAAACTTCAACCCCGTTTTTGAAAGTTAATCATGTATTCACTGCTCCGCCCCGCGCTGTTCCGGCTCGACCCTGAAACGGCTCATCATCTGACGCTCAACGGCCTCAACACCCTGAACAAACTGGGATTGAGCAGCCTTGTAACCCCCGCCATCCCGGAAGATGCGCGCACCGTCATGGGGCTGACATTCCGTAATCCGGTAGGACTTGCCGCAGGCCTCGATAAAAACGGCGACTGCATTGACGGTCTGGCCGCAATCGGCTTTGGTGCGATCGAAATCGGCACCATCACCCCGCTGCCGCAACCGGGCAACCCGAAGCCGCGCCTGTTCCGCCTGCCTGCCGCACAGGGCATCATTAATCGCATGGGCTTTAACAACGATGGCGTCGATGCGCTGATCGCTAACGTGCAACGCGCAAATTACCGTGGCATTCTGGGCATCAACATCGGCAAGAATGCGGCAACACCGATCGAAAAGGCCGCAGACGACTATTTAATCTGTTTGCGTAAAGCCTATGCGCACGCAAGCTATATCACGGTCAACATCTCCTCGCCCAACACCAAAAATCTGCGCCAGTTGCAGGATGAAGCTGCCCTCAACGAACTGCTCTCGCTACTCAAAACCGAACAGCAAAAACTAGCCGACCTCCATAGCAAATATGTGCCCATCGCACTGAAAATCGCACCCGACATGGAGAGTGAACAGATCACACAGATTGCCGGCCTGCTGATGCAGCACCGCATAGACGGCGTGATCGCCACCAACACCACACTCTCCCGTGCAGGCGTGGAAAATCTGCCGCACGGCGATGAAACAGGCGGACTCTCGGGTGCGCCCGTGCGCGACAAATCGACTCGCGTGATTAGTCAACTCGCCAAAGATCTGCAAGGCGCACTCCCCATCATCGGGGTGGGCGGCATACTATCTGGCGATGATGCAGCGGAAAAAATCAAAGCCGGCGCATCCCTAGTACAGATCTACAGCGGCCTGATCTATAAAGGTCCTGCCTTGATCAGTGATTGCTGCCGTGCAATACGCGGCATTTAACATCGATCAATTCGTCCGCCTAATAACCTGATCTCATATGGTTATGCCAATAAAGCGGTTGAAGCCGACCCTAAATCGTCGGATAATCCGCGCCTGATTTAGAAAGCAAAATAATGACTGAATATCTGCTGATCTTGCTGGGCGCGGTGTTTGTAAACAACATCGTGATGGTCAAGATTCTCGGGCTATGCCCGTTCATGGGCGTCTCCAAGAAACTGGAGGCGGCCGTTGGCATGGGAGCAGCGACAACCTTCGTGCTGACTTTAGGTTCGGGCGCGAGCTACCTGATCAGCCATTATTTGCTGGGGCCGGATCTGGCCTACCTGACCACGCTGTCCTTCATCGTGGTGATCGCAGGCATCGTGCAGTTCACAGAAATGGCCGTCGAGAAAACCAGTCCGTCGCTGTATCAGACCCTGGGCATTTATCTGCCGCTGATCACCACCAACTGTGCGGTGCTGGGCATCCCGCTGCTCAATGTACAGGCCAAACACAACTTCATGGAATCCCTGCTGTTCGGCTTCGGCGGCTCGGTCGGTTTTACGCTGGTGATGGTGCTGTTCGCAGGATTGCGCGAACGCATGGAAGGCGCGGATGTACCGGGAATTTTCAAGGGATCCGCAATCGCGATGGTCACCGCAGGGCTCATGAGCCTGTCCTTTATGGGTTTTTCAGGATTGATTAAATAATGCTGGGCGCGTTACTGGTCATGGCGTCCATCGCCATCGTTCTGGGTGCGGTGTTAGGTTTTGCCGCGATTAAATTCCGCGTCGAAGGCAACCCGCTGGTCGACAAGATCGATGCCGTGCTGCC
Source organism: Gallionella capsiferriformans ES-2 (assembly GCF_000145255.1). Lineage (NCBI taxonomy): Bacteria > Pseudomonadati > Pseudomonadota > Betaproteobacteria > Nitrosomonadales > Gallionellaceae > Gallionella > Gallionella capsiferriformans. Next base: position 2,546,953 of record NC_014394.1, read on the forward strand.
GCAAACCCAGTGCGGTCAGTGCGGCTATCCGGGATGCAAACCCTATGCGACTGCGATTGCCGAAGGCGCGGCCGACATCAACAAATGTCCGCCCGGCGGCGAAGAAGGCATCCATAAATTAGCCGACCTGCTCGGCATGGAATTCAAACCCTTCGGCGGCGAAACCCTCCCCAAACCCAAGGCAGTCGCGATCATCGACGAGTCGACCTGCATCGGCTGTACGCTGTGCATACAGGCGTGTCCCGTTGATGCGATCGTCGGTGCGGCCAAACAAATGCACACTATTATCGCCGCCGAATGCACCGGCTGCGAATTGTGCCTAGCCCCCTGCCCGGTCGATTGCATCAGCATGGAGCCGATTCCTGATAGCGTGTCAAACTGGAAGTGGAAATATCCCGTGTACGCACTGACCGTGTCGAAATAAATCATGAGAACACTCTATCAATTTCACGGCGGAATACATCCTCCCACCAACAAGACACAATCGAATGCCACGCCTATCGTTCAGGCGGCACTACCCTCGAAGCTAGTCATTCCGCTGCACCAGCATGTCGGCAACAGCGCACGGCCCGTCGTTGAAGCAGGGCAGCGCGTCCTCAAGGGACAAGTCATCGGCGCGGCCGAAGGCCACTTATCCAGCGCGGTGCACGCATCGACCTCAGGCACGATCGCCGCGATCGACCAGCAACTGGTCGCACACCCGTCAGGGATGCCGGATCTATGCATCACGCTGATCCCGGACGGGAAAAATGAATGGATTGCGTGCGAGCCCTGTGCAGACTGGACGGCGCTCTCGCACAGCGAATTGCGCCACAAATTGCGCGCGGCGGGCGTTGTAGGCTTAGGAGGCGCGGTATTTCCGAGCGACATGAAACTGTACTCGCACAAGCAAAAAATTAAGACGCTGGTGCTAAACGGGGCGGAGTGCGAACCTTACATCACCTGCGACGACATGCTGATGCGCGAACGCGCAGCCGACATCCTGCAAGGCGCCGAGATGATGCGTTCCCTGCTGTACGCGGAAGAGGTGCTGATCGGCATCGAAGACAACAAACCCGAAGCGATCGCCGCAATGCGGGCTGCCGTTGCAGCGGGCAATCATCAGAATATGGAAGTCATCGCTGTGCCGACCGTCTATCCCGGCGGCGGCGCAAAACAGCTGATCCGCGTGCTGACCGGCATCGAGGTCGCAGCCGGCGTGCGTTCGACCAACATGGGCGTGCAATGCTTCAACGTCGGCACCGCCTACAGCGCGTGGCGCGCAATCCGTTTTGGCGAGCCGCTGATTTCGCGCATCGTGACCGTCACCGGCAACGTCGCGCAGCCGAAAAATTATGAAGCCCTGATCGGCACGCCGATGGACGAGCTGGTCGCACAGGCTGCCCCGTTACCAGGCACCACAGACTACATCATGGGCGGCCCGATGATGGGCGTGCTGATGCCCTCCAAACAAGTCGGCGTCATCAAGGCGACCAACTGCATCATCGCCTCATCAGATGCGATCTTCCCGAAGGCGCTGCCCGCGCTGCCCTGCATCCGCTGCACGCGTTGCGCCGAGGTTTGCCCGTCAGAGTTGCAGCCGCAGGAACTGTACTGGTTCTCCAAAGCAAAGAATCTCGACAAGGCAGAAGACTATCATCTGTTCGATTGCATCGAATGCGGTGCTTGCAGCTATGTCTGTCCGAGCAATATTCCGCTGGTGCAGTATTACCGTTTTGCCAAGAGCGAAATCTGGGCGCGCGACGCGAATAAAAAATCCGCCGATGCCGCCCGCGAGCGTCATGAATTCCGTGAGAGCCGCATCGAACGCGAGAAACGCGAAAAAGCTGAAAAACTCGCCGCCAAGGAAAAAGCCGCACAAGAGGCCAAGGCTGCTGTTCAACCCGCGATCGCACCGATTAACCCCGATGCCGATCCGGAAAATACGCTGCAGCTGAAAATCCAAACGGCCATCGACCACGCAAAAGAACAGGCGGCGGCGATCAAACCGAAAAACACTGAACAACTCACGCCCGAGCAACAAGCTGCAATTGACGATATCGAGGCGCGCCGCGCAAGAATCCGTGAGCTTGCCAAAGACGCGACGCCCACCTAGGAAAATTATGTCCGGATTTTTTTCACCCTTCATCACCAAACCGGTCAGCGTATCCCGGATCATGCTCAACGTGCTGCTGGCCCTTGTGCCGGGCATCGCGCTGTACGTGTGGTTCTACGGCCCGGCGATTCTAATCTCGCTCACACTCGCCAGCGTCACCGCGCTCGGCGTTGAGGCGCTGATGCTGAAAATTCAGAATAAGCCGGTGGCCTTTTTCCTCAAAGACAACACCGCACTGCTCACCGCATGGCTACTCGCACTGTCGATCCCTCCGCTCGCCCCCTGGTGGCTGGTGGTGGTGGGTACGGCATTCGCCATCAGCATCTCCAAACATCTGTACGGAGGAATGGGCAACAATCCGTTCAATCCGGCAATGATAGGCTACGCCGTCCTGATCATCTCGTTCCCGGTACACATGACACACTGGCTGACCCCGAACGGCCTGGGTGAAATCGCCTTCAGTTTCACGGATCAACTGAACTATATCTTCCGCGAAGTGCTACCCAATGGCGTCAAGCTCGACGCCGTCACGATGGCCACGCCGCTCGACACACTGAAAACCCAGCTGCATCTGAACGGCAGTATCAGCGATATTCTCGACATGCCGATCTACGGTCATCTGGCCGGTATCGGGAGCGAATGGGTCGCGGTAGGATTTTTGCTGGGCGGCCTGTATTTACTGGCCCAACGCATCATCAGCTGGCATCTGCCGGCAGCCTATCTGGCCACCCTGTTCGTTATTGCCGCACTGTTTCATCTGCTTGATCCGGCCCACTATGTCCAACCCGGATTTCACTTGTTCTCCGGTGCGGCGATGCTGGGCGCATTTTTCATCCTGACCGATCCGGTCACCAGCCCCACCACCCCGCGCGGCAAACTCATTTTTGCGATGGGCGCGGCCTTGCTGACCTACCTGATCCGCACCTTCGGCGGTTTTCCGGACGGTATGGCGTTTGCCACCCTGTTGATGAACATCTGCGTGCCGCTAATCGACGCGTGGACGCAGCCCAAAGTATTCGGCAAAAAGGAGAAGCAGTCATGAGGCGCACCATCGCAAAAGCCTCGTTTCACACCGCACTCAATCTGGCCGTGTTTGCGCTGATCGGCACGGCGATACTCGCTTTCACTTTCGCGCAGACGCACGCGCGGATTGCGCAAAGCGAAGAGGCAGAAAAGCTCAAACTGATTTCGCAGATCGTGCCGAAAACTTTATTCGACAACGATATCATCAAAGATACGCTGAAAATCAAGACTGACCCCTTGCTGGGCAATGAAGAGAGCACCACCGCCTACCGTGCGCGCCTGGGTAGCGAACCCTCCGTCGTGGTGCTGGAAGCCATCGCACCGGACGGTTACAGCGGGAAAATCGGCCTGCTGATCGCAATTAAAAGCACAGGCGAACTCGCCGGCGTGCGCGTGCTGACACACAAGGAAACCCCGGGACTGGGCGATTACATCGAAATTGCCCGAAGCCCGTGGATCAAGGGATTCGACGGAAAATCGCCGGGCAATGAGGCCGACTGGAAAGTCAAAAAGGATGGCGGCCAGTTCGACTACATGGCCGGTGCCACCATCACACCGCGCGCCGTCGTGAAAGCCGTGCATAAAGCCTTGCAGTATTTCGCCGCCCATCACGACGCGCTGTTCGCCCCCCAAACGACATCCGCGACACAGGAGCTCAAGCCATGAACTACCAGGAATTCAAGGATATTGTATACAACGGTGTCTGGAAACAGAATACCGGCGTCGTGCAACTCTTAGGCTTGTGTCCGATACTTGCGGTCAGCTCATCGGTGGTCAACGGCGTAAGCCTGGGCTTAGCCACCTCGCTCGTGATGGCACTGTCCGGCGCTGCGATCGCACCCATACGCACCATCGTGCCCAATGAAGCACGCATTCCCGTCTTCATTTTGATCATCGCAGTCCTGGTCACCGTGATCCAGTATCTGATGAATGCCTATATGTATTCGCTGTACGTGGTACTCGGCATCTTCATCCCGCTTATCGTAACCAACTGCATCGTACTGGCGCGCATCGAAGCCTTTGCTGCCAAAAACCCGCCCCTGCAGTCCGCCATCGACGGTTTAGCGATGGGATTAGGGCTGACCGCCGTGCTGGCTGTCTTGGGCGGCGTGCGCGAAATTTTCGGTCACGGCACCCTGCTCTCCGGCATCGATATGGCGCTGGGCGAATCGGCCAAATCGCTGGTGATCACCGTAGTGCCGGATTACCACGGATTTTTGCTGGCCATCCTGCCGCCTGGCGCCTTCATCACGTTAGGGTTGCTGATCGCCACCAAGAACTGGCTGAACCTGCGCGCTGAAGCCCGTGCGCGCACTGAAGCGAGCATCGTTAAAACGCAGGCGGCATGAACGCAGATAAACGCCGGAAAATTTTTGAGCGCCTGCAAAAGGCCAATCCGCACCCGAAAACTGAACTCGAATACACGACGCCGTTCGAATTGCTGATCGCCGTAATGCTCTCGGCGCAGGCGACTGACATCAGCGTGAATGCGGCCACGCGACACCTGTATCCCGTCGCCAACACCCCCGAAGCCCTGCTGGATTTAGGTGAAGAAAAACTGACCGAATACATCCAGCGCATCGGGCTGTATAAAACCAAAGCCCGCCACGTCATACAGACCTGCCGGATGCTGGTCGAACTGCACAACAGCCAGGTGCCGCAGACCCGCGAGGCGCTCGAAGCCCTGCCGGGCGTAGGCCGCAAAACGGCCAACGTGATACTTAACACCGCGTTCGGACAAGCGGCGATGGCCGTAGATACGCATATCTTCCGCATCAGCAACCGCATCGGACTGGCGCCGGGCAAGAATGTACTGGAAGTGGAACATAAGCTGATGAAGGTGATTCCCAAGGAATTCATCCTAGACGCGCATCACTGGCTGATCCTGCACGGACGCTACATCTGCCGCGCCCGCACCCCGAAATGCGCCGAATGTCTCATCTACGATCTGTGCGAATATCCACAAAAATCAACGGTATAAATGTGGCTACAAGGTAAAGTATGCCATACAGCTAAAAAATCATAATGTAATAATACCTAACAAAATAAGATAGTTATAAAACAATCTCGACCGCAACAAATTAAAAAACAACTGATTTAGGCTACTTGTCGTTAAGTAGCGTTTTAAACATCATTGAACCCGCATTCTGGCGAAATACACCCAAAAATATCTTAATGCTGCTTTCAATTGCATTGCGGAAATTAGCAGCAGGACTAAACTACGGACTTGGTGATCAACAAAGTGCCATTATGTTGAGCTACACATAGGTGCCATTACCAGTCCGTCGATTTTTGAAATTAACTCCCCCGAAACCTGCAGTTCGCGATCTGCATGTTTCAATGGTAGAGAGTGGATAAGATGGCGACCTTCGGGTTGAAGGCCTTTCTTGATAGTACGGCGATTTGATTCAATGCCAATATGATCTGGATACTGAATGCCGCCGCTGACTGTATTGCCCCTCAATAATGAATGATGATGGGTAATGAACGTGCCTTACATGACTAATTCACTTCGTTTATTCAGCTTAGATAAATGTTTTGTAATGAAAGCTGATGATAATAAAACTGCCGAGCAAGCTATGCATACCACCGGAACAAATGTAAGAAAAGTTTTGACGTATTTCGTCATGTTTTTTCACCTGCTGTTTTTAGTAAACACAGTTGCTCATGCATCAAGTGAAACACAAGACATCACATCACAGACACCAACTCAAGTAACCCAGCTACATAAAGCCACGCTGATAGTAGGCAGCGAACAAGACTATCCACCTTTTGCCACTGGCATGACTGACGCTACTGCGGGAGGCTTTACAGTTGATCTATGGAAAGCAGTAGCAGATGAAGCACGATTGAACTATACCATCCGCGTTTTACCTTTTCATCAGCTGCTGCAAGAATTCAAGGATGGGAAAATTGATGTATTGATCAATCTAGCTCAATCCGAACAGAGACGTCACTTTGCTGATTTCACGGTACCCCATGTCATCATGCATGGTGCGATATTTGTTCGCAGGGGCAAAAACTCAATTCACACTGAAGATGACCTACATGGAAAGTCAATCATAGTTCTAAGAGCAGACCTAGGACATGATTACGCAGTAAGCAAAGGTTGGATGAACAACTTAGTCTTAGTTGATAGCCCAGTCGAAGGTTTTAAGTTGCTGGCATCAGGGAAGCATGACGCGATGCTGCTAGCTAAATTGACGGGGATTCAAACGTTAAATTCCCTTGGGCTCGATACTGTTCAACCACTTAAAATTAAAATTGGTTTCTCGCAGAAATTCTCTTTTGCCGTTGCTAAGGGGCAGTCCGATTTGTTAGGTAAAATTAACGAGGGTTTAGCACTTACAAAATCGAATCGAACCTATGATGCACTTTACGAAAAATGGTTTAGTGCCTATGAAGAAAGAGCAATCAGCAGGTCTGACATCCTACTGTATCTTACCCCCGTCTTTGCATTCTTTTTGCTCATGGCGATTTATGTCTATTACAGACGTAAGGTTGAACGAGAGATGGCAGGTGCTGCGCTAGCAGAAGCCAAAAAATTACTCGCAACGATCATTGATACAGCTCCAATACGCATTTTTTGGAAGGATAAACATTTAAAATACCTAGGATGTAATGCAATATTTTCGAAGGATGCGGGAGCAGAAAGTCCGAATGAAGTGATTGGAAAAGATGATTATCAGATGGTGTGGAGGGCTCAGGCAGCTGAATATCGACAAGATGACCTTGCAGTGATTGCATCTGGTCAAACAAAACTATTTTATGAAGAGCAGCAAACGACACCAGCGGGCGAGGTAATCTGGCTTCACACGTCGAAAGTCCCACTTAAAAACAGCAGTGGGGAAATCATCGGCATATTGGGTGTGTACGAGGATATAACCGAGAAAAAACATACCGAAGAACAGATGCAGTTTTTACTACTTGAGCAGAAAGCAATGCTTGAGAATGATCTGGTTGGCATTGTCAGAGTACAAGATCGTGTCATTACATGGGCTAACCCCTCCTTTGAACATATGCTGGGCTATGGTAAAGGAGAGTTAAATGGCAAGCCGACGCGTATCTGTTATATCAATGATAAAGCCTATCATGACTTGGGCGAGGCAGCTTACCCAGCGCTGAAGAGCGGCAAAGTCTACCGCACCCAGCTTGAGCATGCGTGCAAGGATGGTCGAGTGATATGGGTTGATATCAGTGGCACGACACTCAATGCAACCACGGGTGAGTCACTGTGGGCTTTTTTGGATATTACCGAGCGAAAGCAGGTAGAAACTGCATTGCAGAATTCAAATCAGCAGTTAAATTTGCTGCTGGATTCCATGGCTGAAGGAACGTATGGTGTTGATACAAATGAAAATTGTATTTTCGTAAATCATTCATTTCTGAAAATTCTTGGTTACCAGAGTCAGGATGAAGTTGTCGGAAAGAATATCCATGAATTAATCCATCACTCGCATGCTGACGGTACACCCTATCCTGCTTCTGAGTGCAGGATCTATGCTTCTAATCTGCGCAATGAAAATTTGCACTGCGATGATGAAGTGTTCTGGCATCGCCTCGGCGTGCCTATTCCAGTCGAATACTGGTCTCGTCCTATTATTAACGATGGTGTTCTGATAGGCTGTATCGTCACATTTATCGATATCAGCGAACGCAAAGAGGCCGAAGAAAAACTTCGTTACAGTGAGCAACGCTTCCATGATGTGAGTGATGCGGCGGGTGAGTATTTGTGGGAGTTGGATGCAAATATGATTTACACCTATGTTTCTACACGCGCTATTGATGTGAAAGGTTATACACCCGAAGAGCTTCTTGGGAAATCACCCATGGCGTTTATGCCAGAGGAAGATATTGAAAATGTCGGAAATATTATTAACCGTGCAATAACAAGCCGTGGCCCCTTCAAGCTGGAACATCGCGATATTACAAAATCCGGTGCGCTGGTATGGGAGGAAGTTAATGGTCTGCCCATCTATGATAAGAATGGCGAGGTGATTGGCTTACGTGGCACGGGATTGAATATTTCCGAGCGTAAAGAGATGGAGGAACGGGTTCATCAACTTGCTTTCTATGATCCTCTCACCAGCCTGCCTAACCGTCGATTACTTAATGACAGGCTGAGCCAGGCTATGTCTGCCGGTGAGCGAAGCGGGCTGTATGGCGCATTGATGTTCCTGGACCTGGATAATTTCAAACCGCTCAATGATACGCATGGGCATGGGGTTGGAGATCTATTATTGATTGAGGCCGCTAGCCGATTAAAAAAATGTGTGCGCGGCATGGATACTGTGGCACGTTTCGGTGGGGATGAATTTGTTGTCATGCTCAGTGAACTAGATGCAGGCAAATCGGATGCGACTGTACAGGCTAGATTGGTCGCGGAAAAGATTCTCGCCGCTTTATCTGAACCCTACGTATTGAAAATCAGCACAAGTGACGAGTTTTCTAGTGTTGAACATCACTGCACGGCGAGTATCGGCGTTACAGTTTTCCTCAATCATGTGACCCGCCAAGATGACATTCTTAAACAGGCAGACGATGCGATGTATGTTGCAAAAGGTGCTGGGCGAAATTCGATCCGGTTTCATGAAGAATTTAAGAGTTAGCAAAAATTAGGGTGCCAAAAAATCCGGTGGCATCAATATTCAATGTGCGTTGATAATTAGGTTTTCGCATCACTTAGCATTGGTTATGATGCTCTGAAACTGACGTTCGTCAAAGACTCCTTAGTCTCGGGAAAGGAATGTCGTGCCTCATTGGGATAAACGTCAACTCTGCTTATGAAAGCAGACTGTCGGTAGGCTGAAAAGCAGGTTGATAGCCATCAGAAGTGTGCGGTATTTTAAACGAAACAACGATCAGTTTTGGGCAGCTAAATTTGAACCTTAATTTACAGATTTACGGTCGTTCAGTCATGAAGAACCTGTAAGCATTGTAGTACGGGACTTCGAAATCACGACTTCCGTACGCAACATTAACTTAAAAAACATTTAACATCATAATGTTATATTAAACATCAGACCGCATCAGGACGAATAAGTAAATTATCCAGAACACGACTGACAATACGAATGCGGATTCAGATCGCTGGCATTGTCACGTAAGCAGTCGTAAAATGACGAGTTGATTGCAACATGATCAGTCCGCCTCGATACCCTCATCAATTTAACCTAACAGGGAACGATATGAATTTTTCCGGATTTCTTGAACAATATTGGCCATTTCTGGCATTGGGTCTTTGGTTTGCGTACAAGTCGTGGAATTCAAAGCGGGTCATCGCCATGCTGCCAGAGCTTAAAAAGAACGGTGCAATCTTTGTCGACGTGAGATCGGCTGGCGAATTCGCGCACGGGAATGCCCCCGGAACAATTAATATCCCGCTTCAGGAATTGGGCAACAGACTCCATGAGATACCCAAGTTTTCGCCGGTTGTTCTGTGCTGTGCAAGCGGCACACGAAGCGGCATGGCAAAAATGTTGCTGAAAAAAAATGGCTACCGGAATGTTCATAACATCGGCACATGGAGCAAGTTTCTGGGCTAATCACGGCGCGCTCAATAAACGCCTGCCGAAAGTCCACGCGCGTCAGTTCGGCGTCGTTGAGCAAATGCAGGCAAACCCTATCAGGACTAACACATGTTTTTCAATCCCTCTCGCGACGAAGCGCGCCTGTTCATCATCGAATCGTGGCGCAAACGCCGCGCCAAAGAACTGCTCACGCCGCTCGAAGATTTAGTCGCACAACTGATCGAAAAGCATCCTGAATACTTTGCGATATTCGAAGATCCGGAACGCTATCTGGCACGCGATTATTCACCCGAGCAAGGCGAGGCCAATCCCTTTTTACACCTGATGATGCATCTGACGATAGAGGAGCAAATCTCCATCGATCAGCCGCCGGGCATACGCGCACACTTCGTGCGTCTGACCCATAAGCACGAATCGGAACACGATGCACAGCACCTCATGATGGAAGCCTTGAGCGAAATGATCTGGCAGGCGCAACGCCACAAAACCCAGCCGGATGCCTCAGTCTATCTGGCGTGTTTGTCGGAACACTGAGTTCGCCATCGAAAGACGCTGAAATACGCGTGTCAATTGAGTATAATTCGCCTTTGCAGCGAGCTACGCCCCACTGAGAACCCAATAACAGAATGCCTTGGGCATTTTGAAGAAAGCGAGATCCAACTTGAACCAGCCAAACAATACTGCCGGACTTTCCTACCGCGATGCCGGTGTCGATATCGATGCGGGCGATCAGCTGGTCGAAAACATCAAGCCTTATGCCAAACGCACCATGCGCCCCGAAGTGCTCTCAGGTATTGGCGGTTTCGGGGGCTTAGTTGAAATCTCCAAAAAATACAAAGAACCCGTGCTGGTGTCCGGCACCGATGGCGTGGGTACCAAGCTCAAGCTCGCCTTTGAACTCAACATCCATGACACCGTCGGGATCGATCTGGTCGGCATGAGCGTCAACGATATTCTGGTGCAAGGCGCTGAACCCTTGTTTTTCCTGGATTATTTCGCCTGCGGCAAACTCGATGTACCCGCTGCCACCGAAGTGATCAAGGGGATCGCCAACGGCTGCGAGCAGGCAGGTTGCGCACTGATCGGCGGCGAAACCGCTGAAATGCCCGGCATGTACCCGGTCGGCGAATACGATCTGGCAGGCTTTGCTGTAGGGGTCGTCGAAAAATCCCGCATCATCACGGGCAGCGACATTAAGCCGGGCGACGTGGTACTGGGCATGGCCTCTAACGGCGCGCATTCCAACGGCTATTCACTGGTGCGCAAGATTATCGAGCGCAGTAACCCTGACCTGACTGCCAGATTCGACGGCGAACGCACGCTGACGGACGTCATCATGGCGCCCACACGCATCTATGTAAAACCGCTGCTCGCGCTGATGCAGAGCATGACCATCAAAGGCATGGCGCACATCACCGGCGGCGGCATCACCGAAAACGTGCCGCGCGTGTTGCCCGAGAATGTCGTGGCCGACATCGACAGCAAATCGTGGCAGATGCCCAAACTGTTCCACTGGTTGTGCGAGCAAGGCAATGTCGCGGAACAGGAAATGTACCGGACCTTCAACTGCGGCATCGGCATGGTCGTGATCGTCGCAGCAGAAGATGCCGATGCGGCCATCAGCCAGTTGCAAGCTGCGGGCGAAACCGTCTATCGCATCGGCGCCATCCGCGCCCGTAGCGGTGAAGAGCATCAGACGCAGGTGAAATAGGTAAGTGGATAGTAGTCAGTAGATAGCGGGGGAAACGCCCCGCTTGCTGCTGTAGCCTAGCTTTCCCACTCACCACTTTCCGCATTCATACCCATGAAAAAAATCGTCATTCTCATCTCCGGTCGGGGCAGCAATATGCAGGCGCTGCTTGCCGCCAAACCCGGCTGCACGATCGCGGCCGTGATCAGCAACCGTGCGGATGCAGGAGGACTGGCGTTTGCACAGTCACACGGTATTGCAACGGCGGTCGTCGCACATCGCGACCACCCCGATCGCGAGAGTTTCGATGCAGAATTAGCCCGTGTCATTGACGGTTTTGCACCGGATTTCGTGATATTGGCAGGCTTTATGCGCATCCTGACAGCGGGCTTCGTGAACCACTATCAAGGTCGGTTAATCAACATTCATCCGTCCTTGCTGCCCGCCTATACCGGATTGCACACCCATGCGCGCGCCTTAGCCGATGGCGTGAAAATACACGGTTGCACGGTACACTTCGTGACCGCAGATCTCGATCACGGCCCGATCATCATTCAGGCGGCCGTCCCGGTACTGGAAAACGATACCGAAGACACGCTGGCAGCACGCATCCTCAATGAGGAACACCGCATTTTCCCGCAGGCGATACGCTGGCTATGCACCGATCAAATCGAACTTAATTCCGCAGGCAGAGTCATAAACCGCGCCAACACTTCTGTTAACGCAGCCTTGATATCGCCCGCACTGGAATAAGCATGAAATTATTGACGATTTTTTTTGCAGGACTGCTGCTATGCGCGCCCGTTTACGCAGCCCCTCCGACTGGCGTGCAGGCGAGCTACGAGGTATTCAGTGGCGGCATGAAAATCGGCCAGATGAATGAGCTCTACAGCAGAAACGGCGATCGCTACACGCTGACCAGCACCACGACACCTGTTGGACTGCTGGCGATGTTCAAACCGGAAAAAATCTACTTTACCAGCAGCGGTCAGGTCACCAGACAGGGCCTCAGACCTTTAAGCTTCGAGGATAAGCGCGAGGGAAATCCCGCCAGGAGCAGTCAGGCCGAATTCGACTGGAACGCACAGCAACTGACCTTGATCCACCAAAATCAGCGCACACCGCTTGCCTTACCGGAAGGCACGCAAGACAGGCTGAGCGCGATGTATCAGTTCATGTTCCTGAAAATCGAAAGCACACTGGACTTTGCGATGACCAACGGCAATAAACTGAGCAATTATCACTATGTCGCGGGGGCTCAGCAAAAGGTAGATACGCCGGCAGGACAGTTTGACAGCCTCTATCTGGACAGCCAACCCAAAGAGGGCGAGAGCCGCACCGAAATCTGGCTGGAGACGAAAAACCACCTGCCGTGCAAGATGGTCATCACCGATGCCAGTGGCGATCAATTAATCCAGATACTAAGCGGACTAAAAGTCCAGCCGTGAACACCCTGCGGCAAAAGCTCATTCTGCCTGCGCTGAGGGGGTTAAAACGGCCGGCTGCCCCCATCACCCTGGCCATCGGCCTCTCGCTGCTGATTCATGCCGTATTGCTGTTTGGCCCCAATCTAATACAGCTCGCGCCTCGCGAAGTTGAGCTCCCGCCGCTGCAGGCCAAACTGGAACCCTTACCAGCGATAAAAAAAGTTGCTGTGCCTAAAAAACGTGTGCAGGCCAAACCTAAACCTGTCGCACCACCTGCCCCCCCTGCACTGCCTGAAAAAATCGTCGAGCCTGTCACCGAAGAAGACCCGACACCACCTGTCGAGGAAGCTATTGCAGCCCCCATCGAGGAAGCAATCGCAGCCCCCGTCGAAGAGGCAAAACCGGCCCACCCGCTACCCCGGCACGCACAACTGACCTTCATCGCCTATAAAGGCGAAAGTTTTGCCGTGGGAGAGGCGCGCTACCGGCTTGATATTGACGACGAAAAACACTTCACGCTGCAAGTCGGCATGAACACGACCGGCATCGCAAGCCTGTTCAAAACCTTTGAACTCAATCAAAAAAGCAGCGGCAACGTCAGCGCACAAGGATTGCAACCAATTGAGTTTATTGAAAATAAACTGATATCGAGCGGCAAGCAGACACTGAGTGCCAGCTTCGACTGGCAGAAGCAGACGCTTAATTTTTCCAGCGGCAACAGCATCCCGCTGCCAGAACGTGCGCAAGATATTCTGAGTTTTCTGTTCCAGTTCTCGCAAATGGCGCTTGATGAAAGCGTGCTGGATGTACACGTAAGCAACGGACGAAAACTCGAGAGCTACCAGCTGGAGGTGGGCAGTGAGGAGGAAATCCAAACGCGTCTTGGCAAGCTGCGCGTGCTGCCATTGCATAAAATTCATGCCCCCGGCGAGGAAGGAATGGATATCTGGCTGGGGCTGGAATATCGCCTGCTGCCCGTCCAGATCCGTCAGTTCGACAAAAATGGCGACATCATTGCGCAGATGATGATCTCTGACATTCGCGTATCCGAAGAATAGGAACGAGGATGGATACCCGTTCCTCTGTTAAACTCCACCCCTGAATCTTAAATACCGAAACTGCCATGCTGATTACCGAATACCGTCTTGACCTCGTCATCCTCGCGCTGCGCACCATTTTGCCGCTGGAACACCCCGCCGACACCACCTTGCGCTACTTTTTCAAAAACGAGCGCATCGGCTCTAACGAACGTGCCATCGTCGCCGAAACCGCATTCGGCGTATTGCGCCACCGCCTGTTGCTGGAAGCCGCCTGCGATGGAAAAGCCACGCCGCGCCGTATGGCACTGGCCTATCTGGTCAAATTCGGCGGTTACAACCTGCGCGAAATCCAGCCGGTATTAAAACGCGATGAGGCGGAATGGCTGGCAACGGCAAAATCCCTGCAATACGAAGGTCAGCCGCTCTCGATTCAGGCCGAACTGCCTGAATGGCTGATCGAAAAAATGCGCGCCTCCTACAGCGACGAAGACATCCTCACGATAGGTCAAGCCATGCAACTGGGCGCGCCGCTGGATATCCGCGTCAACACGCTGCTGGCGAAACGCGAAGAAGTCCTGCTGCAACTCGAAGCACAGAAAATCGACGCAACCGCGACCCCCTATTCGCCGATCGGCATTCGTCTCAGAGAAAAAATTCCGTTGAACAAGGATGAACTGTTCACAACAGGCAAAGTTGAAGTACAGGACGAAGGCAGCCAGCTACTGGGCTTTTTATTAGCGCCTAAACGCAATGACATGGTGGTGGATTTTTGTGCGGGCGCGGGCGGCAAGACGCTGATGCTCTCGGCGCTGATGAATTCTCAGGGCCGCTTGTATGCGATGGATGTCTCCGAAAAGCGTCTGGCCAATCTCAAACCCCGCCTGAAGCGCTCCGGCGCATCCAATATCCAGCCGATGCTGATCGCGCATGAAAACGATCTCAAGGTCAAACGCCTGTCGGGCAAAATTGACCGCGTGCTGGTCGATGCGCCGTGCAGTGGTCTGGGCACCCTGCGCCGCAATCCGGATTTGAAATTCCGCCAGTCGCCGCAAAGCATTGCTGAGCTGAACCAAAAGCAAACCGCAATCTTAGCCTCCGCCAGTCGCCTGCTGAAAAAAGGCGGTCGTCTGGTATATGCAACATGCAGCATCCTGCCCGAAGAAAATCAGCACATCGTCGAAGCCTTTCTAGCGGCCCACCCCGATTACAAATTGCTACCGGCAGGGGAAGTCTTGCAACAGCAAAAGATTCCGCTGGAGATGGGCGACTATCTGGAATTGCGTCCTAACCTGCATGCCACGGACGGTTTTTTTGCCGCGGTGCTGGAACGCATCTAAAACGAAAGCCCGCGCGACCAAAGGATACTTGCGACGGTGCTGCGATGCACCCGCAAGCAATTCGACGCCGGGACGCGCGATTTGCTAAAATGGCGCACTTTCAGAATCCGGCCTGTATCCATGACTCCTCGTAAAATCCTCGTTACCTCCGCCCTGCCCTATGCTAACGGCAGCATCCACTTAGGACATCTGGTCGAATATATCCAGACCGACATCTGGGTACGCTTCCAGAAGATGCAGGGCCACGAGGTGCATTACGTGTGCGCCGACGACACCCACGGCACGCCGATCATGCTGCGCGCCGAGAGCGAAGGCATCACACCCGAAGCGCTCATCGCGCGCGTCTGGCAGGAACATTACGATGATTTCGCGGCGTTTCACGTCGAATTCGATCACTACGGTTCAACCAATTCAGCCGAAAACAAGGTCTGCGCCGAATCCATCTACCTCGCCTTGAGGGAAAAAGGACTGATCGAAGTGCGCTCGATCGAACAGTTCTACGATCCGGTGAAAAACATGTTCCTGCCGGATCGTTTCATCAAAGGCGAATGCCCGAAGTGTCACGCCAAGGATCAGTATGGCGACAACTGCGAGGTATGCGGCGCGGCCTATGCACCGATCGAACTGATCAACCCGTATTCGGCCGTATCGGGCGCAGCGCCTGTGATGCGCAACTCGGATCACTATTTCTTCAAACTGTCTGCCGACACCTGCCAGCAATTTTTGCGCGAATGGACGCGTAGCGGTTCGCTGCAATCGGAAGCGGCCAACAAGATGCAGGAATGGCTGGGCGCGGAAGGGGAAAACAAGCTCTCCGACTGGGATATCTCGCGCGATGCGCCGTATTTCGGCTTCGAAATTCCGGATGCGCCGGGCAAGTATTTCTACGTCTGGCTGGATGCGCCGGTCGGCTACATGGGCAGCTTCAGGCAACTGTGCAACAGCAGGATGCAGGATTCAGGGTCGAGGATTGAGTTTGATGAATACTGGAAGCCGGATTCCACCACCGAGCTGTATCACTTCATCGGCAAAGATATTTTGTATTTCCATGCGCTGTTCTGGCCCGCCATGCTTGAGCACGCAGGTTTCAGAACGCCGACCAAGCTGTTCGCGCACGGGTTCTTGACCGTCAACGGCGAGAAGATGAGCAAATCGCGCGGCACCTTCATCACCGCGAAGAGCTATGTGGACAACATCAAAAACACCGAATATCTGCGCTATTACTACGCCGCCAAGATCAACGGCTCGATGGAAGATCTGGATCTGAATCTGGATGATTTCGTCGCCAAGGTGAATTCGGACCTGATCGGCAAATACATCAACATCGCCAGCCGTTGCGCGGGCTTCATCGCCAAAAAATTCGACGGTAAACTTGGGGCAACCGACCTTGCCGCCAGCGCAGAATTCCAAACCGCTTATGCCAGCGGTGAGATCGCGAAGAGTTTTGAGGCCCGTGATTTCGCACGTGCCTTACGCGAGATCATGCGTCTGGCGGATGTCGCAAATCAGTACATCGCCGAACAAAAGCCGTGGGAGCTGGCAAAGCAGGAAGGCGCTGAAGCGCAACTGCATATCGCCTGCTCCACCGCGATGACGCTGTTCCGCGACCTGACGCTGTATTTAAAACCCGTATTGCCTGTGCTGGCAGGTCAGGTCGAAGCTTTCCTCAATATCGCCCCCCTGATGTGGACGGGAGTATGGCAGGCGCTGCCCAACGGACACGGCATCAATACTTATCAGCATCTGGCCACCCGTCTCGATCCTAAGTTGATCGAAGCAATGAACGCCGCTAATATGGAAAGCTTAAAACCTGTGACTGAATCTCACTCAGAAACGCGCCATGCCGAAGCGCAGCAACACGCCATTACCCCAATCGCCGAGACGATTTCCATCGAAGATTTCTCTAAGATAGACCTGCGCGTGGCGATGATCGTCAATGCCGAACACGTGGAAGGCGCGGAAAAGCTGCTGAAACTGACACTGGATATCGGCGAGGCTGCGCCGCGCACGGTATTTGCCGGCATCAAATCCGCTTATGATCCGGCAGCGCTCAAGGGGCGTATGACGGTCATGGTCGCTAATCTCGCCCCGCGCAAAATGAAGTTCGGCATGAGCGAAGGCATGGTGCTGGCCGCCTCCGGCAGCACGCCAGGATTGTTCGTCCTGTCACCAGATGCGGGCGCGACACCGGGTATGCGCATCAAATAATCAAGGGTATTGATCCGGCTTTGTCATTCCTGAGCAATCGGGAATGACGACTATTTCCCTGCGCTGATCGCCGTCAAAATAGCCTGCAAAATCGCCACAGGGGTTGGCGGGCAGCCGCTGACGGCGACATCCACCGAAATCACATTGGCTATGTTGCCGCAGCTCGCGTAGTTGTCCGTCCCAAAGATGCCGCCGTTACAGGCGCATTCACCGATGGCCACCACCAGCTTCGGATCGGGCGTCGCCTCATAGGTGCGCTTCAATGCCACTTCCATGTGGCGCGACACGGGTCCCGTCACCAGCAGCATATCGGCATGACGGGGACTTGCGACGAACTTAATGCCTAAGCCTTCCAGATTGTAATAAGCATTGTTGACCGCATGGATCTCCAGCTCGCAGCCGTTGCACGATCCTGCATCGACCAGACGGATGCTGAGCGCACCGCCGAACGCATCCAATATCTGCTGCTGCAAGTGCGCAGGCGTCACCCGCAGCGATTCGTCAGGCTGCGGTGCGGCCTCGGTTTTAATGCCGGTTTTGATAATCTGCCTGATAATTTGATACATGACGTTCCTCTACAGATCGCAGCCTGAATAGCTCAGGTTGAACGATTTATTGATGAGCGGAAAATCCGGCACGATGTTGCCGATGATCGCGTGTTCGAGCACAGGCCAGTTTTGCCACGAAGGGTCGTGCGGATGCACACGGTCGAGATTGCCCGCTGCATCGGTATGAATCGCGACCATCACCTCGCCGCGCCAGCCCTCGACCATGCCGATCCCAAATCCATTCGCCGGCAGCGAGGTGAGCGGATACGCCAAATCGCCGGCACCCAGTAAATTAGCCATAATCTCGCGCTGCAAACGAAGCGACTCCAGCAATTCATCGAAGCGCACGTTAACCCTAGCCGCCACATCGCCGTTCTGATGCGTGGCCATCTGCACATCCAGCATATCGTAAGGCGCACAGGCGAACTGCGCGCGCATATCCCACGCCTGCGAACTGGCACGCCCGGCAAGCCCGCACACTCCCAGTTGTGCCGCCAGCTTGGGCGCAACGCGCCCCGTGCCGATAAAGCGATCCTGCACGCCGGCGTGTTCTTCGTAGAGTCGGCGCAACAGCCGCACCTCATGCTCCAGCATCGTGCATTCGTCGATCAGCACTTTTTTCCCCGCCTCGTCGAGGTCTGCACTCACACCACCTGGCACGACCACATCCATCAGATAGCGATGACCGAACAGCGCCGCATTGTGGCGCAGCACCTGCTCCTTCAAAATCCAGAACTGCGCGAAACCGAACGAAAAGGCGACATCATTGCCCAGATACCCCAGATCGCCCAGATGATTGGCAATGCGTTCCCGCTCCAGAAACAGCGCGCGCAGCCACAAGGCGCGATCGGGCGGCGTCTTGTCCGCGATACACTCCGCCGCCATCGCATAGGCCCACGCGTAGGCGACCGTACTGTCGCCGCTCACCCGTCCTGCGAGCTTTGCACCCTGCGACAACGACCTGCTTTCAAAGCGCTTTTCAATTCCCTTATGGGTATAGCCCAAGCGCTCTTCGAGGCGCAGCACTTTTTCACCGACCACGGAAAAACGAAAATGTCCCGGTTCGATGATGCCCGCATGCACGGGGCCCACCGGTATTTCATGCACGCCCTGCCCTTCGACGCGCACAAACGGATAGTCATCCTGATCTGAACGCAGCGCGGCCTGCGCATCGAAATCCTTGCGCAACGGGAAGCTATCAGACGCCCATGCGGCATGGCGCAACCAGCGGCGCTGATCGGCGGCCTGTAGTGCGGTCATTCCCAGCAAATCGTACACGGCGCGTTGCATGCGATTGGCGGACGGGAAAATACGGCTGATGTCGGGATAGCCGGGCGCTGTGTCAGGCAGTTGCAGGTTCAAGCACAACAACCCCGTTTGGGTAAGCAACAGCACGTGCAGCATAAACCCCGCCTCCCGCCTGTCGCGCCCCCAGATCGCCACCAGCCGACCGCCCGACTCGCTCACCTTGTGGCAAATCAGCTGCAAATCGCCCGCCACAATCTGCGCCTGCCAGGCGGGAATCGCGGTCGGGAACGGTATCAGTTGCAGATTGGGATGAAGGTTGTTCATAGCATTAACTCAACAGGGCGGCAGCCTGACGATACCAGTTCGCTAAATAGGCGGGCATATACAGCCCTAGGATTAGCACCAGCAGCAGGTGGATAAAAACCGGCAGCAGCGCGGGCGTATGCGGCAGCGGTTTGACGGTTGCCTGACCCAACACCATAGGCTGCACGCGGCCGAAAATCGCGGCAAACGCGATCCCCAACGCAACCAGCAAAAAGGGCGTGGTCCACGGATACTCGTGCATCGCGGTGGTGATGATCAAAAATTCGCTGGCAAACACACCGAATGGCGGCATGCCGAGTATCGCCAGCGTGCCCAACATCAGCCCCCATCCGACCGTCGGACTCACCTGCATCAGGCCGCGGATGCGATCCATCTGCTGGGTGCCGGATTTTTGCACCGCGTGCCCCACCGCAAAGAAAATCGCCGATTTGGTCAGTGAATGCATCGTCATGTGCAACAGTGCGGCAAACGTGGCCACCTTGCCGCCCATACCGAAAGCGAACGTGATCAGCCCCATGTGCTCGATTGAAGAATAGGCGAACATGCGTTTGATGTCTTTTTGGCGCGACAAAAACAGCGCGGCCACCACCACCGAGAGCAGGCCGAAACCCATCATCAGATTGCCGGCGAAGTGATTGCCAAGCGATCCGTCCACCAGCACCTTGCTGCGCATCACCGCGCACAGCGCGACGTTGAGCAGCAGACCGGACAGCACGGCGGACACTGGCGTCGGTCCTTCCGCATGCGCGTCCGGCAACCAACTGTGCAGCGGCACAAGGCCAATCTTGGTGCCGTAACCTACCAGCAAGAACACGAAGGCCAGTTTCAACACCGTGGGTTCGAGCGATCCTTTGACCTCATTGAGATGCGTCCACAGCAAGGCGGTGCCGCCATCGCCGATGACGCGCTCAGCGGCGAAATACAACAGGATGGTGCCAAACAGGGCCAGCGCGATGCCGACGCCGCACAGGATAAAGTATTTCCACGCGGCCTCTAAGCTCGCCGGCGTGCGGTACAGACTGACCAAGAGAACGGTGGTTAAGGTGGCCGCCTCCATCGCCACCCAGATGATGCCCATGTTGTTGGTGGTCAGCGCGACCAGCATCGTGAAGGTAAACAGCTGGTACATGCTGTAATACAAATGCAGCATCGAGGTCGAGAGTTTGCCGTGATGCTGCTCGATGCGCATGTAGGGGCGCGAAAACAAGGAGGTTGTGAAAGCGACAAAAGCGGTCAGTGCCACCAGAAACACATTGAACTGATCGATGAAAAACTGCTCGTTAAAAGCGGTCTGCGGGCCCGAATCGATCACTGCGATGCTCAGTAGAACGGAGGCGGCAAAGGTGCAGCCGCTCATCACCGAATTGAGTTCGGCAGCCCAAGCGCGTGCGCCGAATACCGCCAGCACGATGCCGCCTGTCAGAGGCATCACCAGCAAGGCCAATAGTTGCAGCTCAATCATTTGACACGACCTGAAAATCGTAGCGAGCGAGTCAAGAGCAAGATGCACGGAGCGCAGCGAACGAGGCATACCCAATGGGTAGACGAGAAGCGAGCACCTCGCAACGCCGCTATTGAATTGCGTAGTAGATTGTCAGGAGTTGTCATCTTTGAGCTTCTCCATGTGCGTGATATCCAGACTCTCGAAGGTCTCCCTTATCTGGAAGAAGAAAATCCCGAAAATAAACGTCGCCACCAGCACATCCAGTGCGATGCCGAATTCGACCACCAAAGGCATGCCCTGCGTTGCGCTGGTTGCGGCAAAGAACAGGCTGTTTTCCAATGACAGAAACGCGACCACCTGAGAGACCGCCTTGCGCCGCGTCAGCATCATCAGCAAGGACAGCAGCACGGAGGCCAGCGCGATGCCGATCAGCCCGCGCGTAATCCCTTCGGAGAGCTGCGAGATCGGCGCTGCCAGATTGAAGGAAAAAATCACCAGCCCGATGCCCACTAACATAGTCGTCGGGATGTTGATCAGCGTCTCCACGTCCCATCTGACATTGAGCTTGCGGATCAGCCTGTGTAACAGCCACGGCAGCAGCAGCACCTTGAGGATTAATGTCAGTCCGGCCGAATAATACAGATGATGTTGTGCGGTCGAATAGGCCACCACGAAGGTGCTGAGCGCCAGAATCCCGCCCTGCCAAGCGAACAGATTGATCAAGGAAAGAATGCGGCGCTGGGCGAGCATCGCGAACACCACCAGCAACATCAAGGAGGCGAGCAGGTTGACGAATTGCAATATCAGCGGGATCTGCATTTAAGCTCCCAGCAAAAAGTGAATCAAGAGGCCGAGCACCCCCAGCAAAAAGGCCGTTCCCAGAAATTCGGGTGCACGAAAAATGCGCATCTTGGCCATCAAGGCTTCGAGCAGCGCCAGCCCCGCCCCGGCTAGCAGCATCTTGCCACACAGCAATCCCAGTGCCCACGGCAGGCCTGCCCAGTTGCCCACTTCGATCATGCCGTGCGGCAGGAATAAGGCGATGCCGACGCTCAGATAGGCGAACAGTTTCAGGCTGCTCGCCCATTCGATCAGCGCCAGATGGCGCGCCGAATATTCCAGTATCATCGCCTCGTGTATCATCGTCAGCTCCAGATGGGTACTGGGGTTATCCACAGGAATACGCGCATTCTCGGCCAGTAGGATCATCACGAAAGCGATGCCGGCAAACGCTAAACTGGGGTACAGAATGAATTGATGATGGGCGAAGGTCGCGACGATGTGCGTCAGTTGCGTCGACTGACTGATCAGCGAGGCGGTAAACAGCACCATCAGCAAGGCGGGTTCGGCTAAGAATGAGACCAGCATCTCGCGCCGTGCGCCCATGCTGCCGAACGAAGTGCCGATATCCATTGCGGCCAGCGCAATAAACATCCGCGCCAGCGCGAACACGCCGACTAAGGCGATCACATCGGCCGCGCGGGAAAACGGTAAATCAACCGCGATGATGGGGATGATGGCGGCCGCCAGCCACATGCAGCCGAAGACGATGTAGGGCGTGATGCGGAACAACCATGAGGCGTTGTCGGCGATCACGGCATCCTTGTGAAACAGCTTATTGAGTACCCGGTAGGGCTGCAACAGGCCGGCACCGCTGCGATTTTGCAGCCACGCCTGACACTGACCGACCCAACCGGTTAAGAGGGGGGCTGCCAGCACCACCAGCAGCAACTGGGTGAGCTGAAAAATGATGCCTAAAATTTGTTCCGGATTTCTCATCACACGAACACCAGCAGCACGATCAGCGTCACGAAGGTATACGCCAGATACAGATGGATACGCCCGTGCTGCAACAGGGAGACCCAGCCGGAGAGTTTTTCAGTCAGCGCTTTTAACGGCAGATACAGCAAATACCAGAGTTTATCTTCACTGACCCCGTGATATTTCGGCTCCGTATCGAACGGCGTCGGCACTTCGTTCTCGATTTTGAAGAAGGGTTCGAAGATACGCCTGATCGGCTGCCCGAATCCTTCGGCGCTATCCTGCATGCGCGCGGTCTGCAGAGGATAACCACAGTCCCAGGCGGGGCCTCGCTTAGACCTGCCGTGATACAGGCGCCGCACCAAGAGGACGGTGAGCAGCATCACGCCCAGCACCGCCAGCAGGAAATAGAGCGGGCCGTAACTTGCCCGGTGCGTATCGACGGGGGCCAGGAACATCCAGTTGGCACTGGCATTGCCCAGATGCGCACCCAGCAGCAACTGCGACACGGCATCGATCTGCTGGATCACGAAGACGGGCGCCAGGCCCAGCAGCACACAACCCGCGGCCAGCCAAAGCAGCCCCGCGCGCTCCCAATAGTCCGCATCATGCGCCACTTTATGCGCGTTCTCGCGGCGCTGCCCCAGAAAAATCACGCCGTAGAATTTCACCATCACATAGGCTGACAGTGCTGCGGCCAGCACAATGCCCGCGGCCGCGACCGGCACCAGCATATTAACGTAGCTGTTAGGCAGTCCCGGTGAGAGCAAAAAAGCCTGCAACAGCAGCCACTCGGAGACAAACCCGTTGAGCGGCGGCAGACCCGATATGGCCAGCACGCCGACCAGCATCAGCACTGAAACCCACGGCATGGGGTGAATCAGACCGCCTAACTGCCCCATATTGCGCTCGCCGGTCGCATGCAAAATTGAACCTGTGCCGATAAACAGCAGACTCTTGAAAAACGCGTGGTTCATGCTGTGATACAGCGTTGCCGTCAGCGCCAGTGCCGCCAGCGTATGCTTGCCATACACATGAAAAATCAGCGTAAGGCCGATGCCGACCATCAGCAGCCCGATGTTTTCAATCGACGAATAGGCGAGCAGGCGTTTCATATCACCCTGAACTGCGGCGAACATCACGCCGAACACGGCGGTAATCAACCCCAGACCCAGCGCCAAGACGCCCCACCACCACAGTTGCGTGCCCAAAAGATCGAAGGTGACGCGCAAGAGTCCGTAGATTGCCATCTTGAGCATCACGCCGCTCATCAGTGCCGATACCGGAGACGGCGCGGCAGGATGCGCTTCCGGTAACCAGACATGCATGGGCAGCACGCCCGCCTTGGCGCCGAAACCCGCCAGCGCCAGCAAAAAGGCGACTGACGACCAGAAACCCGACAAGGTGACCTCGCGCATTGCGCCAAAAGTATACGCACCGATGCCGTGTCCCGCCTGCATCACGCCAAAGCTCAGCAGAATCGCCACCGCCCCGACATGTGCGATCAGCAGATATAAAAAACCGGCACGCCGGATATCTGGAATCGCATGATCGGTCGTGACCAGAAAATAGGAAGACAGCGCCATGGTCTCCCACGCCACCATGAAAAGATAGGCATCATCGGCCAGCAGCACAAGCGCCATGCTGGCCAGAAACAGGTGATATTCCAGACACAACAACCCCAGCACACGGCCGCGTGTTCTCTTGAAATATCCGGCTGAATACAACGAAATACCGAAGGAGGCGCCGCCCAGCAATATCAGGAAAAACGAGGAGAGTGCGTCAAGGCGCAAGTGGATCGGCAGATCAGGCAGTCCCAGCGGCAACACCGCGATATTGGCGACGCCGCCCAGCGCCGACAAACCGGTTGCAGCCAGCAGCAATGAAATACACGCGCTTAGCGGGAAAATCACGCGACAAATGACCTGCGGCGCACGTTGCAATGCCAGTCCAAGCAGGCCTTGGGCTATCCACAGCAAGATCACTGTGCACACAACATCGATCGGTAAAATACTAAATGCGTCCATCCGGAATTTTGGCTTGCCTCATTTTTGCCAACAAGCGCTGATTCTACTCCTCATGGCAGCCTATGCTCAATGAATAGCACAACGCCCATCCCATTTTAGCTGAACGTCTGGAATAGACCTGCCACAATCTGCGCCACCAGAGCGCTCGCTTATGAATTCCGGAAATCAAGACGCAAGATCACCGCCGCGCTTAGCCCATAGCCAGTTTTTTTGTCATTTCGTTGCGCTCCAGTGCATATTCACCCGTGAGCACAAATCCGAGCATCCTGTTTGCATTATTGAAAAATCCCATCTTCACCCCATTGCCGGAAGCCAAGGTTTGCCATGCACCAACGGCATCACGCGCCACGGGCGATACCACAATAGGATGCGCGGGGGTTTTAATCACGACCGGCATGGCAGGAAACTCGACTCGTGCATTTTCGTTGCTGAGAATTTTTGCCAGCGCACGTCCTGCATGCATGATAGGCAGCACAAATGGCAACACCCGGCCTTCTATTTCGGCGCAATCGCCCAGCGCAAATATCGCATCGTCATTGGTACGCAACTGATCATCTACCGCAATCCCGCGGTTAACAACGATGCCGGCCTCTTTTGCTAGTTGAATGCGCGGACGCAAGCCGATGGCGGATAACACCAGATCGGCATGGATGATCGTCGCATCAGTGAGGGTGAGGCTCTTGCCTGCGCCCATGGAGTCGATGCTTTCCACCGCAGTACCGAAACGCCAGCTTACGCCAAGCCGGGCCAGCGGTTCGAGGAGTTGTGCTCCTGCCTGCTCCGGCATCAGACTGGCGAGTGGATAGAGACTTGGATCGATCACGGTGACCGCATACCCGGTAGAGGCGAGATCATTGGCGAATTCACAGCCAATAAGGCCGCCCCCCATGATGGCGATCGATTTTGCCGTGTCCAGTTCATCGCGCAGTCTGGCGTAATCTGACAGGTCGTTCACTGATAATACGGATTCTGCCGCGTTGCCTTTGAGCGGAATGCGGATCGGGTCCGCACCCAACGCCAGCACCAGTTTGTCGTACTCAACAATGCCCGAAGTGGTATCCAATTGTTTTTTATCGCGATGAATAGCGCGCACCTCAGTATTCGCAAGCACGTTAATGCCAAGCTGCTGCGCCATGCCAGCCGCAGGCGTTAGCACCAGACTGGCTGCATCTTTTTTCTGTGCAAACGCATTCGACAACATGGGTTTGGAATAGCTGTCGGCATTATCGCGAGACACCAAAGTGACCGGAATTTCTCGATTGAGTTTGCGCAGTTCGCGGATCACGGCATAGGCGGCCAGCCCGCTTCCTATCACGACAATGGGCTTCACAATAATCCCCCTTATTCTTCTAGCAGACTGCGCAGCATCCACGCATTTTGTTCATGGATCATCATGCGTTGAGTCAGCAAGTCGGCAGTAGCCTGATCGCCTGCTTTTTCGGCAAGAGGAAACACCGCTCGTGCTGTGCGCACCACCGCTTCCTGACCTTCGACTAACTGACAGATCATTTCTCTTGCATTCGGCACACCCTCGCTTTCCTTAATCGTTGTTAGCCCGGCAAATTCTTTATAGCTACCGGGAGCGGGGTAGCCTAAGACGCGGATACGTTCTGCGAGCGAGTCAACCGCCAGCCAACTTTCGTTATATTGCGCCATAAACATCTGATGCAAAGTTTGAAACATCGGCCCTGTCACATTCCAATGAAAATTATGCGTCTTAAGATACAGGGTATAGGTGTCAGCCAGCATTCGAGACAGCCCGCCGGCAATTTTTTGCCGGTCTTTTTCAGACAGGCCTATATTGATTGGCAACGGCTTGTTGTTATTAACTTTGCTCATGATGTTCTCCTTTTTAGTAAGAGGCGGACTGATCCATAACCTTCGGCCAGCGAAAAATAATGGATAGTGACCTTCTAAACCTCGATCATTTCAAAATCAGCTTTCGCGACCCCGCAATCGGGACACGCCCAGTCTTCAGGAATGTCTTGCCACGCAGTACCCGGCGGGATGCCCTCATTGGGCAAACCCTCCACTTCGTTATAAACAAAACCGCAAACGACACATTGCCAAACTTTCATGGTGTTCTCCTTTATATACGTTAAGCAATTTTTGCCAAAACGGCGCTGTACTGATTGGCGTGGCGCTCTTCTACTTTGGCCAACGCCGCGAATCGCTTGGCTGCTTTCTCCAATGTCGCTTTAAAAATTTCAGCGTGCTCTTTCGATTCATCGATCTGTTGCTTAATTTCGCCTATGGCAGCGGCATGACCTTCTTGCTGTGCGGTTTTGAGGAAGCCGGGGTACATTTCACTGTATTCGTAAGTCTCGCCTTCGATGGCCATTTGTAAGCAGCGCGCCGTGCTCATTTCGGCTTTGGGATAAAGCAAATCAAGATGCCCCATTGCGTGCTGCACTTCCTGCGCGGCGGTTTCTTCAAAAACACGTGCAACCTCTTCATGTCCTTCCGCGCGTGCAATTTTGGCGAAGTAGCGATACTTGGCATGTGCCATAGATTCACCGGCAAAGGCGGCCTCAAGATTAGCCCTCGTTTTAATTTCAGGTCGTTGCATGTTGTTCTCCTGTTGAATTGAAAAGGTGTTGCTGCCCACGTCTGCAATGTATGCCTTGCACAGCCATAAATCCAATTGATTGTTTTAGCAAAGCTGATTTACTATTCAAATCACACTGGAGGAATCATGACACTGAATGAACTGCGTTTTATTGTCGCTGTCGCGCAAGAGCGGAATTTTCGCCGCGCTGCAGAAAAATCTTTTATCAGCCAGCCCGCGCTGTCACTGGCGATACAAAAGCTCGAAGAAGAGTTGGGGCTAAAGATTTTTGAGCGCGGCAAGAGCGAAATCACGATGACGGCGATCGGCAATACCATTATTGAACAGGCGCAGCGCGTATTGGAAGAAGCGGAGCGTCTTCGCGAAATGGCCAAACAAGGCAGCAATCAGCTCGCTGTGCCGTTGCGTATCGGCATTATTCACAGCGTTGCCCCCTATTTGTTGCCCGATTTAATTCCCGCTCTGCAAGCAATCGCCCCTGAACTCTCGCTGGAAATTGAAGAAAATATTACGGCCAATTTGGAGGTTCTGCTGCGTAACGGCATGCTGGACGTCATAGTGATTGCCCTACCCTTTGGTGATTCTGGCATTCTCACCCATGCACTGTATGACGAAGCGTTCGAGGTCGTCGTACATAGCAAACACGCCTGGGCCGCTCGACACAGCATTCACGCTCAAGAGTTGGCCGGAGAAAACGTGCTGCTGCTCGATTCCGGCCACTGCTTCAGCAATCAGGTAGCAGAAGTGTGCCCTGAGCTCAACCGCAAAGGAGTGAATACTAAAAAGGGCACTTCACTGGAAACCATACGCAATATGGTTGCGTCCGGTTTGGGCATTACCGTGTTACCGGCATCGGCGAACGGCCCGCGCTATCACAGCCCTTTGCTCAAAGTGATTCCTTTTGCTGCACCGATACCCTCGCGGCGCATCGCTTTAGCATGGCGTAAAAGCTTTCCCCGCACTCAGGCAATTGATGTGTTAATAAACGCGTTTTCGCAGACTGCTATTATTGGCATCCAAGCATTAGTCAAACCGCTTACTTGACGGCCGGCTCATATCTTTTTTCCGCTCAGACGCGCGACAATCAACGTGATGAGCACAGCCACACCAAGCAGGCTGAGAGTCATCGCCATATTGTTTAAACGTTCCGGGGCGAGCAGCAGCAATGCCCCCAACTCCAGCATCATGGTGCCGGACAACAGCTTCAACAGCCTTCCTTCCCGTTCCGTCAGCTTGCGTGCGCCCATGCCATATGTGAAAACCAGCACGATCAGCGCCAGCGGAATCACGTAGATGAAATTGTACAGAGCCAGATACAGATAGCGTCCGGCGGGCGACAATTCGTTCAGCGTCAGCAAACGGGTATAGACCATGGGGAAACCGGCCGTGCACAGCAGTTCGTAGAAATTGGCGGCAATTGCCAAAAATACCGTTGCGGCGAGCATCGCCGGAAAATTGCCGGCGCCGATAATGGCACGAGCGCGGCGATAGATGTCAGGCTTGCGCGATTCCGGGATAGACAAGGTAATTCCTTTTTCGAAGACGAAGAAGTCCTTAATATTGACGATACCGACAAACACCGCCAGTACGCCGGCGGCCAGCGTCACCCAGACGAGATTTCCGAGCAACTGGAATAGGTTCAACCAGGCTGCCATGAAGGCGAAATACATCAGCCCGGAGCACAACACGAAGATTCCACCGATGGCGAGCATGCGTTTACGGCTCTTCTGGTGCACCAGCAGTGACAGCAGGAACAACAACACGAAGAAGGCGCAGGGGTTGAAGGCATCCAGTCCGGCAATGGCGATGGTCAGCAACGGCAGGGAAAAATGCCGCTGATCGATCTCGCCCAGCACGGGAAGGGAGACGCCAGTAGCGGGTGCGACGTTGCCCGCAGGTACACCATCGTGGCAGGCATCGAGACGGCGCAAGATGTCGCCCCCCGTGGTTTGCGCATCGTCCCAGCCAACATGCATCTCGCCGCAGAACAGCAGGGCCGGAACCGAAACCGCTTGCTGCCCCATTTGCGCTGCCATCGTTTCGTATTGCCGTGCATGCTCAGGGTGGCGCGTCACTTCCAGAGTATGCAGCGATATCCAAGGGCGTCCAGCCGGAATTGCCTCGACGAAAGGCCGCGCTTCCAGACAGTGAGGGCATGTGAGCGACCAGAAAAAATAAAGCTGTACTTGAGGCTGATTACCCGTCTTTTCCTTAATCCAGACCTCATCCGCTTGCGCCATGACTGGCATCGCCCAGAGCAAGGCAAGCATTACCAGTAGATTCCGCCAGTACAAGGCCACTTTAGAATCAATGTGAATAAGCAGTTTTTTCATTTTTAACCAACACGCATGCGTATCTCAATATAGGCCCTGAGCTTATGATTCATGCTGAAAAGCCATCTCGCGAAGCGGATGGTTTCGATCGACTCGACGATTGTTTCCTAACGCAGTGAGTGCAGGCCTGCTCGATCATGCCCGCGGATCTGGGCACACTCCTGCGCCTCATACCACATCGCATTGAGCACAGCGAACATGACAGCGGCAGACACGCCTAGAACCCAAGCGAAGTACCACATGATATTTCCTTTCTAATAGACAGAGTGATCGTTGGCTTCGATGTGCGCGACGGTGATCTTGCCGCGCATGATCCGGTAAGCCCAGCCAGTGTAGACAATAACGATGGGGGTCATGATCAGCGCCACCCAGAACATCAGGCTCAGGGTACGCTGGCTGGAGACACAATCCCAGACGGTCAGACCATGGGATGGCATGGAGCTCGAAGGCAGTACAAAGGGAAACATGGCGACCCCGGCGGTGAAAATCACCGCCAGCATCGCCACCGAACTGGAGATGAACGCCATCACGCCCTTCAACTTCGATGCGAATCCCATGCCGCCCAGCGCCGCCGTAAAACCCAGCGCCGGAAAGACCCACAACCAGGGCAGCTTATTGAAATTGGCAAGCCATGCACCCGCCTGCATTTCCACCACCTTACCCGTCGGACTCTGCACCGCCCCCGTTTCTGGGCCGGAAATCAGGGTGTAGCCCTGCATACCCATGATCAACAGCCCGCACAGCGCAAATACCACTACCATCAGTGCGCCGAATAGCAGCGAGGCACGACGGGCACGCTGCTGGATCTCACCTTCGGTACGCACAATCAGGTAATTGGCACCGTGAAAAGCAAACATGCTCAGGCTGAGTACACCCGACCATAACGCGAAGGGATTGAGCAAGGCCCAAAAGGTGCCGGTGTAAATGGAGCGCATGTTGTCCTCGTAGTAAAAGGGGACGCCCTGCAAAACGTTTCCGAAAGCAACGCCAAACAGCAAGGCCGGCACCGCAGAGCCGACGAAAATTCCCCAATCCCAGCCAGCGCGCCAGCGCGGATCGGCCACTTTACTGCGGTAATCAAAGCCCACCGGACGGAAAAACATCGCCCACAATACCGCCATCAGCGCGAAATACAGCCCCGAAAAGGCGGTCGCATAGACCAGCGGCCAAGCGGCGAAAATCGCGCCGCCCGCCGTGACAAACCAAACCTGATTGCCGTCCCAGTGCGGCGCCACGCTATTGATCAATACGCGGCGCTCGCTGTCGGTTCTGGCGACAAAAGGCAGTAGCGTGCCCATTCCCATGTCATGCCCGTCCATCACTGCGAAGCCCACCAGCAAAACACCTACCAGCAACCACCAGATCAATTTAAGCGTTTCATAATCAAGCATGTCAGAACTCCTTTCCAGAAACGGGAGCAGACACCGCACCCGTGGTCGCGTCGCCACCGGACTCGAAGTAGTATGCGCCCGTGCCAAGGCTGGATGGCCCTAGACGCGCGTACTTGAACATCAGGAAAAGCTCCGCCGCCAGCAGCAGGGTATAGAAAATGAAAAAGCCGCTCAGCGACAACAGTACCTCGTTGGCCGACAAGCTAGAAACAGAAAGGTGCGTGGGCAGCACGCCATAAACCGTCCACGGCTGGCGTCCCACTTCGGCGACTATCCAACCCACCTGAGTGGCAACCCAGGGCATGGGGATAAACCACAACGCCCAGCGCAACAACCAGCGCTTGTGTTCAAAGCTATTCGTGGCAGCGGCCCAGAAGGCAATGGCGAACAGGACGATGAAGGAAAATCCCAGCGCGACCATGATACGGAAGCTCCAGAACAGGGGCGCAACAGGCGGAATAGCGTCATCCACGGCGTGCGCCACCATTTCCGGCGTAGCATGCGCAACATCCGTCGTGTATTTCTTCAGCAACAAGCCAAAGCCTAGATCGTCTTTGTGGGCCGCAAACTGCATATCAGCCCCGACATCGCCTTTATCCTTGCGCACCCGCTCCATCGCGCTTACGGCGATGGCGCCGCTTTCGATTCGCTGCTTGAGCGTCACCTCCAACTGATCGATGCCGGGCAGCACCTTGTCGCTGGAACGGGTTGCGATGAGGCCCAGCAAATAGGGGATCTTCACTTCCGCATGGTTGATGTGCGCCGCCTCGTCAGGAATGCCGAACAGGGTGAGTCCCGCTGGCGCGGCTTCGGTCTTCCACATCCCTTCCATCGCCGCCAGCTTGGTCTGTTGGTGTTCGGTGACGGAATAGCCGGATTCGTCGCCCAGCACGACGACCGATAAGGCAGAGGCCAAGCCAAAGGCAGCGGCGATGCGAAATGATCGACGAGCGAATTCCAGATCACGTCCCTTGAGCAGATACCAGGAAGAAATACCCAGCACGAATACCGAAGCGGTCACGTAGCCGGACGACACGGTATGCACGAACTTGGCCTGAGCCGCCGGGTTGAATACCAAGTCCCAGAAGCTGGTCAACTCCATGCGCATCGTAATCGGGTTAAATTCCGCCCCAACCGGATTCTGCATCCAGCCGTTGGCGATCAGAATCAGCACCGCCGATAGATTCGATCCTATCGCCACCAGACAGGTGACGGTCAAGTGCCCGACCTTTGACAGTCGATCCCAAGCGAAGAAAAACAGGCCCACCATGGTGGATTCCAGAAAAAATGCCAACAGGCCTTCAATCGCCAACGGCGCACCGAAGATGTCGCCAACGTAATGCGAGTAATACGCCCAGTTAGTGCCGAATTGGAATTCCAGGGTCAGGCCGGTCGTCACGCCAAGCGCAAAATTGATACCGAACAGCTTCCCCCAAAATTTGGTCATGTCGCGATAGATCTGCTTGCCTGTCATGACATAGACGGTTTCCATGATGACCAGAATGAACGACAGACCTAAGGTGAGGGGAACGAATATGAAGTGGTAGAGCGCAGTCATGGCAAACTGCAGGCGAGCAAGATCTACGGCGACAGGATCAATCATGGTTATTCCCCGTTGAAGTTATTGAAGCATCTTGCGTCACACCGGACATGCGTTCCGCTACTGAATTAGCAATGGTTTGTTTGTCGGGTGCATGCGAGAAAAAAACCCACCACAATAGCAATAGCAAGGCGATCTTTAGCAATAGGGCCAAGCAGATTTCCCTCGCCAGTGCGGGCCGCCCGCATCGTTTGATGTTGTGCATTGCATGCCATTTTTCTGAGCAAGATCTATTTTTCATGCCTGAGCCTTCGTCAACTCGATCATGCTTTCGCTTAACCCGCATTCGCCAGGCGACCGTTCGTCACAGACAATAAGCTAGCCTCGTGAGCAGGCCAGGCGCCAGTGATGCGGGGGGATTGTCATCGGGATATCCGTAACGAAGCGTCCTTGTTCTCGTACCAACCCTTGCTGCGTTTTACGAGGTAGACCACGCTCAACATCACAGGCACCTCAATCAATACGCCGACAACCGTTGCCAAGGCGGCACCAGATTCGAAACCGAACAAGCTGATTGCCGCAGCCACTGCCAACTCAAAGAAGTTCGAGGCGCCGATCAACGCTGAAGGGCCGGCCACGCAATGCGCTTCACCCACACGGCGATTCAGCCAATAGGCCAAGGCCGAGTTGAAATAAACTTGAATCGTGATCGGTACAGCGAGCATGGCAATGATGAGGGGATGTTCGACGATGGCGCTGCCCTGAAAGGCGAACAGCAACACCAAGGTCAGCAGCAGCGCGGAGATTGACCACGGGCCGATTTTTTCCAGCGTCTGGTCGAAAACAGCTTGTCCTTTGCGCAGCAGTAACCGGCGCAATAGTTGCGAGAGTATGACCGGGATCACGATGTACAACACCACCGACACCAGCAACGTATCCCACGGCACCACGATGGCGGAAAGCCCGAGTAACAAGGCGACCAGCGGCGCGAAAGCGAACACCATAATGGCGTCGTTCAGGGCGACCTGACTCAAGGTGAACAGCGGCTCACCATTAACCAGACGGCTCCAGACAAACACCATCGCGGTACAGGGGGCCGCCGCCAGCAATATCAGACCCGCCACATAACTGTCCAATTGCGCTGCGGGTAGATACGGCGCGAACAGGTGCCTGATGAATATCCAGCCTAGTAGCGCCATCGAAAAGGGCTTCACAGCCCAGTTGATAAAGAGCGTTACGCCGATGCCGCGCCAATGTTTGCCGACCTCATGGAGCGCGCCAAAATCAATGCGCAGCAGCATGGGAATAATCATGACCCAAATCAGCAGACCGACCGGAATGTTAACCCGGGCGATCTCCAGCGTACCTAACCAGTGGAACGGCGCAGGAAAGAACTGTCCCAGCACGACGCCTGCGATGATGCACAGAAAAACCCACAGCGTCAGATAGCGCTCAAAGATACTCATGATTTAATCCTAATATTTATATCGGTTTGACCAGCGCTCGCAGCGCGGCAATCCCGACCGGCTCCTCAGCCTGAACCGGCACAACTGCAATCCGCTTGGAATGCTGTTGTTGTACGGCCTCCAGTTGCGCCCATTCATGTTCAGCCCGCAGCGCCAGCAATGGTGAAGCAGGATGGGCGGCGGCCAGGCTTTGATTAACGATCCATGCCCAAGGCTCAATACCGGCACGCCGCAAGTCCTGCTGCAAGCTCGCCGCTTCCAGAACCGGTGTCGTTTCAGCCAAGGTCACAATCAGTATGCGTGTGTGCTCTTGATTCTGAAGTTGCATCATCGGGGTCGTGAAGTGACTATTTTCCTTCATGTTGCGTGCGACTTCGCGGTGGTAAGCACCGGTCGCATCCAGCAACAGCAAGGTGTGCCCGGTCGGTGCGGTATCCATCACCACGAAGGCATGATTCGCTTCTCGAATGGCGCGGGAAAACGCCTGAAAAACGGCAATTTCTTCAGTACAGGGTGAGCGTAAATCCTCTTCCAGCAACGCACGCCCTGGCGCATCTAGCTCCTTGCCCTTGCTTGCCAGCACATTCTGGCGATAGCGCTCAGTCTCAAGACGTGGATCGATACGGCTCACGCTCAAATTTGCCATTTCGCCATGCAAGGTATCGGCAAGATGCGCGGCAGGATCGGAGGTCGTAAGATTGACCGTATGCCCGCGCGCAGCCAGTTCAACTGCAATTGCGGCAGCCAAGGTGGTCTTGCCCACGCCACCTTTACCCATCAGCATGATTAAGCCATGTCCGTTTTTTTCAAACTCATCGATCAAACCGGCTAGATTGGGGAGTTCGACATCGCGATGCATAAGGGCCGCGGGTGAACTGACCGGACTGTCGCTCAGCAAGGCACGCAAAGCTTCCACCCCCACCAAATTAAAAGGCAACAAGCTGCGCCTATCGGTTGTTAAATTGCGTAATGCTTCAGGCATGGTGTCCAACGCATTCCGTTCGCGCCGGAAGATAGCCAATGCCACCGGATCAGTAGTTTCACTTTCGGGCATACAGCCATTCACGACCAGATACGGGTCGGCAAAACCGATATGTGCCAATTCTTCGCAGGTGCGGGCGGCCTCCTGCAAGGTCGAGCGCTGTGCTCGCGCAACCAGAATCAGCCGTGTGCGGCGAGAGTCCGACAACACGGCAACGGCATCGCTGTAGCGCTGACGCTGTTTCTCCAGTCCTGCCAGCGGGCCAAGACAGGACGCATCCCCTTTGCCCGCATCCAAAAAACCCGTCCAGGCACCCGGCAATTGCAGCAACCGAATCGTGTGCCCTGTCGGTGCCGTATCGAAAATGATGTGATCAAAACCGTCCGTCAAGACGGTGTCGGTCAGCAATGCGGTGAATTCATCGAACGCCGCAATTTCAGTGGTACAGGCACCAGACAACTGCTCTTCTATCCCTCGGACAACCGCCTCCGGCAGTACGCCACGGACAGGGCCTACGATACGGTCGCGGTAGGCCTGGGCTGCAGCCTGCGGGTCAATTTCCAGCGCGGACAAATTGGGCACCACAGAAATAGGCGTAATGGTGTTGCCAATCGTGACACCGAACACCTGCCCTACGTTCGAAGCAGGATCCGTGCTCACCAGCAACACCCGCCGACCGCCATCGGCCAGACGAACAGCCGTGGCGCACGCAAGAGACGTTTTACCGACACCGCCTTTGCCGGTGAAAAACAGAAAGCGCGGTAAATTCTTTAGCATTTTCATCGCATTGACCCTGCAGTTTATTAGCAGCACTTGCTACCGGAGCAGCAGGCTTTCACTTCTGAGGTAGCCGCATCAGCGAGGGTAGCGGAAAGACCGGCAAAGCGCGCCAGTTCATTTCGTGTCGGATAGCGTCCCGCCAGTGCAATCTCACCATCGACCAATATCAGCGGCAAACCTTCAGCGCCTGATCTTTCCAGAAAAGCCTTGGCAACCGCGTTATTAACAAAATCCATCGGTTGCTGTGCCAGATTAAAACGCTCGATCTGACCACCCGACTGTTTCAACCAATCCACGTCAGCGCTGAAATTGACCAAGGACTGATCGACCTCAGTTCCGCACACGCCGGTACTGCAACACAATGCGGGATCAAATACCTGTAGTTTTTTCATGAGCAACTCCTTTAGTCTTGGATACGGCCGATCTCAGACAGCTTTTCTTTCAATACCATTTTGTCCAGTTTTTCGAATGGCAATGCCATGAATAACTGAATACGGCGAGCCAATTGCTCAGCGGCTTTATTGAATGCGGCACGACGTGCTTGATCCCCTTCGATATGCGCCGGATCAGGAATACCCCAGTGTGCCGTCGCAGGCTTGCCTAACCAGAGCGGGCAAGCTTCACCCGCTGCATTGTCGCAGACGGTGAAAATAAAATCGAATTCAGGCGCGCCGGGGGCGGCAAACTCATCCCAGCTCTTGCTGCGCAGCCCTTCCGTGCTATGGCCGTTGGCATTCAGCCATTCCAGCGCGCCCGGATTGACTTTCCCGGCAGGTCTGCTCCCCGCACTATACGCCTTGAATTTGCCGCGACCCAGTGTATTGAATAACACTTCCCCCAAGATACTGCGTGCGGAATTGCCCGTACACAAAATCAATACGTTATATTGCTTTTCACTCATTTTGTAACTCCTAAATTATCAACAAATTTTATCCGGCACTTTGCAGGCCGCCGGGTCGCCTCCGCAACAGTTCTCAGTCAAGTAGGCCACCATGCCATTCATGACCTCGAAATTTGCCGAGTAATAAACAAAACGACCGTCCTGCCGACTCTCGATCAGCCCCGCATGACTCAGCGTTTTAAAGTGAAATGACATAGTGGCCGCAGAGGCATTAAGTTTCTCAGCGATTTGTCCTGCCGCCATTCCTTCCGGGCCGGCGGCAACCAACAACCGATACACTCCCAGGCGTGTGGATTGCGCAAGCGCTGCCAAAGCCTTAACTACCTGCGTGGATTCCATCATATATTTTAATTATTAAACAATTATTAAATCGATTGACTGATTAGAGCATTAAATCATCTGGCATGCAACAGCATGCGGCTGCACAAAGTCACTTTGACGATTTTTTAGATTAAGTACGACATCGCCTTAATAAATCCGCCACTACAAAAGGATCAACAAAGAAAAAGCCCATGTTTACATGGGCTTTTTCTTAAAACTTTACAATATACGTCGCAGGTATTTTTTAAAACGGCAATTAGGACGTTTATCTATACATGGGTGAGTGAGTAAAATAATTTCCCGTTTAATTTCAAAAAGATACAAATAGCAAAATTAAATATTTTCAACATTAACTATCAGCATTGTTGATTGCACGCCATTTTTGAACTATTTTTGCTACATAATCAACAAAATTCAAATAGGCAGCGACTGACACCGTACAAAGGCAACAAGAAATAACCGACTCACTGGCCGAATTTAATTCGGGCTGTATCAGACTATCGACCACCGGACCGGTGAGATTGCCGCAAAGTTGCCTGAGGTACGAAAAAATTTCACCTCTCCTAACCTGCACTTCGCCAACATCTCCTTACGAGACACTGCGGACGTTCAACTTGTTCAATAGCAGGTGACCATTACAGTTTGTGGGATACTCTGAATCTGCTGCTACCGCAACCCTGCACATTTTGGCAGCGAGAGCTAACTGAGTTCATTCAGCTCGCGTTTGGTTCTTCGCTTCCGTGGACGTGATGGAGGCTCAAAGCCAAGAATTTCATACACTTCTTTTACCCCACTAAATTGTTGATTAATTGCACCAACCATCTGACTAGTTTTTTTGTAGGTTTCTTCCGGAAACTTCGTTTTGCCTGTTTTATGCTCATAAAGTAGTTGAATAGGCGACATTTTCCACTCTGAAATTATGGACTGAAATCCATCAAGAATTGCTTCTCGTGTCCAGCGCCTAGTTTTATCAATCACTATTCCCAAGAGTTCGTTTACTGCAACAGAACCACCCGCAAATTTCAAAACAGCATTGTCAATTCTCGCAGCCTCAGCTGCCAGCTTGGTAGAAACCTCCCCGCCTTTTCTAGTAATATGTCGAGCTTGGCCTGGAGTTAATCCATGTCCATCATAAAATTTTTGGTATGCAGCAATAGCTGAATCCTTATCCCATTCAATAGTGCTTACATGAGATTGATCGAGCAGTTTACGTAAATTTCGAATCCCTCCCAGCCACGTCTTAATGTAAATTGAAAGGGTGTTGTAAACCTCACCAGGACGATTTTTATATTTCCCCCTCTTCCTTAACCAACCTTCGCACGGAAACTGTCCATCAGGCATAGTGGTGACAAGATGGCGGCAAAATTCCAGCAGTTCATCCGCATTAGACCAATGAGTTGAATGGATAAGGCGATCTGTGGGTTTATCGAACTGAAACGCATCAATACTACCTATATGCGGCTCTAATATTCCGGCTAGAATTTCCTCATTAAAACATTCTCTAAAATGGATGCCGAGAAAATTAGCATTGCTTTCGTTATAGGCTTCTTTGTGTTCACGCTTAATTTTATAATGGGCTTCAGCATGACCATTTGGTTTATCCCCCCAAACCTCCACGTCAATCCATTCACCATTTATATTCAAAAAGTGCAAATCAAAGAATGCATATTTTGCTGTTGAGTGCCGAGAGTATTCATCAGGGTATCTTTCCCCTCGCTTATGTTGAATACCTCTTGCATACAAGAAATTGGACAGGGCGGCCTCCGGGTGACTCAGCCAACGCATACCATTCCGTGAAGCTACGAAGTTGCTTCCTTCAAAATCGTTTAGTTCCTTACGAAGATCTTCCCATGTTCGTCCGAGATAATAAACAGCTTGTACCAATGATTGCTGTCCATTATCTTGAAACCAAGCAGCCGGTGGCAACATTCCCATTGTTTCTTTAACTAACGTTGCTTCTTTGACAATATGCTCCCATGTCCAGCGTTGCGATAAACGTCCTCGTCGCATCATCGGCATAGTGGCTTTGTATGCACTGTACTGTTCTTGCAAATCTAACTGAATAATCAATGCCTTTTGGTTCACACCATGACGATACAAGTGGTAGTACAAAGCGCCTTGTTTAGAAAGTGCTTCATACGACAATGCCTTGATTCCATCCTGCTCATAGAGGATACTACAGAACTGGAGCAGCTCTTCTTCAGACATCTCTGAAAACTTTTGAATCAACGGAATTTGATGCACCATTCTTCCTTAATATCGTAGCTCCAAGCATCTAGCATCAAACTAAATACTTGACTGTCGTCGTTTTAGAGCTAAAACGCAATTACCAGTTCAAGGCAGGTTAATGCGGCCAAACTAAACATTATCTGGTTGCATTTAAGTAGATATTCAGAGTAATTGATCTTGTGTATGGCTCCAGTTCCTCCACTTCGATATACCACTTTTTGGTTTTCGAGCTTTATTGCTGCATGATGAGAACTGTTTCTCAATGTGCTATCAATACAAGCTGAAAAGGCAGAAAACTCCTTCTGCGACTCAAAAGGAGATTGTCTATTTGCTTTGTTGATTGTTAAATACATCTTTAATGTCATTTCTTTGAATTCATCATATTTTCTGCCCGCAAATAGATTATTAATGCATGCAAGGGTTGTGAAATTTGATGTCAGCGCCTCAAATGCATTTCCATAGAATTGCTTAGTTTCTTTAAAAGAGACTGAAGTTGCGGTTGATTTTTCTGGTAATTTAGTATCGTTCTTTGCATAAAGTTCTGTTTGGGAGAAATCTGAATATACCTTGAAGTATTCGCTAAAGACCTCGAATGCTCTCGCAAAATTGTCTTTATGAAGGTCACTTCTGTAGAAAGTTACAAATTTTCTGGTTTGTGCTGGATTGGAACTTTCCAATGACTTCCAGAGTTGGGCTGCATTTTTTATTAACTCCTCTCCGGCAGGCATTATTAGCCTGACTAAAAAGTCATATATGGCCTCATTTAAGGATGGAGGCTCTTTTAAGCCTAATGCTGTTGAATATTGAATAAGAGCCTTAACTGATAAGTCGCTCTTCCCACTATTTGATAAAGACCATGCCTTCTTGAGGGAATTCCATAGCGGAACAATATTATGATGAGAGCCAAG
This sequence comes from Gallionella capsiferriformans ES-2, assembly GCF_000145255.1. Taxonomy (NCBI): domain Bacteria; kingdom Pseudomonadati; phylum Pseudomonadota; class Betaproteobacteria; order Nitrosomonadales; family Gallionellaceae; genus Gallionella; species Gallionella capsiferriformans. Next base: position 2,587,075 of record NC_014394.1, read on the forward strand.
AACTTGATATATATCGACGAATATAGGGCCGGCACTAGCTTTCTCAGGAAAATTAGGATGCCTTTTATTTAAGTAAAAACTCTTTTCTACGTGTTGCATCCATGGAAAAATCATATCCATATGCAGCATATCATCTGGCACCGGATGGTCTGGGTCTAGATTTATAACCTTACCCTCCTCAGCTGTTTCCTCGCAGTTTTCAATAAAAACAGGCTTAGCTTTTACATTATTAAAGTCAATTTCTAAGCCAGCTATCATGTCTTCGTTGCAGCAAATGCACCTTATGGAGTGACGTTGGCTTGGATTGTTTCCGACCCTAATTCTCAATGTGTATATGGAGTCGCAGGTTGTGCATTTCGCTCTTGTTCTAATAATCACAACACTTTTTTCCTTTACACTTGAATTGAAAAGCTTCGCTCGGCTTTATGCGTGAGGCGCACTCGAATAATGTGTTACCAAAAAAACCGATTAGACCAGTCCATTCATTGAACGAAATACTTCTGCAATTGGCACATTTCCGTAATAGCAACCGAAATTTCGATGGCATAAAGCTGCCGTTCGACACTTCCTTTCGTAGCAGGGAGCATGCCGTCGCCATACTTTAAATCAATGGTAACAAATGATTCGTCTCCTCCTCCGGCACCAATACTACTCCATAAAACTAATATCACACTCACTCTGCTAATTTATTGCTACATCGCCACAGGCAACTCGTCCCAGTCCGTTGTGTAATTCGGTGACTTGCTATCCCGACGCATAGCCCATCTGCGGAGAGTACCAGAAGCTGCGATCGTCATACTGCCTTTACCCATGCGTTGATTGACCAAGTCCATTACCTGCATGAGCTTGTTTGACCGTTCCTGTTCTGCCACATCATCGAATAGAGTCGTCTGGACCGTCAGTTTCGGTTGCAACCCCATCAGTAAAACACCGCTTTTCTTGTACTTAAAACCGGAACGGTAGATAGCCGCCAGCCCCCGTATGGCTGCGTTTACGAGCTTTGTGGTGTCATCAGTCGGATCGCCCAGGGGTACAATCTGTGAAGGCGTGTGTTGCGGGTCCTTTTCCTTAAAGGGATTGGTCTGGATGAATACACACAAGCTGGCGGCGACAGAACCATCCTTTCGAAGCTTCTCAGCGGCACTGGTGGCGAAGTACGCAACAGATTCAGTCAGGTCATCATAATTGGACACTTCCTGTCCGAACGACCGGGACACCATAATCTGCTGCCGTGGCGTGTTGCCGCCGTCCAACTCAATGCAGGAAATGCCGTTCAACTCCTTGACGGTGCGCTCCACCACTATAGAAAACTGCTGACGCATTCGGTTCTGATCCGCAGTGCGCAAATCCTCTACGGTCTCAATTTTCATGCCAATCAGTTTCTCGCTTATCTTGCGACCGATACCCCATATATCACCGACGGGGATAGTCGAAAACAGCTTGCTGATTTGCGCTGGACTGTAGCGCCCGAAATCGCATACGCCATCTTTACCAGCGAAACGCTTCTTGGCACAGTGATTAGCAAGCTTCGCGAGGGTCTTGGTTTCGGCAATACCGACACAAACTGGAATGCCGACCTGCTGCCTGATAGTTTTGCGTATGGTCTGGCCGTAACCGATCAGTGATTTCGGATCGAAGCCCGCCAGGTCAAGAAAGCACTCGTCTATCGAGTAGATTTCCTGCTTCGGCGAGAACGTAGACAGGATCGACATGACCCGCGCTGACAGATCGCCGTACAGGGTGTAGTTGCTTGAGAGCGCGATGATGCCGTGCTGCTTTGCCAGTTTCTCCATCTTGAACCACGGCTCGGCCATTTTGACGCCCAACGCCTTCACTTCATTAGACCTGGCCACCGCACAGCCGTCATTGTTGGACAGGACGACTACCGGCTTGTCTTCCAGTTGCGGGTTAAAGACACGCTCGCACGAAACGTAAAAATTATTGCAATCGACCAGAGCGATAGGCATGGCCTAAATGAACTTCTTAGTTGTCGAGGTAACGACACCCCATACCTGTAATTCCTGACCTTCCTTGAGCACGATTTCACTGAAGTCAGGATTCTCCGGCTTCAGGATCACCATACCATCGCGCCGGATCAGCCGTTTTACGGTCAACTCTGCATCCAATACAGCAATGACGATATCGCCGGACGAGGGATTCAGCGAGCGGTCAACCACCAACAGATCGCCATCGAAAATGCCGGCACCAACCATGCTGTTTCCCTTGGCTCGGACAAAGAAAGTAGCGTCCTTGTGCTGGATCAGGTGCTGATCCAGGCTCAACCGGCCTTCGATATAATCATCGGCAGGCGATGGAAATCCGGCCGGGACCTTGTGGCTGAACAGAGGCGCAAGGATAGGCGGAGAACCTGCAAGGGGGGCGGTTATAGTTTGATATAACGAGGATGGCATGATTTTCAACAAGCAGAACGATCAGCGCATACTAGAGAACGTTCGTTCTGTTGTCAATAAATGTATCCAGCCCCTATTGCACATCGCTCTGACTGGGGCTGTTTCTTACTAATTACGTCGGCCCCGCAACCAGCATATCCGCTGGGTATTCCCTTAAAAACTCGCGGCAGTCATCCACACCCGCATTCATCCAGTCATCGTATTGATCGTCAGGCAGAATCACCACCATACGCTTCTCATCGGTTGGCTTATGAAACAGACACTTCAATGGATGCATGTCGGCGTTGATCGTCAGCATCGTGTAGCTGCGCAGGATGTCACCGTCAGGCGATTTCCAGCCAGTCCATAACCCGGCAATACCCATCGGCTTGCCATCGGCACGCGAAATTCTGGTCTGGATCGCCTTACCGGAACGCCAGTCGGGTTCATAAAAGGCATCTGCCGGAATGATGCAACGACGACCTAATCGCCAGGCATCCCGGTAACTTGGCTTTTCTGCGACTGTTTCAGAGCGAGCATTGTAGGTATGACGTGCAATTTTCGTATCTGTCGCCCAGTGAGGGATCAGGCCGAATGAGCCGGGCAGCAACTCCCGGCTGGTCGCATCTTCGGTTTTGCGTATGAAGCTGCCCAGATATCCGGGCCAAAGGTCTTCCTTCACATCGTCGGGAATGTTGTCGATACTGAAGTGGGACTTCAGAGTTTCTTTATCTTTGACGGATTCGTAATGGCTGCACATGTGCCATTGTAACAACAGCAACTTGATTGACGCGAGGTTCAGGCTAACTGGATAATCAGGCTAAGCCGCTCGCATAGACGCACGCCCAGATTCTTTCCCCATTATCGCGGCCACTAAAATTCGCTCGCGCAAATACGTCTTCCTTTCCAGCGCTAACGAGCCGCGCCTGATGGCCTGCTCTATCAAGCAATTATCGCCGATCATCACAAGCCGTTTGATCGGTCGCGTTACCGCTGTATAAAGTAGTGTTTGATCAATCATATGTGATGCTTCGCTTGGCAGCATTACAAAACATGTGGGCCACTCCGACCCCTGCGATTTATGAATGGTCACTGCATAACCAAGTTGTAGCTTAACGAGAATATCAGAGGTCACAAAAATAGCCACGCCATTGATTTCCATCACACCCAATGCACCGTTCTCGTATTTTGGCATGTCAAACACTTCGGTGATAATACCGAGATCGCCGTTTCTTATGTCCGCTTCCTCATCGTAATTGTTAACCACAACGAGTATTGGGTCGCCTTCAAGCAATTGGGCGCCGGTCGACGTTATCCATGATATCCACCCACGAAACTCATCACGATAATACAACGCAGGCCGATTCAGTCCTGCAGCCCGCTGCAACTGTGCGTTGATATTGTCCACGCCCAACTCACCCTTCTTGATGGGTGATAAGACGATATTTCCAATGCCACCGGCTTCAAGCCATAGCTCAACCAATCTATTGATGCTTGAATTAGACTCAATAGAACAATCATCGCTTTCTAAAAGAGACTTCTGCGTACGTTTAGGTAACTCAAGTTCTGACTCCCTGATGGCAGTCGCGAATCTGTGTATCCCACTCAGTTCACTCTGGCGTTTGACTTGAGTCAGTTTAAAGAAGGGAAACGGTGTGTCCGAGAGTGCGTGGAATATAAGTCCATCGCCAACAGGGGGAAGCTGCGATGCATCTCCAACGAACAGTATGCGAGTAGCGCTGGGCAATATACCAATCAGCTTGTACATCGACAGCAAATCGACCATTGACGCTTCGTCAATGACCAGTATTATGTTCGGTGGCAAATCAGATTTTTTGTCACGCAGATGCGTTACGATAAATTTTGCAATTGTCTGTGCAGGGCGACCTGTGCTCTCAGCCATCCGCTGTGCCGCACGGCCAGCCACGGCCATCTGGTAACATGGTATGCCTTCTGCAATTACATTGAACACTCCTAGGATAGCATTCAGAATTGTAGTTTTTCCTGTTCCTGCCCCCCCTGATATACAGCAAACCGGCGCCATCACTGCGCTAATAACAGCCTCTCGTTGCTCACCGGTTAGCTCGAACTCAAGCGATGATTCGTGAGCAGTGAGAGCTTCGGCAACGCGCCCCCTAGCCAGCCCCTTCTCCCACGCCGCAAGCAACGCATTCGCTCCGGACGGACGCATATGTGCATCCACAAGAAACTGCGCGACAGCGGCCTCCATAAGCGCCTTCCCGTAAACTTGGTAGCCATCTTTGACCTTGACCAGCAATCCTTCTTCGACACCGATATCACCCACACTTTCAGGGGCAGGTGATTTGATCACATGAGAGCATGCATTTACGAGGGTTTTACTATCGATGACTGTCGAGCCGGTTTTTGCAGCGAACCGAACGGTGACGTGCAGCGCCACGCCCGCTGCAACGCAGTTATCGGACATGGACAGGTTCAGCTCGTGAACGATCTGCATGGTTTTTTCAAAAGAAACACCCATTGCCATCAGCAAAAATGGATGTGTTTTCACTTTCTCGATAGCTTCAGCACCGAATATTGCGACCAACTTATTACCAAGACCAAGGGGTAATTGTTGTCCTTCTAGCCACTCAATGGTCTTGTACAGGCTTTCATCGGGCCACTGCTCAAACAAGCGCTGAACCCGATCTGACGACATCCCTGCCACGTCAAGTAGAGCGTCCCTGTCACAATTTTCTATGAGAGCGCTCAAATTATTGACTCGCACTAAGCGATTCGCGATGACACTACCAATGCCCCTGATATTGCTACTGATCCACCGCGAAAGCATTCGCCCGGAAGGGCGCAGGAATTTGATGTTTTCAGCGTCAATCGTATATTCGCTGACAAGGAAGCCGTTAACGACAAACTGATTGAGGTACTCATTGCCGGAGACTTCCCACAGAGAGCCATCAGTGGCCGCCTCTCTGGCGTATTCGGGAAATTTTACGACCAGCGTCTTGTCACGTTTTTTAATTGAACCGTCAAGGTTGACCAAATCGACAGTTGCACATCCCCATGAACGGCACTTTCTGACCTGAACAAGCTGTCGCACATGGGTAACATTACAAGTGGCTATGCCTGAGCGCGCCGAAGGGTCGAAGAAGTGGGCAACGTTCATAGTTTGAATCCCGCCGCTCCACATTCCAGTAAGGCTTGCTGTTCCTTAAAGCCATTTAGCTCAAGACGGAGTTGTCGATTTTCTACTTCAAGCTCAACAATACGCTTTTGCAGCTCACTGTTTTCTGATGAGATTCGACTTGTCTGACCCTGCGCCCTCTCTCGAGCAGCTTCGTGCGCAGTTTTATCGGCAGCTTCACTTTTGAACCAACGCGTATCGCATTCATCTAAAATCGCCCTTAAATTCTTGTTTTGTGTGCAGGCACGCATTGCGAAATCTAGTTCTTCTGCAAGCACACTGCGATTAATCCGATTGTTGTATGCGTACTCATGCCAGTCAAGGCGGATATTTCGTTCCTTGATCCACGCCTTTACCGACTCGATGATCTCAAGAGCCCGTTGTTGGCCATTCTTACCTTTAGTCATCTTCGCTTCACCTCCGTCAGAGGTGTATCAATCCGTGCATTGAGTTTTTCCATGTCAACGAGGGGCATCATGTATAGATTGTGTTGCCAACGTACAAACTGTTCGCTAAGGAGATCATTTTGTTTTTCAAGCCGAGCCACCGTTGATTCAAGGGTGGCAATCTGCTTTTTGGCAAATTCCAACGTAATGTCTTGCTCTTTGCTATTTAAACTCTGATCAGCAGCTTTCAATGCATATTTTTTTGCATTGAAGGTTTCAACCAAAACTGGATAGGACAGTAGCGTATGACGACTAATACGCTTCTCCCCCAGTGCTTTCGCCAGGCGTTCCGCATATAGCTCCCATGTCAGCTTTCCAGACCATTTGTCGAGTTCGTGCAACGCAATAGGTATCGTGTTCTCTGTAATGATGATTTTAGGCATCGTTTTCCTCTAGCAATGCGACCACAGTAGAAATATCAACAAGCCCATTTTCGTTTGGACTGACTCTATAGTTTCCCTGTTCCAAAGCGCGCTTGATCGGGCTGGGATCATGTTCAGGTGGTATGCATAGGATTGCCCCATCAGGAGTGTCGTCAGACTCCAATCTCGTGCGTTGAGCCTTAATATGCACTAGCTTCCATCCCAAATGTGTAACCCACCTGTCAGCACCAAACGTCCCATCTGCGCCATCCACTTTCGCTTTTTCGAATTGTGATGCGACACGTTCCTCAAGCTGCTTTATACGTTCGAGCGTCTTAGGCATTCCTTTAATACAAACATGATCTTTGCATGTCATACATTCCCCTCCCTTAATACAGGGAGACATCGCATAATCATGCGTGCACATGCCATACTCGGTCACATCGGCAATCCCGATGCGATTTAACCCGAGATTTTGATATGAGACAGGTAAATTCAATTTCAATGCCTCAAGCGCGCTAGGCATCTCCGTTAACAGCATGATGTCCCGCGCTTGTGCTTCTCGTTCTTCGGCCGGACGCAAATCATAGTGAGGGTTGTCTTCAATTCGCGCACGTCCGGCCCATTTCGCAAGCTGCCAGCTATCCATCCCGCCACGCTCTGCATTGGTCGACAACCATACCCGAGGCTCGTGAGATGTGAGTTCAATATCAGATGAATCTTCGTTGACAATGCCAAAGCGTTGGAAGATCGTTTTGCCTGGATTTTTGAGTCCGGTACGCGGTGCCAACTGCCAGTTAATCTGATTCACCGATGGTATTACCCAGCTGAAATCTAGCGGCTTGAAATCGTTGTGGAATTCTCGATCTCGGACTAGTAGCAGAGAGTCCCATATTGCTCCATCTGTGTCAGGGAGGCTCGGCCAATCTTTCGAGCTATATTCAGATAGGGTATATTGAGCAAGCTGCTGGTATGTCGGATTGCCATGCACCCTGAGTTTTTTTATCCACTTCCCTAAGCCCAATAAACTCCAGGCCGTACAGGAGTTGAGGTCATTTGTTCTTGCTCCAAGCGATTCAAGCAATTTCAGTTTTGACGGAGCAAAGTTCATTGCACAAGCAAATTCCAGTGCGTTCAACGTTCTGTTTTCTGGAAAATCGGGAGGTGTGATACATCCCTCATGACGATAAAAAATACCGGGATTATCATGGGCGAATTTTGCGGCGGCTCGTGCCGGCGCACCAATTTCGACCAAGCGACGATGCGCTTCAATCACAGCATCCTTCATAACTTCCGGCACCCATTTTATAGTGTCCCCGAAGCCCTTTTCGCCATACCAGCGGATGCCCAGATGACCGCTCTCTGATATATGCAAACAATCAACCACCAGAGAAAGCAATTCGCCCGCACGAGAGGGAGCAAACATCAGCAGTGTCAAAACGCTTGACCAATATTTATCTTCGTTTGTTTCTGCTCTAGAAAAACAGTCTGCAATCGCAGTCATTTGATGTAAGCTAGGACATCTTTCCTGTTGCCAGTCCCTTGATTCCTTGTCAGTTCGTTCAGCTTTTGCCTTTCCTCTCGGCCATGGGTTGACCCACTGAGGAATCGTTGGTGCTATGGTTTTCTCATAAAGAAAAGCGTAAAGCAATTCCATCTGCTGCCCAAGACGGTAACGCAAATCAGACTTCGGATAACGTATGTTGGTGAGCTCCTGAACCTTCTCCTGTACTAAGCCATCCGTTTTAAGGACATCAGCTTCTCCATGGATATCTATCAGAGCATCATGCATCAATCGAAGTACGATCATCTGGTTAGCTATGCTCTTTACCTGCCTTACAGACTGTGTGTAGCGCACACGTGCCTTGGCAAATGTCAAAAATGGCTCATCCAAAGGATCCGTTTTATAAGGATCATTCTTTTCATTGTATTTGGAGAACGACATCGCGTACGCTCTCCTACCCGCTGAGAACATCCACTTGTTTACAGAAAATCCGCCTTGATCTTCATACAGAGTTAGGCCTCTGCAGTGGCTGATGAAATCCGTTAAATTCTGGCTGGAAGCTAGCTCTGGACGCGATTTAAAGAAGGTAATCTCAGCCAATTTCCACCTCTCCACGCTCTTCAGGTTTTGCCTGCTTACACAATAAAATTACTTGCTGAACTGCCAACAGGAGGATATCAGTAGCTTGAATTACACTCTGAGAAACTCCTAACACTTTTTGACGCTTTCGCTCGTTGAGGACTTCTTCGAGAACCTCTTCGTGTGGCGCATCCCGCCAAGGTTGAAAACTCACACACATGTAGCAGGCACGGTAACCTGATGCACAAAATGCGTATGTGCCGCAGTTACCAATAGTGCGTGAATTATCATTCTTCACCCGACTGTGCGGATCTTTCGCTCGGAGAGCATCGCGCTCAGAATTAATTAGTTTACCAGCGAATGCTTGTGCCAGCGGAGCCAAAAACGGCGTCATTATTTCGTTAATTTTCTCTGCCATTTCCTCGGAATTTGCAGTGTAAACGTCGACGTTTTGGGTGTCGGTGTGATCCAGCGCCATGGCTAGTACGACGCCCGAAATACCTCTCCGCGCCAAGTTAGTTCCCTTCGTATACCGGAACCGTCGCGAGGTGAAATTGATAAACTCACCAGTCCTCTCAGAGCGAGCTGTATTCTTTACGGCAACAACCCTCAACAACCTCATAGCAGCCCTAAAAGGCAAATGCAGGTAGTCAGGAATTTCATCTAGGCAAGCAACTAAATGCTCTATGTCTCGAAGCCCCTCAATTCTGTCTTCCGCTAGGAATATGGGAATTTGCTGTTGAATGGATGCAGGAAGTTTCTTGCCAAGCACCCGTTCAACATGACTCTGGGATGCCTCGGCCTGATTTAATAGAATCAGGTAGAGGTCCTCATTTACAGACAATGATCTAAACGCTGTCAATCAGCGTCCAATACTTTCCACCTGTCAGCGTCCAATTGTTTCCACTTTTTCGGCTGGCTGAGAGCGATTTTTGCGCTGCTTGAAGCGGTAAGAATCGTTGCCAGTTTCGAGGATTTCGCAGTGATGAGTGATGCGGTCTAGCAAGGCCGTCGTCATTTTTGCGTCACCGAACACCTGCACCCACTCGCCAAACGACAGGTTCGTGGTGATGATCAGCGAGGTTTTTTCGTACAGCTGGCTGATCAGGTGAAACAGCAACGCGCCACCCGATGCCGGAAACGGCAAATACCCCAGCTCATCAAGAATGACTGCATCCACCAGGCAAAGCTGCCGGGCCAGATAGCCAACCCGCCCCAGCGTTTTTTCGCGTTCCAGTTGATTGACCAGATCGACCGCATTGAAGAATCGCACACGTTTGCCGTGATGGATCGCCGCCACCCCGATGGCGGTCGCCAGATGAGACTTTCCTGTACCCGTACCGCCCACCAGAATCAGGTTGTGCGCCGTTTCCATGAAGGCCGCGCTCGCCAGTTGCTCAATAACCGCCTGCGACAGCGGCGTCTCGGTCCAGTCGATGCCGGTCAGATCGCGATGGATCGGGAAGCGGGCTGCTTTGATCTGATAGCGCAGACTCTTGAGCTGACGATCAGTCTGTTCTGCCGCAATCAGCCGCTCCATCCAGACGTCCGGGCGATGTACCTGCTTCGGCTTCTCGGCCTGCAATTCCCCCCATGCTGTGGCCATGCCGTACAGTTGTAGCGCCTTCAAATTCGTCGTGCAATCAATGGACATTGCGCGCTCCCAGCAGATGGTCGTAGCGCTGGCAATTGGCCAGCGGCTCAGTCTTCAGGGTAATGCCATCCGGCACGTTGTTCACCGCTTCGGGCAAGTTCGGTGAGATCAGACGACGCAACTCGTTCATCACAACCGAGGCATTGACCACGCCGCCCTCCAGTGTCAGCTCGCAGGCAACGGTCAGCGCATCGAGGCCCGCTTCGCCCGCCATCATCAACAATTCGACGAAGGCACGATCTCCCTTAGGCTGCTTTAGAATGCGGTCACGCACCGCCTGAATCGATTTGGGCAAATCCCACGATACAAACGGTGCGCCATTGCGTAGTGCGCCGGGCTTCTTGTCCAGCACCGGCAGGTAATGCCAGGGATCACAGATCAACTGCTCACGGCCAAATAGCCTGGCGTGTGCGGCGATGATTTCGCCCTGTGCCACGATACGGATCTGATCGGCGGTGGCCCTGACCGAGACTGCCTGACCTGCCGCGCTGGCCGGCACACTGTAACGATTGCGATCCACCCTGACCAGGCAGGTTGAGGACACGCGCATCATCTGTTCGACATAACCATCAAAGTGGGCTGTGACTGGCCGCAGCAACGGCTGTTCTTCGGCAAAGCAATCCGCGATTGTGCGCTGACTTTGTGCGGGGTGGCGGCGCTGCGCCAACTCACGACAGCGGGTGGCGAGCCAATCGTTGAGAGCGGCAAAGCAGGCGAAACGCGCCAGCGGCGTGAACAGCCATTCACGCACATTGCCCACCTGATTCTCGACCTGCCCCTTCTCCCATCCTGATGCGGGCGTGCAGGCGACCGGTTCAAACAGGTAGTGATTGGCCAGCGTCAAGAAGCGTCGGTTGAACTGGCGTTCCTTGCCGGTGTAAACGGTATCGACCACTGTCTTTAGGTTGTCGTAAATCAGGCGTGCCGGTACGCCGCCGAAGAAGGCAAAGGCGCGATTATGCGCATCCAGCACCATCTCCTGAGTTTCTCGCGGATAGGCCGCCACGAACATCTGACGACTGTACGCCATGCGGAAGTGCGCCACCTTGATGGTCTGCACAATGCCACCCAGCTCGACCTGCTCCTGACTCCAGTCAAACTGACAGGCGTCGCCCGGAGCAAAGGCCATCGGCACGAAGGCCTCCGTCAGCTTCGGGCCGACATTACCGGCTTTCCAGCGTTTGACGGTAAGCGTCCATCCGCGCCACATTGATTCGTTAAGCGAAAGATAAGAGCATGGTGTCCACCTAATTTAAGTGGACACCATCATGAGTACTACGAATCCTGCACCTCGCCGACGCACGTATACAACCGAGTTCAGGCAAGGACTGGTCGCACAATGCCAGCCTGGCGTATCTGTTTCAAGAATCGCGCTGGCGCACGGTATCAATACCAACCTGCTGCGCAAATGGATCGACCGCTACCGGAATCAACTGCCAGCCTCTGTCTCAGCAGAACCTTCAAAACTGGTTGCCGTTCAAGTCGAATTGCCGGTAAAGGCTCAGACTGAAGCCGCTTGCACTGAGCCCATTGAGATTAGTCTGACCAAGCGCACCACGCACATCAACATCCGCTGGCCAGGCAATCAAGCGCAAGCTTGTGCCACATGGTTAAGTGCGTGGCTCAAATGATCCAGCCGGAACAGGTATTCCTGCACGCGGAACCCGTAGACATGCGCTGGAGCATGGATCGACTGTCATTGCTGATCCAGCAGATTGACGGACGTTCTCCCTGCGATGGCACAGCCTATGGATTCACCAATCGCAATTACTCCCGCCTGAAGCTATTGATCTGGGATGGCACCGGCGTCTGGTTGTGCCATCGTCGCCTGCACAAGGGACGTTTTAAATGGCCTGCACCCGGTGAAACCTTGTTCCAAATGAGCGCGGAACAATGGCGTTGGTTGACAACCGGAGTGGACTGGCAACGGCTGTGTGCATCACCTTCCGTGCAGTGGCGAGTTTAGCGCCTAACCACCTGATGTTAAGTGAGTTTTTTGGCTGGATTTGATATAATCAAGCCCATGAATTCACTGGATAAAACCGATCATTCTGTCACTTCTCAGTCTCGCGATGACGAGATTGCCCGTCTCACCGAACTTGTTCAGTCGCTGAATTCAACGCTCAAAACACAAGATATCAAGATTCAGGCACTGATCCAGGAGGTGGCTTATCTGCGCCGCATGCGGTATGGCGTCAAGAACGAAGCGATGAGCGCAGAACAGCGCTCATTGTTCGAGGATGATGTGGTTCAGGATATCGCCGCCGTTGAAGCCGAGCTACCGGCAACGACTGCAGCACCGAGAGCGCGTTCCGGTCGCCAGACCTTGCCCGAACATCTGGAGCGTGTCGTTGTGCGCCACGAACCGGATTCCTGCACCTGTTCCGCCTGCCAGTCCGATCTGGTCAAGATCGGCGAAGATGTCAGCGAACAACTGGACATCGAACCGGCGCGCTTCTTTGTGATTCGCCATATTCGCCCGCAGTATGCCTGCCGCAAGTGCGAAACCATCACCGCAGCACCCGTGGCGCCTGCGGTAATCGACGGCTCGTTGGCCGCGCCCGGTTTGCTGACCTGGGTTGCCACTAGCAAATATCTGGATCATCTGCCGCTGTACAGGCTGGAACAGATCGCCGCCCGGCAACAAGTCAATCTGTCGCGCAGCACCATGAGCGAATGGATCGGTCGCATGGGCTTTGCCCTGCAACCGCTTGCAGACAGGCTATCTGAACTGCTCAGGCAACGGCAGGTACTGCATGCCGACGAAACACCGGTGAAACAACTGGATCCGGGAGCAGGCAAGACCAAGCGTGCTTATCTGTGGAGCTACCGGAGTAACGATCTGGATGAGGGACCTCCGATCGTGGTGTTCGATTACCAGTGCAGCCGATCCGGTCAGCATGCGCGAGACTTTCTGCATGGCTGGCAAGGAAGTCTCATGGTCGACGACTACGGCGGCTACAAGAAGATGTTTGCCGCCGATGCACAATTTGCTGTTACCGAGCTTGGCTGCTGGGCGCATGCCCGGCGCAAATTCTTCGACCTTCAGGTCAGTGGCGCACATCCACAGGCGGCGGAAGCGTTGCGGCGTATTGCCCAACTTTACGCTGTTGAAGCAGAGGCTCGCGAAATGGACCATGCGGCCCGTGGAGAACACCGCCTACTAAACAGTCTGCCGATACTGGTGGACATGCACGACTGGCTGATCCGCTTACGTATCGCAACGGCTGACGGCAGCGGACTGGCCCGTGCGATCGACTACAGCCTGCATCGTTGGCCCAGCCTGATTCGCTATGCACAGACCGGCAATCTACCCATCGATAATAACCCGGTGGAAAATGCGATCCGCCCGATTGCACTGGGTAAGAAGAACTGGTTATTTGCAGGAAGTGAACGTACGGGCAAACGGGCTGCTGCAATTCAAAGCTTGTTCGCTACCGCCAAGCTCAATGGCATTGAACCGTCCGCCTGGCTGAAAGACACACTGGAAAAACTCCCCGTCTGGACTATGCGCCGCATCGACGAATTGCTGCCTATCAAACCGACTGCATAAACCGGCTCATCCGAACAGGTGGAGCGGCCGGACGCTTACGTTTGACGAAACGCTGCACGCTGTCATAAGCGCCAAGATAACCAATTTCCTGCAACCCTTCGAACAAGCGATGCGCGGTGCGACGGCGCTGCCTGGGGAGTTTGGCTTCTTCAACCAGCCATGCGGTTAACTGTGACTCGAACTCCCCCAATCTGGGAGAGACTGGCTGCTTCCGTGCGTATTTCGGTTCCTCAACGGTATTGAGATGCTTGCGTACCGTCGGGCGGGATAATCCCATCTCGCGAGCAATAGTCGATACGCTTTGTTTTTGTACCGAATGGCGTCGGCGGATTTCGTAAATGATGTCCATGTAAAACACTCCAGATTCCCCGGCTCAAACGCCGGATCATTACATACCGGGGTGGAAACTATTGGACGCTGTTTCCACCCCAAATCTGGAAAGTTTTGCACGCTGTTTGACAGAAATGAGTCATTCAGTTACAACTAAGCACTCTGTTGCTTTTTCCATTCATCCGTCAGCAATCCAGCAAAGCCCCAGTCCTGTTCTTCAATTTCTTGAATTACGATATGGGTGTGTTCAGGTTTTTTTCCAAGCACTCGTACCAAAGAATTCGTGATGCCTTTAACAATCTCAGCCTTCTGACTTTTGGTTGCACCCTTGGTGATTTGAACATTAACGTAAGGCATTTCGTTTCCCTATCTAAAATCAATTTGTTAACTGACTCTTGTTGTGTAGTCAACGGACAAATTGTTATGCATCTTCAACCAGGACATGCCGTTCCCAAGACGCAGGCGAAGTTCAACGCCGTGTTAGGAAAAATTCGTAACGCTAAGACTTGCCAATTTTTGCATGTTCACTGAACTATTTGACATATATTGACCGCATTATCAAAGGTATCTGATCGTGGGATAACCTTGTTATTGCTATTTTTGATATTAAGATATTGAGTTGTTGAACCATCTTGATAATTTCTTACTATTGCTAGCGTTGCCATTTCGGGTGCCATCAACTGTATTGCGATACTTCCATCATTCATAAGCAATCCGTCAGCATAGAATTCTGCGTCTTTGTATTTGGCAAGAATGCATTCAACAACTTTTCTGGCTGGTTGATTGCTAATTGATTGAAGCATGGGTTTATTATCCCCACTATCCTTGCCCTTTACAATTTTTTGATATTTATTGATCATGTACTCAAACCATTTCAATTTATTTGAAACTGCTAAGTTATTTTCATCTTTGCTTTTGCAGTAATCGAAATAATTAGAAGATGTTTCTAGTGCTTCCTTTTGAGGCTTCATTTCTTCAAAAAACCTTTTTGCTTCTTCTATATTCAAGGCGCGGGTCAACAAATCATTCACATTCGGAAAATCTGAGTGTTCGCATTTTTTATAATAATACTCAAAGCTTGTCACTTGTAATGCGACAGTAATTGACCTTTCTGTTGAATCGTCGTATTTTTTCGAAAGACAGAACCCGTTGAAATGTGGCATGCCTTTTGACGTACATTCAGAAGCTAGATCTCCAATTATTTTTTTGTATTCGTTAAAGTTTATTCTCGGAGATTCCGCAGAGCAAGTAAAAAATGGCCAATATAAACAAAGTATTAGTATTGATTTTTTCATGCTTTTAAGTTTGGCTTTTTGCAAAGAGTGGCAGTGCTGAATAAAGTTGAGCTAAGGAGCTAAGTACTTCTGCGAAAATATGCTATTTTTGAGACGTATCACTTTTAGACAGGCTGACATAAGTTGGCATGACAACTTCTCCTTTCGAAAGAACAACAAGCTTATCCTTGTTCATCTGTAGGAGTATTTCCTTCAACATATTGTCAACAAATTGTTTGTCGAATCCGGTTCTCATGAGTGAAGAGATAAAAAGCGTATTTTCAAACTGCCCTGTCCATATTCTTTCCCACGTTTTCGAGTTAAACAGATTAGCGTGTAAATTTAAAAAAATACTGCTCCCATTCTGGCTATTAGTTAAAACACTCCCTCCAACAATTTGCAACACAAGAACAGGAGCAGCACTTCCTCCGTTTTTCGCCCAAGCGATCATTTTATTGCCATTTATCTGCCCCAATTCGGTCTTTTGCATCGACTCAAATTGGACTGCGAGGCCGTTTAAGTTGAAAAAAATCGGGACTCTTTCTGCAAGCAAATAACCTACGTCGTTGTATCCAATCGATGCCAACAATGGATTGGATTGTGGATTTCGAACATCTTGTGAACTCGCCAGCTTGTTTTCCAAATACAACACATGAAGCTCAGTGTTAGGTCCTGCGGACTTGTCAAAAACATTTGAATATCTAACAGCTGTGCCTGTACAGCCAGTTAGAAATAGGAGGAGAAAGACTATAGTACTGAAATATGCAGTAAACCTTTTATTCATTTCTTATTCTCTCAAGAGGACAATTGTTCGGCTAAGGGATGTTTTTAGCATCCCGCTTGACTGAGGTTGCAGTATAGCTGTTCAGCCTTGCAAATAATTTACTCGAAGCCAATTAAATAGAAATTTGAGTTGTTAGGTCTGCTATTGGCACCTTATTGTGTGTCACGAACGGCGACTTCCTCACTAAATAGTTTTACCTCGACGGACTGCAACTGGCACATTGTACTCGGTCGGCATCTCGAATTGCCAGCGCCGAAGCGGTCATTCAAAGTTAGTTGAGCAAAGATGGGCTTGACTGTCGGCATTGGCCGAAGACCCAACGAGGAAAAATAAACTGTGGTTAACAATTTTCGGCCAGATTGGTTAGATGCCTAATTCGTAAAGCCAAAGTCGTCGCCCGTTCAAGACTGGCCGGTCCCCTTGCTATCCCAATTTCGATCAAGCGAGGCTCCCCAAATAGAACAACGCGCTTCAGCGCCCTAGTAACTGCTGTGTAGAGCAGGGACAGGTCTATCATCCTTGAAGCGTTTCTCGGCAGCGCAATGAAACATGTGGGCCACTGGCTGCCCTGACTTTTATGTATGGTTACAGCATAGCCCAGACTCAACTTCCCCAGCAAATCTAGATTCACGTCAATTTTTCTGCCGTCGCCCATCCTGATGACTCCGAAACGCTCCGTATCCGTCAAGACATCTGCCACGTCTTCCAGAATTCCCAAGTCACCGTTTCGAACATCAGCATCATCGTCATAGTTATTCTGGGTAACGAGTACCGGATCGCCTTTGAGCAGTTGCATGCCATCAGAAGTGATCCACGGCAGGCACCCTCTCTCGCGGTCTTGGTACAACAACTGCGCCCTTTCAAGTCCTACTTTGCGCTGCAACGTAACGTTGATGTTATCGACTCCGAGTGGGCCCGACCTGACCGGACACAACACGATCCCAGCTCCAATGCCCCCCGCTTGCAGCCATAGTTCAGCTAGTTGATCCGGATCGTTTGATTCAACCAATGAGCAGTCAGCGCTGTCCACCAAGCGACTGACTGCAGCCGGAGGGAGTTTCACAAAACTGTTTCTCAGGTCGGTTGCAAAGCGGTGAATTCCACTTTGTTCATCCTGCCGCATTACCTGCTTAAGCTCAAAGAACGGTACACTGGAGCTTTGCAACGCGTGGAAAACCAACCCCTTGCCAACTGGCAGTATCTGCATGGAATCACCAACAAATATTATTCTTACTGCATATGGCAGTAAGCGAACCAGCCTATACATGCTGAGTAGGTCAAGCATCGACGACTCGTCAACGATCAACAACAAATAATCAGGCAGCTCCGGCTTGCCTTCGCCCGTGTGTTCGGCAATAAGCTTGGCAATGGTCTGCGCAGGTTTCCCGGTACTCTCGGCTATCCTCTGGGCAGCCCGACCAGCAACAGCAACCTGATACGAGGGAAGTTCCGATGCCAGCGACTCATAGCATCCTAGAACTGCCCGAAGGATGGTTGTTTTTCCCGTGCCAGCACCACCGCTGATGCCACACACTGGCGCCAGCACTGCGCCAATGACGGCTTCCCGTTGCTCTGGCAGAAGCTGGAAGTCGAGGAAGTGCGCTTCATATTGCTGCAGCGCTTCCTCAACTGTCCTGCGGTCAATTTGAGTTTCCCACCTCGCTTGACCAGCACCGCTCCCTGGCGATCTGAACAATGCCTTGACCAGAAAATCTGCCACTTCGTGTTCCATCAAGGCACAGCCGTAGCTTTGATAGACTGCCTTGCCACACTTAACCATAAGCTTCTGACCTACTGAAATGTCACCGAGATCCTTGGGCATTGAGCATTGGGTCAAGAGCTCTGCCCGACGATGTAATGTTGCCACATCAATAACCGTTGAACCGGTCTCCTCGGAATGCACAAAGGCTACATGTGCGGCAACACCCCCGATATATTCTGGATCGTCGATGGTGAAGCCCATTCTTGCGGCAATCACATCCACCTTTTTGAAGGAAACCCCAAGACCAAGCAGCATGAACGGATTGCCTTGGAGTAAAGGCAAGGCGTCCTCGCCCAAAGCTTTTAGGATCGACTTGCTGATACCAGCAGGAATTCCGTGCTCGTCAAGAAACGCGATGACCCTGAACAATTCACTTGACGGCCAGTTTTCCAAGAGTGCATCTACTGTCGAATCAGACATTCCATGAATGGCCAGCAGTGATTCTCGATCCCTTTTCTCAACCCACTTTGCCAAGTGTTTGTTCCGGACGAGGCGATTGGATAGAATATCGCCGATTCCAGCGATGTTTTCTTTGAGCCAACGCGCCAAGGTTTGGCCCGTTGGCTTGACGAATGTCACTGTAGTGGCCGTGATGGTTCTTTCGTAGCGCCGGTCACCGTTGTGTACATAACTGGTAATGAATTCCGGCCCATCCACAAGCCAAACAGTCCCTGGCGCAACAAGTTCTATGTCAGTATCAGGAAACCTTACGATCAGAGGATAGGGCGAAGGGGAAGAGCGAATAGAGCCGTTACGGTTGATGACCGAGACCGCCGCATAACGTCCGCCATTACGTACTCGCTTGCCTACCTGTACTGGAGTACCAACGTGGTAGACCCTTGCCTCGGATTTGGCAACATTGTTCATTCAGGCAGTCCGAATCCAGGTAAACCTTTGGCAATTAGGTGCCTTTGCTCTTCGTAGGCGCGGACTCTCTTCCTCAGCATACTGACTTCAGCCTCAAGCTCGCTTACCTTGCTCGCCAAGCGGTTGGCATCGACTGACGATTGCTGCACAACCTTCCGCGAACGGTCAAGTGCTGCGTTAACGCTTTCGACACTTTGCTTGTCCGGTCCGCCAAACCACTTCTTTTCAACCCGAGCAATAGCTTCCCTCAATGGCTCATTTTGGTGGAATGGGGTCTTGTTTTTCCATCCGATCCCTTCGATGGCGATCTTTTCTCGGCTTACCGTGCCAGCGAACTTGCCTTTCCATTGTTCCTTCGTACCGGCATGTTCAACCTCAGCGGCCCACGCTTCAAACTCTTCGAGCTTCTTTTTTCCAATCTGTGCGCAGCTCAAGCCATCATAGTTAAGGCTTTTATTATCTTGCTTTTTTCGAGCCATCGATCACCCTTTTTGGTTGCGCTTGTTCTTCGCCGTTAGTGGAAAATCCAGCTTTGAGATGTCGAAATTTGGCGCATGCATATAGATAATGCTTAGCCAACGGACAAACTTTTCTTTGTACGCGTCGTTCTCAGCAGACAGGCGCCTAACCTGTTCGACGAGGTTATTTACCTGCGATTCGAACATCGCGATCGTTTGATCGCTTGATGCCCTTGATGACTTTGCCTCACGCAGGAAGGCTTTGCGCTCGTTGAATGTTCGCTTGATAATCTCGTAACGCAACAACGTCTGCTTGGTCACCACAGTTTTGAGCCCAAGTTTGCGGGTGATGCTCTCGCAGTAGAGCTCCCAAGTTAGTTCGCCTTGCCAATTGTTCAGTATAGCCAGCAACTGATTGATACTGTCCTCCGTGACAATCTTCTTAGGCATGACGAACCCATCCCAAGAATTTCTTCGTCATTGAGGACCGAACGGACTGTTGATCAGCATCGGACGCCTCTGGAACCACTGCTGATCTAGCGCGCTGGAGTGGGCTGGGATCCAACTCCGGGGGGACACAAACATGAGCCCCTTCCGGCGTGTCGAGATCCTTGAGTCGCGAGATGATGGCTCTGATTTTTCCAAGACGGAAACCTAGGAAGCGAAACCAACTGTCGGCGCCGAACGTTTTAACATCCAGTTGTAGCGCTGCACGCGATAGCTCCCTGGATAGTCCAGATTCCAGGGACTCAAGATTTTCGAGTTTGTCATCGAGACCCTTTATACACTTGTGGTCATCGCAGCTAGCGCAGGCTTCGCCTCCGCCCTTCAAACAAGGGGCCATCGCCCAGTCCCTTACGCAGAACCCATAGAGTGTAGGGTGTGCAACGCCGGGACGATCTATGCCCAAGGATTCATACGTCACTGGCAAATTCAATCGAACGGCTTCTAGGGAGGTAGGAGCCTGATTGTGCCTGATTACATCCTTAGCCGCTTTGTCCTTTTCCTCTTTTGTTAGAAATTTATAAGCTTTATTGTCATTCTTGTTCGCCCTGCCCGCCCATTGTGCGAGCAGCCACGCGCTCATACCGCCACGTTCTGCCCAGGTAGAAAGCCAGACCCTCGGCTGGTGGCTGGTCAGCATTATCGGAGTCTTGCCGTCTTCATCCACTTTATTGAAGCGATCAAAGATCGACTTTATGCGCAATTTTTTGCCAGAATTTGACTGATAATCTCTACCGCCTAACTCGCAGTTCAATGCGTTAATGTTCGGGATCACCCAACTAAACTGTTTTGGTAGAAAGTCAGCATGAAACTGCATGTCCAGCACGAGCAACAAAGAATCCCAAACAGGTCGATTTGACCTAGGCATGTTCGGCCAACTGTGGGTGCAGTATTTATCATGGGTGAGCTCTGCCAGTCTCCGATAAGTCACCGGACCCGATGCACGCATATTCTCTAGCCACTTGATAGGGTTTGGGTTTATAACGCGCCAAGCGTCGTCACCTTGAAGATCTTTTCCCTCTTGTTGCCTGATTTTGAGTTTTTCAATAGTGACGTCTGCATAGTTCATAGCGCAGGAAAACTGAAGGACATCCAGAGGCTCATCCTCACCAAAATCGACTGGCGTGATGCAACGCGAGTGGCGCATGAACTTGCCAGGATTCTCGAAAGCGAACTTAGCCGCAATTCTGGCTGATTTGCCAATCTTAATTAGACGTGCGAACGCGTCGCGGACCACAGGTTCCAGCTGAACGGGAACAATCTTTTTGGTCCATTCAGCCTTCTTTTTCGGAAACCAAAGCACTTTCAACCTTCCGTCTTCTTCGATCAGGCTATCGACCATCAATGAACCGGGTTCGCTGCCTCGGCCTGGTGCAAACATCAGCAGTACGATGACCGATGACCAATATTGGTCATATTCTTCCTCCGCCATCCGGAATATGTCCGCCAACGCGAGCATTTGATGAATGCTGGGGCAGCGTTCTTCCTGCCACGCTTTGTCCTCAGCAGTTGTGCCTTGAGCTCGGAAGCGCTGGCGCGGGTAGGGATTGGTCCAGATCGGCAACGACGGGCAAATAGCTTTCTCCCGCAAGAAATTGGCGAGCATTTCCAACTCGTTGCCGATGTGATAACGCCGTGCTTCAGAGTTACGTTGCCGAATCAATTCCGAGGTTTTTGAAATCACAACCCCGTCAACATCCATAATGTCTTGGCTGCGCCCCAAGTCTCGTAGAGCATCGTAGACGGTCGCAAGTGCAGATGTCTTGTTACCGATTGACGTTACCTGCTGCTGTTCCTGATGGAACCTTACATACGCCTGGGCAAAACTTAGAAACGGCTCATGGAATGGAGTGTAATTGTATGGATCATTCTTCTTGGAATATTCCGCGAACCGCATCGCATGTTTCCTGCCGTTGGCATCTGTGTATATCCATTGGTGAACAGCAAACCCGCCTTGATCTTCATAGAGCGCAAGTGTGTCCCGACAGTAAGTCACGAAATCGGCGAGATTCTTCTTGGGATCGTCCGCTGTAACAGGAATGAATGAGACAACTTTACTCATGACGGTACTCACCCTCGAACGTTTTGAATTCCGCCTTCCTAGTTGCGCACATTTGAATCACCTGCGTAATCGCAAGCAACACTCGGTCTGACGCACTGATGACCTTTTTAGATACGCCAGCATCCTCCTGATCACGCCTCTCCTTGTGCAATTCATCGAGTGCCTGTTGGTGAGGTCCATACAGCCATGGCTGAAATCTCTTGCATAGGTAGCAACTTTTCCAGCCATCCGCACAGAACTTATTGTTACCGCAATTTCCAACTGAAATATCAGTATTCAGCTTCACCCTGCTATGGGGATCATTGCCCCGAACCGCATCTCTTTCTGACTCTACCAATGTTCCTGCGAATGCCATGGCCAAAGGAGCCAAAACCGGGGCCATCACCTCATCAACCACCTTCGCGATTTCATTCTCTGATCGCGCGTATACACCAACCTGCTGCGTATCACTGTGATCAAGAGCCTCAGCGATAACCATCGGCCCGAATCCCTCTTCAGCCAAATTTGTCGCAAATGTTCTTCTCAAACGAGTACAACCAATGATCAATCGATCACCCGTACGCTCGCTATGCGCAATCACAGTTGAATTGAGTTTGAACATAATATTGTTTATTGATCTCGAAGTTACATGCAGGAAATCTTTATCATGATAGGAAGAGATATCCGAGGACGAGCACAAAGCCAAGCGATTATAAGTTGGGAATAGTGGCAACGACGATTTTAATCCCTCATCGATATCTCCAAGAGTGCGATTAACCCAGGAGATAACGTCATTTCGTTGATCGTTCAGTGCATCAAAAAAGTCTTTACAGATCATTACACGCTTGAATTCCTTTCGAAAAGTCTTCCCTCCCTGCTGCTTAACCCTAGGTATGTCCAGATAATAGGAGCACGATTCCTTGTTGTCCGTAAAGCCAAGATCACCGAATCTTAAATAACGAATCTGAACTGGCCGCCTTCCAGTCATGCTGACTGCCAGCAGGAAACTGTAGTCGTGCTGTGATAGACGTTTTTCCTCATATGCATTCGCTAAGCCATACAACAGCGACTGATGCTCCAACGAAGTATATGCGCCGGAATAAGGACAGTTCGTCAGTACGGCATACCCCTTAACGCAGCCTTTTATTCTCAACCCGTCTAAATATTCGATCTCTTTCCTAGTAATACCGGAAAATTGCCACTCATACCAACTCTCCAGAAAGCTTCTAAGTGCGCCCAACTCCCAAAGATGCTCGTCATCTAGCTTAGATCGAAAACTAGACAAGGCTTCCGCAGAAAAATCTTTTGACCCCGTGACCCTAAAGAATTTTTTGGCCCGATTGATAATGGAATCGCAGTAACCGGAAGAAAGCTCTTGCGCAAAGCGGGATAGAGACTTTCTGAACCCCTCGGAAGTTCTTTCCTCAACCTCTAATTCTGATAGGAAACTGAGCTTTATGCTGATGGAGCCATCTAGCATCCATATGTTGCTATTTTCATCAAACTCGTAACCTGCCGACGATGTTTGTAGTAACAATGCGCTGCTTGACGCTGCATGTAGTTTAGTTTTCGTCATCCCCAACCATCCCTTTCGCTTGTGCCAGAGCCTCTTTCAGTACTGAGGACTGCTTATCCTGGAACTGCCGCATCGCCTTCTTTGTCATAGCGCGTGTCGCGTTTCTCTCGTAGACCTCCCCAGACTTGTCACCATCGTGGCCGTTCATGTCCTTGCGAATATCGAGCCTCTGCTGGTCAGTGAGCAGTTTTACTTGAATCGAATAAAGATCCAACTGGTCAGTGAGTCGAACATTGAAGTTGTGACGAAACCCGTGGCGCCGTATATCCTTGAATCTGTCTGGACGAACAACCACACCCCTCTTTAATTCATGCTGGAAGTTTTTGTCCGACATAGGAAAACCTTGGAATTCGTCATTTCTATGATTGACGAACAGGAATGGGCGTTTCCTGGCGTTAGGCGTGCCATACCGAACCGACGTGATGTATTCCTGAATTTTGTCGTAGAGCCCTTGGCTGATCGGAATATCCCTTTCCAGGGTCTTTACCTGAGGCGGGTTCATGCGTGGATCATTTGGGTCATCCCGCCTATCGATGATTCGGATAATTGGATCACCTTGGTCGTCATATGTCGCGTCACCGACATACAGCGATAGCAGTTCTCCAGACCGCATCCCTGTCTCATAGAGCGTTTTGAACATCACAAAATTCCTGAGTCGAACTTCTCGCGACTTAAACGGGTTGTCTGGTGAATCTTCAGCAACGACCGACATGAACTCATCAAAGTATTGCGGAGATGGATGAATTGCTAGCCCAGAGCGACTTGTCTTACCTTTTGGCCGTTGCGCCAGTAGTGCCTCGCGCATTTCCTTGGCACGATTGTTGAGTTCTCCTGCGTTTGGGCGAACCCGCAACATCGTCACTGCACAGAAGTACAAGTACTTTGCAATCACGGTAATCCGGTTGTAGGCATGACTCTTTACGACACTCTGCAGAGAGGCCACCTGGATTGGCGCAACAATATCTATCGACTTGCCAGACAGGTACGTTACCCTATTCATGTAGCGTTTTAGGTCAAGAGAGTCCCGATGACAGTGATCCCTAAGACTCATAATATCCCCTTCGGTAGGAAATCGCTGCTCGCCTAGCTCCTCCAGTAAGTTGCGCTTTTCCAGTTGCTCCCAAACACGAAGATGCGAAATTGCCGCCAACTCATTGCGAATTGTATTCGCGGTTTTACTTGCCCTTGATTCCGCAAACGTAAACAGGGTAGGCCAAAGGCTCATCAACCCATCCTGACCCTCCAAATATGGATAGCGTTCACCATCAGAAAATCGAGCAATATGCTGGGACAAAAGCATGTCTTAACTTTACCTTTTTTAACTTCCACCACACAAAAATAGGTTTAATTCTAATTTAAACAAAAAATTTGCGCAATAAAAAATAACGCCCTGTAAATACAGGGCGTTATAAGTTAAGACTGATTCTTATTTTTACATTTTACATTTAACTTCCGCCTAAAAAGGAATATCGTCGTCGAAGTTATCAAAATTGCGTGCCTGACTTGCAGCGGGCGCAGGTGCTGATCTCGGTGCCGATGGCGCTTGAGAACGCGCAGGCTGAGACTGCTGGGACGGCTGATCGTCCATCACTTCAAAGCTGCCACCGGTTGATTTTCCGCCCAGCATGGTCATCTCGTTCACCAGAATTTCCGTGGTGTAACGATCTTTGCCTTCCTTGTCCTGCCACTTGCGCGTCTGCAGCTTACCTTCGACATAGATCATCGAGCCTTTTTTCAGGTATTCACCAGCGACTTCCGCCAGACGACGATAGAAGGTCAGGTTATGCCATTCGGTTTTTTCCTGCTTGACGCCGCTCTTGTCCTTCCAGTTTTCAGAAGTTGCCAGCGTCGCATTGGTGACCGCTTCCCCGTTAGGCATATAGCGCGTTTCCGGGTCTTTGCCTAAACGGCCGATCAAAATCACTTTATTTACCGACATGTCCTACTCCCTTTGTTCATGCAATGGACCCGCCTGTCGCCAGCCCATCGATCATAAGTTAAAAATTCATCCGCTTTTGATTTTAAACCATCTGATCAAATAACATCAGGCGAAATTATACGCTGATCGCGGCGGCGGCCTCTTTGATACCTTATCAGCCAGTTGCATGTCGTCTATTTTCAGTCCGCTTTATCCGACTATATTTGTCAGGTAAAATAGCTGCATTACCGTACAGGACTCCGTCGCATGATCAAATTTACCTTCGATAACCGCTTCGTCAGCGAATTACCGGGCGATCAAAGCGGCTCTCCCCACTCACGCCAGACACCTGACGTCTGCTGGGCGGCTGTCAATCCGACACCGACGGCCCAGCCTGTCCTGCTGGCTTATTCGAACGCGGCAGCCTGCCTGCTCAATCTCAGCCATGAGGATGTGCATTCGGCAGAATTTCTGCAGGCCTTTAGCGGCAATCAGTTATTGCCGGGAATGCGCCCTTTTGCCGCCTGCTACGGCGGACACCAGTTCGGCCATTGGGCCGGACAATTGGGCGATGGACGTGCGATTTCGCTGGGTGAGGTGATCAACCTGCAAGGTGAGCGATGGGAACTCCAACTCAAGGGTGCCGGCATGACGCCGTACTCCCGTCGCGCCGACGGACGTGCCGTGCTGCGCTCTTCACTGCGCGAATTTTTGTGCAGCGAAGCCATGCACCATCTGGGCATCCCCACGACACGCGCACTGAGTCTGATCGGCACGGGCGACGATGTGATGCGGGATATGTTCTACGACGGGCACCCGAATGATGAACCCGGCGCCATCGTCTGTCGCATCGCCCCCTCCTTCATCCGCTTCGGTAATTTCGAACTGCTGGCGGCGCGCGGCGAGCACGAGTTACTCAGACGTCTGGTTGATTTCACCATCGACCGCGACTTTCAAGAGATCAGCAAAGAACCGGACGACTATTTGTCCGACTGGTTCAGTCTGGTGTGCGAGCGAACAGCCAAGCTGGTGGTGGAATGGCTCAGAGTTGGCTTCGTACATGGCGTGATGAACACCGACAATATGTCCATTCTCGGTCTGACCCTCGATTACGGCCCCTACGGCTGGATAGACAACTTCGACCCCGGCTGGACGCCCAACACCACGGACAGCGAATGGCGGCGCTATTGCCTGTCGCAGCAACCCCCCGTGGCACGCTGGAATCTCGAACGACTGGCCGATGCGCTCTCGACCATCAAAGGCGCACGTTCACTGCGCGAGCGTGGACTGAAGCATTTTGATGCCACCCTGCAAACGAGCATGACGAGCATGCTCGCCGGAAAATTCGGCTGGCTTGTCTGGTGCGATACCGATGCCGAACTGGTTGAAACTATTTTTGACCTGATGCAAACGGCCCAAGTTGATATGACCCAATTTTTCCGCGCACTGGCGAACATTGAACAGGAAGCGCCCGATCTTGCCGTGTTACGCAGCGCGTTTTATCAGGAAGCGCTCTATCACAATCACAGCACGCTGTTTAACGACTGGCTCCAACGCTACGCTGCGCGCCTTTGCCTGCAACAGGAATCCGATGACACACGCCGCAAGCGAATGAACCTAGTCAATCCGCGTTTTATTTTGCGCAACTATCTCGCCCAGCAAGCCATTGAGGCTGCGATGCAAAATGACATGAGCTTCCTAGAACGGCTGATGCAGGCAGGCCAGCGCCCTTATGACGAGGAGATAGATGCAGATCTTGTCGCACTAAGACCTGACTGGGCGCTCAACAAGCCCGGCTGTTCAATGCTCTCTTGCAGTTCCTGAACGCCACTACAAACGGGCTTTGAGCAGACTCGCCAGCCACAGACGCTCGGCTTCCTTGACGGGCATCTCGATGACGCGCTCCGGCACTTCCCAGACCACCACGCGGGGTGCGAAGGAACGGAAGGTCACGCCGCCAAAATAGGCGATCGCAGCACCGGCAAAGTCACCGCCATCTTTGGCCTCATTGGCCACCGACTCTCCCAGATGGCGCTCTAAAAACGGCACGAAGTTGCTGTTTCTGGAATAAGACGTACCGATCAGCGTTGTCGTAGGGGCTGAGGCCTCGCCGAACAAGTCATCGCTCCCTTGTGCCAGCGGCGGCAGCACGGTGACCTGCGCCAACTCGACACGAGGCCGCAAGAAGGCCGGTAGCCCGTCGATGCCTGCCAGATGCACCAAATCCCCGGGCCTTGCCGTCAGTGCCGTGTTGAGCACCACCGCCTCGCCACCCGCATCTCCCGCCCAATGGCGCGCGCGCAAGGCGGATGCAACCACCCGCGCCGACCTGTTGGCCCCCGCTTCATTCCAGTGCGTATCGGTGTGGTAATAGCGCTCGCCTTCCTGCTCGGCCAGCGCTTGAGTCAGGTCCAGCGCTGCAACACCCTGTTCTTCCAAAGCCGATTGCCAATTCGCAACGCGGGCAGCAAAGCGCTCAGACCGCTTCAATCCGCACAGATGCGCGCTCTCGATGCGTGTTTTATCGGGCACAATCACCATCAGCAATTTGATGCCGCGCTCGGCCAGCCGGCTATTGAGTTTTGCCGCCAGTGTTGTCCTGAATTGGGCAGCATTTTCGCTGTCGGGATGCGGCTGGAGTTCGTCGGTCAAAAACAGCCAGTCGGCACACCCGGGGCGCACACTAGGCCCCAAATCGCCGGTCAGATTCCACAGCATGCCGCGCTCAATCTGGCTAAAAGTTGGCCCCAACACGAAGTGCTGATTCAATAATTTAGTGAAGCGTTTGGTCGACTCCCCCGAGAGGATTTTATCCGCATCTTTGAGCGCGGCCCACTCCGTTTGGGGGACCGCCTTTAAGGAGATGACCGATACGACCAGTCCTGCAATCAGCAGGCAGACAAAAGCGGCTGCGGGCAGGATAGTCAGATATTTTCGATTAATCAGCATGATGTCATCCTCAGAACTGAAAATACAAAAAGGGTGGCGACTGCTGTCCGGTCAGCACGATCAGCGCATAGGCGAAGGCCAGTGCCGGCCAGATTGAACGCCACAGGCTATGACTGAATATCCCCCATCCGCGCCCGGCATATCGCGTGGCAGGATAAACGATACAAACCATGCCGATCACAAACGAGGCGTAAATGGAAGGCCGCAAGGCAAGCGAGACCGCATCGCCCATCGCAACGCCGTGCAAACCGAATTGCCCCGCCCACATGTGCAGCGCAGATGAAAAATCTGCTGCGCGAAACACCGTCCAGGCCAGCATCACGACCCACAACGTTAACAGGCGCGAGAAGAAATCGGGCATGGCATAACCGCGTGCGTTGTAGACGCGTGCCGTACAAAGCGCAACACCATGAATGATGCCCCAGATCAGGTAGTTCCAACTCTCCCCGCCATGCCACAGACCGCCGATCGACATGGTCAGCAACAGATTGATATAGGTACGCCGCTCCCCGCCGCGATTGCCGCCCAGCAACGAGATATACAGATAATCGCGCAGCCACGACGACAGTGTCATGTGCCAACGACGCCAAAAGTCCTGAATCGACACCGATAGATACGGGTTATTGAAGTTAGGCTCGAATTTGAACCCCAGCATCAGACCAAGACCGATGGCCATCAGACTGTAACCGGCAAAATCGAAGTACAGCTGTATCGTGTAGGCACCGCAGCCTATCCAGGCGTCAATCAAGGTCGGAGCCGACTGTTTAAAGACGAGGTCAACCAAGGGCGAGAGCGGATCAGCGATCAGCACTTTCATCGCAAAACCGATCATGAAACGGCGCACGCCGAGTGAGAATTCCTCGGCAGAAAAGAAGCGCTCCCGCAATTCCTTTTCGATGACTTTATAGCGGACGATAGGCCCTGCAATCAAATGCGGAAACATCGCAATATAGGAGGCGAAGAAGCTGAAACGGTACTGCGCCTGAACCACTTTGCGGCGCACGTCAACCAGATAAGACGTCGCATGCAGCACGGTAAAGGATAACGCAATCGGCAGAAACACCGTCTCCCAGATGATCAGCGGACGATCGGCTCCGCCAAAGAGATCATTGAGGGAGCGCACAACCACATTGGCGTATTTGTACCAGGCAAGGCTAGCGAGATTAACGATAATGGCACCCGCCATGATGCGAGTCTTGAACGTTTCCGAACCCGATTTATCGATCAGGATCGCAGCAAGCCAAGTGATCCATGTCAAAAATATAATCAGAATCAGAAATTTAGGCGTCCACCAGGCGTAAAAAAGCCAGCTGCCGAACAACATCGTGTGGTTGCGGTAGCGGGGCGGGGTGAGAAAATAAAACGCGAAAAAAACCGGCAAAAACAGCGTCAAAAATTCCAGGGACGCAAATACCATAGCTTAGAATCTCCGTGTGCCGATTTAACAGACCATCACTTATTTTTTGTCGTCGTTGATCACAAATGCCTGCCTGACGTTGTTCGCCGTCAACAGGAAAAGGCTGTAGCGCGACCCCGACTCCAGCCCGGACAGATCAACCGGCGTTGCGCTGCCGCTACAGTTAATCGCCCCTGACTGCTTGTCGCTGCCCGTCATCTGGCGCTGCATGGACAAGGGTTTAACTTCATAGGTGGCGGTAGCATTTTTTTCAGCAACGATCATATTCGCGCTGCTGCATTTAGCATCAAGATTGAGCAAGGCAAGCGAGACACGCGTGCCGCTAAATTCGCTGGGCGTTTCTCTGAGCAAGGAAGTCTTGATTTGTTTAGCACCCGAAGGCAGTACGGCGACCGTGATAAATTCCCACGGCTTACCGACTACGTCTACCGCCACACGACCCGCTTTGCCCTGAATATTTGCCGTGAGCTTTGCGCCTGACTTAATCTTAAAAAAACGCGTGACACGCGCATCAGGCTTCGTACCCAGTACCTTTTCCTTGCCCTTGGCGGTGGCAATGGCGACATCCGCATCGGTCGCATTCACAAAGCGCACAAACGATGACTCTTCAGAAGGACCGGTTTCATACAGCTGCGGTTCCGCGAGTGCAACTCCGGACAATAGTGTAAAAACCGCCAGAGCACTCAATAAACACGTCACATTTTTTTTCATAGCAACCTCAATATTTAATTTTGTATATTATATGCAGCGTAAATAATCTGACGGGCAATCGCTCGGCACAGATCCTAGCCAAAAACGACGCTGGCTTTGATGCCTGCCGCGCGGTGCTCAGGTGGTCGCATGGCGATATCCGGTGAGCCTGCTAGCAGTAAACTCATCTATATTCCTCTGGTTCAACTACCGCCCCAAGTTTAAGTGCAGTCCGGGTGACTGTCCAGCCTGTCACCTTACTCCAACCATACGCATCGCTATCGCCGGCGTTTTCGCGTACTTGTCGATGTACTTTTCCAAAGCGGCGGTGGTTCTGCCGTCTGCGCCGGACTGACATTAATCGCCAACTCAACGGCGACCTGACGCAGCAATAATTCCGCATCGGCATGTTTTCCCTGTCTTATCAGGGCATCTGCGCGGTCAAGTTGCAGATGTGCCCACGACGTCTTTTGCAATCTGGCCATTTCCGGCGTCCGAGAAACGGGTGATATCCGCTCCAGGGTATGCATAGTCTCCATCCACAAATGCTGCTCAGCATACAACTGTGCGCTGGCAAGCAAGGCGGCAGGAGAATCAGGTGCACTCAGCAATACACTGTCGATCTGTACCCGTGCACGGGAAAACTCACCCGCCCCCTGATACAGCTGCGCCAGATCCAGACGGGACTTTAGGCTATTGGGATTTTTGAGCAGACTATCTTCCAGCGCTGAGCGGGCCTGATTATCTGCACTGACGGGATTGACAGGCTCACGCACTCGCACCCCGTTCGAAGCCGGTGCTGACGTGGCCAATTTTTGCCTTATCTGCGCTGCCAGATCGCTGCGGCCGCGCGACTCCCAGTACTGCGCACTGTCAGTTTGTTCCTGACGCGTAGGCTTAGCGAGCGGCACACTGACCGCTTCAGGTGAATTCGCCGCGAAAGTGACTACTCTTGCCTGTATGGGTGGCGGAGGGGCTGCCGGTAACACCTTAGGCTCGCCGCGAGCCTTCTGCGCCAGATCACTGCGTCCGCGCGACTCCCAGTATTGCGCTTTATCGACTGACTTTACGGTGTCAGGTTGCGCTTGCACCCCCAACTGCGACTGACTCAATGGCGTGACTAAAACGACAGGCGGCCTTGACTCAGCAACAGGGGGAGCCGCGACAACCACAGGAGACGCCGCTTTAACCACCACAACAGATCCGACACTCACAGCGGCAACCCGCCTGATGCGACTGCGTTCCTTCTCTGCCAGATCAGCACGTCCATGACTGTCCCAATATTTTGCGCGCGCCTGCAACTCAATATCTGACGGTGTTTCGTTGATCTGCAACGCCCCCCCCTCCTCTGCCTGAACAGGAGACAGGGACACTGAGGATATGAATAAGGCGACTCCGATTATTTTATAGCTGAACATGATGGCTTCCACTGTACAACGAGTTGACCCTGCGAGGAAAATGCGAACCGGCGCGCCATCCAGCCTTGACCAAACAGAGCTAGTACCTGATCATAATAACGAATGTCCTCACCGATTAATAAATCATTCTCTGTCTTTGAGATCAGCCTGTCATTCTGTAATTGCACCGCAACACTATTTTTCATCGTCTTAAAATAGGGTAGCAAGGCGGCAGAAAAGCTGGGGGGACTCATTCCCGACACGTCCCCGGTTTGCGTATCCACCTTCAATGGCGGCGTTATCTGATATTTCGGTATCAGTTTGTTCATACCGTAAATCAGTTTTTTCATCCCTCCAAACGCAGGATCCTGCCTGGACAACATTCCCCACCACAAGTAGATGCGTATCGCATCATGCGTGCCAATTGCGCCCCGCAGAGGATCGATCAGGTAGCCGCGACCGGGAACATAAGCCGCCCAATCAGGCGCATAGCCCATGGCTGTGATACGGTTAAGCATGGCTAGATTGTTGTCGATGATTTGCACCCAAGGTCCCTCAGGCTCGACAACAGAAAAAGCGCGAAATAATTGTATCGGGATGTAACTCGGGTTCAGACGCGAACCGCCTGCATCAAGAGAAAATCCATTCGCGGCGGGCAATAACACATTGCCTGCACCAGGCAGATTACGCACCAGTTGAATGCGAATATTGGCGAGCATCAAGCGACCCAGCGCCGTATAGCGTGGTTCATGCCATAAACGCCCCGCTTCTAGCAAGGTATAAGCAAACCAAGTGTCCGCATCGGAGGCGGAGTTTTGATCCACCACCCCCCATGTGCCATCGGCTCTTTTCCCCCATTGCCAGGCAGGCAGATGTGCGCTTAAGTCTCCGCCTGCCAGATTATCGCGCGACCACAGCAGGATCTTTTCAAAACGAGGCCGGTCATCGGCGATCAGTGCAAAAAACAAGCCATACGCCTGGCCTTCAGAAGTACTGTAACGCTGCTCACTTTCATCAGCGAGAACTCGCCCGTCAGCCTGTATAAACTGGCTGCCGAATGCCTGCCATGCCGGCCAACAAGTCTGCGCATCCGCTGACAAGGCCACCATCAGCCATGCCAGTACGCCGATCACTATCTTAGCGATAGTGGCTGACATGGATTATTTCCGTAACCGCTGATCAGCTAGTTTGCGCAAATAACGGAACGCGACGACCGCCACTAGCAATGCTGCGAAGCCGATAAAGATCATCAGGAACAGCGGCTGTCTGGATAAAAACCAGTGCAACGCTGTCCACCACGGTAAACTTCCCGTGTAGTAGCTAGGCCCCATCTGAAAGCCCTCGATGCGCTGGCCGCTTTGCATCACCAGATCGCCCGTGAAATTCGCAAGCTTCTTAGGGTTCGCCATCGACGCCGTAATATTAGCAATTTGCTCCGGGTTATCGCCGGTCACCACCACAACGCTGCGACCGTTTTTCAGCGGCGACTCGAAGCCGACCAGCGCGCCTAAGCCACCATCTCCTTTAGTAATCAGATCACCCGCACGATGCATCGCATCGTCCAGATCGACATTTCTCCAGCGCGATATCAGACGTTCAAAGGGCCCTGGCAATTTAAGATTATGTGTCCCCTTATCCAGCAGCGGATGCATTTTGCTGGCCCAGCGCTCAAGCAGCGGTTGATTACCCGCCGTACCGATCAAAATCAGATCCATATTTGCATACGCATCGACGCTAGCGGCCGTAATAATGGCATGCCGGATGGCTGGATATCCGGTCACGCGCCCCATGCGCCCCATCAGCATCAGATAAGTTTCCATCTCGGCACCGCCCGCATTATCAGGCATCACGACGGCCGTTTCTGACAAATCTGCCATCCGGGTGTACGGGAATCCGTCATTGACAAAGAAGGCCAGATTGGGCAATGCAGCATAATGCGGGAATGAAGAGAAATCGATACTCGAATCCTGATCGATGACGCCTCGCTCGTTATTTAAGAACACATCTTTGCAATACCCCTGCTTGGTGTAGTCAAAAAAGTAATGCAATTGCAATTGATTCTGACCAAAAATATTGTCGTGCGGGATCAACACGACTTCGCTACTAACCGCCTGCCCATCCTCCAGCAGTGGCAGCCTTATCTTCTTTTCAATTTTGCTAGGCACACTGGCCAGCGGCAAGGCCTTGATAAAGGCATTGTTGATATTCACGTTCAACGTTGAACGATCGGCCACCGGACGAGGGGTATAACGGTAATGCAAGTTCATCGGCACACCATCGCTGCGCCACGCAAAAATATCCGGCGGCACATTGAAGTTGACCCTGATCATATCAGGCGACAAGCCCTCAACTTGCAAATCTGATTGTTTTGCCAGCTCCGCAAGATGCACCGCTCTGTCAGTCGGAATCCAACCTGGAGCATCGTACGGTTTACGCAGCGGGATATCATCCATCTGCTTAACGCTGACGTAGGAGCCGGTCAGTGTTGCTGTGCCCAGCGTCAGTGCCTGCGCCGCAATATCCAGCTCCTTGGCATCGCGCCCCATCACAACTAATAATTTAGCCGTTGCGTTGAGCGGATTAGCGATCACTGCGAGGCTCGGGCCGTTAATCACCGGAAGATTCAGTCCGGCGGGCACCGTACTGCCCGCGACTAGCATCACACCGTTGCCTTCAGGCAAGGTATTGAGCATGACAGGGAACTGCGCGCCGCGATAATTGGACAGTGCACCGAACCACGATGCAACGACACCGGCGGCATGCAACACCTCGTTGTTAGGCTGCGACGGAAAAATAAACGGCAGCACTAATTTACGGTTATCCAGCCGGTCAAAAAAGGGCGCAGGCAGCAAGGCCAGATCATCAGGCAACTTCAGATGCCGCACGGTAAGTTCCAGTTTGCTCAGATTACTGACATTGGCCCACAACGTTGAGTGCATCGGATCTTCACATTCACGCGTGTAATGGGCAATCAATTCCAGCGTCAACTGATTAAAATCGATAAACATGCTCGAATCGAGCTGCACATCGCTGGTATGTCCATTATTTCCTTCCCGCGGCAAGGCCAATGAGGACATCAGTTCATCGTTTAGTAACACTTTGAGATGCGATAACTCAGGAATTAGCGCCGGCGACCAGGCATAGGTGAGTTTCAATTTAGCCGCCGTAATTACTTCATCGTTACGCATCGACAACTTCAAGGATCGTCTGCCATTTACGGTGTGTAAATCAATCGGACTACCGGCCCCCAACTCTTCGAGCGTATAAGAATAGTGACTAATTTCATTCGATTTTTCTTTGGCCGGTTCTGTTGTTTCATCCGCTACGGTTACCTCAGCAGGCGCGTCATTACCCCTGGAAGTTGAGTGGTGTTTTTTTGCATAAGCCATTCCTGAGGAAGTAGCACAGACAACTGCCAGCAAGACCAGCAACGCCCGACGAATTTTAATTATCATCGAATTAACTTTCAGAAAATTGTGTGACTTTTTCATAATGTACCCACCAATTTGAATCAACAATCGCTCGCGCGCTTATACTTTTACAACCAACCCAGTCAACCGACCAAAATGAATTTACTCATGAGCGACTCGGCCTGACCAGCAGACGGCGACCCACCCTGAAAAATCCGCTTAATTTTCGTCTTACGAAACCCTGATTAATCCGATCATCCGTGGTCTCTTTGTGATAAAAAAGACCGCGTTCAGGGTGCGCTTCTTTAGGCTTATTCTGATAACTGTTCTGCACGCCCGCTTTTAAGTCGCCCCACAAGTGCTGATAGCCTCTCATGCTGTGGTAGCAAATTTCCTTCAGCCCTGCCAGAGGGCGATCAACAACGCGATTATCATCCCAATCCAGCCACGCATCGGCACGCGCAAGCGTACACTGCACCAGATCCATTTGCTGCTGCAAACTCAACTGATCAAACTCGATGCCCACAATCGTATCTCTGGCAAAAACAACCTTAGCCGGAAAAACGAATTCCCGCTCACCCATAAAGAGCGATACGCGCGCCATGCTGTTCAAGGGCGCCATATTAGCCTCAGGCATCACCAGCCCCAGACCGCCTTCTGAATAATCATTCGCGCGACACACGAAACTTTGTCCGCTCGCCAGCTTCAACATCGCTTTTTGATTACAGTTCACGCGGTGACTGGAACGCACCTGCTTGGTTTCCGTCGCGACTGCAATGGTGGCCCCCAGAATCACGAGGTTATAGACCGTCCAGAGCAGATTCAAGATGACAGTATCGACCTCAAAAGTATTCCACCAGAACAACCTGACCACGCCGATCAATAATCCTGCAACATTGAGGGCCAGCATGATCAGGTAAGGTTCACTGATCTTCCAGTCAAAGAATTCCTTTTCTACCAGACCACCCTTCGCTGTCACGTTGAATTTACCCAGTTTCGGATTCAACAAGGCTACCAGGGTAGGACGGAAAATGTACCAGGCCAGCGTCGCTTCATACAGCTCCGCCCAGAAGGAATGGCGATGTGCGCCCTGCATGCGGGAGTTGGTGATGTTAGCGTGAAACAGATGCGGCAGCGCGTAAACGGCGATCGCGACGGCGGATGCATTGATAATGTGCGCCTGAAAAAACAGATAAGACAAGGGCGCTAGCAAGAACACCATGCGTGGCAAGCCGTAGAAGAAGTGCAACATCGCATTGGAATAGCATAGCCGCTGCATAAAACTCAGCCCTTTGCCGAACAAGGGGTTGTCAACCCGGAAAATTTGCGCCATGCCGCGTGCCCAGCGGATACGCTGCCCGACGTGAATCGACAAACTTTCGGTCGCAAGTCCTGCCGCCTGTGGTATCGAAATATAAGCCGTCGTATAACCTAAACGGTGCATCTTCAATGCGGTATGCGCATCTTCTGTAACCGTCTCAATGGCTACACCGCCGACTTCCAGCAAAATCGTTCGCCGTGTCACGGCACAGGACCCGCAGAAAAAAGTCGCATTCCACAGATCATTACCATCCTGAATCAAACCATAGAACAACTCGCCTTCGTTGGGCACACGGCGGAACGTGCCCAAATTGCGCTCAAACGGATCCGGCGACAGAAAATGGTGAGGCGTTTGCAACATGCCGAGCTTCTTATCCCGCAGAAACCAGCCTACCGTCATCTGCAAAAATGAACGCGCCGGAATGTGATCGCAGTCAAAAATCGCCACGAACTCACCGCTGGTAACTTTAAGCGCTTCGTTGATATTGCCGGCTTTGGCATGATTATTGTTAGGACGGGTCAGATGCGCAACGCCCACACTCTTAGCAAACTCGGCAAATTCCTCACGGCGGCCGTCATCGAGTATATAGATATTGAGCTTTTCACGCGGCCAGTCCAGCGCCATTGCCGCGAGCACGGTAGGCCGAACCACTTTGAGCGACTCGTTGTAAGTCGGAATAAAAATATCCACACTCGGCCACTGCGTCGTGTCTTCAGGCATGGGTTCGGGCAATCGCCTGAGCGGCCAAATAGTTTGCGCATAGCCCAACAACAGCACCAACCACGCGTAGACTTCGGCGATCACCAGCGTAACGCTGAAAAAAGTGTCCACCCAACTGCCCATCGACAGTGTTTCAGTATAGCGCCAGCACTACTGTCCGGTAGATTTTAAGTTCATTTCGCTGTAGCCCTTTATTGACGTGGCTTTCAGCACGTTTTTGCATTCCGACGATTTCAAATACTATCTGGAATCGCCTTTGGTTAAAAAACCGTATCGTTTGCCCTTTAATCGGCAGACGGAGCGGCAGCATGAATCGGGGCAAAACAGTTTTCGCACAATTGCTGGACTTCGTGCCGTTCAATCATTTCGAATATCTGACCGAGCGCTTTGCCGCCAACCACGGGATCAAGCATTTCTCCGCATGGAGCCAATTCATCTGCATGGCCTATGCACAACTGACCCGGCGCGATGGCTTGCGTGATTTGGTTGCCTGTCTCAATTCTCAGAAGAGCAAGCTTTACCATATCGGTATCCGCAGCAAAGTATCCCGTTCCACACTGGCCGATGCCAACGAACGGCGCGACTGGCGGCTGTTCGAGGCACTCGGCCATCGTTTGATCTCCATAGCGCTCGAACTGTACCGGGACGAGGACATCGGCCTGGGACTCAAAGAACCGCTCTACGCCATGGACTCGACCACCATCGATCTGTGCCTGACGCTGTTCCCCTGGGCGGAATTTCGTTCAACCAAGGCCGCCGTCAAAGCGCACACCATCATTGATCTGCGCGGTTCAATCCCTGTGTTTCTGTCCATTACCACCGGCAAGGTTCACGATGTCAATCTGCTCGACGTGATCCCATTCCCCGCTGGCACCATCGTCGTCATTGATCGGGGCTACCTGCACTTCGCCAGATTGTATGCGCTACACCAGCGCCAAGTTACCTTTGTCATCCGCGCAAAGAACAATCTCCGCTTTACCTGGATTGCGTCGCGCGAAGTGGACAAAGCCACTGGATTACGCTGCGATCAAACCATACTGCTGGCGACACCCAAATCAAAAACCGCTTACCCGGAACGCCTGCGCCGGGTTTCTTTCCGCGACCCGGAAACCGGCAAGCATTTGGTGTTCCTGACCAATCGCTTCGATTTGCCCGCGCTGACCATCGCCAATATCTACAAAAAATCGCTGGCAAATCGAACTGTTCTTCAAGTGGCTCAAGCAAAAACCTTGCCATCAAACATTTCTATGGCAATTCCCTCAATGCCGTCAAAATCCCAAATCTGGATCGCAATATGCGTTTACCTGCTGGTCAGCATTGCCAAAAAACAGCTCAATCTTCCTGCCTCCCAGCAGATTTTACTGAATCTTTTTGAGGTCAATATGTTCGATAAAACCCCAATAAATCAAATGGTTGCAAATGCGATACAGAATCTTGACGAACCGGACATCAGTAAACAATTGAATCTATTCGATTTTTAACCGGACAGTAGTGTAGCGCCAGTATAAATAGCGGCTGGAGGCATTGACCGAAAACACGATCATAATCAGGGTGAACAAAGTGCCGGTGTAGTTGCGCAAATACAGCGCCAGCGCAAAAACCATGCCCGCATAAATCGCCTGCCCAAGCAAGCTGAGCGAGACACTCATGCTGACCAGGAAAAGGATAAACGCAAAAATCATCGCGGCCGCACGCCAGTAACTGTGCTCCCAGCCATACCACTCGCGAGCTGCAATCACCAACTCATTGAGTTTCTCAAACTTATAGCGTTCCGGTGCTCTCGATTTACTGCGGCGGTCTACCCCCTTAAATTGAGGCTCAGTCACCGGCAGATAGGCGATTTTCGGCTTACTCACCTGATAGCCTGGTCAACTTGATTTTGCAGCCAGCCAGTCAATTGCGCGATATCATCAACCGCCTGACAATGTGGCGCATATTCCGCTGCCGGCTGCTGATAAGCCAGCGCTTCGCTCAAGGATTCATCGCGATGAATCGGAAAGGGCGCCAGTCGACCACCCAATACCGTCTGCATGACGGTTTTAATATCGCGGTTAAGCGGATGATCGGCATCAAACTGATTTAAGACGTAATACGAACCATAAAAATCAGTGCGATTGGCGCAATAGTAGTCGAGCAGGCCTTCAATTGCCGTCAGCGTTGCATAGGAACCCGCATCCGGTATCATCACGACCAGTACTATATTAGCAATCGATAGCGCTTGCTGCACATACACCGAAGGCCCCGGCGGCGTATCTAAAATCGTATAGGAATTTGGATCGCGCCCCAACTCCATCAGATTATCGCGCAACCATTCCGGCGTTTGCGACAGGTGTGCTTCGAAGGTAATGCGCTCGAATTCCGACACCTTGCCATAGGGCACAAAGCTGACCCCATAAGCGCTGTCATACTCGGTGTAATACCAGCTGCTTTGCTGCAATGTCTGATGAACCAGCCCATTAACGTCAGCCGGATCAGCCCCCAGATGCAGGCGCAACGCGTTTTGCGGATCAAGGTCGACCAACCTGACAGGGTGCCCGCCCGCAGCCAACTTGCACGCCAGATTGACGGCGACAGTTGTCTTACCGACACCACCTTTTGGTGAAATAACAGCAATTACGGTCATTATTTTTTCAAAAATCCAAACAAGCTGCGCAAACTTTTATCTTGCGTATCCACCGCAACATTGTTTTGCGGATTAAGCAAACGTGAGAAAACCGAAGTAATTTTATCCTGATCCGAACGAACCGCCACAGCATCAGGCTTGCCAGACGCAGCAGGCGCGTTCATTGCAGCAAACAAGGAGCGCGTTGCAGGGGCCGGCGTGCTTAAATTTGAAAACAGCGAACGTGCGGGAGGCGGTACATCCGCTTTGGCAAAAATACCCGACGATGGCGATCTTTCGTTTTGCGGCGCGCGATTCAGCACCGTCACCCCGGGCTGCAAAGCCGCGAACGAACCGGTATTGGCTCCCGGCAAACCTGACGTGCGAGCAACCGGATTTTCAGATGACGCTTTGAGCTTAGGCGCACTGGCACGTTCTTTTTCAATCGCAGTCACGATAGGCCAGGCTTTTTGCGCCTGATCAACTATATATTCCTGCTGGATTTCCTGATAAGTTCCGGTATCCCCGCCAAACTTTCTGAAAAGATTGCGTATGTCCGCATTGGCCGATTTTTTCATGGTTTAATTTCACCCCGTTTGATTCTCATCATGTCGCGATTATCTTCCGAAACGAAAAACCAACAGAAAATCTTCCTGCTCTGCAGCCTGAACCTGAGAGATGCGCAATTCAGGCCCTGCACCTAGCGCCGCAAGCCAGTGACCATAAATTCCTTCCAGAATCGCCGGTGACCAAGCACGCGCACTTTCCCCGAAAGCGGCCTGCAATGGTGAGAGGTGGTGTTCGATATACAAACCATCAGTCTTCTCAACCAGCACGACCCACCCCCAGTCCATATCGAACCAGATGGTGTTAATCGACTCCTGCAAAGCCGCGATCGTATCCCCAACAGGAGCAGGAATATCCTGAGCCATCGAGACACCCAGTCGCGCCATCAAAACTCGCAGTTCAGCAACCGGAATTTGCTGACCAAACTCACTGGCAAATGCACTAAGGAATCCCTGCCACTGAACAGAGCAACGCTGCTTGACGAAATACTCCAGATTCAATTCATTATTCATCTATATCCTCCAAAAAACAGCGCCAATGGCAATAGTTTCGGATTCTAGCACCTCCCACAAATATTTTGTAAGCCATAATCCTACAATTACCCAAGGAATTGGATGATTTTGTACAGTCGCCTTAAAATTTTCGATCATTATCTGCAAAAAACTTACCCGCGCTCTTGAAAATCTCAAAATCGCCCCAATCTACCGCAAGCAAAAATTTTGGAGAACGCCATGGAACAAAACCAACCCACCACACCCGACACTGAAGCCAGCATAGAATCAAATCCCGCCTCTGAAGCGAATGAAGTGATGCCGAGCCCGGAAGAACTGCTGCAAGCTGCCGAACGCCGCGCTCAGGAACACTACGATGCATGGATGTACGCCAAGGCTGAGAGCGAAAATATCCGTCGCCGCGCATCAGAAGATGTCAGCAAAGCGCAAAAATTCGCTGTTGAACGTTTTTCAAATGAAGTGCTCGCCGTCAAAGACAGCCTAGAAGCAGGACTTGCCGTTGAAACCGCCACCGTCGAAAGTTTCAAGAGCGGCATGGAACTCACCCTCAAACAACTCAGCAGTGTGTTTGAAAAATTTAACATACTGGAAATCAATCCTGTTGGCGAAAAACTCGATCCGCACAAACATCAGGCAATCAGCATGGTACCGAGCGAGCTTCCTGCAAACACCGTTGTCAGCGTCATGCAAAAAGGCTACACATTAAATGACCGCGTACTGCGCCCGGCGCTGGTACTGGTATCGCAAGGGCAGTAGTCTCTAGACGTAAGTCGTTAGTAAAACCCCGCGCAGCGGACAACTCCAACTAATGACTAGCTACTTACGACTGCCTCTTGAAATATGAAATACCCGCCCCATCTAGGGCGACATCGTAATCAACACACTTAAAAGGAAAGCATAATGGGAAAAATCATCGGTATTGATCTGGGCACAACGAATTCTTGCGTCGCAGTAATGGAAAACGGCAAGACCAAGGTAATCGAAAACGCAGAAGGTACGCGCACCACCCCTTCCATCATCGCTTACATGGAAGATGGCGAAGTGCTGGTCGGCGCAGCCGCCAAACGCCAGGCTGTCACTAACCCTAAGAACACCCTGTACGGCGTAAAGCGCCTGATCGGTCGCCGCTTCGACGAGAAGATGGTACAAAAAGACATCGACATGGTGCCTTTCTCTATCGTCAAGGCCAAGAATGGCGATGCATGGATCAAGGTTCGCGACAAGGAATTCTCAGCGCCTGAAATCTCCGCGCAAATCCTGATGAAGATGAAGAAGACTGCCGAAGACTACTTGGGCGAGTCCGTCACCGAAGCTGTTATCACCGTTCCTGCCTATTTTAACGATGCACAGCGCCAAGCGACTAAGGATGCGGGCCGTATCGCAGGTCTGGATGTTAAGCGCATCATCAATGAACCTACCGCTGCCGCTTTGGCTTTCGGTATGGACAAGCAAGAAGGCGATCGCAAAATTGCCGTGTATGACTTGGGTGGCGGTACATTCGATATTTCCATCATCGATATCGCAGAAATCGATGGCGAACACCAGTTTGAAGTGATGTCCACCAACGGCGATACCTTCTTGGGCGGCGAAGACTTCGACATGCGCGTGATCGAATTTTTGGTTGAAGAATTCAAGAAAGAATCCGGCATCGACCTGAAGAAGGACATGCTTGCACTGCAACGCCTGAAAGACGCGGCTGAAAAGGCCAAGATCGAACTGTCCTCCGCTCAGCAGACTGAAGTCAATCTGCCGTACATCACAGCAGACGCAACCGGCCCTAAGCATCTGGCTGTCAAGATCACCCGTGCTAAGCTGGAGAGCATCGTTGAAGATCTGGTGGCACGCACCATCGAGCCTTGCAAGATCGCCATGAAGGATGCAGGCATCTCCATTTCCGACATCGCTGACGTGATTCTGGTGGGTGGTCAAACCCGTATGCCTATGGTTCAAAAGAAAGTCGAAGAATTCTTCGGCCGTGAACCACGTAAAGACGTAAACCCGGATGAAGCTGTTGCTGTTGGCGCTTGTATCCAAGGTGGCGTGTTGCAAGGTGAAGTTAAAGACGTATTGCTGCTGGACGTAACCCCACTGTCTCTCGGTATCGAAACCATGGGCGGCGTGATGACCAAGCTGATCAAGAAGAACACCACGATTCCTACCAAGGCGTCCCAAGTATTCTCAACAGCCGACGACAACCAGTCTGCCGTGACTATCCATGTGCTGCAGGGCGAGCGTGAAATCTCTTCCGGCAACAAGAGTCTGGGTCAGTTTAATTTGTCAGATATTCCACCCGCACCACGCGGCATGCCGCAGATCGAAGTGACCTTCAACATCGACGCGAACGGTATTCTTCATGTAAGCGCAAAAGACAAGGCAACCAACAAGGAAGCCAATATCACCATCAAGGCGAGCTCAGGTCTGTCAGAAGCTGAAATCGAGAGCATGGTTCGCGATGCAGAAGCCCATGCCGATGACGACAAGAAGGCGCTGGAACTAGTGACTGCTCGCAATCAACTGGACGCCTTGATTCACTCAACCCATAAATCGCTGAAAGAATACGGCGAACAGCTGACAGCGGACGAAAAGAGCGCCATCGAAGCGGCTTTAAAAGAGGCAGAAGAAGTCGTGAAGAGCGACGACAAGGATGCCATCGAAGCCAAATCGGAAGCACTGGCCACCGCCGCACAAAAACTGGGCGAAAAGATGTATGCCGCAGAACAGGCTAAATCAGCTGAAGCGGGTGCAGGTGCAACACACGAAGCCCAAAAGGACGAAGGCGATGTTGTCGATGCTGAGTTCACCGAAGTGAAGGACA
The DNA here is from genome assembly GCF_000145255.1 of Gallionella capsiferriformans ES-2. Classification (NCBI taxonomy): domain Bacteria; kingdom Pseudomonadati; phylum Pseudomonadota; class Betaproteobacteria; order Nitrosomonadales; family Gallionellaceae; genus Gallionella; species Gallionella capsiferriformans. The sequence goes on from NC_014394.1 coordinate 2,630,634, forward strand.
AAAAGTAAGGAGCGAGGATTGAGGGGTGATGATTGAGTAACATCAGCCTCAACCCTTGGATTCTTTACACTTGTACATAATGTGAATCAGTAAGGAGCAAAGAGAGAGGAGCATGGAAAGAGGACGCTAAACAGCTACTCAATCCACGCTCCTCAATCCTTTTAAGCCATGAGCAAAAAAGACTATTACGAAGTCCTCGGCGTCAATCGCGACGCATCGGACGAAGAAATCAAAAAGGCTTATCGCAAACTGGCGATGAAGCATCACCCTGACCGCAATCCGGACAACCCTAAGGCAGAAGAGCACTTCAAAGAAGCCAAAGAGGCGTACGAGACGTTGTCGGACGGACAAAAACGTGCGGCCTACGACCAGTACGGTCACGCCGCATTTGAAGCCGGCGGCATGGGCGGCGGCAGCCCGTTTGGCGCAGGCGGCGCAGGCGCGCAAGGATTTGATTTTTCAGATATTTTCGGCGACATCTTCGGCGGCGGCCGCGGAGGGGCCGGCGGGCGCAGCAATGTGCAACGCGGTGCCGACCTGCGCTATAACTTAGAAATCACACTGGAACAGGCAGCGCGCGGCACCGAAACGCAAATCCGCGTGCCCACCATGGAAGAGTGCGATACCTGTCACGGTTCGGGTGCAAAACCCGGCACGAGTCCTACCACCTGCACCACCTGTGGCGGGCATGGTCAGGTGCGTATGCAGCAAGGTTTCTTCTCGATCCAGCAACCCTGCCCGCGCTGTCACGGCAACGGCAAGATGATTTCACAGCCTTGCAAACCTTGCAACGGCAGCGGCCGTATCAAGCAGCATAAAACCCTGTCGGTGAAAATTCCTCCGGGCGTAGATAACGACGATCGCATCCGCTTATCAGGCGAAGGCGAGCATGGCGTCAATGGCGGCCCATCCGGCGATCTGTATGTCGTGATCCACGTAAAAGCCCATGCAGTATTCCAGCGCGATCACAACGATTTACATTGCGAAATGCCGATCAGCTTCAGCACCGCTGCGCTGGGTGGCGAAATCGAAATCCCGACACTGGATGGCAAAGCGCACATCAAGATCCCGGCAGAAACGCAAAGCGGCAAGATTTTCCGTCTGCGCGGCAAGGGAATCAAGGGCGTGCGTAGTGCTACCCATGGCGATTTGCATTGCCATGTCATCGTCGAGACGCCGGTCAACCTGACCGACCGTCAACGCGAATTACTGCGTGAATTTGAAAGCATCAACGATCTCAATAGCGCGCACCACAATCCAAGAGCTAAATCCTGGATGAACAAAGTAAAGGATTTCTTCGCGTCCTAAACAGCATCCTTGCATGTCAAAAGCCCCCGAAGTGGATAACTTTGGGGGCTTTTCATTTCAACTACCCCTTACAACACCACCTTAGTGCCCAGTTCGACTACCTGATTCGCGGGCAGATTGAAGAAGCTCGCCGCCCCTTCCGATTGTCGCGTCATCCACGAAAACAACGCGCAGCGCCACGAGGACATGCCGCCGAATCCGTCCACCACATTCGAACGTGCGACGAAGTAGGTAGTGCTCATACTGTCTAGCGTTACGCCGTGTGAGTCCAAGCCTTGCAAGGCCAGCGGAATATCCACTTCCTGCCGAAAGCCAAAATGCAGCGCGACGTTATACATGCCGGGGGCGATTTGAATCACTTTCAGGCGTTGTTCCGCTTCGATGTAGGGCACGTCTTTGGTAACCACATGCAAGAACAGCGTTTGTTCATGCAGCACCTTGAAGTGTTTTAGATTATGGAACAGCGCGCTGGGGACGGTGTTCGGATCGGCGGTTAGATAGACCGCCGTGCCAGCAACGCGCGGCACATCCGGTTGCGAGCCGGAGATAAAGCTCGCCATCGGAATGTCGAGTTTGCGCCGTTGCTCGGCAACCAGCGAGCTACCGCGCTTCCATGTCGAAAGTAGCACAAACAGGAACAAGCCTAACGCCAGAGGCATCCAGCCGCCGCTGGCGATTTTGCTCAGATTGGAGCCAAAAAACAAGACTTCCAGCAGTGCGATAACGAGTAGTCCGCTCAGCAGCGGCAGCCGTGCGGCTCCCGGCAGCATCAGCGTGACGAAGCAGGTCAGCAGTGTCGTGATAATCATCGTGCCGGAGACGGCAATACCGTAAGCCGCCGCGAGTGCGCCTGAGGAGCCGAACTCCAGCACCAGAACGATCACGCCGACCAACATCATCCAGTTCACGGCGGGAATGTAGATTTGCCCGCGCTGCGAATCAGAAGTGTGCTGAATGAATAGGCGCGGCAAATAACCCATGCGCATGGCTTGCAGCGTGATTGAGTACGCGCCCGAGATAGTGGCTTGCGAGGCGATGACTGTGGCGGCGGTGGCCAACGCGACCAGCGGCAACAGGAACCAGTCCGCCGCAAGCAGATAGAACGGATTTTGGATCGCCTCCGCCGAGCGCAGCACCAATGCGCCCTGGCCGAAATAATTGATGAGCAAGGCCGGGCACACCAGTCCGTACCATGCCAGCCGCACCGGCGCAGCACCAAAGTGTCCCATGTCCGCATACAGCGCCTCGCCGCCGGTTAGTGCAAGAAACACCGCCGACAACAGGAAGAACATGCCAGTCGGATGTTCCAGCGCGAAATTGATGGCGTACATCGGATTGAGCGCGTTCAACACGACGGGGTTTTGTACGATGCTGAGCGTGCCGAGTACAGCCAGTGCCGCGAACCACAAGAGTGTGACCGGGCCGAATAGTTTACCGATGCTGCCCGTACCCCGGCGTTGGATGAAGAACAATCCGGTAAGCACGCCGATAGTGACGGGGAGGATGAATTTTTCCAATGCGGGGGTAATGACGCTGAGACCCTCGACCGCGGAAAGCACCGAAATGGCAGGGGTGATGAGCGCATCGCCGTAGAACAAGGCTGCCGCAAAAATACCCGCCGTGACGATCAGCAGTTTCCAGTGCGTCACCCCCTGCGCCGAGCGGTTCGCTAAAGCGGTCAGCGCCAGTACGCCACCTTCGCCTTCGTTGTCGAACTTGAGCATCACCCACACGTATTTGATCGAGATAATGAGCATCATCGCCCAGAACAAAGCCGATAACGTCGCAAGCACGTTAGGCTCGGTGGGTGTGAGCCCGTGACCACCGGCGAAGGCTTCTTTGAAGGCATACAGCGGGCTGGTGCCGATGTCGCCGTACACCACGCCTAACGCCGCGAGCGCCAACGTACTCGTGGCAGTCTTGTTATTCTGTTCCATCAAAATTCTCTCCTTCAAATATCGAGCCGGTAACCCACGCCGGTCTCGGTCACAAAAAATCTGGGTTGTGCCGGATCCTCTTCCAGCTTCTGTCTCAGATGGCTCACATAAATGCGCAGGTAATGGTTACTTTCAACGAAGGCTTTTCCCCACACCGCGCTCAGCAGGTGGCGGTAGGTCAGCACCTTGCCGGGTTCGACCAGCATGGCACACAGCAGGCGGAATTCGATGGGGGTGAGGCGTACGGCTAACCCCTTGCGCGTGACGCTGCGCTGCGCGAGATTAACCTCGATGTCGCCAAAGTGAACATGTGTCTCGGCAGTTGCGCTTTCCTGCGGCGCGCGGCGCAACTGCGCGCGCACCCGCGCCAGCAGTTCGCCGGTATAGTAGGGTTTGGTCAGATAATCGTCCGCTCCCGCATCCAGTGCGCGTATCTTCTCGCCCTCTGCCGAACGCGCTGAGAGCACCAGCACCGGCAGCGAAAATTGCGTGCGCAGATCGCGAAGGAAGGCAATGCCGTCGCCGTCCGGCAAGCCGAGATCGAGAATGAGAAGTTGTACTGCATCGGCGTGCAGTTGCGCCAACCCTTCTTTCAGCGTGCCGCTCTCCCGCACGCGGTAGCCTTCTTCCTCCATCGCAGTGCGCACCAAGCGGCGTATCTGCGCCTCGTCCTCGATCAGCAGGATAGTCTGCTCACTCATACTCATCCTCCGTCTCGATCACGGGCGGCTCGCCCAGCGTCAGCGTGAAAGTCACGCAGGCCCCCGCATCATTGTCGGCATAGATACTGCCGCCGTGCGCGCTCACAATACTGCGACAGATGGCGAGCCCCAGCCCCACGCCAGGTACGTTCGATTCTATATCCCCGCGCTCGAACAGCTCAAACAGGCGTTCCAGCCGATCGATCGGGAACTGCGAACCCTCGTTGCAAACCGAGAGGTGCGCAAATTTCTGGTCGGCACGTACCGCAATGCGGATGGACGAGCCGGGCGCTGCGTATTTGGCGGCATTCTCCAGCAGGTTACACAACACACGTTCCATCAACACCGCATCGAAGCGCAGCAGTGGCATGTCAGCGGGGAGCACCACACTCACCGGATGCTGCGCCAGCGCAGGGCCAAGCAGTTTAATGCTCGCGCCGATCACCTCTTCCACCGGCTGCCATTCGAGGTTGAGGCGGATGTCGCCCGCGCGCAGTTTGGCCATATCAAGCAGGTTGGACGCCATACTGTTCAGGCGAAACGTCTGCTGGCGCATCGCATCCGCCATTTCGTGCAAGGCCTGTGGTAGCGCCGATTGCGCCAGCGTGTCGGCCATGCCGTATAACACGGTGAGTGGCGTGCGAATGTCGTGCGACAGTGCAGAGAGAATGCTGTTGCGCAGGCGCTCATCGGTCATTTGCAACTGCGCTTGCTGCGCGATTTCAACGAAATGCAGGCGTTCGACCGAGGCCGCAACCAGCGCAGCGATGGCTTTAAACAAGGGTCGCCGTTCATTGCCTAACAGGCCCACATCGTAAAAAGAGAGCACCAGCACGCCGCGCGCCTGCGGCGTGTCGTGCAGCGGTAAGATCAGCCAATGCAGTGCGCCGTCCAGCGTGGCTTGCGCCGCCCCCTGCTGGAGCGCAGCCTTCACCGCGTAATAGGGTTTACCTGAGAGCGGGGTCTGGCCGGGTATAACGGGCGACATTTCTTCACCGTGCCGCATCAGCAGCTGGCTCTGGCAGGATTGCGTTTCATGCAGAAAACGGCGCGTCATTCCCTCTATCTGTTCCAGCGTCAGCGCGCCCGCCAATTGGCTGGCGAGTTGATACAGCGCATTCGATTGCCGTTCGCGTTCTTGCGCGGCTTCTTTTTCGCGCTGCAAACCCTGCGTCAGGTTACCAATGATGAGCGCCACGGCAAACATCACCGCTAACGTGACAGCGTATTGCACATCGCCGACGGTGAACGTGAAACGCGGTTGAATGAAAAAGAAATCGAGCAGCGCCGTGCCGAGCAGCGCCGCCGCAATAGCCGCCCCCTTGCCTGCGCGCGCCGCCACGACAGCCACTGCCAGCAGATAGAGCATCGCCGTATTGGCCGGGTCGAGGAAGTCGCGCCAAGGCCAAGCCAGCAAGGTGGCAATAACACAAGCGATGACAGCCCATAACATGCGCGCGCACGGGCTGTGCGGTTGCGGGAATGTGCTAAAGAAGCGGAGGAATTTCATACGAAGGGATTATTCCAGCCTGCACATAAAAATGCTGTAAAAAAATTATGTCCATTTTGGCTGTTTTAGCGAACAGCACACCCCGTGACCTGAGCTTCCCCCCGATATTTCGACTTCCGGTAATCCCCTCATTTTTAGTTGGAATCAGAAGTAGAGTGGGTTAAAAATATAAAATTCTATAATTTTTTATTTACTGCTGAATTCCCGAGAAATGGCAATTCAGACATGCTGTTTGACAGGCCGAATAACCTGTCGCGAGCTGCTTGCTCATCAAACGTTTCAACAAAAAAAACGGCGACCAGGCTATAAAACCTGAGTCACCGTTCTCAATTCAAACGACCTAAAAACTAGGCACGTTCAAGACAAAGCCGTTTAAAATTCACCAGTCTCCTGCTTGGTTAAGGATCTCTTCTCCAAACAGCGACCGGTGGATTACGCGAAATTCTTCGCGACGAAATCCCAATCAACCAGATTGTTTAAATACGTTTCGACAAACTTAGGACGCATGTTGCGGTAATCGATATAGTAAGCATGTTCCCACACGTCAACGCACAACAGCGCCTTATCAGCGGTCGTCAGCGGCGTACCGGCAGCACCCATATTGACGATATCAACCGAACCGTCCGCCTTCTTAACCAGCCATGTCCAGCCGGAACCAAAGTTACCGACAGCAGACGCCTGAAAAGCTTTTTTGAATTCGTCGAAGTTGCCCCACTTTGCATTGATCGCATCAGCCAACGTGCCGGAAGGTGCGCCGCCGCCAGCAGGCTTCATACAAGTCCAGAAAAAGGAATGATTCCATACCTGAGCCGCATTATTGTAAATGCCGCCGGCAGGAGCCTTCTTGATAATCGCTTCAAGATCCAGCGCTTCGAACTCGGTACCTTTGATCAGGTTGTTGAGATTCGTCACATATGCCTGATGATGCTTGGCGTAATGGTATTCAAACGTTTCTTTGGACATATGCGGTTGCAGTGCATCCGTCGCATAAGGCAGAGCGGGTAAGGTATGTTCCATGTTTTTCCTTTCGTTAAGATAATAAAAATGGGTCATGCAATGCGTTAAATAATACCACAGCTTTTTAGTCAGACTTCAAGCAAATTACCCTCCGCGAAGATGACCGCGCAGCGTACCGCCTTGTCCGGATAAACAGCCTGCATCGCGATGCGGTACTCCTCAAGCTGGGCCGCATGAGACTGCATCGCGCTATTTAAACCTGTTTTATAGTCCAGCACCCAGACTTCCGTCTCAAATTCAACTAGGCGATCGATGCGGCGCAATTGCCCGGACGCATTCACGTAGCCCACCTCATTCGCAGCCTGTAGATAATACTGCGCATCGAAAAATCGCGAAAGCGCCGGTGCACTCAACATGACTTGTGCCTGCCGCCAAAGCTCGGGCATCAGCGCGGATGGAATATTGAGTTTGCGCTGCAATTCCTGTTCTTGATTTTCCCGGAAAAGTGCCTCCGGTATCGCTAAGTATTGCAGCAAACCGTGCAGCCAGACACCCTGACGCTGCGCATCGTTCATCACGGATTTTCGCATGCCGACCGGCAGTACCTGCAACAGGCGCGGATCTGGGAGGCAGGATAGGGGATTGAAGATTGAGGATCGTTGATTGAGCAAAGGTGCCACAGCGAGCGGATTTTCAGCAGCACCCTCTGTTGTATCGGCAATGCGCTGGTACCAGCAATGCTCAAGTTGCGCGCCGCTGCCGCTCACCAGCAATGCTTGCTTGGCGCGGGTCATCGCAACGTAGAGCAAATTCAAATCTTCGCGCAGGGCCAGCGCCGCTTCCTGTTGAAAATAGCACTCGCGCACCCCGCCACGACTGGCTTTATCGCCATAGATTGAAAAATGCACCGGCGCTTTTGCATCGGTCGGCCAGTCAACCAGCACGTCATACCCCCGATCAACAGGCGGACGGGCATTGGCATCCAGCAACCACACGATGGGCGCCTCTAAGCCCTTGGCTTCATGAACGGTATAGATGCGAATTGCGTTCCCCGCCTGCGCCACCCGGCCTTCATCGGGCGACTCGTTGTCATCCGCACGGCGCAGTTCGGCCAATTCACGCAAAAATCCCGACAAACTGGGATAGCGCCCCGAATCGACATTCAGCGCAATTTCCAGAAATGCCTGCAAGTTGGCAAGCACCGTCGCACACATCACCTCTGGCACGGCTGCCGCATAACGCGCCTGTGCATCCCCCTCGAAATAAATACGGTCGAGTAAATCATGCACCGGCAACTTGTCGGCCAGCAAAATCCAGGCTTGCAGCAACTGATGCGCGCGTTGCAATGCCGGCGTCGCCGTACCCGTTTCGACCAGACTCTTCAGCCGCTGCCACCAGCTAGGATTGAGGACTCGGGATTCAGGATTCAGTTCAGACGCACTTGAATCGCCCCCCCCCGCATCTTGCATCCTGAGTCCTGACGCCTGAATCTTCATCAGGTCGTCGTCGGTGCAGGAAAATATCGGCGTACGCAACGTGTGAGCGAGGGCAAGATCTGCAAACGGCGTGATCAGGAAGGTCAGCAGCGACTGAATATCGGACGCCTCCAGCGTATCGAGCAGACCGCCCCGGCGCGAGGTTAAAAACGGAATCGATTCACGGCGCAACGCCTGCTCGTAGATTTTCAGATGGGTACGGCGCCGCACCAGCACCATGATGTCGGAAAATTGCGCGACGCGACTTAAACCTTCATCTTGAACCTGCCACACACCGACAATCTGATTTATTTTTTCAGCGAATTGCGCCGCTTCCAGTTCACGTGTGCCCGCATCAACATCGGGATACGCCCTCTGCAACGGATTGCGCAGCGTCAATTTACCGTTCTGCGTTGAAGGCGTATCGCTTTTTTCCGGCAGCACTGCCAGCGGCAACACCCCGACATAACCGGGCAGCGATGTCTGGTGAGCCTGATGCGTCACAAACCCCTGATATTCAGGCAGTCCGTCGAACACGCCGTTCACCGCAACCAGCACCGCAGGGGAATTGCGCCGCGTTTCATTCTTTTTCAGGTGTAGTGCTGCATAATCCTGCACCAGATAGCGGCGCACCACATCGAACAAGCGCGCATCAGCCCGGCGAAAACGGTAGATCGACTGCTTAGGGTCACCCACCACAAACACCGTCGGCGTGCTGTCCACGGCCTTGGATGCCGCAAACCAGGATTGCAGGATCTGCCACTGCAGCGGATTGGTATCTTGGAATTCGTCCAGCAAAACATGACGATAGCGACTATCCAGCTTGTATTGCAGATATTCGGCATGATCGCTGTCATTTAGCAGCTGGCACACCCGCCATTCCAGATCGCCAAAATCAAGACATTGCTGACGCTGCTTCAGTTGCTGATACGCGGCAAGCAAACCCACCCCGCAGCGTAGCGCATGGCAATTTGTCTGGTAGAGCTGTTGCGTCTGCAACTGGTTATAAACGTCCAGCAACTGGGCGCGCACTAATTCGACGGCCTGCCCCAACTGCACCTCGTCTTGCCCTTTGTTCGCCTTGATCGCGCGCGGCTCATTCTTTTTCGTAAACAACTCATCCCACAGCAATTCGAAGCGCAATGCTGCTAACTGAAGCCCTTCCAGCGGCGCAAGCAGGCGCACAGCCTTTGCTTTCTGCGCGGCACTGGCATTGAGTAATTGAGACAGCGCGTGCACCTGACTTGAGAAATGAGGGCGATCAAACAGTTCAGCCAGCGGATCGCGCGTCAGATCAACGTCAAATTCGCTACCTAGATTCTGTATTGCGAAGTCTAAAGCCGACTCCCCCTGTCCCGCCGTATAGGCCCACCATTCGCTGCGTTTATTGACGAAGTTTCCCAGCAGGCTTTGCGTATTGGACAAGCCCAATTCTTTGAATAACACCATCATAGACTGAGCCGTTTCGCTCTCGGGCGCACTCTGCAACTCATCCAAAAACATCTGCCATGCTTCCTGCCACAGCTGAGCGGTTTTCTCGACCAGTTGCACGCCCCCCGCGCTGCCAGCGCTGACCGGCGCACGCTGTAAAATCTGCATAAACCAACCGTGAAAGGTGCTGATGGTCACGGACGGGCGGGCCAGCAAAAACTGCTGATACAGCAAGCGGGCGCGAGGCAAGGCCAGCTCCACATCGTCCACCCCGCGCTGCACTAGGAAATCGCGCACGAAGTCATCATCTTTGGCGGCCAGTTCATACAGCCAGTCACGCAAACGCGCTTGCATTTCCTGCGCGGCCTTGCGGGTAAAGGTGATGGCCAAAATTTCTCCGGGCGCAACCCCATCCAACAACAATCGCACGACCCGGGACACCAGCAGCCATGTCTTGCCGCTGCCGGCACACGCCTCGACCACGACGCTCCGGTTCGGGTTCAGCGCCTCGCGGTTATCCATTTAATTCGCCTCCCACGCCCAGCGCCGCAATCCTCAATCCTCGATCCTGACTTTCTTCCCACTCACCCAGGCGACATAAGCCCTTCATCTCGCAATAGGCACAAATTTTTTCCGTGCCATGGGCGGGCATACCGGCGCCCTCCCTGATCTGTGCGAAAATTTCCCCTAAACGCGCGAGGGTGAGTTGTGCCAGTTCGTCTATTTCTTCATCGGGTGAAACGGCCTGCACCGTGTCATCGTCCAGACTGACAAAAGCCGCTGTTTTTGCGGCCTGAACATGCGCATAGCAGGCCAGCTGCACGTCTTCGCCGGGCGATTTCAATTTATTTTTAAGACCCTGAATTGACTGCGTTTTATAATCAATCACGGCAAATGCATCCGCATTTTCCACAGACACATCGACACGATCAAGCCGCCCGCGCAGCAGCAGATTGCCGGACACGGCAACTTCAAACGGCACTTCAGCCGCATGGTAGCGCCACCCGTCCGCTTCAATTTCCAGCTGCCAGTGCAAATAGGCCGGAATCAGTCCCTGCCAGCGTAACAGCCATGCTTGTGCCAGATAGTCATGCGCCAGCGCATTGGCAAACACCTCGTCGCTGATCCGCCGCAGAACGCGTTCGGCCTCTCCTTTGTCGCGGCTGCCGAGCTGCGGGATTTCGGCATGAAAACGCTGCAACACTTCATGCACCCAGGTACCGTAATCGCGCTTATCCAGATCCTCGCGCACGTCATCCAGTTCATTCAAATGCAGCACATGCCGCGCAAAATATTGATAAGGACACGCCACCAGCGAGTTATAGCCGGACGGGGATATTTTTTGCGGAATCAGTTCCGGCGGCACGACGGGGCGCGGCATTTTTGCTGGATCCTGAATCCTGCATCCTTCACGCAAAAACTTGGTGTGTAGCACCTTAGTTGTGCGGGGAAGACCCTTGCGGTCTGAATCTTGGATTCTGACTTGCGCCAGCGGCAGCAGGCCGCCCAGCTCAACATTCATCAAATCATGTCCAAAGGCCAATAAATGCATTGCGCGCAACATCTCAAAGTACGGGCTGAGCAGATTCGGTTCGCCGTTGCAATTAGCCTGCCAAGTCGCAAGCACCGTCCCGTTCATCGCCAGCAGCGATAATAAATCGTCACGTACCTGATCCTGTTGCACGCAGGACAAGGGCAACCCCAGCGTCGTACGCACTGCATCGTTAAACCAGAGTCCGGCATTGACGGGCGCGGGCAGATGCCCCGCGTCACAACCGAGCAACAGCACCGCATCGAAACAACGCCAGCGGGTGGCTGCCAGATGAGTGAACAACACAGGACTGTCTACCGACAGATCGCGATACGTATTTAAATCGAGCTGCTGCGAAAGCCAGCGTCGCCATTCCGAAAAGCTGCAACTTGTCGTGTCGGCCTGCAATTCCTCCTGCCAGAGCGCCAGCAACTGCATCAGCTGCTGACCTGCCGCATCCTGACGCCAGCCGTGAATAACGCCCAAAAGGTCGAGACTCTGATGCAACGCTGACAACCAGCCGGACAGGGAAGCATGACGAGCAGTAAGCAAACGCGCCGCCTGACGCAAGCGCACCAATGCGGGCACCAGTTCGGGCGCTTCACGTTCGGCCGCCGCGATATGTTCATTAAGATGCAGGACCACACCGTGTCGGCGCACCAACTGCTCAAACTGGTAGGCGGCCTGTTTGCGCAACACCTGATTTTCGGCAAACAAAAAAGGCGACTTGAGTAAGTCGAGTACATCCTGATAATAAAAATCGCCCTGCACCGCTTCCAGCCAGCGCATCAGCACCGTACTGACCGACAGCGTGGCAAACGTCCAGCCGGTTTCATCCTGCACCATGACGCGGGCGCGTTCCAACAATGCGCGCAATCGCCGTGCCACCATGCGGTCTTGCACGACGACCGCAATGGCGGTTTTACCCTCGAGTAGCCAGCGTCGCACCTGCACGTCGGCCGCTTGTGCCTCCTGCTCCATGCCGTGCGCGCCAAAAAGCCCGATTCGATCCGTTAAAGCCACGCCCGCCACACGTGATTGCGCAGCACTGCGCAAATCCTCACCATGAAGTTCCTGCTGTAAAGCCGCAGACAGCAGCGCACAACCCGCATCCATTCCGAGCAGTTCGCGCAGATCGAACACGGTCACACGGACTCGCTCACGGCAAGCCGCCAAAAAACGCATTTCGGGTGCATCAAGATCGCAGGTTTGTAATACAAACAGCGGCATCGTCACTTGCTGCGCTAAGATCGCCAGTCGCTGCTGATACGCGGCCGTCACATCCAGTTCGTCATGCGCCGCCATCGCATACCATAACTCGTGAACGACGCGCGCCTCGAACTGCATCGCCACACCGCTTTGCGCCTGATAAGCCGCCACCAGTTGACGTGAAAAAGCTTCGGTTGATTCAGGAAGTGAAACATGATGCCGCGTCAGCTCATCCATCAGCGTCAGCAATTCACGCGACAGGCTCCATAGATCGGCATCGGGAAACCAGTTGCGATCGCGTAGCGCTTGATACAACGTAAGCAGGCGTTGCGTATCGGACTGAACAGATACTGCGAGCGGGATGGATTGCGCCCAGTCGGCGAGCGTTGTCATCTGCGGTAACAACAAAGCCGGCAGCCCCGCCGCCGCGCTCAATGCCTGAGCCAGCGGCCCGGCGGCATGGTAGTTGGGCAGCAGCACCATCGCACCGCGCAAGTCGGGAGGCGCCTGACACAAAAGAATTTGTGCTGCGATATGGCTATAAAAGCCCGATCCTGACTGCGGGTTGTCTGGCAATTAGCGTTCGAGCAGGTGTAATTTATCCTTTACGCCCTGCCATTCTTCAGCATCAGCCGGAGGGTCTTTCTTTTCGACGATGACGCCCCACAACTTGGACAATTCCGCATTCAGCGCAGTGAAGTGAGTCTGATCGGCAGGCAAATCATCCTCCGCGAAGATCGCTTCAGCCGGGCACTCGGCCACACACAAAGTGCAATCGATACATTCGTCAGGGTCAATCACCAAAAAATTCGGACCTTCGCGAAAGCAGTCTACCGGGCACACATCCACACAGTCGGTAAATTTACATTTGATACAGTTTTCCGAAACAACATAAGTCATTGCAACACTCCAGATAAACAAAAGTGCTTCTATTTTAGCAGAGGCATCAGATAATAAATCAGGCTATTTAATAAGGCCATCTTGCATTATGGCGATAGCAAACCGATAGCCAATCGAGACTTGCGGGCGGCCTTAATCGTAAATGTGCACATCACACACTTCACAGCACGCAATTTTTTAGTTAGGATGCGAACTCAAGCGATAAATTTATATCGTCATTTCCAGCCATTACAATTGCTTCACACCCTACATTCATAGCGAGATTCAATCATGAGCGAACATATTCATTACGTTACAGATGCCACGTTTGACGCAGAAGTCATCCAAGCGGCCCTGCCTGTGCTGGTCGACTACTGGGCTGAATGGTGCGGGCCTTGCCGCATGATCGCACCTATTCTGGACGAAATCGCCAAGGAATACGCAGGGCGTCTGACGATTGCAAAATTAAACGTAGACGAAAACCAGCAAACGCCGCAAAAATTTGGCGTGCGCGGCATTCCGACTCTGATGCTATTTAAAAACGGCAACATTGAAGCGACCAAAGTGGGCGCTTTGTCAAAATCGCAATTAACCGCTTTTATTGACAGCCACATCTAGAACCTGTATTGTCACACCCGCATTGCACACCTGACGTATCGCCGCAACTAATAACAAGCGAACCAGACCGTGCGGGTGGACAACTCCACCGTCTCATCCGGCATTTCCCCATCAAGACCACTCTTCGCGCGTTACCATGCATCTATCTGAAATCAAATTAAAACACATCACCGAACTCGTTGAAATGGCAGCCGCCAATCAAATCGAGAACGCCAACCGCATGCGCAAGCAAGACCTGATGTTCGCACTGCTGAAAAGCCATGCGAAAAAAGGCGAGAGCATTTACGGCGACGGTACACTGGAAATTCTGCCGGACGGCTTCGGATTCCTGCGCTCCCCTGACACTTCGTACCTTGCAGGCCCGGACGATATTTATGTCAGTCCGAGTCAGATACGCCGGTTTAATCTGCATACCGGCGATTCGATCGAAGGCGAAATTCGCACTCCGAAGGATGGCGAGCGTTATGTTGCGCTGGTGAAGGTTGACAAGGTCAACGACGAACCGCCAGAAAACGCCAAGAACAAGATTCTGTTTGAGAATTTGACACCGCTGTTTCCAACCCGGCCGCTGATCTTAGAGCGCGATATCCGCGCCGAAGAAAATATCACCGGCCGCGTCATCGATATCGTGGCACCTATCGGCAAGGGTCAGCGCGGTCTGTTAGTCGCCTCCCCGAAATCCGGCAAAACGGTCATGCTGCAGCACATCGCACATTCAATCTCAGCCAACAATCCCGATGCCACCTTGATCGTACTGCTGATCGACGAGCGCCCTGAAGAAGTAACCGAAATGACCCGCACCGTGCGCGGCGAAGTGGTTGCCTCAACATTCGATGAACCAGCCAGTCGCCACGTACAAGTAGCTGAAATGGTGCTGGAAAAGGCCAAGCGCTTAGTTGAGCACAAAAAAGATGTCGTCATTTTGCTCGATTCGATCACTCGTCTGGCGCGCGCCTACAATACGGTGATCCCATCCTCCGGCAAGGTATTGACCGGCGGCGTGGATGCCAATGCGCTGCATCGCCCGAAACGTTTCTTCGGCGCGGCACGCAACATCGAAGAAGGCGGCTCGTTGACCATCATCGCAACGGCGCTGGTCGATACCGGCTCCCGCATGGACGATGTGATCTACGAAGAATTCAAGGGCACCGGCAATATGGAAATCCATCTGGATCGCCGCATGGCCGAAAAACGCATTTATCCGGCGATCAACATCAACCGCTCGGGCACCCGCAAGGAAGAATTACTGCTCAAGCCTGACGTACTGCAACGCATCTGGCTATTGCGCAAATTGCTCTACCCGATGGACGAACTCGAATCGATGGAATTTTTACTCGGAAAAATCAAGGCAACCAAAAACAACGCCGAGTTCTTCGACTCGATGCGCCGTTAAAAGCATCCGTAATCTATTTTTAAACAAAAGGTTTTTGACGCGGGCGGATTTTTCTGTATAATCCTCGCTTTCGCAAAATCCGCACTCAGTCGAGGTTGTTATGTACGCAGTCATTAAAACCGGTGGTAAGCAATATCGCGTTATTACCGGCGAAACTTTAAAAGTTGAACTTATTTCCGGCGACATCGGATCAGCAATCGTGCTGGACAAGGTGTTGATGGTATCCGACGGCGAAAAGCTGTCAGTCGGCAAACCTCTGTTGCTTGGCGCAACCGTTGCAGCAACCATCGTTTCTCATGGTCGTGGCGACAAGGTTCGCATCTTCAAGATGCGCCGTCGTAAGCATTACCAAAAGAATCAAGGTCATCGTCAAAACTATACCGAAATCCGTATCGACGGCATTTCCGCGTAATTTAAGGAGCACATACCATGGCATCAAAAAAAGGCGGGGGCAGTACCAGTAACGGCCGCGACTCACACTCGAAACGATTGGGTGTTAAGCGTTACGGCGGCGAACTGATTAATGCAGGCAGCATCATTATTCGTCAGCGCGGCACAGAATTTCACCGCGGCGAAAACGTTGGCATGGGCAAGGATCACACCCTGTTCGCCAAAGTTACCGGCCGTGTTGTGTTTGCCATCAAGGGCGCGCAACAGCGCAGGACAGTTTCCATCGTTGCAGCTTAAGCTGTTTCGTTTGAAGCAAATCAGCCCTATCGCAAGGTAGGGCTTTTTTTATTTAGCGGTACAAAAAACATGAAGTTTATTGACGAATCCAAAATCGAAGTCTTCGCAGGCAATGGCGGCAACGGCATCGCCAGCTTCCGCCGTGAAAAATATATCGATAAAGGCGGCCCTGACGGCGGCGATGGCGGACGAGGCGGCAGCGTATTTGCGCAGGCAGACCGCAACATCAATACGCTGGTAGATTTTCGCTTTGCACGCACCCACAAAGCACGCAACGGTGAATCCGGTCGTGGCTCGGACTGCTACGGCAAAGGCGCGGATGACGTGATTCTGCACATGCCTGTCGGCACCGTGATTACCGACATCAACAGCGGCGAAGTCATCGCGGATCTGATGCACGACGGCGAACGCGCGTTGCTGGCCGAAGGCGGTAAAGGCGGCTTAGGCAACATTCACTTCAAGTCCAGCACCAACCGCGCACCGCGCCAATGCACGCCGGGCACGGAAGGCGAAACCCGCGAACTGCAACTCGAGCTTAAAGTGCTAGCCGATGTCGGCCTGCTGGGCATGCCCAATGCTGGCAAATCGACCTTCATCCGTTCGGTGTCTGCGGCTCGCCCTAAAGTAGCCGACTATCCATTCACCACCTTGCACCCGAACTTAGGTGTCGTGCGCGTCTCACACGAGAAAAGCTTTGTCATCGCCGATATTCCGGGCCTGATCGAAGGCGCCGCTGAAGGCGCGGGACTTGGCCATCAGTTTTTGCGCCATCTTGCACGCACCAGTTTGCTGCTGCATCTGGTGGATATCGCACCACTGTACGAGGGCACGAGCCCGGTGGGCGAAGCTGAGGCGATTCTCAACGAGCTGAAAAAGTACGATCAGGCGCTGTATGAAAAACCGCGCTGGTTGCTGCTCAACAAATCCGACTTACTGGAAGACAAAGACAGCACTGCGGCGCAATTCCTCAAGGAATTTTCCGACTATGACCGCGTCTTCGTGATTTCTGCGATCAGCGGAGAAGGCTGTAAAGAACTCACCTTTGCGATCATGGAACACCTCCTGGAAGTCAAAGAACGCGAACAACAGGCCGCAGCCATGAGCGCACAGGAAACGGACGCCAGCACGCTGTAATTGCTGAATGGAAAATTAACAGTTGATAATGGATTGAGCATGTCTGGATCGACAATTAAAACAGTATTGACCGGCTGCCGTCGCATCGTCGTCAAAGTCGGCAGCTCCCTCGTCACCAATCAGGGCGCAGGCCTTGATCTGAAGGCGCTTGGCAACTGGGCACGTCAGATCGCCGCACTGAACGGCAAAGGCTATGAAGTCGTGCTGGTATCCTCAGGCGCGATCGCAGAGGGCATGCAGCGTCTGGGCTGGACGAGCCGCCCGGTCGCGATCCACGAATTACAGGCAGCCGCAGCCGTCGGTCAAATGGGACTGGTGCAAGCCTATGAATCCTGTTTTCGGCATCATGACTTGCACGCAGCACAGGTATTGTTAACGCATGCAGATCTGGCAGACCGTGAGCGCTATCTGAACGCGCGCGCCACGCTGACCACCCTGCTCTCATTGCGCGTCATTCCCATCATCAATGAAAACGATACGGTGGTCACCGATGAGATTAAATTCGGCGACAACGACACCCTGGGCGCCCTAGTCACCAACCTGATCGACGCCGATGCCCTGGTGATACTCACCGACCAGAGCGGTCTGTTTACTGCCGATCCGCGCAAAGACCCGAGTGCCACGTTAGTCGCCAGCGCACAGGCAGGGGACGCAAGTCTGGAAGCGATGGCGGGAGGAGCCGGCAGCGCGATCGGTCGCGGCGGCATGCTCACCAAAATCCTCGCCGCAAAACGTGCCGCCGCAAGTTGCGCGCACACCGTGATCGCCTCAGGGCACGAACCGGATGTGCTGCTGCATCTATTCGAGGGGGTCGCCATCGGCACGCTGCTCACTGCACCGGCGCTGCCGCTTGCAGCGCGCAAACAGTGGCTGGCAGGACATCTGCAAGTCACAGGCCGTCTGGTGCTGGATCAAGGCGCGATCAAAGCGCTACGCTCCGACGGCAAGAGCCTGCTGCCTATCGGCGTCAAACAGGTATCAGGAGAATTCGGACGCGGCTCGGTCGTCGCCTGCGTCAGCGAACAGGGTACGGATATTGCGCGTGGCCTTGTCAACTACAACTCGGATGAAGCCGTCCGTATCGCAGGCCGCGCGAGTCAGGACATTGCAACATTGTTAGGTTACGGCGGGGATGCCGAAATCATCCATAGAGATAATTTGGTATTGCTGTAAGCAATACCAAATTTCGATTTCAGATGTGCAGCAGCAACTGAAATCACAATCCACAATGAGTAAGGCAAGATTACGGCGATACACCAACCATCGACAAGCAGAGCCACAACAATTAATAAGTCAAGGTTTCGGCGAAAGTATTTACAGTCTGACTCCTAATCTCGTACTGCTATAAACGTGCAAGATTAAGACGAATACAACCATCCGTCGCTGCTGAGTCATCACCTCGTCTTATGGTTGCAATACTCAAATTCATGTACGTTGGCTGACAGCCCTGATCAGCATTACAAACCCGCCGGACAACGGCTGATTTTGTAATTTATTGTTGAAATTTTGCCACACCTTAAGGAGCGGGTTTGTCATGAGCAATACATTTTTCCCTACTGCCGGTGAAATTGCCCATCTGGGTGTCGTACAGACATCCGGCTCATCGACGATTGAAGACGCCATCGTAATGATGGAATCGAACAACCTGAGCGATATCATTTACGAGGTGGAACAAGGGCATGCCATCTTCACCGTCGAAGATCTGATCAAATATCGCCGCCATGGACACAGCATGTCCGCTCAACTGAAATCGCTAAAACCGCACCTGCTGGTTTATGTAAGAGAAGATGAGAATGTGCTGCACTTATTGCCCTTTTTTAACAGCAAAGACAACCGCTATCTCGGCGTTAAAAATGCTGCCGGAGAACTGCACGGCATCGTGTCCTACACCGATGTGCTCGCCTCGGTCGATCCTGCGGTGATGATGGAACATAAGACGCTGGCCGAAGTGCTGGAAAAGGGCCGCGTTGAGACCATCAGCGGATCAGCGCTGACCGAAACGGTACTGGACCAGCTGATTTACCCTGAAGATGCCGTGCTGATCGCAGAACAAGGACAGCTGGCCGGCATCGTCACAACCAAGGATATCATCCGCATGATCCGTGATCATGTCGATATGAGTCAGCCCATACGCTGCCACATGACCACCCCTGTCTGGACGATCAATTGCAATGAAACCATCAAGGCGGCGATCGAGCATCTGAAAGTACGCAAATTTAAACGCGCCATCGTCGTGGACAATGAAAATAAGGTGATCGGCGTGATCACCCAGCAGGAGCTGATCAGCATCACCTATGGCCGATGGGCTGAGTTAATGAAACTACACGCCCATGAACTGGGCGAACTCGTGCAGGTTCTGGAAACAAATAACAACAAGTTGAGACAAGAGTCATTGACCGACGCACTCACGGGCGTTGGCAACCGCCGCATGATCAATCAAGCCATCGAAGCTGAAATCGGCAGGTATTACCGCCAGGAGAGATCGGCGTTTTCACTACTGCTGCTGGATATCGATCATTTCAAAAAAATCAACGATACGCACGGACACCCGTTTGGCGACGAAGTCTTAAAGTCATTATGCCTAACCGTGAAAAAAAGATTGCGTGCAACCGACACGCTAGCTCGTTGGGGCGGAGAGGAATTCGCTGTGCTATTGCCCGCTGCAAGTTTGAGTGCCGCCACAAATCTCGCGAATCACATCCGCGAGGATATCGAAAACAACAAAATTCCAGCCGAATCTTCCGTGACCGTCAGCATCGGCACGGCAGAATATCGACGCGGTGAATCGCTGGAAATACTGTTACAGCGCGTAGACAAAGCACTTTATCAGGCAAAACAAAATGGTCGCAACACCGTTATTCCTGCGGACGACTAATTCGAATTCATCAACGCGAACCTCACACGCATGGGATCAATCGGGAAATTTAACACAGGTGATATTCATCTGCTGAGCAGCAGACTCAACGGCCCGCAGCAACGAATCGAAATGATCCTGCGATTCTAGTCGCGGAATATTAACCATCACCTGCTCGGAGAACAGGCGCAGAGTTTGCGCATCATCGCCTTTGAACGCGGGCAAAATTGCCTGGAAATAAAATACACCTGATCGCAGCCCCACGGCTAGCAAATACCGTCCGACCTGATCACGCACTTCAAAATAGTGTGATGCACTATCACTAACCGCTGAATCGAAGCTGGCAAACTCACTCACGATAACTTCAAGGAATGACTGCGCTCGAACGAGCTGAGGGGCGAGAGTTGCGTGATATACGCCCGCACGCTGAAGGACAACCGGCGGATCAAATTTTCCGTCCTTTTTCGGACGTATCACCAGCACCACGACGATCACCAACACCAGTAGAATAATGCCTTCGTACATTCTTATCCCACAGGGAAGTAGTTAACTTCCCCTTGGATGACTCTTAACCGCGACTGGCTACGCGACCCTGCGTGCTGGCGCTTTCAATCCATTTCTTGACGCGATTTGCATCTCCGATACGGGTTGTTTTACCAACAGAGTCGAGCAACACAATAATGACCGGACGCTGGCGAATTTGCGCCTGCATCACCAGACAGCGCCCCGCTTCGTTGATGTAACCTGTCTTACTAACGCCGATTTCCCACGATGCATTTTTGACCAACGGGTTGGTGTTGTTGAACGTCAGCTCACGTCCGCGCGCACCCTCTACCGAATGCGTCGCCGTCGTAGTGTACTGATGGATCAGTTTATAGTTACGCGCCGCGGCAACCATTTTAACCAGATCGCGCGCCGTAGAAACATTTTCGCTATTAAGACCCGTCGGATCGCGAAATGTCGTGTGCGTCATACCCAGTTTGCGCGCCTTCGCATTCATAGCAGCCACTGCAGCCGCCATGCCACCCGGATAATTGCGGGCCAGCACGGACGCCGCACGATTTTCCGATGACATCAACGCCAGCTTTAGCATTTCACTGCGAATAAAGGTCGTCCCCACACCCAAACGAGAATGCGTACCCTTCAGAATATCAAAATCCGCCTCCCCCACACTGAGCGCCTCATTCAGATCCGGCTCAGCATCTAACACCACCATCGCGGTCATCAGTTTGGTAATGGAGGCAATCGGGGCTACCGCATCCGGATTTTTGGTATACAAAGGGCGCTGCGTCTGTTCATCGTAAATCAGCGCAATGGAAGACGCCAATTTAGGACTTGAAACCGGCTGAAAAGCCGCTGAGGACAATTGTGTATCAAATTTTTCCGCAACGCGACTGCCTTCTAACGCACTTTGACGCAGCGCGTGATGCTTCTGAGGACGCTTTGTTGCGTGGAGGGTACCCCGCTTGGCATGCTGCACGACAGCGTGCTTAGCCGGAGGTTTGGCATGCTGCGCGACTGCACGTTTGTGATGCTGAACGGCCTTATGTTCGGCGGCTTGCGCGACTACACCGTAGCTTGCCAGAATACAAACCAATAGTAATTTTTTCATTTTTTGCTCCCATTACACCTATAGGGCAAAAGAATACCCCAAAACAAAAATAAATCAATATAAATCAACATTCAGGCGGCTCTTGCTCGACACGTTTCTGAAGATTCCACATTTGCGTATATACACCATTACGCTGCAGCAGCTCAATATGTGCACCTTGCTCTACAATACGCCCCTGATCCATCACCAGTATCTGGTCAGCATCCACCACCGTTGAGAGGCGGTGGGCGATAATCAACGTTGTGCGGTTTTTCGCAATACTGCGCAATTCCGCTTGTATCGCCTTCTCAGATTTTGAGTCTAGCGCCGAGGTCGCTTCGTCGAAAATCAGTATGGCCGGATTTTTCAAAATCGCCCGCGCAATCGCGACGCGCTGCTTTTCACCGCCTGAGAGTTTAAGACCGCGCTCACCGACCTGAGTCTCGTACCCCATCGGCAGCGACTCGATAAACTCGTGGATATGCGCCGCCTGCGCGGCAGCAATGACCGCATCCCGATCCGCAGCAGGCTTCCCGTAGGCGATATTGTAGTAAATCGTATCATTGAACAGCACCGTATCCTGCGGCACGATACCGATAGATGCACGCAAACTGCTTTGCGTCACCGTGCGTATGTCCTGACCGTTAATGCGCAAACAGCCGCCCTGCACATCGTAAAAGCGAAACAGCAGGCGTGAGAGCGTCGACTTACCCGCGCCACTCGATCCCACCACCGCCACGGTGTGTCCCGCCGGAATCGTAAAATTCACGTCATACAAGATTTGCCTGTCCGAGTTATAGCCGAAAGCGACTTGCTCAAACACAACTTCGGCGGCCCCGACGGATAAATCCGGTGCTGCCGGCGCATCGGCAACTTCCCGCGCCTGATGCAGTAAACCGAACATTTTTTCCATGTCGGCCAGCGCGTGACGTATTTCGCGATACACGAAACCCAGAAAATGCAGCGGCATATACAACTGCAGCATGAACACGTTGATCAATACCAAATCACCCACCGTCATCGTGCCACTGACCACTTCATCGGCAGCCAGCCACATCAATGCCGTGATACCGATGGCGATGATCACGCTCTGCCCTGCATTTAAGAAGGCAAGCGATGTCTGGTTACGCACCGCCGCCGTCTCCCAGTGCTCCATATTGTGATCGTAACGACGCGCCTCATACTGCTCGTTACCAAAATATTTCACCGTTTCATAATTGAGCAGACTGTCGATCGCGCGGCTGTTCGCTTTCGAATCGAGCTCATTCATGGTGCGTCTGACCACCATGCGCCACTCGGTAACAAACAGCGTAAAACCGATATAGCAAATGAGCGTAACGAAGGTGATGCCGGCAAACCAAGGATTGTATTTATTCAGCAGTATCGCTGCTACCAAACCGATTTCGAGCAAAGTCGGCAAGATATTAAACAGCATGAAATTGAGTAAAAAACCAATGCCGCGCGTCCCCCGGTCAATGTCACGCGACACGCCTCCGGTCTGGCGGTCCAGATGAAAGCGCAGACTTAAACTGTGCAAATGCTCGAACACCTGTAGCGCAACGCGCCGAATGGCCCTTTGCGTCACCTTGGCAAACACCGCATCGCGCAATTCGCCGAACAACGTGCTCATCAGGCGCAACAACCCGTAGCCCACGATCAGCGATACTGGAACGATCAGCACCGCATGGGATTTATCCAGCGCATCGATGATTTGTTTGAGCACCAGCGGCACGGTGACATTGGCCAGCTTAGCGAAGATCAGCAGACTCATCGCCAGTATCACCCGCCCCTTGAATTCCATCAGATAGGGAACCAGCGAGCGCAGCGTCTGCCAACCACCTTGCGTGTCGTGTTCAGAGGATGAAGTTGAATGTGATTGCATGACAGTTAAATAAAATCAGTAAGCGATGATTATAGCCTCAGGTCTGCCCAGACGCTGCCATTGTCGGTCCGTATCAGGAGACTCGTTACGACAAGGAATGCTGCCACCCTGACAACGCATATTCATCAGAACCGACAATTACGCAAACTGAGTTGCTTTGCGGTGAAAATATTGACAAGACTGCCCGGAAGCTTCCCGCACCTCAGTCGCCGGTTCACGACGGCTTTTAAAGTCCAGCGCACGGCAGCCGTATCTGAAATTGACCTGATGCGTCACATAATAATGCCGGCAGTCGCGGCACCGCACATTTTCCTTGTCTTGCGACATCAGATCACACTTCTCCCGTATCCCAGCACACCGATCACCATGCGCACGGTAGCATAGCTCAGTCTGGCCAATATATGAGAGCCCCAGCCCCTGACATTTTCATGATCCGCCTCAATACGCACCGCATTACAAGCAATAGCAGTCATCAATTTATCGCGCAAACAGTCGGAGAATGCGGCATCAAACACCATCAGATTCGCTTCACGGGCCAGCATCAGGCTGAACGGATCGATGTTGGACGAACCCACCGTCGCCCACGTGCCATCAACGACCGCGACCTTGGCGTGCAAAAATCCAGGCTGATATTCATAGATTTCGATTCCAGCCGCCAGCAGTTGGACGTAAAGCGCACGGGTTGCATAATGCAGCAGGCGATTTTCAGCCCGGCCTTGCAGCAGCAACACCACGCGCACACCGCGGCGGGCCGCCTGTATCAGCGTACGGCGAAAAATCCGTCCCGGCAAAAAATAAGCATTCGCGATTACCACCTCGCGCATTGCCGTACTGATCTGTTTCAAGTAGGCGCGTTCAATATCGCGGCGATGGCGCAGATTATCCCGCAGCACGACGACGACACGAGTGCCAACAGCGTGCCCGGGACTGATATCACGCGCCATACGCTTGCCACTGGCCCACGCGACAGCATTCCACATCCTGCGCATCACGGCATGAATTTCAACCGCAACAGCACCACTCAGACGTACGGCGAAGTCAAAACGCGGCACAACCCCGTCATCGATGATATTGATGCCACCGATATAGGCCAATTCGCCATCAATCGCGATAAGCTTGCGATGCATACGCCGCAAACGATGGCGACGCAGCTTAAAACGATACAGCTCACGCCTGAAAAAGTGCACTTGCACTCCGGCTGATTTGAACTCGTCCAGCCAGACCGGTAAAAAATCGGCCGCACCAAAACCATCCATCAGCACACGGACAATCACACCGCGGCGTGCGGCGCGCTGCAGGGCATCGCTAACAGCGCGTCCTGTCTGATCTGCAGCAAAAATATAAGTTTCCAGATACACGAAGTGGTGCGCCGCATCGATGTCAGCGCATAGCTGTGGAAAATACGCCGCGCCATTTTGCAGCAACGCCAGCTCATTCCCCTCGACTTGAAAAACGTCAGACATTGCGCTGCAATGTCGCCGATATTGCCGCATGATCCGACAGTCGTTGCCACGCGCCGCCGGCATGCACCTCGGCTTGCGCCACCGTAAATCCGCGCATATAGATCCGATCGAGTCGAAACAGAGGCAGACGCGCCGGAAAGCTGCGCGCGACACGACCGCCGTGCAACTGAAATACATCGTGCATGCCAAGTTCACTCGCGATGACAGCCCCCATCTGATTGCGCCAATCGTTAAAATCACCGGCGATGATCACCTGTACATCGGGCGGAATTTCATGCTGCACGTACTCAATCAGTGCACGCGTTTGCGCACGCCGCCCACGGGCAAACAGTCCGAAATGCGCACACAGGCTGTGTAGTCGCTGCCCATCCGGCAATGCGATCTCGCAATGCAGCAGGCCGCGACTCTCGAAACGATGCGCAGAGATGTCGGTATTAAGCGTCTGTACGATAGGATAACGGCTCAGAATCGCGTTACCGTGATGACCGGCTTCGTACACGCAATTCTTGCCATAAGCAGAATGCGGCCAGCGTCGGTCGGCGATAAATTCGTGATGCGCGCCATCGGGGTAATTGGCAAAACGCCCGGCGTGCCCGGTATGCTCGCCCTGCACTTCCTGCAAAAACACGATATCCGCATTCAGCTCATGCAGCCGCTCACGCAACTCGTGCATCACCACCCGGCCGTTGAAGTGGGAAAATCCCTTATGGATATTGTAGGTAGCGACAGTCAGCGTTTGCATGATTACGTTCTGATTCCTTGCACATCAAGCGGTTAACGCATCCCAGCCCGCAGGTACACGCTCGCCATGAATTAGCGGGCAAGCTCCTGATTAACGCCGCGATAAAAGCGCTCATAAAACCCTTTGTCACGCACCATCTCGCCGCGCACCTTCACCTGAGCATCGACTTCGCTGCTATTGCTAACCGAGATAGGAAACAGCAGCGGAATACCGACCGATGTACTCTTACGGCTAGTTTTAATGTCGAAATGCTCTTCCGTGGCAGTGACAAATAAAGTGGAACCCGCAGTGCGCGCGCTGCAGTTTACATAGAGGCGCAACTGAGCCTGCTGATTTTCATCCACCTGAAATTCTTTGACTCCGATCAGTCGCTCTCCAGCGCCCGGCTGAACAATATAGCCATCTCTTAGCAACACCCGGCGTGCAGCCTCACAAACAGGATCAGGTGCGACGGAAAAATCCCTGCTGTGTCGTGAATCAGCACGAAATGCTTCTCCGTCAGAATAGTTTCTCGTACCGCTACATGCGGCAAGCGACATTAAGATAACAATCAGTCCATAGCGATTCATTTTTCTCTCCCGGCAAAAATAGCGTTGATGAGATAAATCGTGCCAAGTTATGTCGCCCATGCGCCGTGATGCTCGCATGCCAAAAATCATAAACTATGGCGAGAGGACTATACATGACTGGGGATTTTTTTTCATTGATTGATGGAAAGCTTGCCCGCATTCACAGCATAAACCGTCAGCATGACGTACTACAAGACTCAGGCATTGCCGATACCGCGAGTCGGCAGCTTAATCTGGCGCGCAAAATCCAGCATGCGGTGTATCGGCTGAACTGCGCGAGGAATAATAGCCGGATCGACAAAAATTTCATTCGTGCCGGATTCGAGCACCACAGCCAGATTGATCAGCCCGTTCATCGCCATCCACGGGCAATGGCTGCAACTGGTGCAATTGGCCCCCACGCCTGCGGTCGGCGCTTCCAAAAAAAGCTTATCAGGGCACAGCGTGCGCATCTTGTGCAGGATGCCGTTGTCGGTGGCAACGATAAACACGCGGGTGTCAGACGCTCGTGCGGCATTGATCAGCTGCGTGGTTGAGCCGACCACATCGGCTAATTGCACAACCGCACGCGGCGCTTCAGGATGCACCAGCACCTGACAACCAGGATGCTGTGCTTTTAATTCGATGAGCTCACGGGCCTTGTATTCATCATGGACCACGCACGCCCCCTGCCAGAGCAGCATGTCAGCCCCCGTCTGCTCTTGAACATAACCGCCCAGATGGCGATCGGGCGCCCAGAGGATTTTTTTTCCCTGCTCATGCAGATGTCTGACCACGGGCAACGCGATGGAACTGGTCACCATCCAGTCGGCACGCGCCTTAACGGCGGCACTGGTATTGGCATACACCACCACCGTCCTGTCGGGATGCGCATCGCAAAACGCGGCGAACTCGTCCGCCGGACACCCAAGATCGAGCGAGCATTCCGCCGCGAGTTCCGGCATCAGCACGCGCTTTTCCGGATTGAGTATTTTGGCGGTCTCGCCCATGAAGCGCACCCCCGCGACAACGATGGTTTTAGCCCTGTGCTGATGACCGAAGTTCGCCATATCCAGCGAGTCGGAGACGATGCCGCCGGTCGCTTCCGCCAAGTCCTGCAAATCAGGGAGCACATAATAATGTGCCGCCAGCACGGCATCCTGCTCGATCAACAGGCGTTTGATACGGGCAATCAATTCAGGTTTTTCCCGCGCATCCGCCTCGCGCGGCACTTGAGCCCATGCGGATGCGGTCGAACACCCCGGATGATCGTAAGCAATACTGATAGGATTCATGACATTTTCCTGATTACGCGCTGCGTCAGTTGCAGGATTGCCTCGCGGTTGCTCGGCGAAAAAACCTTTTGTGCCGAGTCCTGCCAGTGCAGCCACTGATAACTCAAATGTTCGCGGGGGGAGAGCTGAATTTGCTGCCGGCCAGGCAATTGCAAACCAAACACATGTTCGGTATTTTGCGTGATGCCCTCAGGGTAACGATGACGCCAGTGCGAATAAATTTCATAGGTATTTTGCAGCTGCCAGTGCGTAAACTCATACTGATTCGCATCCAGTCCCGTTTCCTCACGCACTTCGCGTATCGCCGTATCGCGCAATGACTCCACGCCTTCACGGCTACCCGTCACCGACTGCCAGTACCCAGGATGATCGGCACGCTCGAGCAGCAACACCTCCAGATCGGCTGTGTAAATCACCACCAGCACCGATACAGGCTGTTTTTTTCCGTTCATAGTCAGGCAAAAAATATCCAGAACGGAATATTGCGTTGCCGCCAGTACACGACCGTATCATCGAAAATATCCTGCGCAATTTCACGATCGTTAGACGACAGCCCCAGCGTCGGACTGACATTGCGTAACACCAGCACGAAACCGGGCGCGGCGTCCCACGACAGGTCGCACAGCACATCGACCAACGCATCCCAATTTTCACCGAACTCACCCGGATATTTCGTCGCGCGAGACAAAGCATTAAGCAGATTTTTCTTGCCCTTGACGCCTTTTAATTCGGCCTCAAACACCGCATATCCTGCCGCATCGGCAGCCTCCAACAGCACATCCACATCACAGTCCAGCTTATGGCAGCCAGCCGCTGCCAGATTGTTCAGTTGAGGTACTGCACTCATAGCTACTCCCGTATGCGATTAAAAGATTGATAATGGTCTGCGCTGTAGTAGTACTCGCCCGGCACACCCGTGATAATGCGACGCGCCCCCCGGTTGCGCACACCCGGAGTTTTTACTGTGTATTCATGGTAATAGCCGCGAGTCTGCTTAGGCAAGACCCGCTCATAATTACCAAACACCACGCCGTCCCTGTCGTAGTCGAACGGGCCTCCCTGACGAATCGCACGCAAAGTGGCACGCGCTTCTACCGGCAAATCGGCCACCGTAATAACCGCAACATCGGCCGTGACCGGGTGATGCGAATGCGCCTCTGTCGGCAGGCAAAACGCCATCAGAATCAGCCAGAGTTGCAGCATGCGAAACATACTATTCCTTGACTACTTCAACCGTCGGCTGTTGGCGCAGACGGATGTGCAAGTCGCGCAACTGACGCTCATCCACGGCAGACGGCGCTTGCGTCAACAGACACTGCGCACGCTGGGTCTTGGGGAAGGCGATCACGTCGCGGATCGATTCGGAACCCGTCATCATGGTGACGATGCGATCCAGACCGAACGCCAAGCCGCCATGCGGTGGCGCGCCGTACTGCAAGGCATCGAGCAGGAATCCAAATTTCAGCTGCGCTTCTTCATCGCCGATATTGAGCGCGCGGAATACCTGACTTTGCACCTCCGCTTTATGGATACGCACCGAACCGCCGCCCAATTCCGATCCGTTCAATGCCAGATCGTATGCCTTGGCAAGGCACTTGCCCGGATCCGATTCCAGCAGCGCCAGATGTTCGTCTTTGGGCGCGGTAAACGGATGATGACAGGCGTTCCAGCGTTTTCCTTCTTCGTCGTATTCGAACATCGGGAAGTCCACCACCCACAACGGCTCCCAGGCATTTCCGTTGACATGGCCTTTTTCATGACCGATCTTACAGCGCAGCGCACCCAGCGCGTCGTTGACGATTTTTTCCTTGTCGGCGCCGAAGAAAATAAGGTCGCCGTTTTGTGCGCCCGTGCGTTCGATCACCGACTTCAACGCCGCTTCATGAATATTCTTCACGATAGGCGATTGCAGACCGGTTTCATTCGGCTGGGTAATATCGTTAACCTTAATGTAAGCTAATCCCTTCGCACCGTAAATGCTGACAAACTTTGTGTATTCGTCGATCTCGCCGCGGGTGAAGGCAGCCCCTCCTGGCACACGCATCGCAGCAATGCGGCCGTTCGCCGAATTCGCAACACCTGCAAACACCTTGAAGGCGACATCCTTCATCACATCGGTGACTTCGGTCAGTTCGAGCGTCACACGCAGATCAGGCTTGTCGGAACCGAAACGCGCCATCGCTTCGCTGTAGGGCATACGCGGGAACGGATTGGGCAGATCAACCGCCAGCGCTTCTTTAAAGACGGTGCGGATCAGCTCTTCTGTCAATGCCGTGATCTGTGTCTCGTTCAGGAACGAAGTCTCAATATCCACCTGCGTGAATTCAGGCTGACGGTCGGCGCGCAAATCTTCATCGCGGAAACATTTAGTGATCTGGTAATAGCGATCAAAACCCGCCACCATCAGCAACTGCTTGAACAACTGCGGCGACTGCGGCAGCGCAAAAAATTCGCCCGGATGCACGCGTGACGGCACCAGATAATCGCGCGCGCCTTCCGGCGTGGACTTGGTCAGCATCGGCGTTTCGATGTCAATGAAACCGCGGCTGTCTAAGAAATTACGGAAGGCACGCGTCACCTTGTAGCGCAGCATCAGATTTTTTTGCATCTGCGGACGGCGCAAATCGATCACGCGATGGGTCAGACGCACGTTTTCCGACAAGTTTTCATCATCAAGCTGGAACGGCGGGGTGATCGATGCGTTCAACACTTCGATTTCCTGACACAGAATTTCGATCTCACCGCTGACCAGATTGCTGTTGGAGGCGCCTTCAGGGCGACGACGCACCGTACCTGTGATGCGCAATACATATTCGTTGCGCACCGATTCGGCGACTTTGAACATCTCCAGTTGATCCGGATTGCAAACGACCTGTGCCAGACCTTCGCGATCGCGCAGGTCGATGAAAATCACCCCGCCGTGATCGCGGCGGCGGTGCGCCCAGCCGCAAATGCTCACGGTCTGGTCGAGTTGGTCGGTATTGAGTGTGCCGCAGTAATGTGTACGCATAATATTTAAGAAAGTGTAGGTGAAGGCGTGATAGCCGATGGCGTATCGGATACCACACCCATTGAAACGATGGAGCGCAAAGCCACATCAACCGTCATATCCAGCACGATGGTGTCAGCACGGCGCACGAAAAAATAAAAACCGTTAACCGGACTCGGTGTGGTGGGAATAAACACCGCCACATACTCCTCGTCAAACTTACTGACCACCTCATTGGGCACATTGGTTTGAAACGCAAGCGACCAGGCATCCGGATGCGGATAGCGAACCAGCAGCACCTTGCGAAAAGAATTGCCACTGCCGGATAACAAGGTATCGCTGACCTGTTTGACGCCTTTATAGATATTGCCGACGAAGGGGACGTGCAGCATCCCCTTCTCGGAGGCCGCCCATAATCTCTGTCCGAACACATTGCGGATCAGCAAGCCAGTGAGCAACACCACCGCGAAGGTCAGAATAATCCCCAAACCCGGAATATGGATGCCCAGCAAAATATCCGGATGCCAGTCTCTCGGCAACAGCAGCAAAGTCTGATCCATCGTCGTGATGGTCAGATTCAGCACCCAGATCGTGATACCTAACGGCACCCAGACCAGCAGGCCTGTGACAAGAAATTTCTTCATTCGCTAGCCGACGGACATGATGAGGCGCTAGGGCAAGGCGCACAGGATGCCGGCTTATTTTTGAAATCAGTCGCATAATAGCCGTTGCCCTTCAGCTGAAAACCGGGCGCCGTCAACTGTTTGGAAAATGTTTCCTTGGCGCATTCAGGACATGTGCTGAGCGGTTCATCACTCATTTTTTGCATGACATCTTTTTGCAGACCGCAATCAGAACACGCATAAGCATAAATTGGCATGAATTTTCCTGTCGAATCGTTTCAAAATTGGGCATTATACCTGAGCGAGGCGATTTTCTATGCATCCGTATATGGCATTGAATCGTTAAAATACAAGAGCCCGTTCGAAATTATAGCGTTCCGGCCAGCCGGAGCGAACAGCAGCGCAACCAGACGTCCTGCAAACGATCAGGCGTTTATTATGTATAATGCAGCCGCCCTGCGTAAAGCCAATCAGCGTAGCGGCCTATTACAACTCCAGATCTCTTCGATCACACATTTCGTCTGCCCCGATTGGTGCCGCTCATTCTTGAGCGTCAGGCCGTCGCAGGAGCCATGCTTTGCCAAACACAATTACCGCCTCACCCGTTACCTTTGCCAGCCTCAATCTGGCTGAACCCATCATGCGCGCCATTGCTGACGCCGGTTACACGCAACCCACCCCCGTACAGGCACAGGCGATACCGCTGGTGCTCGCCGGCGGCGATTTGCTGGCCGGCGCGCAGACCGGCACAGGTAAAACCGCAGGCTTTACCCTGCCGGTCTTACATCTGCTCAACAGTCGTCCCGCCGCTAATCCCGGTGCTGGTCGCCCGCGCTGCCTGATTCTGACGCCGACGCGCGAACTTGCCGCCCAGGTCGAAGAATCGGTACAGACCTACGGAAAATACCTGTCGCTCAAATCCTTAGTGATGTTCGGCGGGGTCAACATCAATCCGCAAATTAAATCATTACGCGGTCAAGTGGACATTCTGGTCGCAACACCCGGTCGCCTGCTCGATCACGTCGGACAAAAAACGCTGGATTTATCCGCTGTTGAAATCCTGATTCTGGACGAAGCCGACCGCATGCTGGATATGGGTTTTATCCGCGACATCAAAAAGATACTCGCGCTGCTGCCTAAAACGCGCCAAAACCTGTTGTTTTCCGCGACGTTCTCCGAAGAAATCAAGACGCTGTCTGACGGACTGCTCAACAATCCGGGCTTCGTCGAAGTCGCACGCCGCAACACCACCTCGGAACTGGTCGCACAAACCGTCCATATGGTTGCGCAAAAACTAAAAAGCCATTTGCTCTCCCACCTGATCAAGCACAATGACTGGAAGCAGGTGCTGGTGTTTACCCGCACCAAGCACGGCGCAAACCGTCTGGCAGAGAAACTCAATGCCGACGGCATTCCCGCTGCCGCGATCCACGGCAACAAGAGCCAATCGGCACGCACCAAAGCCTTGTCGCAATTTAAGGACGGCACAATGCCCGTGCTGGTTGCAACCGACATCGCAGCCCGCGGTCTCGATATCGACATGCTGCCCCACGTGGTCAATTTTGAACTGCCGAATGTACCCGAAGACTATGTACACCGCATCGGTCGTACCGGACGCGCAGGCAGCAATGGCGCGGCGATTTCACTGGTAGACAGCGAAGAGTTGCAACATTTGAAAGACATCGAACGCCTGATCAAGACACAGATTCCAAGAATTGCCATTGACAGCTTCGTGCCGCCTACCCACATTCCGCCTGAAGCACCGCGCCCTCCCCGCCCGCAGCACGGCCAGAAACGCCACAGCAACACCACGGCCCGTCCGCCGCGTGAAGGACAAGCGCCTCGCGATGGCAACCGCCCGCCGCGCGAAGGTCAGGGGCCAACCGGCAATCGAGCACCACGCGACCCGCAAGCACGAACACAGCCGCCACGCGGCCCGCAATCGACAGGTCAACCTCGTCCGGCGCAAAAACCTCGCTCCGCCCAATCGACACCGAAGCCGCAACCTTTGCTGTCTGAAGCCGCCCGCCATCAGGCTATGCCGCAACCTGCACTGTTTTCACCCCGTCCTGCGGCAAGACGCGGCAAATAAGCAAACGCTGTCGAAAATTTACTATTAACGGTTCCTGCCTGAGTTTCTCAGGGCAGGAACACATCAGGACACCATCATGGCCAAGACAAATTACACCTTCGAAAAACGGCAGAAAGAATTAGCAAAACAAAAGAAGCAGGCTGACAAACTGCTGAAGAAAACCGCAGCAAAAGCAGATCAGAACGAGCAACCGCAGCCTATATCCGACGACAACGCCGTCGCTTCGTAAAGCTAGGCTGCATCTGTTCGCCCAATAATAAAGCCCGGTTAAACCGGGCTTTATTATTGGGCGAATTCCACCGCTAACAGCAACTAATTTCAGAGGGGGGGATTACCGGGTTACAGTACCGCCATCGGTCAGGATCTGGGCATCATCGGCACTCAGACTGTCGACACGCATGATTATCCAGGAATGACACTGGAAATTCAGCGCAACGAAACTCAGGAGTATGTCGTTGTCAAATTTACCAAGTATCAGCACGATGCCGTCACGATTGAATCGCGCCGCAACAACGGAGAATGGGAAAACATGGGAATTTCGTTAAAGAAACCGTGGTTGGATGGCCGATGCTGATGTAAGGCGTACCGGAAGTGCGCGAATATCGCATACGCTGGTATAACGATGCGACGACCAGCGGCGAATTTAGCCCAGTACAGAAAATCACCGTTGGCCCGTAAAAAACAGGTGCCTATTGTTTTCCACAAAAAATAGGGCAATAGGCACATATCATTCCGCCAATATCTGCTTTTCGGCCTCTAATTTCATTCCGAGAATATCCGCTAACGAGACTAACCGGACCATGACGAAGTGCAGCTTCCGGGTATGCAATTTAAAGAGATCGATGCTTTTCAATCGGCCCAAATCCGTCAGTCAATGCCTGCCAAAGACCTCTGGATACGCGTCCCGTGATTTGTGTATGCGTCTCCAGTCAGAGCTTATCGTGCTCCCAATAAGCTTTCAAGCACTGCAAACAGCTCTCTTTCTTCAAAGCGCACATGCTCGGCCAGACATTGTCCAAAATTGTCCAATGCAACAGCATCAGTTTGCTGCAAGCCGTGGAGTAATGCACGTAACCGCTCGTGGTCAGCCAACGTACGTTGCACCAGTGCTTGTGTTTCCGGACTTTTCAGTAACGGTAGTAAGGATTGTTCCTCAAACTGGAAGTGAACCTCCAACTCTGCGGAAAAGGCCAGAATCGCGCGCTGACAAGCTTGTGTAATCTGTGCCGACTCACCTGACAGTGCCGCCCGTTTACACGTTTGGGCCAAAATGAGTGCAGAGTGGTGTTCACGCGATAGCGGTTGCAGAATGGCGCTTCTTTTCATATAAACCTCAAACGTAGGTGACAGCAAAGACGGCCGGATCGTTACCATGATCCAACAGAATGCAGCGTACCCGCTCCTGCCAAAGCTCTCGGAATTCAGTCACTTCCGCCGGACTTGCAGTGTTGGACAAACAGCTTGCCATCAATTCGGACAGACGCGGCGGTGCCGGAACTTGTTGCAGATTGAATGCAATTTCAACAGCCTGATTTGTATCAAGCCGGGTATAGCGGACTTCTCCTTGCATAGCCACGGAAAAAAACAATCGCTCGCGCCTGTCGAAACGGCCACCGATACCCTTGAAGCCAGACTCGGACATTGCGCCCGTCAGCATGCTGACGACATTCGCAATCACGCCCGTGACTCCACTCTCGCTGCTCCTTCTGAACTCCACTCGTATATCGCCACGCACAGGCGTCGCATCTGGATAGAGCGCGGACAAGGCTTTATAAGTTGCCCAATAGGCTGAGGCGACCGTCGGGCAGGAGTGTCCTGCCAGTCGTACCACATCAAAATAACCGTACTGCAACACCCCCTGCTCCGTTGCGCCAAGAAATTCGGCCAACGGGTCATAGAAACTGATTCTAGGCACTGCATCAAAAAAAACCGGATAACTCATGTGAACCCCTGTAATTTTTCAAGAAACGATGAGCGATGAAGCGTACTAAAACCCCACCCTGTAATTCAGGATGGGTTTGTGTCATGCTGCCTTCTGCCTTCTGCCTTCTGCCTTCTGCCTTCTGCCTTCTGCCTTCTGCCTTCTGCCTTCTGCCTTCTGCCTTCTGCCTTCTGCCTTCTGCCTTCTGCCTTCTGCCTTCTGTCTTCTGCCTTCTGCCTTCTGCTTAGTGAGGAAGTAGCACCTGTGCGGGCCGGGTTTCACGCTTGCCTATGGTCAGCAAGTCCCAGATCAATATCCCGTAACCTGCCGCGAACATCACGCCGAAGATTTCACGCCAGACCATGCCCTGTATGAACCAGGGATGAGCCTGCGCTGCGAAATAACCAGCCCAGGTCGAGCCTTCTATGGCGCGCTCGATCTGCGATTGCTCGTACCCTGACACCAGCATGCCCATGGTCATCCCCAGCATGCCCAGATTCAACAGCACCAGCGCCCATTTCCACTTCCAGTTGCCTTTCATGTCGCTGCTCATCCACACATTGCCGCGCCATTTCTGCGCGACGATGTAGAAGAATGCGATATTGATCGTGGCATACGCACCGAAGAAGGCCAGATGACCATGCGATGCAGACCATTGTGTGCCGTGGGTGTACAGATTTATCTGCGGCAGAGTGTGCATAAAGCCCCACACACCCGCACCGAAGAAGTTACCGAACGCCTGCGTGATCAGCCAGCCCATCGCGGGATGATTGTTGTTGCGCATCTTGTTCACCCCGGAATCGAACACCGCATGCACCACCATCGCAACCAGCGGCACGGGTTCAAGGGCTGAGAAGAATCCACCGATAGACAGCCAGTATTCCGGTGTGCCGATCCAGAAGTAATGATGACCTATACCTAAGATGCCGGAGCCGAACATCAGCGCCACTTCGATATACAGCCATGTCTCCACGATCTTGCGTGGCGTGCCCAGTACGATCATCAGACCGTAAGCCATGATGCAACCTACCATCACTTCCCAGGTCGCTTCGACCCACAGATGGATCACCCACCACCACCAGTATTGATCTACCGAGATGTTGGCGGTGTAAAACATGCCCGCCATATAGATAGCGAACAAGGCGATCATATCCAGCGTCAACACACCGCCGATACCTGTCCACTTGCCTTTGGCGAAGGTGGCTGCCACATTGAAGAACACCGCCATCACACAGACCACGATACCGATATCGGCCCAGCGCGGCGCTTCGATGTACTCGCGACCTTCATTGATTAACCATATCGTAGACTGATCGCCCGGCCCTACCTGCACCAGCAGATAGACTGCCACAACCACCACGACTGCCAGTGTGAATATCCAAAAAACGATATTACCCAGCTTCAGGCCGACAATGGGAATACCGGATTCTTCCTCCAGCAGCCAGTAGACCGACCCGATGAAACCGAACAGCATCCACACCACCATGGCATTGATATGCACCATGCGGTTGACCGAGAAATCCAGTACCCCATATAGAAAGTCCGGTATCAGGTATTGCAGTCCGGACAGCAACCCAAACAAGATTTGCGCACCGAACAACACCACCGCGACGGCAAAATACTTCACCGCCAGTTTCTGCCCGCCATTGAGGTTGGCAGAATCGAGAGTTCCAAGCGTACTCATATTAGTTCTCCTGATCGAGTGGTTTGAAGTTGGACGGGAAGCCATTGGTGTCGATGGTAGACATCCACTTCAGGAAGGCCACGATCGCGTGTGCCTCATCATCCGTCACCCCCAGCTTGGGCATGCGTCTGCCCACGCTGTTATGCAGTTTGTCTGAAGGATCCATGATGAACGCCACCATCTGCTCCTCGCGGATCTCGCGTGAACCCCAGAAAGGATCAAGCCAGGCTTTGGTCAGGTCGGGAGCGTAATACGCACCATTTCCCAGCAGCGTATGACAACCCATGCAGTTCTTTGCCTGTACGGTCAGCTTGCCATGACTCACCAGAGCTTCGGCTTCGGTCAGCATCTTGCCAAACAGCGGTTCATCAGCAGTCCCGATCACCGGGACTTGCGCATGACGCGACTCGTCATAGACATATTCGACGCGATGATTGATCGCCGAATACGCGGGTACCCGTTTCGACCCTGCGGTGATTTGCGACATGGTGTCGAAAGTCAGAAATATTAATATGACGAATGAGCCGGCCGTTACCCAAATGGCGGTCTTACGCCAAAAGGTCTCGGATGCCCACCAGTTGCTGGTAGTCATGATGCTTACTCCTTACAGGATTGATGAAATTTTTCGTGAGGGTTTTGGTTAATACAATTTAAAGCCAGCGTATCTGCGTCATCGTGGGTACCCACGCACAGATGCCAGATGGCGTGCGGTGCAAACATGTAACCGACCAGCATGAGTACCACGACAGTCACCCAGAACAGACTGCCAAACAGATGCGCCACAGTCGCCAGTGCCATGACCGATGCGAACAAAGCGGCATAGGACAGATAAGCCAGCGGCATCACGCGCGGCACACATTTGATTTTTGAATAGGCGAACAGGAGGGCATACAGCGCACCGAACACGATCACAGAAGCGGCTGAAAAGAAGCTGATAAAGAAATCAGCCATTTTTACGGGTTCTATCATTACTTCTTCATCACCATTAACAGCAGATATTTAACAGACAAGCCAGCAAGGTTTTATACTCGCACTCTATTGCAGCAAAACTACATATTTGTTTAATACATGTTTAAATGATACATGTTTAAATCCGCAAAGCAAACAAGACTTACACCCAAGCTAGCCTATTTACCTTTCAGGAGACTCAGCGCACTGAAGTTGATGGATATTTCTTTTGGCAGTGGCAATAGATTCTGGTCAATCGCCTGAGAATTCGTGACCAGATCGGCCAGAGAGGTGGCACTTAGCACCTTGAAAAATGCTGCAAGCGCAGCGTCTAACACTGCGCTAAGCTTGCACTCGCCAGAAATGACACAACGATTCTGCGCGGCATTGAAACACTCGACCAGATCGAAGTTTTCTTCAGTTGCACGTAAGACCTCTTCGACATTGATACGCTCAGGTGGACGCGCCAGACGCACGCCGCCATTGCGACCACGTATGCTTACAATTAAACCTTGCTTGGTCAATTGATGCGAAATCTTCACCAGATGGTTCTTGGAGATAGCAAAGCGATCACTAGCCTCCTGTATTGTGACCGATTCGCCCTCGCGTAGCGCCAGATACATCAATAGTCGCAAGCCCAGATCGGAATATTGAGTCAATTTCATATTTTTCTTTCAATTCCTTGTATTACAAATCAATCGGCCGTATCCGGTGCCATGAACCTTGTTTCAGGATCACTTCGTATTCCTGCCAGTTGGTAAAATCAGGCATCGTGGCGGTTTTTATCGCACCTTGCCCATTCCCTGCCACTATGCTGTACGTCACCGCCGACCCGCCATCTTTATCAGACACTTCGATGACCTTGCGTACCGACTTATCCGCCCCCTGCTCTCCGTTGCTGTAATACAGACCGGCGCTGATTTCCCCCGACTGGTCTGAGAGTTGCCAGGCATGCTTGACAGCCAGCCGGTAGATTCTGCTCAGATCGGCTTCGCTGACATCCACATAAGTGCCGAGCTCCCTGAGGGCGTACTCAAAATCATCGTGCATCAGCTTGCTTGTTGCAGCCATATTCTGCACCTCAGGCTTGCTGGCCTGCTGCTTGAGACTGGCCGGATAACGACGCCATTGAAAAGCGTAGTTCACCGCAATGGCGGCAAGCAGCATGATCAATGCATTTACCAGCACAGGGGTCAGCACAAACTGATACCCCAGCGCATGGACTTGCTCACCGCCGATGACGGCGGTGATCGCGGTCGCTCCACCCGGCGGATGTGTACAGCGCAGATAATGCATCACGGTGATCGCCAGCGCCACAGCCAGCGGCGCGGCAATCAGAGGATTGGTGACACTCTGTGCGCAGGTGACACCGATCAACGCTGAAAAGAAATGCCCCCCCATCAATGCCCAGGGCTGGGATAAGGCCCCATGCGGCACGGCGAACAGCAAAACTGCCGATGCCCCCATCGAGGCCACCAGCAATGCCGCGCCCTGCACGCCGAGATAATGATGGCTGACCCACATGGTCAGCAAGATACCGATGAACCCACCGATGCCGGAGATGAACTTTTCTGCGTGACCGGTGGCATTTGAGGAGACGCCCCAGAACCCGGTAATTTTATTGACAAAACCCATCTTAGAAATGCTTCAAGAATGAAAAAGTTACAGTTTCCTTCATGATTTCTCCTGCTGCCGCAAGTGGTGTCCACGCTCCAACTCAACTAGGTGCGTCAACAATTCAGATCGGTGACGAACGTGAAAAATATAGCGCGGAACCTCTTTCTCGGTGGACTGCGCCATGAACGGTTCCCCCCAAAAACTCAGCAAAGCCTCAGTTTGTCCCTCCTGATGAATATCCGCGAGTATGAATGAGATGTTCTTTTCCAACTGACGCCAATGTGGCTCCATTACTTTGGCATGCCCCTTGCACGCCATGATTTTGGGTAAAACGTGCTGTTCCCACAAGGGTTGCTGACTTTCGTCCAGCGTGAAGCGTATGGATTTTACCTTGGGGTTTTCCACGGCCGGGCGCAGCAGCGCATCGAACAGTTGCTGGGGCTTGTACATGGACAGACAGACATTGAACCAGATCGAGTCACCGCGCATGTTATGGGAAAACTGTTCACTCGTCGTCCGTAACTGGCGTGGCCCCACCAAATCCACATCCGAGGGTTGCAGCGTGGAATGTATGGTTTTCACCGTCCTATCCATACGCTCCACCTGTTCCGCAGTAAGTTCATTACTCCGTTCATGACGCATAAAGTTGATAAAAAGCAGGGCGATCAAGACCAGAATGATAGGCAGGATGACGTGCTCGTCCAGCACATGCAACATGTGCAGGATGATGGCGATCACCGCTGCCAGAATCCCGGCGATCGCATCCCAGTCATAGCCATAAAATCGTTTAGGAATCATCTTTCTTTCTCCCTCAACAGGTGTTACAACTTGTGGAAACTCTTACAAACACGCCGGAGAAAATATTATCTGCGAGTGAAGTTGATGGCAATATTATCAGGCTCACGCGCGACATAGTTGATCGTGATGCCCTCACCGTAACGCTGAGTCAATTGAGCCAGCAGTGGTAACGGGTCGTGGTCGTTGACAAAACTCATGGTCTCACCCGGATTCAGTGCATCCAGCGCACCGAAGATCGCCGCATGGCGGAAGCGTTTAGCCACACCGCGTGCATCGAACGGGTAGCACAGGTCAAAGGAGATAGTATTGGAGCAGTTATGTGACATTTTCGGTTCCTTATTTAAATATTGAGGTTGAATTATTCGACTGCATCTCAGAACGGTCACCATGACCGGCTGATATAAAAAATGCATATAACCAGATCAGGCTACCGGCAATAGACAAAGCAAGCAGCCCCCTTCCCGTGCGTAATTGATCGTTGCTCAGGTAGGAATTACAAATCCGGACCGGTGACTCGATGTACAGCCAGCCCACGACCATCATCATGGGTAATACGTTACCCAGAAAGACACCACGGGCTATCATCCCGGCCGCTTGCCACGATAATTTAAGTGCTGCGCCCGCCATGACAAGCGACAGGAACTTTAACAATTCCAGCGTATTGTTGGTCAGTACGATATCCAACGCGCGGGGAAGCATCCAGAAGATCAGCACCAGAGACGTCATCAGCAATCCGGCGATGCCTGCGTAGTTCCACCTCTGCAAGCCGACCTTTACTTGTTCCGTACATCCCCGGGCCAATGACCATCCGGCAAACAGGATGAGCGGAATCTGCACCAACATGTGCAGCACCATGTCGCTCTCCATCATCCGTCGCATGAAGGGAACAGCTAAAACAATGATGATACTCACGCCGATACCAGGCCAAATTTTTCCAGAATGTTGCTTTGCTTTAATCAATTTTATTTCACCAGTTCATCCAGAATACTCAGCGGATCGTCTGAATCACTGTCCATGACACGCACCAATTTTCCAGATGGTGCGACCCAGATCAGGGCAGCATTATGCTGAAATCCGCCCAACTGATCGGGAATGACGGTAATACCGAAAGTGCGTAACAAGACCTCAAGATCGCCGGCATTGACCACCGTCGCAAGCGTCCACACCTCGGCATTAGCCTGCATGTGATCGCCGTATTGCCTGAGCACGGCATCGCTGTCATGCTCAGGATCAAAGCTGATTGATAGCAGATGAACACGGTTCTGCAAGCCTCCCTCAATGATGCTGCGCTGGAGTTGTTGAAACCGAGTTCCAAGCACACGACAGAGCGACTGGCAGTTGGTGTAGATAAAGTCGACGATCAGAAACCTGTCTTCCTTCTGTACCCTGTTGCCGAAACGAAACACCTGACCAGACTGATCAATCAGGCGCACGTTTGGAACGGTGGGTTGCCTACTGACAATATCAAGCCTGCGAGCCTGTTCAGAGGTGAGCACATTGAAGCCCTCGGTGATGGCACTAATTGCCCATATCCCCAGCAGCAGGACAATCACCGAGGCGGTTATCGTTCTCACTGAACCACCCCTGAATCAACCTTGTTGCGCCGGTTTGATCACGCCGCTCAATGCCCTAATGATGATAAACATCGCACTGATTACAATACCTGCTGCAAACAGGGACGCGACCTGGCTATACCAGACCCACTCCGGCAAATGCACAGCCATGCGGCGCGGGACACTGGCCTCGCCGGACATCAGGAACACCATTGTGAAGGCGAACGCACTGCCCGCAAAAGTCCACAACATGGTTTTTTCAAACCCGCTGAAACCGGCAGCAGGCTTTTCATTCTTCGCTATCCAACTGATGAAAGCCAGGATCATAGTGACGCAACCCAGCAACAGGTACAGGTGGAAATGACCCGGCACCCACATGGTGTTATGCATCACGTGATTGAAGGCAATTGTGCCGTCTATCACAGCAGGAATCACGCCTGCGCTCCAGCCAAAAATCGACAGCACCAGCAACGAGGAAGTCATATCCCATTTGATATTGCTTCGGTAAACCGCACCGAGCGTACCCGTCAAGGTGATGGCCAGAACAGGAAGACTGCTGGCATAAGAGATAATCTGTCCCATGATGTGCATCCACACCGGCTGAGCAAAATCCATCAGCATGTGATGAGGATATACGGTCAGCACCATGATGATGGTTGCCGACCATGCAAGCACGAATGGCTTGTACAACTTCCACGGACGCCCAGTATAGATGGGCAGTATTTCATACAGCGCGATGACAGCCATATAAATAGCCGAATTGATGAAGGTATGACCAAAAATGAAAATCAAGTTTTTCGCCAACAGTGCAGAAATTACGATTTCGGGTACGTACAGATTAATCAACATCATGCTCAGGATGACAGCCCCGATCAGGATGGCAACAATATTGATGATTGTAACGACCGTACTGGCAATGACAGTCACTGGGGGCGCGTCCTGACCATTTTTCAGGTAGTGCCAGCCGAGTGATTTAGTGAAGTTACCGTATTTCTGAATAATGCCGCGCGCTGTTTCCAAATAGAACAACAGCATGCCGACGCCAACCAGAAGCACACCACCCATATAGGATGCAGCAGCAGCCTGACTCCACATGCCCATGGAATTGCTAGGCAGGGGATAGAGAAATGTCCAGGCTGCGGCAAAGCCACCGAGGAATATGCCGCCAAGCACTAACACCACACCTGCGAGGAAGAAACCCAGATTGGCCCATGCCAATCCTGCTCTGAGATTGACGTATTTGCTCAGGAAGTGCCACATCACCGCCGAGCCACCCAGACCTGCAATGGCCACCATGCCGATGCCGTGCGCGGTCATCAGTTGATAAAACATGACCGGATCAATTGAGAGCACCTGAGCCTGCGTCAGTCGCATGGTCAGGCCAAACAACATCATAAGCAAAATAACCACGCCGGTGATTACTGCATATACCTTCACTACTCCGCTCACTTGAGAGGGAGTGCTATTGCTTTTAATTTTCATATTTATTCTCCGTACTGATACTTATTGTGCGACTACATGAAGTTCGGTCATCATCGTGTGATGCCCCATTCCACAATATTCAAGGCAGAGTATCTGGTAGGTTCCCGGCTGCTCGAAGGTGTAGCGTAATACATTGGTCACACCTGGCATGGCCTGTGTCTGAGTCAGAATCTTCATGTCCGGGCCGTAGATGGCGAAGCCATGATTCACATCGGCTGAGGTCACCTGAAATTCAATTAGCTTACCTACAGGCAATTCAGTTTGAGATATTTCCCAATACCACTGATAACCCTTGGCCTGAACTTCAATAGCACCTACATTTGCCATTGCATTGCTGACATAGGGCATTTTGGTCAAGGTGTATCCGATTACAGGAATGAAAATGATCGTCAAACCCAATAACAACCGACTTCTCCAGCGACCCGTCGAGGCTGAAATGGCGGCACTGTTTCCTGTACTACTACCGTTTCTGATGACATATATAAATGCACTCGCGAGTAACGCGATTAGCGCAATTGAAACTATCCAGGCAACTTGTTGATACATGCTTCATCCTTGTTAAATGATTCCGGGAGTCGGAATATATAACACCTAGGAAAAAGATTCAACACTTAAGAATCTTTTTTGATAAATCCGTCTAATCTAAATTTGAAGCTTTATAATGAACAACAACAAATATTGGGGTGAGCCATGCAACTGACCGTTTCATCAGATAGTGCGCTGCGTACACTGATTTGCCTGGGTAAAAAAAACGCGCCTGTCACCATCGCTGAAGTAGCCGAGCAATGCCAAATCTCCAAGAGCACATTGATGAAAGTGGTCATGACGCTAGTCGGCGCAAATCTAGTCGTGAGTGAACGTGGCAGGAACGGCGGGATTTCCTTGGCACAAGATGCCAAAGACATCTCTGTAGGGTCGGTAGTTCGCTTGATGGAAAACAGTCTGGCGCTAGTGGAGTGCATGAAAGACGGCACATCTACCTGTCCATTATTGCCAAAGTGTCGGTTGAAACACGTTTTATATACTGCACAAGAGAATTTTTTCAGTACGCTGGACAACACATCGCTGGCGGATTTGCTGAGGGACTAGCAGTAGTAATCGCGCCTAATCATCCTGCAGGTTGAGCACCTACTTTTTAATCAAAGAATGGGGTTGTTTGACTTCAGCAGCTATTGCCCTGAAATTATATGCTGTTGGATGCATGGCATTTAACTTAGTACAAAGTAAGATTGACCTTGCCCAGATCAGCTTCGCCCAGCGTCCCCACTGCCGCTTTCAGGCGCAGTTCACTGATGAGGTAGGCATATTGAGCCTGATACAGGTCATGGCGTGTCGAAAAGAGTTGTTGCTGCGCGTTCAACACGTCCAGATTGGTGCGCACGCCTACTTCCTGACCCAGCTTGCTGGCTTCCAGCAAGCTTTCGCTGGAGGTGAGTGCCTGCTGCAAGGCTTTGACTTGCTCGATGCCGCTCACCACACCGAGGTAAGCTTGACGGGTCTGCAGTGCTACGCTGCGACGGGCGTTTTCCAGTTCCTGGCTGGCGCGCTCGCGATTGGCCTCGGCTTCACGCCACTTGGAACTGGTCGCGCCACCCTGGAAGATCGGCAGATTGAGTTGCACGCCTATACTTTTGCTGGTGCTATCACTGCCCACACCGAAACTGCCGCCAGTAGCGGCACTCTTAGAGTAATTCGCCACCAGATCGACAGTGGGATAATGCCCGCCACGATTGCGCGCCACTTCTTTTTCGGCCAGTTGTGCACCAGCCTGCGCGATAGCCAGTTGCGGGCTATTCAGTTGCGCGTCATTCACCCATTGTTCCATGTCGGCGGGTTGCGGCGCTTCCAACTTGAACTGTTTGCCTAGCGATTGTAGGTCTTTTGGTAGCGTATTGATCAGTTGCTGCAAGGTACGGCGTTTGATTTCCAGATTGTTCTGCGCGGCGATTTCCTGAGCGCTGGTCAAATCGTGGCGTGCCTGTGCTTCGTGGGTATCGGTGATGGTGGCCGTGCCCACTTCGAAATTACGCTTCGCCTGAGCGAGTTGTTCCTTGATAG
This sequence comes from Gallionella capsiferriformans ES-2, assembly GCF_000145255.1. Lineage (NCBI taxonomy): Bacteria > Pseudomonadati > Pseudomonadota > Betaproteobacteria > Nitrosomonadales > Gallionellaceae > Gallionella > Gallionella capsiferriformans. Next base: position 2,675,544 of record NC_014394.1, read on the forward strand.
CGGTCTTTTGCGCCTCGGCCAGGCGCACGCTGTCCTGAGCGATCAGCACATCAAAATAGGCCTGCGCGACCCGTAACACCAAGTCCTGCTCGGCGATCTTGAATTGCGCTTCGCTTTGCGCGACCTGTAATTCAGCCTCTGTATAAGCGATCCAGTTTTGTTGACGGAACAAAGGCTGAACCAGCGTCACGCCGTAGCCATTGCTGTTATAGCGATGATTACCGGCCGCACCCGGGATCAAAAATGCACCCCGATACTGCGTTGTCAGATCGTTGTATGTCGTGTTCGCAGTGAGATTAACGCTGGGCATCAACAGCGCGCGGCCTTGCGGCAGCTTTTCCTGTCCGGCTTGCTGGGAGGCACGCGCGGCGGAGAACAGCGGGTCGTTAGCCTGTGCAGCGTGGTAGGTGTCGACCAGGTCGGCAGCACTTGCCGCCCCTGACATTCCCAGTACAAACAGAAAAATGCGTGGCATCATTTTCATGCTAAAAATCCCCGTCATTGAATTGAGTATCCGATTCTTCGGATGACACCTATTGTGGCGTTTCGACAAAACGGTACATCGCATGACAGGCGATGCAATTGTTCATTGCCACGCTCAATTGACTGACGATGCGATCGCTGTCTTTGTTGGCCTCGGCATCAGCAGCGATGTCATCAAATTTCTTGCGTGTATCGAAGCCTAGTTTTTTCATTTCTACCGGAAGCTTCCTGAACAACGAGCCTGGCGTCTGGGCTTCCGCGCCCATTCCAGATGCCTTGGCTGATGCTACGACTGCCGCAAAATCCTTCTGGGATGCAGCCTCCAATATGCCTTGCGAGCTTTCCAGCCAGGTACGCATTTCCAGCAACAAGGCATTGCGTTCATCCTTGCTGAGCATGACTGCCTGACGACCATCGTCAGAGGGCTGAACCTCACCTACTGTGAATTTGTACGCGAACAGCGCGACGATGATGGATAAAACAACAACCAGACTCCAGCTTAATTTGCAATTTTTCATGATTCATATGTTCCGTTTGAAATTAAATGATTTTTTTAGTTGGCAGACTTGCCATAGAAATGTTCCACAAACGCCGGGCGAAAGGCCTGGTGACAACTCAGACAGCCGGACTGAAGTTTCTGGAAAGCTGAAATTACTTTTTGTCCGTCTTTCGCCTTTGCGGCTTCTGCCATCTCATGTGCGGCTTCATGTGTCTGACCGTCAAATGATTTGAATTTGCTCATGTCGCTGCCCATGAAAGCCATGATGCGCACCTTTTCATTCATTGGCGCTTCAGGATGTTCGCCGACCAGGTGAGCGGTATGTTCAACCAGCACCCAGTCTTCGCGTGAAATCCCATCGGTTACGATTTGCATATTTTTACCCAAGTCTTTCATGACCTGTTGCAAGACAAGCGGTTCTGCCGCCTGTGCGCTCGTTGCCGCATAAAACAAACCGGCGATTGCCAGTGAGAGATATCTTTTCATTCCTATTCCTTTTTTTAGAGATAAAGTTAAGCGTCTTCGTTACGTTTCTTGATGCCATGCAAATATATCGGGAAGGTCTTTTTAGCCTCCTCCAGCAATGAACGTTTGCCGCCAAAAATGGAGACTTGCATGAAGAGCCCCTGAATCATGCCGATATAAAGTACGGCGGCGTTCTTACTATCCAGATCCTGAGATACAAGTGACTGTGTCTTCGCCGCATCCAGCAACCCGGCAATTCTTTCTTCATAGCCTGAAATGATGCCCTGTATCAAATCACGCAACTTGCTGTTCTTCTTGTGTAACATTTCTGTAAACAGCAAACGCGGAATCGAAGGATGCTTGCCGATAAAAGTCACGTGCGCATAGAACATCCGCTCAATTGCATCAATCGGCCCTGTCGCTTCGGATGCTGCTTTCTCCAGCACTGTCATCAGTCGCCCGCGTATCCAATGTATGACGGCAAGCCAGATATCGTCCTTAGTGGGAAAATGTTTGAAGATGGCACCTTGCGTGACCTTCATCGCATCTGCCATATCCTGGGTCGTCACGCTGTCTATGCCTTTTTCAGCGGCCAGATGAATGGCGACACGGACGATCTCTTTTTGTCTTTCTTCGGTAGATAGACGCTGTTTGATAACTTCAGTATTCACGCTAATTTCTCCATTAAAATCCTGTTATGCATCTCGTCCTTCGCCGGCTTCTTCATAAGTGCGGCCATCGCGAATGTGGTAAATACGCTTGAAGGTCGGGATGATCTTCTCATCATGAGTGACCACGACTATGGCGGTCTGATATTGCTGCGCCATCTGATTCAGTATCCTCACCACCGTTAAGGCACGCTCGCTGTCCAATGGCGCGGTTGGCTCATCGGCGAGGATGATGGGGGGGTGATTAGCCAGTGCACGCGCAATGGATACGCGCTGCTGCTCACCGCCGGAAAGCTCTGAGACCTGAGCCTGCGCACGGTGGCCAACATCCAGCGCGTCCAGCAATTCTCTGGCGCGAATCCGCGCCTGTGCATTCGATACACCCGCCAGCATAGGCAATAAAGCGATGTTATCGGTCACGTCCAGGAACGGGATCAGATAAGGCGCCTGAAATACAAAACCGATACGATCACGTCGCAAGGTGCGTAAATCATCAATCTTCCATGCCCCGTCAAATATCGTCTGTCCGCCCAGTTGCATTTTTCCTGATGTCGGTTCAATGACCGCGCCAAGGCATTTTAGCAAGGTGCTTTTCCCCGACCCGCTAGGGCCGACCAGGCCGACTACTTCACCCGGCCAGATGGTCATGTCCACGCCTTTTAAGGCATCCACCGCGGTATCGCCCTCTCCATAACGCTTGGTCAGATTTTCAATCTGGATCGCAGGTATCTTCATCGCCTTATCCTCCTATCGCCGTGGCGGGATCGATCCGTAATGCAGCACGGATAGCGAAAACGCTGGCCAGCGAACACATCAGCATGACCAGAATGAAGCCCACGATCGCATCCCCCGGTATCAGCAAAACGTATTTCGGAAACAGTGGCGCCCAAATGGTTGCCGAGATCTTCCCGACGACAAAACCAATCAAACCTAGGCTTAGCGCCTGCTGCAATATCATGCTACTGATGGTTCGATTACCCGCTCCCACCAGCTTGAGCACAGCGATCTCGCGGATTTTATTCATCGTCATAGTGTAAATAATAAAAGCCACAATCGCGGCGCTGACGATGGAAAGAATTACCAGAAACATGAAAATCTGTTTGGATGAGGTCGCAATCAGCTTGGCAACCAGAATCTCTTCCATCTGCCCCTTGGTATATGCCTGCAAATGCTTCCAGCGCTTGATCTGTTCGGCAATTATCTGATCGTTGTATCCAGTTCTGATACGCACCAGTACGGCATTGACCATATGACTGCTGATCTGGCTTGCCAGAACGGCATCCAGCACTCCCGGTACGCGATTGAAAGCTGGGGTTTCTGTCGTCCTTGCGCGGTCATTCAACAAGGCATCATTGTCTTTGAGGAACTGCACCTCCTGAGCATCTTTGAGCGGAACGAATATCATCGGATCGCCACTAGATGACACCATGCGTTGCGTAAGTCCCACTACCGTGTATGAGTGGCGGCGAATCTGGATGCTTTCACCCAGCGCCAGTCCGGTCTTAATGTCTGCCAGTGCTTCGTAGTGCGTGCGTGCGATGGGGCGTCCTGCCACCAGAAAGGCTGGTTCTCCCGGCTTTCCCTGTTCAATTCCAACCAGCATGACGCGCACATCCTTGCCGCCTCGCTGGATTTGCATGGTCAGGTAAGTCACATTCCCTGCTTCCATGACTCCCTCTTGTCCGAGCAGGTCGCGGGCAACATCATCGTGAATACTTGACGGTTCGGCATACGGCCCCAGCGTCGCTTGCTGAACCACCCACAGGTCGGCACCGGCGTTGTCTATCATGGCTTTGGCATCATCCACCATGCCGCGATAGACCCCGGCCATGGTCAGCGTGACACCGATCAGCAGCCCCAGCCCCACACCGGTAAAGACGAACTTCCCCCATCCATGCAGAATGTCGCGGCTTGCAAGGTTGATCACAATCAGTTCCTCACGATTTCCGAAACGACTTTGAGCTTCAAGTCTTCTTTAATTTCCTTCTGGCTATATACAATCACTTCGTCAGTATCACTGATGCCATCCAGTATTTGTGCGCGTCCATCCAGCGTCGAGATGCCGATCTTGACTGGCCTGAACTTGGCCAGGTTGTCTTGCAACACCCAGACCCCCGCTTGCCGATCAATCCGTTTGATTGCAGCGGTGGGAATAGAGCGCGCCTTTTCCTTCACTGGCAATTTAATGGTGACTTCAGCATATTCGCCGAGGCTGGCATTAAACTCTGGCGGAGCAAAAACAACATTCACAATGCGTTCCTCGGTGACCGCATCGCTGATCAAATCAATACGTTCAACCGTTCCAGGTACGTGTATTTGAGGATGTGAACGCAGTACGATGTCAGCCTTCTGCCCGACCCGAAGCAAACCTGACTGTTTTTGGTCGATGCGAGTCTTGATCCATAAATCGTTAGCAGCAATAACTTGAAGTACAACTTGCCCGGGAACAACGGTCACGCCTTGCTCAAGTAATTTTGCTGTGACAACGCCATCTATCGGACTTTTTAGTCTGATTTGATTGCGCAAATTACCCATACCCAACGCATCAGACTGCGCCTTTGAATAGTCTCTTTTTGCTGCCGCCAATGTGGCCGTCGCCGCGCCCAGTGCAGCATGCGAAGCTGTTTTTTCATTCAGTTTGGCATCCAGCATTTCCTGACTAATGAAGCCTTTTGTGTGCAATTCACTGTATCGTTTATAGGCAGAAGCAGTTGTTTTATTCTGACTCTGTGCTTGCAGTAACTGAGCTTCTGCAACCTTGATTGAATTGGCAGATCGCTCTTTCATAAAGAGACTGCTGGCCACCTTTTCATCAAGATCAATAGGATCCAGCTCAGCTACAATCTGACCTGCCTTCACATGATCGCCCTGATCGACCATGAGGTTTTTGATTCTGCCAGTCATGACTGGAGAAATAGTGTAACTGTGCCTGGCTTCAACCAGACCAACACCGAACACTTCGGCTGTCAGTGCCCCCTGCTGAATCTTTTCGACGGTAACTTTGACCGGCGCAAGCGGCCCTTGGGTAAGAACTGCCCATGCAAATATTGAAATAAACAGAATGCCTAACAGGATAATTTTCAAACTAAGTTTCGACATATTCCGCCTGAAGAATGATTTAAGTAAGTAATTACTCGCTATCCTAATGACATTGATCTAACCTGTCAAGGGAGAGACTATTTGAAAAGACTACCGAGATTTATTAACTTGTCGAATGTCCACATTTGGATACCTTCTTGCCGCTTGCGAACAGCCCTTTTCTTACTGAATATTTTGTACATTGACCATCCTAAAATGGCACAGAGCAAAATTTCTCCTTCAAGGATATGCAAGCGGCAGTGCTCAACATGCCTGCCGCTTGTATTGGCAATACCTGCTAGACCTCCGTCTGCTCGGAGATAACGAGGGCATCATCGACCTCAATACCCAAATATCTCACGGTACTTTCCAGTTTGGTGTGACCGAGAAGTAGCTGCACGGCACGCAGATTTTTAGTGCGGCGATAGATCAGCGTGGCTTTGGTGCGCCGCATGCTATGTGTCCCATACGCATTCGAGTCCAGACCGATGGATGTCACCCACTGATCAACGATCTTTGCATATTGCCGAGTCGAAATATGGGGCGAATCATGTATGCGGCTTGGGAATAGAAACTGTTCAGATTTGAGATGCGCGGCTGCTATCCATGCTGCCACAGCATCGCGTGTTTGTTCGGTGATTTCAAATTGCACTGGTCGGTGCGTTTTGCGCTGCATAACGATTGCACGTTGTAAAACCTGACCGCCTTGTGCAACATCACGCACTTGCAGTTCGACCAAGTCACAGCCGCGTAGTTTGCTATCGATGGCGAGGTTGAACATGGCAAGCTCTCGAACCTGTTTAGCCAACTGAAGCCGGATGCGTATCGCCCATATCTCCTTCAGTTTCAGCGGCATCTTCTGGCCAACCAGCTTGCCTTTGTTCCACGCTACATTGTGGGTTTGTATAGTGGTATCGGTGTTCATGACGTTCTCCTTGTGTTAAAAGGAAAACCATTGTCACCGCTTTACGGTCCTTATGTGCTGATCTACGCCACTGCGAGAATTGCGAACCGCTTATGCCGCAGCTGGATGCTCCGATTCAACGGAAAGTTTCATGCCAACAGCCTTCAACACTGCCAGCAATGTTTTTAGGGTCGGATTTCCTTTGGCCGACAGCGTGCGATACAGTGTTTCCCGGCTGATTCCCGCTTCAGCAGCAACCGCGCCAAGTCCACCATAGGCTTCTGCGACCGTGCGTAGCGCAAGCAGTCCGGCGGCACGGTCATCAGGATTGTCGAGCGACTCCATGGCTGCTTTCATGTATTCAACGGCCAGCTCGCGGTCTGCCCGCAACTCTGCTACTTCGCGATCATGGTGTGATACCGCAGCATTGATTTTTCTGCTCATACTCGCCTCCTTTTCCAGTCTTCCCAGTATTGCTTTGCCTTCGTGATATCCGCAGGCTGCGTTTTCTTAGAACCACCACACAGCAAGATGACAACCGTCTGACCATGACGCCCAAAATAAACTCGATAACCTGCACCAAGATGTTCTCGTAATTCCTGTACGCCTTCACCAACTGAATCGCAGTCACCGAAATTGCCAGACTCCAGGCGTTTAATCCGTATTCGAAATTTGGCTTGCGCCTGCTTATCGCGAAGTGACTGAAGCCATTCGGTTATAGGCTCTTTGCCATCTTCAGTTTGGTATCGAAAGATTTCAATCATGGCGGATAATGTAGCTTATAAGCTAATTTATGGCAAGTAATTGACTTTGGATATGCTCATCCAAGTTAAGGACTTTGGAGATTTCTTCCAATTATGAAGTCCCGGTATCGGGCGACCAATCCCGACCCTTGACGGACTGCTGATGGCACATTGCCGCTCATCGCCAATATCTGCTTTGATGCATTGCAATATCAGTTTGCAAAGTCGTCATACATTCATTGAATACATGCGCTATAAATACAGCGGGACACAATTTAGCAGTTTCTCCCATGCTTAGATATTAGCTACATAGCTAATCAAGTGCTGCCAAACCATCGTTGCGAGAAGTTGCCTTTAGCCGGGAGTCTCGTAAAGCTGTGACGAGACGCAACGATGCAAGAAGTTAAATCCATAAGCTGGATTACCAGACGCTACGCGAAGCTCGCGGTCGCAATGACGCCTCTTACCGGTTGCGCATATGATCGGCGACTTTGGTGAATGCCTCCGACAATTCCTGACGCAAAACCGCATCGTTCACCACGTCACCCAGCGCCTGATTCATGCACAGCATCCACTGATCGCGCGCGGCATCATCAATGGTGAAGGGCAGATGGCGGCGGCGCAGCATCGGGTGTCCATACTCTTCGACAAACAGTTGCGGCCCGCCCATCCAGCCGGATAAAAATTTGAAGAGTTTATCGTTCGCACTTTGTAAATTATCCGCGTGCATCTTGCGGATGCCATAGGCTTCGGGCAATCCGTCCATCAATTGATAAAAGCGGCTGACCAGTTCGCGAACTTTTTCTGCCCCGCCGATGCGTTGATAGTGTGAAATTTCCTGATCCGACATCGTTACCACTCCCTGAATGAGACACCCAGACCCAATGTCGTCTGACGGTGGTTGTAATCGAGCATGCTCTCGCCGTAACCCGTGCCAAATTGCGCGTGCAAACGGGCCGCATGACCCAATGCAACCGGCATAGACCAGTCCAACTGGGTAAACCCGATGTTTTGATTCAAATTGAAATTATTGCGTACCAGCAGTGCCACGGCCTGCGATTTGCTGTCCGGCTCCCAGCGCGCGACCAGATCGCCGCGCCCGAGATAATGCACGATATCAGGATTATCATCCGTCGCAGCTTTCTCAGGAATGCGCCACCAACCTCGCGCCAGCAGGGAAAAGTTATCCCACTCCCAACCGCCTTGCGCATACAAACGGTTCCAGCTGCGCGATTCGGGATTGGTCCGTCCATTCGATTGATGGACAATTCCCAAATTGAGCAGCTTCCATCCCGATTCCCTGCCCGTGCCAAAGGCCGCAATCAATTCAGGCTCATAATTCGTTTCACGAAACGGTGATGAGTTGCGAGAATTAAATACCTGCCAGTGCGATTGCTGTGTATATGCCCCCCACACCCGCAGCGTTTTTAATCCCCACAGATCGATATTTTCCAGCGTACCGATATCCGTTTTGAAACTGAGCTGAAACTTGGTTTCGAGCGCATCCATATTGTAGGGCGTTAAGACAGTATGAGCTGGCGCTGGAGAGTAGGGCAGATTATTTACCCTGCTGGTGTCACGCACAACCAGATAGCTTTGTTTATGCGGCGTCAGACGATCTAGCGCACTCGAATTGCGGTGCATACGATTATCCAGATTCCATACCCGTGTCAAATAAGAGCGCGCCTGCTTGCTAATCAGCGGTTCGGCCACAGGCTTCACCTCCTCTACTGTGTCAGACGGAAGCTGCACAGTGGCAGCTGAGTGAGCCATCGTCGAAGCCGTTAACGCCTCATCGAAACAGTTCAAACGTTGCACAGCGTCATTTTTAAATGTCTGCGCGCAGGTCGCAAAAGCATCGGCATACGCCGATGAGATTGAACACAACAGCACGCATGCCACGATTGCTGATTTATTTTTCATATATTTCACATCAAACAAAAACGCGCCAGTATCCGGTAACTTGACGCGGCAGACTCCAGCAGCACAAATTCACGGACATGCCAGCAAACCTGCGACATACCCGGCAGCGGCTTATCCGTCCAGTGCGCATTGCGTAACAGGGTGATATGCGGCTTATACTCACGCCGCTCGAACGCGAAACGATGGCGGAGCAAATTTTGTTCCAGTTCACGCACTAATTCTATCAGTTGAGGCGGCAGCGTGCGTGGCGCTGCATACACAATATGATTGTGGCCCCAGTAATGCGCCTCATCGAAACAAAGTTCAAAACGCGCAACGCTGACTTCAGCGGCCGCCAGTTTCAACGCTTCGAGCTGAACTGCCTCAACTTCGCCCAAAAAAACCAGCGTGGCGTGCAATGTATCGGTACGCATCACCCGCCCGCCACAGCATGCTAAAAGCGGCGGCTGCCAGCCGGAAAGTCCGCCCCGCTCAGTCCTGTCGGGCCATAGCGCGAAAAAAACGCGCGCCGTTTTATCGTTCGTATCCATGCAGCATTTTATCCTCAATCAGGTCAGGGTCGAGCGTGTCGCTGCAATCAGGTAAAATACGCGCCAGACAATTATTAAATTCGGCAGCGCTACCCCGCAGGCTGCCGCAAGGAACATCATGACTGTGCGTTTACGTGAAATCCCCTATAACTACACCTCGTTCTCAGACCGCGAAATCGTCCAACGATTGTTAGGTTCTGAAGCCTGGGACATCATCAACACCCTGAGAAGCGAGCGACGCACCGGGCGCTCTGCGCAGATGCTCTACGAAGTGCTGGGCGATATCTGGGTCGTGACGCGCAATCCGTATTTGCAGGACGATTTGCTGGGCAACAAAAAGCGGCGCGGCGCGCTGATCGACGCACTGCACCACAGACTCAATGCAATCGATGACCGGCGTCAGGACAATGTCATCGTCAAACGGCTGCTCGAACTGGCCCGCGTTGCGGTGAATCAGTTTTCAGATGAATTCGAGCAGACCCTGCGCTTACGCAAACGCGCATTGCGCGAACTGACCCGCATCACCCGCCGCGACAACATCCAGTTCGACGGTTTAGCACGCGTCTCGCACGTCACGGATGCCACCGACTGGCGCGTAGAATACCCATTCGTCGTACTGCATCCCGACACGGAAGAAGAAATCGCAGCGCTGGTGCGCAGCTGCATCGCGCTCGGGCTCACCATCGTGCCCAGAGGCGGCGGCACAGGCTACACCGGCGGCGCCGTGCTGCTGGATAAATTTTCGGCGGTAATTAACACCGAAAAACTCGATGCGATCTCAGCCATCGAACAAACCATTCTGCCCGGTCTTGACACCCCCTACGCCACCATCCATTGCGGCGCTGGGGTCGTGACGCGCCGCGTGATGGAAGCGGCGGAAAACAACGGACTGGTGTTCGCAGTCGATCCAACCTCGGCGGATGCCTCCTGCATCGGCGGTAACGTCTCGATGAACGCAGGCGGCAAGAAGGCTGTACTGTGGGGCACGGCACTGGACAATCTGGCATCGTGGCGCATGGTGACCCCGGACGGACTGTGGATGATCGTTGAACGTCTAAACCACAATTTGGGCAAAATCCACGATGTCGCCAGCACTACTTTCCGCATCAGCCGCTTTGAAGCGGACGGCAAGACGCCGCACGGCGCACCCGAACTGCTGACGATTCCGGGCAGCGCCTTCCGTAAAACGGGGCTGGGCAAAGATGTAACGGACAAGTTTCTCTCCGGCCTGCCGGGCATCCAAAAAGAGGGTTGCGACGGCATCATCACCTCGGCGCGCTTCATTTTGCACCGTGCCCATACCCACACGCGCACGGTGTGTCTCGAGTTCTTCGGTCAAGTCAGGGAAGCGGTACCGGCGATTGTCGAAATCACCGAACTGTTTAACAAGCGCAACGCCGCGATGCCCCTCTCACCCCACGCCACTGCGCCGGTATTTCTGGCAGGATTAGAACATCTGGACGAACGTTATCTCAAGGCGGTAGGCTATGCGACCAAATCCCGTCGCGGCACCCGCCCCAAGATGGTACTGGTCGCGGATGTGGTAAGCGACGATGCAGACGCTGCCGCTGCCGCCGCGTCCGAAATCGTGCGACTGGCCAATCTGCGCCACGGCGAAGGCTTCATCGCCGTCTCTCATGACGCGCGCAAGAAATTCTGGCTGGACCGCGCGCGCACCGCCGCGATCGCAAAACACACCAACGCCTTCAAGATCAACGAAGACGTGGTGATTCCGTTACCGCGCATGGGTGACTATTGCGACGGCATTGAGCGCATCAACATCGAACTGTCGCTCGCCAACAAAATCGAACTGCTGGATGCCTTAGATGAGTTTTTTTCAGGCGACCTGCCGCTGTATTATCAGGATGACAAACAGCTGGGCGATGCAGAGCTGTTAGGTAACCGTGCGGAAGACGCGAAAAAACTGCTGTCCGAGGTGCGTACGCGCTGGGAATGGCTGCGCGACAACCTCGATCAGCCCAGCGCTGAATCGACAGAAAGCAATGTCTTTGAAGCGCTGCAAAATCACTCTATGCGCGCCTCATGGAAACTGGAGCTGCGCGAAAAACTGCGCCACCTCTTCAGCGGCAGCACCTATCAGCCGGTGCTCGAGCGTTGCACAGCGATTCATCAGCAGGTGCTCAAGGGACGCGTGTTCGTCGCACTGCACATGCACGCAGGCGATGGTAACGTGCACACCAATATCCCGGTGAACTCGGACAACTACGAGATGCTGCAACAGGCCTACCGGGCAGTTGACCGCATCATGCAACTGGCCAAGGATCTGGGCGGGGTGATTTCCGGCGAGCACGGCATCGGCATCACCAAGTTCGACTATCTGGACGAAAAAGAAATTGCGCCGTTTATCGCCTATAAAAATCGGGTGGACCCGGAAGGCCGCTTCAACAAGGGAAAACTGCTGCCCGGCAGCAACCTCGACCGCGCCTATACGCCGAGCTTCAACCTGATGGAGATGGAAAGTCTGATTCTGGAGAAAAGCGAACTGGGCGAAATTGCCGATTCAATCAAGGATTGCCTGCGCTGCGGAAAATGCAAACCGGTGTGCACCACCCATGTGCCGCGCGCCAATCTGCTGTACTCGCCGCGCAACAAGATCCTCGCCACCTCCTTGCTGGTCGAGGCTTTCCTGTACGAGGAACAAACGCGGCGCGGCATCTCTATCCAGCATTTCGACGAATTCAACGATGTGGCAGACCATTGCACCGTCTGCCACAAGTGCCTGAATCCGTGTCCGGTGAATATCGATTTCGGCGATGTCTCGATGGCGATGCGCAATTTTTTACGCAAACAGGGCAAGAAGAAATTCAACCCGATTGCCGCCACCTCGATGCTGTATCTGAACACCACCGATCCCGTCTCAATTGCATTGATGCGAAAAGTCCTGATCGAATGGTCGTACAAGGCGCAGCGTGTCGCTCACGGCATCGGCAAGCGGCTCGGACTGTTCAAGAAGCAAATCGCGCACCCTCCGGCCACAGTCGGCAAGCCGACACTGCAGTCGCGCGTGATCCATTTCATCAACAAACCGATGCCAGGCAATTTGCCGAAGAAAACCTCGCGCGCGCTGCTCGACATCGAAGACAACAGCGTGATCCCGATTATCCGCAATCCGCACCGCGCCAGCGAAGAGTCCGAAGCCGTGTTCTATTTCCCGGGTTGCGGCTCGGAGCGCTTGTTCGGCCAGGTGGGGCTTGCCACGCAAGCCATGCTGTATGAAACAGGCGCGATCACCGTGCTGCCGCCGGGCTACCTGTGCTGTGGTTATCCGCAAAATGCATCCGGTCAGGGCGACAAAGCAGCTCAGATCACCACCGACAACCGCGTGCTGTTCCATCGCGTTGCCAATACGCTGAACTACCTGAATATCAAGACGGTGATCGTGTCGTGCGGCACCTGCATGGATCAATTACTCAAATACCAGTTTGACAAGATTTTCCCCGGCTGCCGGCTGCTCGACATCCATGAATATCTGCTGGAAAAAAACGTGGCCCTGGCAGGCGTGGAAGGCACGCGTTACATGTACCACGAACCTTGCCACTCGCCGATGAAAACGCATCAAACGCAAAAGGTGGTCGACACGCTGATGGGAACCACGGTGCCGATCAACGAGCGCTGCTGCGGCGAATCCGGCACCTTTGGCGTAGCACAGCCGCATATCGCAACCCAGGTCCGCTTCCGTAAGGAAGAAGAAATGAAAAAAGGGGCCGATGCGTTGCGCGCTGACGGTTTTGCCGGAGAAATCAAGATCCTCACGTCCTGCCCCGCCTGCCAGCAAGGGCTGTCCCGCTACGCTGATGACAGCGGCACGACGTCCGATTACATCGTCGTCGAAATGGCGAAACATCTACTCGGGGATAACTGGATGGCCGATTTTGTCGAAAAAACCAACAAGGGCGGCATTGAGCGTGTACTACTTTAGGATTGAGGATTGAGGATTGAGGATTGAGGATTGAGGACTGAGGATTGAGCACAACCCGTACTCTGGTTTTTACTTTCACTCAATCCTCACTCCTGAATTCACGATCCTGCTACGATTAAATTATGCTGACCCTGCCGCTTGAACCGACCGATGATCGTGCCAATCCGATTTTCAAGGATGCGGCCGGTTGCGCGACATGGTTGAATCAACTGCAATTAACCAACCTGCAGCAAGCTCACGGGCGCCTGCTCAAAGAGCTGGGCGAGTTGAACCGCTACCCGATGCGCGGTCAAGACCGACTGGATATCCTTGAACTGTTGCAAGAAACGGTGGGGTTTATACAGACGGATCTGGCCAAAAAACTGCTCGATAAAGCGTTGCCTTTAAACGACCTCGAATTACTGACCTTCAACTCTTTGTTACACCTGTGGCAGGCGATGATTGCCGGCTATCAGCGCGGCTTGCAATCCTTCATCTCCGGCGAAAAACAACTGGCCAGACATGGCGCGCTGTTATGCCAGCGCTGCCTGCACTTCACCGGACTGAAAATACTTGAATATCTGCGCACCGGCTACGAATGCCCGCCCGGACTCTGGCACCAGCTGCATGAGCTTTACGCCTACGCAGAACAACAGGCGTTTCAACATAGCGAAACAGGCGCACAGTCCAATTGCACAGCCAGTTATCTCAAGACGCTGCTGGTCTGTTATGCCGATCCGGCTCAGCTGACACGCTGGCAATTGCAGCAAATCGACATCTGGCTCTCGCTTTGGAGCAACACGCTCACCATTGCAAATCATTATGCCACCAGCCTTAACGACGCACCGCCACTGGCCATTGATTTATCAGGCAGCCAGGGCTTGCAAAGCACGACAGAAATCTCAGGTCATGCATCCATGCGTTACCTGCCTATGGTGCCGCTGAGCAAACTGCTGCGTGTAAAAATTATTTTGTTGCAACAGGGACAAACGCCGCTGCAAGTCGGTTTGGGAAATCAATCAGATCGTCAGGCCTGTCTGGAGCTGCTATCCTTAGCGCATCAAAACTGGTGTGAGAAAAAACAGCTTAGGGCGTGCGTAAGACGCCCAGTTAATTTACCGACGACTGTTGTTGGCGAGCCAGCGCGCATCTTTCAAACCAGACTCTTCAGCGCTGACACCACGGACGAGGCCGATAGCGCGTCGAGGCCGGAAAACTGGCAGATGAAAGATGAAAGCATTATGGGTGCCTGCCTGGTCCGCACCGATGCGAACGGTTCAAAATTGAAGCGCCGGCAACTCATCGCGCTGCATACGGTACATCACGCAGCGCTCGCGGCCACGGTGTGGATACGCGTCATGCAAGACGGAAAGCTGAAAACGGGTGTGAGGTATTTTCCAGGACAGCCAGAGCCGGTACGCATACGCCCCCTCAATCAGCCCCTCCCCGCGGAATATGCTTTTTTGTTGCCCGCCTTACCCGCCCTCAAAACGCCTGCCAGTCTGATTCTTCCGCGCAACCGCTTTGAGGCTGGCAGGATTATCGAACTGATACATCAGGATGGCCGGATCATGCAGGCAACGCTAGGCTTTAGCGTCGAGCAAGGCTTCAATTTCGAACGCGCAAGCTTCACCATCAAAAAATAAAGCCTGCGGTTTTCAGACGATACGTTTTTCAGGAAACACCAGCGAAAAGGTGCTGCCACGCCCTTCTTCACTGCAAACTTCAAGCTTAGCCTGATGGCGCAGCGCGATGTGTTTGACGATCGCAAGCCCTAACCCGGTACCGCCAGTCTCGCGCGAACGACTGCGATCCACCCGGTAAAAACGCTCAGTCAAGCGCGGAATATGCTGCGCCTCGATGCCGATACCGCTGTCCCGCACGGAAAATACCGGCTGACCTGCACGAGAGTACCAGCGCAAACTGATCGTACCGCCATCGGGGGTATAACGCACCGCATTGCTGACCAGATTGGAAAACGCACTGCGCAATTCATCCCGGTTGCCGGATAGTTTGGCAGGTCCGGTCGCATCCATGCTGTGCTGGTGGCGTCCCCCGCTCAACATTTCCCCGTCCAAACTCACCTCGCTCAGCAAAGAATACATATCGACACTCTCGATTTTCAACGGACTCTGATCGCTTTCCAGACGCGACAAGGTCAAAAGATCCGACACCAGATGATCCATGCGACGCGTCTGCTCAGCCATCAGTTGCAAGGCACGCTGAATTTTATCGTGGGACAAATCGGGCATATCCTGCAGGTTTTCGACAAAGCCGTTCACCACCGTTAAAGGCGTGCGCAATTCATGTGACACGTTTGCGACAAAGTCGCGCCGCATGGTTTCGATGCGTTCGAGCTGGGTGATGTCGCGACTGATCAGCAATCGCTTATTGTCGCCATAAAAAACCAGCTTGATGGACAACACCATATCGTCGTGACGGGCAGAGCGCATCACCAGCGGTGCTGCAAAATCGCCCGCCTGCAGATAATCGATAAACTCCGGCTGACGCACCAGATAGGTGATGTCCTGCATGATGTCGCGCTGTGCATTCAGGCCAAAGTGATGCTCGGCTAGCGGATTGCACCACTCGATCCGGTTCGCTTCATTCAGACTCGCCACGCCTTCCGGCAACGCAGCGGTCGCCTGCTCGATATTGAGGAGTTCATTGGCCAGCTTCTGTTTGGTCAGCTTGTGTCGTTTGACCATTTTGTACAGCCGCGAGAACAATTCGTCCCATATCCCGCCCGCTTCCGGTATCGTCTCGATGCGCGCTTCCTTAAGCCACTCACCCAGACGATACAATTGTCGGGCATGGCGCATCATGACGAGCAACATCACCACCAGCAAAAAAATCAGCGCGATATTGGCGGAAAAAATGCCCCACAATAACAGCGCCACCAGTGCGCTGAAAATAATCGGCATGCTCACCCGTATCCAAAATTCCTGCAAGCGACCCCCTGATATAACTGCCTGACCGATTAAAAAATCAACTATTCGTTGAAAAACGATAGCCACTGCCCCGCACCGTCTGGATCAACCCGTCCAGACCACTGGCCTCTAAGGAGGCACGCAAACGCCGGATATGCACATCCACCGTGCGCTCTTCGACAAACACCTGTGTCCCCCACACCTGATCGAGTAATTGCGTGCGACTATACACGCGCTCGGCATGGGTCATAAAGAAATGTAACAGGCGAAATTCGGTCGGCCCGAGTTCTATCGTCAGCCCTTTAGCCGTCACGCGATGTGACGTCGGTGACAACTCAAGCCCCCCTGAGGCGACTTTATCTTCAGACAAAGTCGGAATATGCCGGCGCATCACGGCGCGGATGCGCGCCATCAATTCGCGCGGCGAGAATGGTTTAGTGATGTAATCATCCGCACCCGACTCAAGACCCAGCACCTTATCGCGCTCGTCGCCGCGCGCCGTCAGCATGATAATCGGTACATCCTTGGTGCGCGCTTCCGAACGCAACTGTTTTGCCAGCACCACGCCACTGGTCGAGGGCAGCATCCAGTCAAGCAAGATCAGATCCGGCGCATAATCGCGTATCTGCTGCCAAGCCTCTTCTGCATCGCTTGCGCGCAGCGCCACAAAGCCTGCCTGAGTCACATTAAAAACCAATAATTCCTGTATTGCAGGTTCGTCTTCCACAATCAAAATCTTTGCACTCATCATGACTCCTTCGGTTGAGGTTGCCAGAGTATGAAGAATTTATGACAGTATGATGACACTGTTTAGCTTATCTGACGTGCAGGGCGATGGCGCAGCATTCTTTTCGGCAGCAACGAACCTGCCAGCATGCCGGCCACGCTGCACAACAAGCCGACCAGTTGCGGCGGCCAGACCGTCCCGCTGTAAAATTTTTCCATCAGCAGCCAGGAAATCAGGCCCAGCGCAATCGACAGCAGCGCCCCGCGGTTATTGGCGCGTTTCCAGTAAAGTCCGAACACCAGCGGCACAAACGCGCCCACCAGCGTGATTTTGTAGGCGTTTTCAACCATCTTGAAAATACTTGCATTGGAATGCAGTGCAAACCACAGCACGGTGCAACCGAAAGTCACCACGATGATGCGCATGGTGCGCAGCATTTGGCTGTCGCTCATGTGTTTTAAGGCAAAGTGCTTAAGTATATTTTCCGTGAACATCACTGAGGGCGCGAGCAACGTGGCGGACGCCGTACTCATGATCGCCGACAAGAGTGCGCCGAAGAAAAATATCTGCGCAATCAGCGGCGTATGCGTCAAAATCAGCGTCGGCAACACCCTCTGCGAGTCTGTCGCAATTAAATCACCGAAAACTTTAGGATCGATCAACGTTGCGGCATAAGCTAAAAACATCGGCACAAAGGCAAAGCCGAAATACAGCACACCGCCTAACACAGAGCCTGTCACGGCCGTTTTCTCATTTTTCGCCGAGGTCATGCGCTGAAACACGTCCTGCTGCGGAATAGAGCCCAGCATCATCGTCAGCAGCGCACCGACAAAGGGAATCCAGACCTCGTAGCCGCCGTGCGGCAAAAGTTGCAATCGACCGGCATCCTGCGCATGACTGATGACATGAGCCGCGCCACCTGCGTCATGCCCCACCAGCACGGCGATGAACAGCAGGCCCGCCATAATGACCATCATCTGCACAAAATCGAGCAACGCCACCGACCACATCCCGCCAAACATGGTGTAACCCAGCACGATCGCCGTGCCGATCACCATGCCGGTCGACTGATCGATCGCCCCGCCGCTCACCAGATTGAATACCAACCCCAGCGCAGTAACCTGCGCGGACACCCAACCCAGATAGGAAATCATGATGCAGAGCGTCATGATCAACTCGACCGACCGACTGTAACGCGCCCGGTAATAATCGCCTATGGTCAGCAGATTCATGCGGTACAGACGCCCTGCAAAAAACAATCCGGCGATAATCAGACACAGGCTCGCGCCAAACGGGTCCGCCACCACGCCGCTCAAGCCATCTTTGACAAAGGTGGCGGAAATTCCCAGCACCGTTTCCGCGCCGAACCAGGTGGCGAACACCGTTGCCGTCACGACAGGCAGGGGCAGATTGCGTCCGGCCACCACAAAATCGCGCGCATTGTGTACACGCGTCGAGGCATACACCCCAATGCCGATCGACAACAACAAGTAAAGTGCGACAAAACCGATCAGCATGATGGCAAGTAGTGAATGGCAATAAGACCAATTTTAACCGGAATTTTGAATTCCGCGACACTCAAAGCCGATACGCGCGGCATGCGGATAAAGAACCACAGGCCCACCGCTATAATCAAGGGAATTTAATGAAGAGAAGGTGAAGCTGGCCGATAAGCCGGGTTCTGTCGTGGACAGTCATTCCTCTAGGCGTTTCGTTACCTGACGCTCAAGCAATCTACCCGCTGACGACGCGAGCCACGTCATAGTCAGCCTATTTGATCTTGCTCCGAATGGGGTTTACCCTGCCACTGATGTTGCCACCAGCGCGGTGAGCTCTTACCTCGCCATTTCGCCCTTACCTGTGCTGCTTACGCAGCCATCGGCGGTATATTTTCTGTGGCACTTTCCATCACCTCACGGTGTCCGGCCGTTAACCGGCATTCTGCTCTCTGGAGCCCGGACTTTCCTCCCCGCACCCAAGGTGCGCGGCGACTGTCTGGCCAGCTTCGCGCCGGAGTTTACCACCGAAGTGCACTGGAATTTATTTTTTGATGAGTTGTACGGCAACACCCAGCGATTTCCACTGCTTCACTTCTTCCTGCAAGGCGGTCTCTGTCAGTGGATTTTGCTTCAGCCAGCCGGCATCGATAGCTAGCGAAAATTTAGCCCCGTTACAACTGGCCGCCATATCAGGCAGCACGACATCGCTTCGGTTGCGATAAAACAACGCGGCCAGCCTTAAACTCATCACGAGCAGACAGTCCTCAGTTTCCGTCAGCAGCCCCTGCAATTTTTTCAGACTCCCCCGATGCGCCAAGGCCAGCAAACTGAGTCTATTCTGCTCCTTCTTGGAAAACCCGGGCATATCGGCATTGGCGAGAATATAAGCGGTATGTTTTTGATAGCCATTGTGTGCGACCCGGATACCCACGCCGTGCAAACTGGCAACCCACCCCAGCACCTGCAACGCCTGCGCATTCACCTCCGAACCGAAAAACTGCCTTGCCAGCACATCGGACAGCCTCGTCACGCGCTCAACCTGTTTGACATCAACGTGATAGCGGCGCATGAAATGCCTGACAGTCACATCTCGCATATCGTTGTTGTGAAAACGTCCCCACAAATCGTAGAGCACGCCTTCGCGCAGCGCGCTCAAACCCAACTGCATGTGTTCGATACCCAATTCATCAAACGCGGCATACATAATGGCAAAGCCGCCCGCGAGCGCAGGCAGACGGTCCGGACGCAATCCCAGCAGTGTCAACTTGTGCACATCGCCCACTTTGAGCAGATGCGCCCGGAATAAATCGAGCCCTTCGCGCGTAATCCCGCTCCGGCTCCAGCCATTCAATTCCAGAATTTCAGCGATTGCCTTGGCGGTCCCCGATGAACCGATCGCTTTTTGCCATTGCCCTTTATAGTCGGCAACGATATTTTGCAACTCGCTGCGCGCTGCAAGTTCGGCACGGGCCAAATTATTCTTGGTGATTTTCCCCATCGGAAAATACCGGCTGCTAAAACTGACGCAGCCCATGTACAGGCTCTCCAGTTTGAGTGGCGTGAGCCCGTGACCGATAATAAATTCAGTCGAACCGCCACCGATATCCATCACCAGCAGCTGATCATCCGACTGCGGCAGGCCATGTGCGACGCCCATATAAATCAAGCGCGCCTCTTCGCGGCCTGCGATCACTTCAATGGGAAAGCCCAGCACCTGCTCAGCCTCGGCGATGAATTCTGCAGCATTGACTGCCACACGCAGCGAGTTAGTCCCTACAACGCGCACAGCCTCCGGCGGCAAGTCGCGCAGACGCTCGCCAAAACGCGCTAACGCGGCCAGCGCACGCTGCCGGGCTGCCTCATCGAGATAATTGTCGGCAGTGAGGCCAGCGGCCAGACGCACAGGCTCGCGCAATCCGTCCAGCATATACAATTGCTCGCCTTCTACCTTGGCTACCTGAAGTCTGAAGCTGTTTGACCCTAAATCGACCGCAGCAAGAACTGGATGTTGTTCCATTGCTACTGGATTTCCCGCTCTATTTCATCGCGCGTAACGTGACGCACATCGCGCCCTTTGACCATATAGATGACATACTCTGAAATATTTTTGGCATGATCTCCGATGCGCTCAATGGCTTTGGCGACAAATAAGATTTCCAGCGAGGTCGAAATCGTGCGCGGATCTTCCATCATGAAGGTGATCAAATAGCGCATGATAGAGCGAAACTCATCATCCACCAGATCGTCCTGACGCACCACATCGGCCGCCATCTGCACATCCAATCGCGCGAACGCATCCAAAGACTTACGCAGCATATCCACGGCAATTTCAGAGGCGTGCTTGACTTCGTTGTAACGCGGAATCGCCAGCCCGTGTTTTTGCGACAACATCTTAGCCATGCGGGCAATTTTTTCAGCCTCATCGCCGATACGCTCAAGATCGGTAATCGTTTTCACGACCATCATCACCAAACGCAAATCGCTGGCCGTCGGCTGGCGGCGCGCAATCACCTGCGAACAGGCCTCGTCGATCTTAACTTCCATCGCATTAACCCGATGATCGTCCTCAATCACCCGGTTCATCAAGGCCACATCGCCATCCACTAAAGACACGATCGCGCTCTTGATCTGGCTCTCTACCAGTCCGCCCATCTGCAACACATAGGCGCGTATCGCTTCAAGTTCGACATCGAACTGCTTGGAGGTATGATCACTGGTATTCATGGTATGACCCTGTAGTATTAAACCGTATATTCTATAATACGAATGTGAAGCGTTTGTGACAGCGGCGTCCCCCTAGTAAAACAAGGGAACAACCACCCCTAGCTGACCGTCATCGTTTTCACGCCGTCTGCGGTACCCAGCAGCAGCACATCAGCCGCACGACGTGCAAACAGTCCGTTGGTCACGACACCGGCGATATGATCCAGTTCAGATTCCAATTCAACCGGATTCATAATTTTTAAGCCGTGCACGTCGATAATGATATTGCCGTTGTCGGTCGTAAATCCTTCACGCAACATAGGCTGGCCGCCCAAGGCCACCAACTGACGCGCAACAGAACTGCGTGCCATTGGAATCACTTCAATCGGCAACGGGAATTTACCCAGCACATCGACTAATTTGCTGGCATCACACAAGCAAATGAATTTTCGACTCGCGCCCGCCACGATTTTTTCGCGGGTCAATGCACCGCCACCGCCCTTGAGCATATGCATATGCCGCGTGATCTCATCCGCGCCATCCACGTA
The DNA here is from genome assembly GCF_000145255.1 of Gallionella capsiferriformans ES-2. Taxonomy (NCBI): domain Bacteria; kingdom Pseudomonadati; phylum Pseudomonadota; class Betaproteobacteria; order Nitrosomonadales; family Gallionellaceae; genus Gallionella; species Gallionella capsiferriformans. Next base: position 2,697,163 of record NC_014394.1, read on the forward strand.
CACCTCAAGCGCACCCGCTTCGTTCAGCGACATAACTTCAATACCATGCCCCTGCAAACGCTTTGCGGAAGCCTCAGAACTTGCCACGGCACCCCGGATTTTGTTCTTTATTTTGGCCAACTCATCAATAAAAAAATTGGCGGTTGAACCTGTTCCCACCCCCACAATACAATCGGCAGGCACATATTGAATAGCAGCCAGCGCTACCGCACGTTTTAAATCATCTTGATTCATCATTTTTTCCTCCCAAAGTTTCGTAATTATTGCAGGAAAATTCAATTTTGGGGAAAGTGATCGAATCAGTCGCTATATACATCACTCAGTCAGATCGCTGGTGGTAAGATTACGCATAAAATTTATAACCGTCGGGAGGAATGAACATGCCAGAACATTTGTCAGCAGCCGTAACGATTACCACCACCCCGTTCAGCGACCAAAAGCCCGGCACATCGGGATTAAGAAAGCGCGTTCCGGTCTTCCAGCAACCTCACTATCTGGAAAATTTCGTTCAGGCCATTTTCGACAGCATTTCACCACCTCAAGGCGCCACACTGGTATTAGGCGGCGACGGTCGCTATTACAACCGCGAAGCAATCCAGATTATCCTGAAAATGGCAGCGGCCAATGGCTTCGGTCGGGTACTGGTGGGTCAGGGCGGCATCCTGTCGACGCCTGCAGCCTCCTGTGTGATCCGAAAATATGCAACTTTCGGCGGCATTATTCTGTCGGCAAGTCACAATCCGGGCGGGCCGGATGGCGATTTCGGCATCAAATACAACACCGCCAACGGCGGGCCTGCGCCTGAAAAAATCACGGAAGCCATTTTTTCACTGAGCAAAACGATTATGCAGTACCGCATACTCGATGTGGCGGATGTCGCTCTCGATACCGTGGGCGAGTATGCCATCGGCAAGATGACCGTGTCGGTAATCAACCCGGTCGCCGACTATGCAGAGTTGATGGAATCCTTGTTCGATTTTGACGCGATTCGCACACTGATTGCCGGCGGCTTCCGCATCAAGTTCGATGCGATGCACGCGGTAAACGGCCCGTATGCACGCGAAATATTTTTAAATCGCTTAGGCGCACCGGTCGACAGCATCATGAACTGCGTTCCGCTGCCCGATTTCGGCAACGGCCACCCCGATCCGAACCTGACTTATGCACACGAACTGGTCGAAATCCTCTATGGTGAAAACGCGCCCGATTTCGGTGCCGCCTCCGATGGCGATGGCGACCGCAACATGATTTTGGGCCGTCACTTCTTCGTCAACCCATCCGACAGTCTGGCCATACTAACCGCGAACGCCAAACTTGCCCCAGGCTACCGTGAAGGTCTGGCAGGGGTTGCCCGCTCGATGCCGACCAGTGCAGCGGTAGATCGCGTAGCAGTCGAGTTGGGCATTCCGTGTTTTGAAACGCCCACCGGATGGAAGTTTTTCGGCAATCTGATGGATGCGGGCAAAGTCACCCTGTGCGGCGAAGAGAGCTTTGGCACCGGCTCGTCTCATATCCGTGAAAAGGACGGGCTGTGGGCCGTGCTGTTCTGGCTCAACGTCATCGCGGTGCGCCGCCAGTCAGTTGAAGAGATCACCCGCGCGCACTGGGCGCATTTCGGCCGCAATGTCTATTCCCGTCACGACTTCGAGGCAATTCCGTCTGATGCTGCCAACGGCGTGATGAAGCACCTCAAAGACGGTTTCGCGACCTTGCCCGGTCAAAAATTCGGCAGTTACACCGTGGACGTCTGCGACGACTTTAGCTATACCGACCCGGTCGATGGCAGCATCAGCACGGGGCAAGGCTTGCGCATCCTGTTCACCGACGGTTCCCGTATCGTTTTCCGGCTATCCGGTACCGGCACAGAGGGCGCTACCGTGCGAATTTATCTGGAAGCATACGACCCGGATGTCGCCCGCCACCACTTGGACGCTCAGGTCGCACTGTCCGAGCTGATCGGCATTGCAGGTGATTTGTCTCAGCTAGTCGCCAGAACCGGACGCGTACAACCGACGGTGATTACCTAAGGTTGGGTGTTAAATAAAAGCGGGGAGGGGCGCGGAAAATCGTGGTCGGCCCCGACTTTCTAATGTTGGAATGTTAGACCTGACCCTAGATTCCTAGGAAGGGGTATAACAACTTAAAATAACTACGAATGAATTTAAACAAGGGGAGTCCAATGGCACTTATTGATTGCACGGAATGTGGGAATAAAATTTCTGATTTGGCTTCATCCTGCCCAAGCTGCGGCGCACCATTGAAGTCTAACCAGCTGATTGATACCGCACAAAATATGCAAAATGTTGTTGAGTTGAGAAAAAATCGTTCATTAGCCATTGTTCTGGCTTTGTTTCTAGGTGGATTTGGTGCGCATAAATTTTATTTAAACCAACCAGGCTGGGGAATTGCTTACCTATTTTTTTGCTGGACATTCATTCCTGCAATATTTAGCATAGTTGAGGCAATGATATGGCTCACTAAAACAGATGATGAATTCTTTAGAACTGTGGGATAACAATAATCCTGCATGGTGATAGGTATATGTATATATGAATGATCCAAAAATTGAGCCGAAATCTGTGCCACTACAGTGGCATAATTTTTTGTATTGTTCTGTATTATTACCGTGGGAAACGGAACTGAAGTTTAGGAAAAAATTTCCGAGATTTGATTGTCGCAATCCACTTTTTGACATTAGCTTAATTAGGTTTAATCATACTGGTGAGGTTAAGCAGGCTTGGGAAGGACAGAGAAGTAACAGGCAGAAGTATGGCAGTTTGACTTTCCATAGCAATAATGGCGCAGCGTTAAAAGACCTTCTGAAGTTACTTCGAAATTGTTCCGCGCACGGTCATTACGCCAAGCATTCAAAAAATGGGTGGATATTTTTTAAGCATGAGTATCAAGGTAAACTTACATTATTCGGTCAAGTTAGATTCTCAAATCTGAAGAAATTAATTGAACATATTGTGAAGCACCATGACTGATTGAAGCGGTCATGGGGTCAGGTCTAACATCCAACACTTTTGATAACGACAGACCGCGTAGGGCGGAACGCTTGCGGTTCCGCCGAATGGAATCGTGGCGGAACGCCCCGGTTTTCATAGGATCATAGGGCCGGGTCTAACATTCCAACAATCTTGATAACGTCAGACAGCGCGGGTTGGAACGCTTGCGGTTCCTCCGAATAGAATAGAATCGAACACCCCGGCATTCGCTCTACATAGGCTCAAGCGCGTGGGCAGATGCACCCACACCGCCTTTATGATGGAGTGTTATTTCTCTCGAATTTTGTTTGCGCCTACCGTCATCACATAAGCTGCCGGCGGCAGAAATGCCGCCAGTAGCTTATGGCTGCTGATCTTGCCGCTCAAACTTGGTTTTGGCGGCCACCAGCATGCGCATCGTCGATTCACCCTGCGTATGACTCTCCGCTAACGACACATAAGCATTGCGCCGCTCGAAGGCTTTTAATTCGTGCGCGGCGCGCGCGGCGATAATCCCATACAGCACCGAACTCTCCCCGTGCTTAATCGCGCGTGCGGCCGCCTTTTCAGCTTCGGCGTAACGTCCTTCAAAAAAGGCTCTCAGCGCGACATCGAGTAACTTGCGCGCATTGTTTTTCGCGCGATCTGAACGGATTTTCTGCACGACCCCAGGCAATTGCGAGGTTGCCAGCAGTAAATGAATCAGCCAGTAACCGAATCCAAATACCAGCACAAACAACACCACAAAAAGTTTTAGCGATAATTCGATCCGATAAGGCGGATACACCAGCAACACGTAAGCCGTATTTTGCAAAAGCGTACCTAGTGCAACCGCAGCCGAAAACAGCACGAGAATCGAAATCAGATATTTCATTTCGCCGCCTTTTGCGGACGCAGGTTTTCTGCCGCCTTGTCATGACTTAAACGATAGGTACGCACCGCCTGCAAACTCCCCCCGATGTCGGGCAGTTCGATCTCAATACTGGCAGCCGCCAACTCGCCCAATTCACTCAGCATATGTAAGCCTTCTGCCGATTTCACATCAAAATAGCGCCGCGTCCAAAGCTGCGCCGTTTTAAGTTCCTGACTGAAGCTGTCTTCGTCGCGCGACAACAGCGCCAACCGTGCCGACACCAGACGCATTTTTAGATTTTCGCGCAGGAAAAATTCCTGTTTAGGCGGCAACAAAACAATCTGCGTGAGACCGGTATTTTCAATCCTGACGAGCTGCTTAACCTCCAGCCAGACTGCATTCAGCATCTTTTGCCATACCGCCTCATCAGCCACAGGCGAGACGATTTTGGCTGATGCATTTTCGGTCGGACGATGCCTATCAACTAGCGGAATGGCATCGACGGATGACAACAACCTGTTGATTTTAAGATTAATACCTGCCACATCGACACGGGGCAGCGCGCGCAACTTATCAATATCCTGTCCGATCGACTTGCGCAATCCGTTTAAAGCAGGACGCTCCATGCGTTGTAAACGCGCATCGGCGCTTTCCATCGCGATCAGGGCCGCTTTGACGTTCCCTGACAATTGCAATTGCTGCCCTGCAATCAGCAGCAACTGTTCGACGTCCGCCAGCGCGGTTTCATCGCGACTGATGGAGAAATTATTGTAGAGGGTTTCCAGTGCCGCACGCTGATTTTGCGCCTGAGTGTAATAGGCTTCGAGCGTTGTCACCTTGACCGACATTTCACGCACTTCATCCTGATTTTTCGCGATCAGAATGGCATTAGCCTGGGCCGCGCCATCCATCTCGGCAATTTTCTTCGCCAGCTCTTCACGCATCTCAGCAATCGCACGATGCCCATCCAGCCACTGCCAGAGAAATATCGCCACTAACAGCACCAGCGTAAGCTGAGTAATGCTGATCTTCGCGAACAAATCAGCAACCGAAAATCGGCTTTTAAGGGCCGCATCCCGCTCAACCTCACTTGATCCTTGTAGCATTTTCTCGCTCATATCGCCCCCTTACGCCTGAACCCCGGATTTTGCCCATGCCTGCAGCCCTGCCAGCAAACCGTCATCCCCCGACTCCGTCAGATGAACCTTCGACCATCCCAAGCGCTTCGCCAATTCGGCGATACGCGGGTGTATGACAAACAGCGGCCTGTCAAAAACCTCCTTTGAATCAACGATCATCTGAGACAAATGGTTCAGCGCCTCGCTGCTGGTCACGGTAATCAAATCGACACCGGCCAGCTCGCTCACCGGACATTGCGGCTTGCAGCGCAGATAACAGGTCACATATTCCACGCGTGCGCCCCTCTCGCGCAAAGTATCTCCCAGTAACTCGCGACCGCCGTCACCGCGAAAAATCATCACATGCCAGCCGTCGATGTTTTGTAATTCAGGCCGTGCTAACAAACCTTCACTATCGAATCGCTCGACAGGCACGATCACATGCGCAATGCCTAGCGCTCGCAGCGCTTTCGCGCTCCCCTCACCCACCGTCGCAACACGAGCCGGCACTTTGCCCCCGGTGGCCGCCATGCCATATTTCACGGCATTCGGGCTGATGAAAATTGCAAGATTCGCCTGTTCAACATGCGACACTTGTTCTTGTAATCGCAGCAGGTCCGGCACGGGCGCGATCTCCAGCATCGGGAACAGCACGGCGGTGCCGCCCTGCTGTCCGATCGCCTGAGCCAGCGTAAAAGCCTGATCACGCGGACGCGTCACCAGCACTTTCAAACCGGCCAGCTCACCCTTAGCCATTTAAAGCGGCTAAAATTTCCCCTGCCCCTTGCGCCAAGAGCGACTTGGCGATTTGCCCGCCCAATGCTTCCGGTGCCGCGATCTCACCCATCGCTTCGGCGCGGATCACGCGCTGCCCATCGGGACTGGCGACAAAGCCTCGCATACGCAACTGACCGTTTTGTACCTCGGCAAACCCGCCCAGCGGCACCTGACAACTGCCGTTGAGCGCGCGACTCATCGCACGTTCCGCAAACACACAGGCGGCCGTATCTGGGTGATGCAAGGGCTGCAACGCAGCGATCACGTCCAGTCGATCCGCACGGCATTCGATACCCAGCGCGCCTTGCCCGACAGCCGGCAGACTGTCTTCGCTGGAAATCACAGCCCGAATGCGAGTAGCCAGCCCCAGTCGCTTCAAGCCTGCTGCCGCAAGAATAATCGCGGCATACAGACCTTCGTCGAGTTTGCGCAAACGCGTCTGCACATTGCCGCGCAGCGGTTCGATCACCAGATGCGGGAAACGTGCGCGCAACTGGCTTTCGCGGCGCAAACTGGATGTACCCACCACGGAGCCCGCGGGCAACGCCGCCAGATTTTCGTAGTTGTTCGAGACAAATGCGTCATGCGGATCTTCGCGTTCGCCGATTGCCGCCAGCACAAAACCTTCCGGCAAAACCATAGGCACGTCTTTGAGTGAATGCACTGCGAAATCCGCACGTCCGTCTTCCAGTGCGGTCTCCAATTCCTTCACAAACAGACCTTTGCCGCCAATTTTTGACAGACTGACATCTAAAATCTGATCGCCTTGTGTCGTCATACCGAGAATACTGACGTCGGTTTGCGGATATAATGCACGCAGCCTGTCTCTGATATGTTCGGCTTGCCACATGGCCAGCGCGCTTTCACGCGATGCTATGACCAGACGTGCCGGTGGAGTGGGTAAAGTTGAGGAAGCTGGACTCATCGATTTTTCCTTGTGATTGATTACGCGGTGCATTCTAACACGGAGGCTGCCGCGCTTTTTTGTGTATAAAAGTGATGAACTTATTTTCTGCCCCTGCCGACATTTCCAGTAAAGACCTGCCCTTCCGCGAAGACGTGCGCCTGCTAGGCCGTATCTTAGGCGATACGCTGCGCGAACAGGAGGGTGAAGCGACCTTCCAGCTGGTCGAAAACGTGCGCCGCTCAGCGGTACGCTTTCGCAAGACTCAGGACGAACGCGATGGAGAACAGCTCGAGCAGATGCTCGATGCATTAAGCCCCAGCGAAACGCTGGCCGTGGTGCGCGCCTTCAGCTACTTCTCGCAACTGACCAATATCGCCGAGGATTTGCACCACAACCGCCGCCATCGCGCCCATCTGAAAGCCGGTTCATCGCCTAAAAACGGCAGCCTGATGCTCGCGCTCGACCGTATCGAAGAAAAACAGGTCAGCCCTGAAGCGATGCAAGCCTTTCTGGACAGCGCACTGATCTCTCCGGTACTGACCGCGCATCCGACCGAAGTACAGCGCAAAAGCATACTGGACTGCCATCTGATCATCTCCAGCCTGCTATCCAACCGCGACCGGATAGAGATGACGCCGGACGAGCTGGCAGAAAACGAAAATGCGCTGCGTCGCTTCGTGCTGATTCTGTGGCAGACGCGCATGCTGCGCACCGCAAAATTGACGGTGCGCGACGAAATTCGCAACGGTCTGGAGTTCTACCGTTACACCTTCCTGACTGAAATTCCAAAGCTGTATGCGAATCTGGAAAAGCAGCTGGAGGCGCGCTTCGACAAGGACATCAAGATTCCCGCACTGCTCAAGGTCGGCAGCTGGATAGGCGGCGACCGCGACGGCAATCCTTTCGTCACCCACGATGTGATGCAGTATGCGGTGCAACAGCACTCCGAACTCGCATTCGAACACTACCTCAATGAGACGCATATTTTGGGCACGCGCCTGTCGCTGACCGATCGCCTAGTCGATGTCAGTGACGAATTGCGCGCGATGTCCGATGCCTCCCCCGACAATGCGGTGAGCCGCACAGATGAACCGTACCGCCGCGCGCTGATCATGATTTATTCGCGCCTGTCGGCTACAGCAGGAAAACTGGGACACGAAATATCGCATCTTCCGCCGGTCGATAAAGCGGCAGCGCCTTACGCGACACCGGCGCAGTTCATCGCCGATCTGGATGTTTTGATTGAATCACTCAATCGTCATGGCGCGATCTATCTGGCGCGCGGCCGCCTGGCCAACTTGCGCCGCTCAGCAGAAATCTTCGGCTTTCATCTGGCGCCGCTGGATATGCGGCAGCACAGCGCCATCCACGAACAAACCGTCAGCGAATTGCTGGCTCACAGCGGTGTCATGGCGAACTACAGCGAACTCGATGAAGCTGCGCGCCGCGAAATTCTGCTCACCACCTTGCAGGCTGCGAAGCCGCTGATGGGTAAAATCGATCAATATTCCGATATCGCACAGAGCGAATTGCGCATCATGCAGGCCGCAGCCGACATTCATCAGCGCTTTGGCCGCGCCGCTCTGCCCAATCACATCATCTCGAAAGCGGATGCAGTGAGCGATATGCTGGAACTGGCACTGATGCTGCAGCAGGTCAATCTGCTCGAAGGGCGTGACGCGCTGCATATCAACATCATTCCTCTGTTCGAAACCATCGAAGATCTGCGCAGCTGCGGACCTATCATGGACGAACTGTTCGCCATTCCCTATTACCGCCAACTGCTGGCCTGCCGGGGAAATACGCAGGAAGTCATGCTGGGCTATTCGGACAGCAACAAGGATGGCGGTTACATCACCGCGAACTGGGAACTGTACAAAGCCGAACTAGAACTGGTCAAAGTGTTCGCTAAATACGGCGTTGAACTGCGCCTGTTCCATGGTCGTGGCGGCACCGTCGGTCGCGGCGGTGGCCCAAGCTATGAAGCGATTCTGGCGCAGCCACCCGGCAGCGTAAACGGGCAGATTCGCATCACCGAACAGGGTGAAGTGATTTCCAGCAAATACTCCAACCCTGAAATCGGTCAGCGCAATCTGGAAACGCTGGTGGCTGCCACCATGGAAGCGACCTTGCTGCATCATCACGGCGCGGACAGTGCAATGCCGGAATTTCACCGCATCATGGAGGCCTTGAGCCTCGATGCCTTTGCTGCCTACCGCAAGCTGGTTTATGAGACACCCGGATTTACCGAGTATTTTTTCACCGCCACGCCGATACGCGAAATTGCAGAACTTAACATCGGCAGCCGCCCTTCCGCACGCCGCGCCTCCGATCGCATCGAAGATCTGCGCGCGATCCCCTGGGTATTCAGCTGGGGATTAAACCGCACGCTGCTACCGGGCTGGCTGGGATTCGGCAGCGCAGTCAAGCAATTTATCGCACGCGAAGGCGACGATGGCCTAGCACAATTGCAGACAATGTACCGGGAATGGCCGTTTTTCCGCGGCCTGATGTCGAACATGGATATGGTTCTGTCCAAGACCGATATGGGCATTGCATCGCGCTACGCGGCGCTGGTTGAAGATGTAGAAATGCGTGAACGGATCTTCGGCGCTATCCACAGCGAGTGGCAGGACACCGTCGAATTGCTGTTTTCCGTGACACGCAACGATGCACTGTTGCAGGAAAATCCGTCATTTGCACGCAGCCTGCTCAGCCGCACACCGTATATCGATCCGCTCAACCACTTGCAAGTCGCCTTGCTGGAACATCACCGGGCCGGCAACACCGACGAACTGGTCAAACGGGCGATCCACCTGACCATCAACGGCATCGCAACCGGCTTGCGCAACAGCGGTTAAAAGTAGCAGCTCCCAAGCAAGTCTTCGCATCAAAAAAATGGCACGCCAAGCGTGCCATTTTTTTGCGCCAGCAGTTTTTTATCTGCGGCGTGGTTTAGCCTTTGCAGGCTCCTTTGCATCCTGAACAGCCGGTGTCGCAACCTCGACAGGAGCCGCAGGTTTTTCAAGTACGCAGCTACTATTATTCACCCGACTATCCGGCATCAGCGTATTGCAAAAAATTGCACCCGTCAGCGTCGCTTCCGCGATATTAGCGCCAGACAAATCTGCATCGGTCAGATCTGCATTCAACATCACAGCGCCGTTCAAATTAGCACGAACCAGTTGAGCACCGCGCAAAATCGCCTTGTTCAGATTCGCATCGGTCAAGTTAACCTGAGACAGATTGGCACGGGTCAAATTAGCGCGCGCCAGATTCGCTTCTGTCAGATTGGCGCGGCCCAAATTCGCCTTGAACAGATTGGCCTGCGCCAGATTCGCCATGTAGAGCTGTGCACCTGCCAGATTTGCTGAGCCCAGATTGGCTTCAACCAGTGATGCATTCAGACACACACTGCGCGGTGCAATCACGCAACCGTTGATCGACAGCGCGTCCGTCGCTGCGGCCCCGGCGGCTTTTTCTGCCGGGCAGTTGGCGTTGTTCGTCATACCGGTTGGCATCAAGGTCCGGCAAAACGTCGCCTTAGAAAAAGTTGCTTCTTCTAGCTTGGCACCGGTAAAGTTGGCATCGGTCAGATTCGCCTCGCTAAAATTGACCCCTTTGAGGCCGGCATTTGAAAAATTAGTACCCGTCAGATTCGCACCCGTCAGATTCGCGAAAAACATCGTGGCATAACTCAAATCCGTACCAGATAGATTCGCACCGTTCAGGCGCGCCTCGTTAAGATTGGCACGCGTCAAATTGGATTTACTCAAATTCGCCTTCGTTAAATCGGCACCCCCGAGCAGAATGCCATGCAAATCAAGCTGCTCAATTTTTTGTCCAGAAAGTGAAGCCTGATAGCAGTTGGTATTGGGTTTCAAGGTACAAGCCCAACTCGAGTTGATCATGGCAAGCAATACAGCGGAACCCAGCAGCAGTTTTTTCAAGTTAATCTCCGGTAATAAGAAGTGCCGCACAAGGCGGCACTTCATGAGACACGCAATTTGAAATTAGTTCAAACTTGCGGATGTGCGCGCTCCGAATTGCCGTGCAATTTGTTCAGCGCATTCAAATAGGCCTTGGCCGATGCCACCACGATATCGGTATCCGCACCCTGCCCGTTGACAATCCGGCCACCCTTGGCCAGTCGCACCGTCACCTCGCCCTGCGCATCGGTACCGCTGGTGATGTTGTTGACAGAATATAACTGCAATTCGGTACCGCTGTGCACGATTTTCTCAATCGCCTTGAAGGCCGCATCCACAGGTCCGCCGCCATGCAGTTCCGCCTCGCGTGTCTCTGAACCGATGCTCATTACAACGCGAGCAACCGGCAAGATGCCCGTTTCACAATGGGCGCGCAAAGACACCAACCGGTAATGCTCATCGACTTGCGCGATGGCTTCATCACTGACCAGCGCCTGCAAGTCCTCGTCGAAAATTTCATGTTTGCGGTCAGCCAGCTCCTTAAATCTGGCAAAAGCCGCATTAAATGCGTCTTCCGAGGCGAATTCGATATGCAAAGCGGTGAAGCGGGAACGCAGTGCATTGCGCCCCGAAAGTTTGCCCAGCGTGAGTTTGTTGGCATTCCAGCCCACATCTTCTGCACGCATGATCTCGTAAGTTTCGCGATGCTTTAACACGCCGTCCTGATGTATACCTGACTCATGCGCAAAAGCATTTGCACCCACGATCGCCTTGTTAGGCTGCACCGGATATCCGGTAATGCTGGACACCAGCTTGGACGTGTTGACGATCTGAGTCGTATCGATACGCGTGTCGAGATTAAACACGTCACGGCGGGTTTTGACCGCCATGACGACTTCTTCTAAGGACGCATTGCCGGCACGTTCCCCCAGTCCATTGATCGTACACTCGACCTGACGCGCGCCGCTCATCACCGCCGACAGCGAATTGGCCACCGCCAGCCCCAGATCGTTGTGGCAGTGCGTAGACCAGATCACCTTGTCAGAGCCCGGCACCTGCGCGATCAACTGCTTGATACGCTCGCCCCAGGCTGCGGGAATCGAATAGCCAACCGTGTCGGGTACATTCAAGGTCTTAGCACCGGCACGGATGACCTCATCAAATACGCGCACCAAAAAATTCATGTCTGAACGTACCGCATCCTCTGCGGAGAATTCGACATCGTCGGTATATTCAAGCGCCCATTTGACGGCTTGAACCGCGCGTTCAATCACCTGATCTTCGTTCATACGCAACTTATGCTGCATATGAATAGGGCTGGTCGCGATAAAAGTATGGATACGACCCGAACGGGCGGGCTGTATTGCCTCACCGGCACGGCGTACATCGTTCTCGCTGGCGCGCGCCAAGGAACACACCGTCGATTCCTTGATGGTTTCGGCAACCGCTTTAACCGCCTCAAAATCCCCCGGACTCGCAGCCGCGAATCCCGCCTCGATGACATCCACGCCGAGCTTTTCCAGCTGGCGTGCAATGCGGATTTTCTTCTCGCGAGTCATTGCCGCACCCGGACTCTGCTCGCCATCGCGCAAGGTGGTATCGAAAATAATTAACTTGTCTGTCATGCTGAACTCCTGATGGAATAGATTAACCACCGCCGCCTCTTCGAGTCAGCGAGTTTGATACTTCAGATTTTAGATATGATTAGCGCGCGCCGCGCAGCAGCAATGCCGCCATCAGGCTGAAAGTGGAATGAAGCTGAGATATTTGGCGTGAGAAGTGCATGTCGCGAATATAACGAGTTTTGGCAACTCACGCAATGGGCTTGCTGCGCCGCTTCACAAACCACATCACAAATCCCGATAACGCGTAGCAAAGAAAAATTGCAAACAGTACGCGTGGCGGGTCACTTGAAATCAGTACAAAGAACATAGCCGCGAGAAAAACAACCAGAAACGGCACACTCTTGCGCATATTGATTGTTTTAAAACTGTAAAAAGGCAGATTGCTCACCATGCTCAAGCCGGCGAACACTGTCAGAGTTGCCGCATACCAGCGCAAGGTCTCTCCGGAATAACCGTAATCGAGCATCACCCAAACAAAACCTGCCACCAAGGCCGCTGCTGCTGGGCTGGGCAGGCCCTGGAAATAATTTTTATCGACGACCTCGATATTGGTGTTGAAACGTGCAAGGCGCAAAGCCGTGGCAACGCAGTAGATAAAGGCCGCGAACCAGCCCCATTTTCCGAGTCCTTTTAAAGCCCATTCATACATGACCAAGGACGGTGCAACACCAAAGGACACCATGTCGGACAAACTATCGTACTGTGCACCGAACTCGCTCTGTGTGTGTGTCATGCGCGCCACCCGGCCGTCTAAGCCATCGAGCACCATCGCGACAAAAATAGCGACAGCCGCATATTCGAATTTACCGTTCATCGATTGCACGATGGCGTAAAAACCTGCGAACAGCGCACCGGTGGTAAACAGATTCGGCAACAGATAAATGCCGCGTCTGCGTAAATTCATTGGCTTGCGTGTAGTGTATTCGTCCATGGCAGAAGATTACCTGTTTTATGCTATTACTGCCAGCACAAGACTTAGCTGGGAATGAAAATAATCAGTATCTTGCAGAAGAGTCGGAAGTTGTTAGCGGAAAATGGAAATTCCACTACAAAAAAATGGGGAATAGTAAGTGGCTCTCCACTGACTACTCCCCGCTGACTGCTGACTACTTTTTAGTTCTTAGACTGATCAACCAGCTTGTTTTTACCGATCCAAGGCATCATCGCGCGCAACTGACCACCAACCACTTCGATCGGATGCTCCGCATTCAAACGGCGACGGGCTGTCATTTCAGGATAGTTGGTACGGCCTTCCAGAATGAACTGCTTAGCGTAGTTACCGTTCTGGATGTTAGTCAGACATTCCTTCATCGCGGCACGTGCCTGATCAGCGATTACGCGGTGACCGGTGACATATTCGCCGTATTCTGCGTTGTTGGAGATCGAATAGTTCATGTTGGCAATACCGCCTTCGTACATCAGATCCACGATCAACTTCAACTCATGCAGACATTCGAAGTACGCCATTTCAGGCGCATAACCGGCTTCGGTCAGTGTCTCGAAACCGGCTTTAACCAGTTCAACTGCGCCGCCGCACAAAACAGCCTGTTCACCGAACAGGTCGGTTTCAGTTTCTTCGCGGAAATTGGTTTCGATTACGCCGCCCTTGGTACCGCCGTTTGCCGCCGCGTAAGACAATGCGATGTCGCGTGCCTTGCCTGATTTATCCTGAAATACCGCGATCAAAGAAGGTACGCCGCCGCCCTTCAAGTATTCGGAACGCACGGTGTGGCCAGGGCCCTTAGGTGCAATCATGATGACGTCCACGTCTGCGCGGGGCACGACTTGATTGTAGTGAACGTTAAAGCCGTGAGCGAATGCCAGTGCAGCGCCTACCTTCATGTTAGGCGCGATATCGCGATGGTAGACTTCAGGAATCGTTTCGTCCGGCAACAAAATCATCACAACGTCAGCGGCCTTAACTGCATCGGCCACTTCAGCCACATTAAGACCTGCGGCCTGAGCTTTAGCCCATGATGCGCCGTCTTTACGCAAACCGACGGTGACGTTCACACCAGAATCGCGCAGGTTTTGCGCGTGAGCGTGCCCTTGTGAGCCGTAGCCCACGATGGTGACCTGACGGCCCTTGATCAATGACAGGTCTGCATCTTTATCGTAAAAAACTTTCATGTTGCCCTCTTCAATAATTAAATTAATAAAATTAAGTGATTAAAAACTCTACAAACTCAGTATCCGGTTGCCACGCCCGATACCGGAAGCGCCGGTACGAACCGTTTCCAGTATCAGATCACGTCCGATTGCATCGATAAAACTGTCCAGCTTGACGCGATTTCCCGTCAGCTCAATGGTATAAGTATGATCCGTCACATCCAGAATCCGCCCGCGGAAGATATCCGTCATGCGCTTGAGTTCATCGCGCGCATCCCCTTCAGCACGCAATTTAACCAGCATCAGTTCGCGCTCAATGTGCTCACCTTCACTCAAATCCATCACCGACACCACGTCGATCAGTTTATTGAGCTGCTTGGTGATCTGCTCGATGATGGCATCAGAACCGCTGGTAACGATGGTCATGCGCGACAGACTTGCGTCTTCGGTTGGCGCGACTGTTAGCGACTCGATATTATAACCGCGCGCGGAGAATAACCCCGCCACGCGCGACAGTGCACCCGCTTCATTTTCCATCAACAAGGAAATAATATGGCGCATTATAAATCCTCCGACAAAACGACTTCAGACAAACCCTTGCCGCCCGGCACCATAGGAAACACATTCTCAGTCGGGTCGGTTCTGAAATCCATGAACACCAGATCATTCTTGCGCGACAAGGCTTCGATAATCGCAGGTTCAACATCGCAAGGTTTATCGATACGAATACCAACATGCCCGTAAGCTTCGGCGACCTTTACGAAATCAGGCAGCGCATCCATATAGGATTCCGAAAAACGGTTGCCGTGGAAGAATTCCTGCCACTGACGCACCATCCCCAGATAGCCGTTATTGAGCGAGAGCACCTTGATCGGCAAATGATATTGCTTACAGGTCGAGAGCTCCTGAATGTTCATCTGAATGCTGCCCTCACCAGTGACGCAGGCAACCGTCTCACCCGGATGCTTCAACTGTACCCCCATCGCCGCAGGCAAGCCGAAACCCATTGTGCCCAGACCGCCTGAATTGATCCAGCGGCGCGGATGATTAAATTTATAGTATTGCGCCGCCCACATCTGGTGTTGCCCGACGTCGGAGGTGACGAACGCATCGCCGCCGGTGAGTTTATGCAGCGTCTCAATGACAAATTGCGGCTTGATAATTTCCGTCGAATTACGGTAACGTAATCCGCCGCCCGTTACCCGCCATTCTTCGATTTGACTCCACCAGGCGGCCATCTCGTCAGCCCCCGGCTTTTGACGACTGCTGCGCAACACGCTGAGCAATTCATCGAGCACCAGTTTCAAATCGCCGACAATCGGCACATCGACCTTGACGCGCTTAGCGATCGAAGACGGATCGATGTCGATATGGATAATCTTGCGCGGCACTTGCGCGAAATGCTCAACATTACCGATCACGCGATCATCGAAACGCGCGCCGATGGCCACCAGCACATCGCAATGCTGCATGGACATGTTGGCCTCATAGGTGCCGTGCATCCCCAGCATACCGACATATTGCTTGTCGTTAGCCGGATAGCCGCCCAATCCCATCAGGGTGTTAGTACAAGGAAAACCCAAAAGACGAACCAGATCGGTCAACTGAGCCGCTGCACCGGACAGTACAACCCCGCCGCCCGCATAGATCATCGGACGTTTGGCCTCCAGCAACAATTGCGCTGCCTGCCTGATCTGCTGACTATCGCCGCGCCCTTGCGGATGGTAGGAGCGAATATTGACGCTAGCCGGATAAACGAACTCCGTCTTATGCGCAGAAACGTCTTTAGGGATATCCACCAGCACTGGCCCCGGACGCCCCGATTTCGCGAGATAGAAAGCCTTCTTAATGGTTGAGGCGATGTCTTTGACATCTTTAACCAAAAAATTATGCTTCACGCAGGGACGCGTAATACCGACGGCATCGACTTCCTGAAACGCATCTTCTCCGATCGCATAGGTCGGCACCTGACCGCTGATGACCACCATGGGAATGGAGTCCATATAGGCGGTAGCAATCCCGGTGACCGCATTGGTCAAACCGGGGCCTGATGTCACCAGCGCCACACCGACCTTGTCGGATGAGCGCGCATAGCCGTCAGCCGCATGTATGGCTGCCTGTTCGTGACGCACGAGGATGTGCTTGACTTTGTCCTGCTGAAAAAGCGCGTCGTATATATGCAGCACCGCACCGCCCGGATAACCGAATAAAAATTCGACCCCTTCTTCCTGCAAACAACGGATGGTTATTTCCGCGCCGGTCATTTCCATGACAAACACCCTATGATTAATTCAAAAGAACTGCGTAAGATAATGGCAAGCGGGCTTTTGGTCAACTATTTGCCGCGTATATCCGCATGATTTTTAGCAGAACTACGCATAATTTGCTAACATTCGCTCTCAAAAGCAAGGAGCATCAACTGGCAACTCAAGTCGAATTAAGCCATTTTTTAAGCCGCATCGAGCGCCGCGCTTACAAACATGCCGTGTTTGCAATGCATGACAGCCACATCGCACTGGATGTGGTTCAGGACGCGATGGTTAAGCTGGCAGAAAAATATGGCGATAAGCCAGCGGAAGAGTTACCGCTGCTGTTTCATCGCATCTTGCAAAATACCATACGCGACTATTGCCGTCGCCAACAGGTCAGGTCAAAATGGACTACGCTGTTTTCCGCCTTCGGTTCGAAACACGCGGAAGAAGAATTTGACCCGCTGGATGTACTCGAAGACAGCGACAATCAAAGCGCACCGGCTATCCCTGAGGCGGCGTTCGAACAAAGTCAGACCATCGCGCTGATTGAAAATGCATTAAGTAATCTCCCGACTCGTCAACGCGAAGCCTTCCTGCTGCGTTACTGGGAAGGATTAGATACAGCCGAGACAGCAATTGCAATGGGGTGCACCGAAGGCAGCGTTAAAACCCACTGCTCGAGAGCAAATCACGCGCTAGCAACTGCGCTCAAAGCAATAGGAGTAGAACTACCATGAAAAAACAGTCGCAGCACATGAATCACCAGCACATTGCCAATCTGCTCAACAGCAGCGCCGATCAACTGGATGACAGCGTTTTGTCCGCCTTGCGCCAGGCGCGCACCGTCGCACTGGAGAAGCAACGCATTGCTGAACCCGTGTTTTCGCTGAGCACGATCGGTCATCGCGCGCATCATCTGATGCCGCACTCACCCCACCAATGGGTTGCAATGACCATCATACTGGCAGCCATCCTCGTCGGCGCGATCGGATACTGGCAAGATACCCAAATACCCGTCGATATGGAAATACTGACGGACGACCTGCCGATCGAAGTCTTTGTTGATCAGCATGAATAAACTGATCGTCGCGACAGCCATAACTTATGCATTGATCGCACAACCCGCTGCCGCTGCCCCCGAGCCCTGGTCAGCCCTGCCGCCCGCAGAACGCGAAGCGCTGGCACCGCTGCATCCGCAATGGATGAGTCTGCCGGAAAAACAGCAGCAAAGTTTGCGTACCCTGGCGCAGCATTATCCCAAACTCAATATGGATGAAAAACGGCGCTTCCAAAATCGCCTGGTGACCTGGGCGCAGCTCACGCCAGCGCAGCGCCAGGCAGCACGCGAAAAATATCGCGCGTTCAGCCAGATTCCCGCAGAAAAACGCGAACAGGTCAAACAGATGGTCCGCCAAAATCAGGCGGCTAAAATACAACAACCGGCCAGCGGCGTTATCCCTGCTGCTGCACAGCCCGCCCAATAGGGCAATCAGCGCCGCTCGACCCGCCATAGCATAAACGCGCCGATCAATAAAAATACGCCCGTCATCGCTGTGGCGCTAAACAGGGGCTGCCAGTCATTGAGCGAGCCCAGACTACCTACCAGTCGTCCGGCAAAGTGAAACACCAACCCCAGCACAATTCCCATAAAAACTAGGATGCTGACACCGCCTGCGCGGCGCTGATACGAGGCAAACGGCAGCGCCAGCACCATCATCACCAGCAGCGCAAACGGGTAAACCAGCTTGTTCCACATCGCGATTTCGTAGCGCGCGCTCTGCTGCTTGTTTTCTTTCAAATGGCTGGCATATTTATACAAATCTAGCGCGGACATTTGTTCAGGCACGACCAGCATCACACTGAGTATTCCAGGCGTCAGCGCCGACTGCCATTCCCGCACCGGCATGGATTTAGTGCTGACACCCCGCGCAGCGAAACTTGTTTCAAGCACATCGTGCAACTGCCAGACCCCCGGCTCCAGATAACTTGCCCGCTTCGCGCGGATAACTGAATTCATATGAAAGGATTTATCGAAGGTATAAATATCGATATCCGACAAACTGGTATCGGGCATCACGCTTCTGACATTGACAAAACTGGCATCGTCTTTAACCCAAACACCGGAGCGAAACGCTTGCAAAGACACCTGCGTATTTAAAGCTTTAAGACGAAGCTTCTGTGCCAGACGCTCACTGGGCGGCGCAATCAACTCGCCGCAAATAAAACTCAGCAGTATCATCGGCACAGCAATCTTGCTCAGCGCCCCCAGCATTTGCCCGGTTGACGCTCCCGATGCGCGGTAAATCGTGAGTTCAGAGCGCGCCGCCATTTGAACCAGCGCGACGATCGTGCCGATCAAAACCGCCACCGGAAACAATTCATAGATATGACCGGGAATGGTCAGCAACACGAACAACACCACATAACCCAGACTGTACTGTCCGTACCCCATGGTTCCCAGTTGGCCGATAAAATCAAGAAAAGCAAACAACATGATGAGGGCCGCAAACACCAGCGCGATGCTGGCATAAATTTCCCGCGCCAAATAACGAGTCAGCAGATTCATTTATTAAACACCCTGCGCCAGGAAAACAGCGACATGCGATAGTAGAAAAATAGCGCGGTGATCAATAGCATCAGAGCATGAATCCCCCAAAGCCCGATACCGGGAGACAATTTACCCTGCCCCACCCAGGCATTCGTCACACTGATCATATTGCTGTACAACATATACAACACCATCGCCAGCACAAGATTCAACGAACGCCCGGCACGCGGATTGACATAGCTTAACGAAATCGCCAGAAGTGAGAGCACTGCCGCACTGATAGGCAACCCTAAACGCCATTCCAACTCGGATAAATTCCAGCGCGTCGGATTACGCCATAACTCGAGGGTCGACAGCGTACGCACATTCGGCAGCAGCTGTTTACTCGCCGCACTTTCGATGCGCATCGCGTAACGCTCAAATTCCACGATGCGGTAATCGCGCTCGCCCGGGGTCCCCTCGTAACGCGTGCCATTGAGCAACACCAAGAAGCGATCTCCGTTCGGCATGGTTTGCTGCAAGCCTTCGCGCGCCACCATCGTACCCATTTGGGAGTTTTGCACCGAGCGCACAAAAATATTGCCAATTCGCCCGTTCCCGACATCGACGGTTTCGACGAAATATACGCGATCCGATTGCCCCGATTCGCGAAACACGCCGGGCGTCAGCGTCGCCAACTCGTCGCGACTCTCCAACTGCGCCTTAAAATCATCCGCCCTTTTCATCGCCCAAGGTGATAACACCAGACTGAGCAGCGCGATCACGGTCACCACGGGCGCGGCGAACAACGCAACCGGCCGTATCCAGCGCGTCAGTCCGATACCGGCAGAAAACCACACAACCATTTCGCTGTCGCGATAACAGCGCGACAAAGTCAGCAAAATGGCGATAAACAGGCTCATCGACAACAGCACGGACAGATAATTGAGCGCACTAAAACCCAGCAACGCCAGAACGCCGTCAACTGCCAGTTTTCCGCTAACCGCCTCGCCCAAAAAACGAATTAGCTGGCTAATCACGACGATGCCAAGCAAAATCGCAAACACCAGCACGCCGTTACCGGCAAACTCGAGCACTAAGGCGCGCTGAAATTGTCTCTGGTGAAACAACTTTGACTTTATGCGGGCAGTTTGCGGATAATCGGGCATCGGATTGAAAATATAGGGGCAACGTATGGAATTTAGCATAAAACAAAGCAGTCCGGAAAATCAGCGCAGCGCTTGCGTGGTTTTAGGCGTTTTTGAGGGCGGACAACTGTCCCCCGCTGCGCACATCTTCGATAAAGCCGCCGATCATCAGCTAAGCCGGCTCGTAGCGCGCGGCGACATGACGGGCAAATCGGGCAGCACCACGATGCTCCACACGCTGCCGGGCGTCACAGCCGAACGCGTCTTGCTGGTAGGCCTAGGTAAGATCGAAGAATTCGACGCCAAACGCTTTCTCGATATGCTGCGCGCGACCTTCGCCGCGCTGCAAAAATCCATCTGCAAAGACGCTGCGCTGTACCTGTCTGACCTTGCTGTCATCGCGCGCGACGAGACATGGAAAATCAACCAGATCGTCCTGCTCGCCGCCGAATCGGCCTATCAGTGCGATCAGCTCAAGAGCAAACCGGCCGACAAACCGCTGCTGCGCAAAATCCTGCTCGGCTGCGCAAAGAAACCTGGCAACGCCGCACAAACCGCCATCGTGCAAGCCAGCGCCATCGCGCACGGTATGAAACTGGCCAAAGATCTGGGCAATCTGCCGGGCAACATCTGCACACCAACCTATCTGGCAGAGCAGTCCACGAAGCTCGCTAGCGAACACAAGCTCAAAGTGACCATACTCGAAGAAAAGGATATGGGGAAACTGTGCATGCATTCCTTGCTGTCCGTCACGCGCGGCAGCCGCGAACCCGCCAAGCTAATCACGCTGGAATATCGCGGCGCGGACAAAAAA
Organism: Gallionella capsiferriformans ES-2; assembly: GCF_000145255.1. NCBI lineage: Bacteria > Pseudomonadati > Pseudomonadota > Betaproteobacteria > Nitrosomonadales > Gallionellaceae > Gallionella > Gallionella capsiferriformans. The sequence goes on from NC_014394.1 coordinate 2,718,209, forward strand.
CAAAAACCCGTGGTGCTGGTCGGCAAGGGCCTGACCTTCGATTCGGGCGGCATCTCGCTCAAGCCAGGCGCCGAAATGGACGAGATGAAATACGACATGTGCGGTGCAGCCAGCGTACTGGGCACGATGCTGGCAATTGCCAAAATGTCACTGAATCTCAACGTCATAGCGGTCATTCCGAGTAGCGAAAACATGCCGGACGGCGCCGCCAGCCGCCCGGGCGACATCGTAAAAAGCATGGCCGGCCTCACCATCGAAATCCTCAACACCGATGCCGAAGGCCGTTTGATCCTGTGCGATGCGCTGACCTATGCCGCGCGCTTCGAGCCGGATACGGTAATCGATATCGCAACATTGACCGGCGCCTGCGTGATTGCGCTGGGCGGCGTGGCAAGCGGCCTGTTCAGCAATCAGGATGCACTGGCCAAAGAACTGGCAGACGCGGGCGAATACGCAAACGACAAGGCATGGCATATGCCCTTGTGGGACGAATATCAGTCGCAACTGGACAGCAATTTTGCCGACATGCAGAACATCGGCGGGCGGGCGGCAGGCAGTGTGACGGCCGCCTGTTTCCTGTCGCGCTTCACCAAGGACTATCGCTGGGCGCATCTGGATATCGCCGGCACAGCCTGGAAATCCGGAAAAGACAAGGGATCGACCGGCCGCCCTGTACCGCTGCTTGCACGGTATTTGATCAATCGCGCGAACGCTAAAGGCGCATGACGACACGATGACCAAGGTCGATTTTTACACCGGCTCATCTGACAAGCTGCGCACCGCCTGCCAGTTGAGCCACAAGGCCATGCAACACGGCCTGCGCACCGTCATCAGCCTGCCTGATGCGGTAAGCTGCGAGATGCTCGATAAGCTGCTGTGGCAATACCCCGACACCGCTTTTATCCCGCACTGCGATGCATCTTCGCCTGACAGTGCACCGGTCTATCTGAGCTTGGGCGAAGAGAATTTCCCGCACCACGATATGTTGATCACCTTACACAACGAATGCACACCGTTTTTCAGCCGCTTCGAACGCGTCATCGAAATTATCGGCACCGATGAAGACGACAGCCGCAGAGGTCGCGAACGCTTCAAGTTTTACCGCGATCGCGGCTACGAAATGCGACATTTTGACCTTGCGAAGGCGAGCCCCTCATGACCGACTCAGATCTGGAACTCCCGCTGCTGACCGAGGTGGCGGAGACCTTACCCGATGACCTGCCTATCCTGTTTGAAATCATCGTTGATCCCGATGAAGATCTGCAACCTGACATTGTTCAGGAAAAACCGGCTCCGCCGCGCGCATTAAACGCGGAGGAGATGTCTCATCTGCTGGGGCAACTCGAAACACACTTAGAAACCGTGTTTGCCGGCAAACTCAACAGCCGCCTGGAAGAGTTGCAACGACTGGCCGTTGATCTGGCTGTCAGCGAATTTAAGGCAGAACTGCCCAAACTGCTGCGCGAGGCGCTGTCAAAACCGGACGAAAGCAACAAGTAGTAAGTAGCAAGTGGAAAGTGGGAAGTAGCCACTTGGTTTTAGTCACCACTCACCACTTGCTACTACCTGTATAATTCTCCCCTTCATAAAAGCTGTAATCCAACTGTTCGCCATCAAGGTATTGCCATGGAATTGACCAAAAGTTTTGAACCCAAAGAAATCGAAGCGCGCTGGTATCCCAAATGGGAGGAATCAGGCTATTTCAACGCGGGCACCGATCCTGCCAAAACGGAATCCTTCTGCATCCAGCTGCCGCCGCCCAATGTGACCGGCACCCTGCACATGGGGCACGGTTTCAATCAGACCCTGATGGACACGTTGACCCGCTATCACCGTATGCGCGGCGACAACACCCTCTGGCAACCGGGTACCGATCACGCGGGTATCGCAACGCAAATCGTCGTCGAACGCCAGCTCGATGCGCAGGGCATTTCACGGCACGATCTAGGACGCGAAGCGTTCATCGAAAAAGTATGGGAATGGAAAAAATTCTCAGGCGACACCATCACGCGCCAGATGCGCCGTCTGGGCACCTCCCCTGACTGGCAGCGCGAGCGCTTCACGATGGATGAAGGACTGTCTCAATCGGTCACCGAAACGTTCGTGCGCCTGTTCAACGAAGGCCTGATCTATCGCGGAAAACGTCTGGTGAACTGGGATCCGAAGCTGCACACCGCCGTATCGGATCTGGAAGTCGTACAGGAAGAGGAAGACGGCTTCATGTACCACATCCGTTACCCGCTGGCAGAAGTGGACACCCTGCACGGGCTGACCCATCTGACGGTCGCCACCACCCGCCCCGAAACGCTGCTGGGCGACGTCGCGGTGATGATCCATCCGGAAGATGAACGTTATCAGCATCTGATTGGCAAAATGGTGCGCCTGCCGCTGTGCGACCGGCTGATTCCGGTCATTGCGGACGATTATGTGGACCGTGAATTCGGTACCGGTTGCGTGAAAGTCACGCCGGCGCACGACTTTAACGACTATGCGGTAGGACTACGCCACAAACTCGCACCGATCTGCATCCTGACGCTGGATGCCAAAATCAACGACGAGGCACCACTGGCCTATCGCGGCCTCGACCGCTTCGACGCGCGTAAACTCATCTGCGCAGATTTGGAGGCGGCCGGCGTATTCGACAAGGCCGAAAAGCATAAACTCAAAGTACCTAGAGGCGATCGTACCGGCGTGGTGATTGAGCCTATGCTCACCGACCAGTGGTTCGTCGCGATGAGCAAGGCGGGCCCTGAAGGAAAAAGCATTACCGAACAGGCACTCGAATGCGTGTCCTCCGGCGAAATCAAATTTCATCCGGAAAACTGGGTGAACACTTACAACCAGTGGCTCAACAACATTCAGGACTGGTGCATCTCGCGCCAATTGTGGTGGGGACATCAGATTCCGGCATGGTACGGCGTCAACGGCGAGGTGTTCGTCGCCCGCACTGAAGCCGAGGCGCGCCATCTGGCCGATAAAGCCGGCTATGCCGGCCAACTCGACCGCGACAACGATGTGCTGGATACCTGGTTCTCCTCCGCACTTTGGCCGTTCTCGACGCTGGACTGGAAAGAGGGCCAGCCATTCGACGCCCAGAACGAATTCGTCAAGCGCTACCTGCCGTCCACCGTGCTGGTCACCGGCTTCGACATCATCTTCTTCTGGGTCGCGCGCATGGTGATGATGACAAAACACATCACCGGCCGCATCCCGTTCAAGGACGTGTACGTGCACGGTCTGATCCGCGACTCGGAAGGACAGAAAATGTCCAAATCCAAGGGCAACGTGCTCGACCCGATCGACCTGATCGACGGCATTGCGCTGGAAGATCTGATCAAGAAACGTACCACCGGCCTGATGAACCCCAAGCAGGCGGAGCAAATCGAGAAACGCACCAAAAAGGAATTCCCGAATGGCATTCCGGCGTTCGGCACCGATGCGCTGCGTTTTACATTCGCATCGCTCGCCTCCCCGGGGCGCGACATCAAATTCGACATGCAGCGCTGCGAAGGCTATCGCAACTTCTGCAACAAGCTGTGGAATGCCACGCGCTTCGTGCTGATGAATTGCGAAGGGCATGACGTCGGACTGGACGAGTCATTGCCGCTTGAATATTCCGCAGCGGATCAGTGGATGATCAGTCTCCTGCAACAGGCAGAAGCCGAAATGGCACAGCATTTTGCCGCTTACCGTTTTGACATGGCCGCCCGCTGCGTGTACGAGCTGGTATGGAATACCTACTGCGACTGGTATGTGGAACTGGCGAAGGTGCAACTTCAGGATCGAGGATTAAGGATCGAGGATGCAGAAGCTCAGCAACGCGCAACACGCCGGAATCTGGTGCGTGTGCTCGAAACCATCCTGCGTATGGCGCACCCGATTATCCCGTTCATCACCGAAGAGTTGTGGCAATCCGTCGCGCCTATGGCGGGGATGAGTGGTGAGAGCATCATGCTGCAAGCCTATCCTAAAGCGGATTTAACCAGGATAGACAACGATGCCATCGCCCGGATCACGCTGTTGCAGGAAATGGTCAATGCCTGCCGACGCTTGCGCAGCGAGATGAACTTATCTCCTGCCGCCCGCGTCCCGCTGATCGCCACAGGAGATGCCGCCACGCTCGCCGTGCTGGCCCCTTACATCTGTAGCTTGGGAAAACTCAGCGAAGTACAGGTCGCGGCGGAACTGCCTGAAGGCGATGCGGCCGTTGCCATCGTCGGCAGCTACAAACTGATGCTTAAAGTCGAGATCGACGTGGCAGCAGAGCGCGAGCGACTGGACAAGGAAATCGCCCGATTGACGAATGAAGTTGCTAAAACGGAAGCAAAGCTTGGCAATCCTAGCTTTGTGGATCGCGCGCCTGCTGCCGTTGTTGAGCAGGAGAAAAAGCGCATGAGTGACTTTGGCGCGACACTGGTGCAACTGCAAGCACAACGCGCCAAGCTGGGTTAACTTAAAACGGGCGGCGAATCAATTCGCCGCCCGCCCGTCAAGAACAAGTTGATATTGACCCAAACGTAAAATTAACGGCATGAAACCAGACCGTTGTTATATGTCAAAAGTGCCAGAAGCTGACTGTCACGGGGGGCTTGAAAGTCTGGTGACTGGAGTGCAGCGGCCTCAGGCGTGTAGAATGCTTCTCAGGCAATAGTCGGCTAGGCGCAGACCGTTGCATCCACCTATCAATTTTCCAAAAGATTGAGCGACCTAACTTTATCACAGAGATAGCATTACAATAAGTTATGCAGATTCTACCGCACGAGTAACTACGATTTCCTTGGGTGAGCCTAGGCTGCTCATCAGGTTCTTATCTTGTAATATGGACCGCGTTAATTCATTTTTCTCCAAAGAAATGCTGCGAGTTAAATATATTCGTCGGCTTGTTAAGATTTAAGCGTATTTTATACGGGTAGTCATAGGGAATGATAATGAAGAAGGAATCGCGTTTGGCATTACGCCTCGCACTTATCTACGCTGCATTCGGACTGCTCTGGATATCTCTGAGCGATAGGTTTCTTGCTTCGGTCATAACCGATTCCGCATCTCTCACCAAATTTCAGACCTACAAAGGATTCTGCTATGTAGTTATCACCTCTGCTCTGGTTTATTTTCTAGCGAAACAGACAATGAAACAGAATTTTTTGACTGAAGAAAAGCTTCACGATAGTGAAGAGCGCTGGAAATTCGCCTTGGAAGGTGCAGGCGATGGTGTATGGGATTGGAATCCGCAAACTGACGAAGCATTTTTTTCCAAGCGCTGGAATGAAATAATCGGCTATACCGAGCATGAATTTCCAGCCACAGGATCCGCTTGGGTAGCGCATTTGCATCCGGATGATAAGGATCGCGTTTTATCTGTCATCCAGGGATATTTGACCGACAGTCGAGAGATCTATGATGTCGAGTACCGTATACGCTGCAAAGATGGCTCATGGAAATGGATTTTGGCCAGAGGGATGCTGGTAAGTCGCGATGTATACGGAAAACCACTACGAATGATTGGCACTCACTCTGATATTACCCAGCGCAAAGTGGATGAGGAACTGGTTCTTAAAAATCTGGAAAAATGGAAAAAACTCTTCGATATTCTGCCGATTGGAGTTTCGATTGTTAACTCAAAAAATGGTATTGTGGATTTCAATCCATCGTTAGAAGCCATCTTGGGCATATCTAAAGAGGGCCTATTGCAAGGCGATTACGATAACTGGGAGTATTTGCGCACGGATAACACCCATATGGACGCCGATGAGTTTCCCAGTCTGCGGGCGATAAAAGAACAACGTGTTGTCAAGGATGTTGTCATCGGTGTAAAAAAAGAATCTGGAGATATTATCTGGACGAGCGTGAGTGCCGCCCCCCTGTCATATGATTCAAATAGTTGCGTTACAGTCACTACTGATATTACCAAACGCAAACAATTTGAGTCGGAGCTCCGTGTCTCAGCCACGGCTTTTGAAACGCAAGAGGGCATACTCATCACCGATGAGAATAACGTAATGCTTCGTACGAACGCCGCATTTACAGCCATTACCGGCTATACAAACAAAGAGGCAATTGGTCAAAACCCGCGCCTCCTTAGTTCGGGACGTCAGAATGCCAGCTTCTATTCGGCAATGTGGAAGGCCATTAACACTACCGGTGTTTGGGAAGGGGAAATTTGGAACAGGCGCAAGAATGGTGAAATTTACCCGGAGCATCTCACTGTGACTGCAGTAAAAGACCGAAATGGCATGGTTACGAATTATGTTGGGGTGCTGTCCGATTTGACCCAACGCAAGGCTGCCGAAGAAAAAATCGAGAATCTTGCGTTCTTTGATCCGCTCACAAAGTTGCCTAATCGTAGATTGCTTCTCGATCGATTAAAGCAAGCGATGGCGTCGGCAACGCGTAGCGTCACAAATGGTGCCGTGCTGTTCATTGATCTGGACAATTTCAAGGCCCTCAACGATACCTATGGTCACCCCATGGGCGACTTGCTGTTGCAGCAGGTCGCAAAACGACTCGTATCGAGCGTGCGCGATGGCGATACGGTTTCCCGATTTGGCGGTGATGAGTTTGTGGTGTTGCTTGAAGGTTTTGATGAAAATCCACTCGATGCGGCGAGCCAGGCTGAAACAGTGGGCGAGCAAATCTTTGCTGCTCTGCGTCAACCTTATCTGATTGGCACCCACGAATATCATGGCACTAGCAGCATTGGTGCCACCTTGTTTAACGACAAGCAACAGTCGATTGATGAGCTGATGAAGCAAGCTGACATCGCCATGTATCAAGCCAAGAAAGAGGGGCGCAACGTACTACGATTTTTCGATCCGCAGATGCAGGAAACCATCGCGAAGCGTACCGCTCTCGAAGGCGACTTGCGCAAAGCCATCGAGAACCATCAGTTTCAGTTGCACTACCAGATTCAGGTAGATGAATCTCGCCATCCTTTTGGCGCAGAGGCTTTAATTCGCTGGTTCCATCCCGAGCATGGCATGGTGTCGCCGGACCAGTTTATTCCGCTCGCGGAAGAGTCTGATTTGATTCTGCCCATCGGATATTGGGTTTTGGAGACGGCTTGCGCCAGAATACAGCGATGGCAACATGATGCCAAAACAAGCGGTTTCGTTTTGTCAGTGAACGTCAGTGCCAAACAATTTCGTCAGACTGATTTTGTGAATCAGGTGCAATCTCTCATACAACAGTATGAAATCAACCCTAGCCTGCTCAAGCTGGAGCTGACCGAAAGCATGTTGCTGGATAATATCGAAGACACGATTGCAACCATGAGCGCCTTGAAAGAACTTGGTGTCAAGTTTTCATTGGATGACTTTGGGACTGGATATTCTTCATTGCAATATCTCAAACGTTTGCCGCTCGATCAACTCAAAATCGATCAGTCGTTTGTTCGTGATATTGCTGTAGATGCAAGCGATAGAGCAATTGTACGCACCATCATTGCCATGGCTCATAGCCTTGATCTGGATGTCATTGCCGAAGGGGTAGAGACGGAAGAACAGCAGAAACATCTCAGCAGTAAAGGATGTAAGAATTTTCAAGGGTATCTGTTTGGCAAGCCAGTACCAATTGAACAATTTGAGACATCCCTTAGAAAATCTTTATTTCAACCTGCTGACTCCTGTCACGAATAGTAAGTCACGGGAAGTTATTTTTGATGATCGTCTGTCACATTTTAGTTATCAACAGGTATTAAAGCTCCGCGAGCCAAATGGCGATTTTAGCCCGGTTCAAAAGGTTACTGTAGGTCACTAACCGCTTAACGGCGACGAATATAGAAAGTATATTCGCCGTCCTTTTCTTCCGAGCTCAGTAACTCGTTTCCGGTTTGCCGGCAGAACACTTCAAAATCTTTCGGCGTCTCCTTGTCGGTCGCGAGTATCCTCAACACTTGCCCGCTGCTCATCGCGGACAGCGATTTTTTTGTGCGCAATATCGGCAGTGGACAGACTAACCGGCGTGCGTCCAATTCGACATCAAACATCGTCATGCGAGGGGCTGACCTGCATGCGCCCATGCGGTGATGCCGCCTTGCAGGTTATATACATCGGCAAACCCATTACCAACAGCGAACGCCGCCGCCTGTGCAGAACGCCCGCCCATCTGACAATAAAACACCGTGGTCGCCGACTTATCGAGCTCGCTCATACGCAAGGGCAACAAGTGCAGGGGCAGCACATCGCCCTGAGGAATTTTGCCGCGTGCCACTTCGGCATCCGTGCGCACATCGATCAGTTTCACCCCGCCCTGCTGCAACATCGACACCAACTCGGCAACGGTTATATTTTTAAAATCAGCCACGTCTATCATCCTTAGATACATTTATGCGGGCGCGAATTTTGCGCAATTTTTGCAGTAAAGTCCAGCAATAGCCGTAACAACCCGTGAGCTGGGAACGAGACCGGAGAAAAATCACTTCCCTCGCATTTCACTCAATCTCCGATCCACACTCCGCTATCCTGATAAGATACCGGCTATGAAAAAACTGACGCTCATTTTCTTGTTATGTTTCCCGCTCGGCGCCATCGCTGACGGCCTGCCCGAATTGGGGGACATCTCGCAAACCGTGCTCAATCCGATTCAGGAACGTCAGATCGGCCAGCAGAGCATGATGCAGATTCGCGCCAGCAAACAATATCTGAACGATGCGGAAATCAGCGATTATCTCAATCAGTTAGGCTATAAACTCGTTCAGTTCAGCAGTGAACCCTCACTCGCGTTTGAATTTTTTGCACTAAACGATTACAGCGTGAATGCCTTCGCTATGCCAGGTGGATTTATCGGCGTCAACGCAGGATTGCTACTCACTACACAAAGTGAATCTGAGCTGGCTTCGGTACTGGGCCATGAGATAGCCCACGTGACCCAGCACCATCTGGCGCGCATGCTGGCTGCGCAACAGGGCGACTCGCTCGCCTCGATGGCCGCCATTGCCGTTGCAATTCTTGCCGCGCGCAACAACAGCCAGGCCTCGCAAGCCGCGATTGCCGGTATGCAGGCGCGCGCCGTACAAAAGCAACTCGACTTTACCCGTATTCACGAACAGGAAGCGGATCGTGTCGGTTTTGAAATCTTGCAAAAGGCCGATTTCAATACCCACGCCATGCCGGAGTTTCTCGAGCGACTGCAACGCGCGAACCGTCTGCTCGAAGGGAATGCACCCAACTATCTGCGCACCCATCCGGTTACCAGCGACCGGATAGCCGACATCGAAAACCGGGTGAACAAACAGCCTTATCGCTTAATGCCTGATAGTCTCGACTTTCATCTGGTGCGTACCAAACTCATCGGCGCACAAAAAACACACGCCGATGCGCTCACCTACTTTGAAGATGCACTGACCACACACAAGCGCGGCAACCTGATTGCGCAACGATACGGCCTGATCAGCGCGCTACTACGGGCAGGCGAAACGGAGCGCGCAAGCGAAGAGTTAACCACCTTACAGGCTCAGGTCAAAAAAACACCGGCAGCGCAAAATAACGCGATGCTCGAAACGCTCACAGGTCAGGTAAAACGCGCAACGAAATCGCCCGATACGCTGAATTTTTATCGTATGGCGGCACAAAGATTTCCTCAGCATCGCGCACTGATTTACGACTATGCCGAGTTGCTGCTGCAAAGCGAGCAGCCGGAAATCGCGGCTAAATTGCTGATTGAACAAATCGCACGCCACCCCAGTGATACCACGCTCTACAATTTGCAGGCGCGCAGCTACCATCAAATGAATCTGCCTTTTGAACAGCATCAGGCACTGGCCTACAGCTACGCCTGGCAGGGCAACATCATGGGTGCAATCGAGCAACTGGAACTGGCAAAACAGGTGGGAGGCAGTTTTTATCAGCTCTCAACCATCGAAACCGACTTGCGCGAACTGCATGAGATGATGGATGCGAGAGTCAAAAAATAACCCGCCGGAAATGCTGACTCGCGCCTACTCCGCACGGGCCACAGCGCGCTTTGCCAGATAGTCCATCTCTTTAGCCCATCCCGCGTAGTGCTTATGATAGTCGGCAAGCTCAGGCACCCCCTTAGTCTTCTCTGCAAATTCCAGAAAAACCGGTAGTTGCTGTGCCGCAATACTTCTGGAATCCAAATGCTTGATGGCGGTTAAAAACGATGACAGACTAGTTAGCAGCGTCCCATCCGGCGTCGACGCCAGTGCATTGAGGCTGTCGATCATCCACGGCGAATACTTGAACATATAATCGGCATATTGCCGCATGATATCGCTTTGAGACAGCAACGCACGGCGCTCCAGCTCAAAATCCTGACAGGCAAGAATTTTTCCATCACGATAAACCGCCTGTGCCGCAGGCGTAATATCGCAAAGCCAGTCTTTGCGCGGCACCAGCATGGCGCGCTGATCCGACTCTTCCCGGTACGGATAAAAAGGCATCGTTTTACAGCGACTGGGCTTATTCTCATGAATCCGGCATAAGCCCTCGGCGCTCAGTTCAGGACAAGGAAGTGCGCTTGGGATATAGGCAGTCGGCATAATCACGACTGCCATGCGCTTACCTGACTTTAAGGTGACGCCCAACTGCTTCGCCAGAGCATGGTTTCGCGTGCCGGGCGGCACGACCGACCAGATGAACGCCAAAGGAAAACGCCCTGCGTGCAACAAGGCATCCTCCAGCGTGAGTGGCAGCCAGCCAAAACAGCACTTCCCGCACGAGGTACAGCTAAATCTGGATTCCATCATGGGTGATCATGCACCGCAGCACTTTTTGTATTTTTTGCCTGACCCGCAGGGACACGGGTCATTACGACCGATTTTAACCACCTGACGCGGTGGCGGTTTCGCGCCCACCTGACCGCTGACATACAACCAGCGCCCCTGCTCGCGGCGAAAACTCGCCCGCTCATACTGACCGAACTCCTGGCCATCGCGGCGAAAGCGGATCGAAAACTCAACGATGCCCGCATCCTCCGTCTCGCTGGATGACAAAACCTCCAGCCCCAACCATTCAACATCGGAGGCCGTGCGCTCGGCTTCGGCACGGTTAAAATCATCGCCGATCTCCGGCGCATGGGTGCGCTCGACATGGTCGAGTTCACCCAGCACAAACGCCGAATAGCGCGAACGCATCAGCGACTCGGCCGTCGGCGCATTCACGCCTGCAATAATCGGCCCGCAGCACGATTCCAAATTCAGACCACTACCACAAGGACACACCCGCATTGCACGATTCCTTTATATTTTGATCATCCGCCAGTTTAAAAAATCAGCCGAAGTCTTTAACGATATGCTGCTGGCGGCGACTGATAGGCAGCGCTTCCGGCAATCCTTTGAGCTTTACTAACCAGCCGCTGCCCTCCCCCTCATCGCCGCCGCGCTCAAATCCCTCTATCGCATCCCGGGCCACCAGACAGTTGCGATGGATGCGCACAAAGCGTGTGATAAATTCCTTCTCGAGCGCCGTCAGCGACTCCTCAATCAAATACTCGCGCTCACCGGTGCGCACCGTGATGTACTTTAACTCGGCACGCAAAAAAAGCACTTGTTCGATAGCGATCAGATGAATCTTACCCCGCTCGTGGATCGCCAGATGACGACGCGGCTCGGGCAGCAAATCGCGCAACACCTCCAGTTGAACCGGCACAGCGGCGCGCGCGCGACTGAGGGCATCAAACAATCGCCCCAGCCGTATCGGTTTGAGCAGGTAGTCGATCGCGTGTAATTCAAAGGCCTTGATCGCATAGGCATCATAGGCGGTGGTAAAAATCACGACAGGCGACCGGGGTAATTTTTGCAGGTGTTGTGCAAGTTCAATCCCATCCATCTGCGGCATGCGAATATCGAGCAGTACAACATCCGCCGGCTCTACCATCAATTTATCCAGTGCCTCCTGACCGTTGCCCGCCTCACCCGTGATTTCCAGTGCCAGCTGCTCGTTACAATCACTGAGTAATTCACGCAACCGGTTACGCGCAGGCGGCTCGTCATCGACAATAAATATGCGCAATGCCCGCGCGATCGTACTCATAACATCTCTTTCAAATAGGGCAAGTTAATCTCCACCCGATAGGTATTGTTGCTGCTAAGCACCTGATAACTGGCCTCAGCGTCAAACAGCAACGCCAGCCGCTCCCGTATATTTTGCAGTGCAATCTTGTTTCCCTCATGACTGCGCACCGCATTACTTTCCGGACAAGGATTATCGATCCGTATCTGCAGTGACGCACCACTTCGTTGCAGCATAATATGAATACAGCCGCCATCAATCAAGGGCTCGATACCGTGATACACCGCATTTTCCAGCAAAGGCTGTAACAAAAATGCCGGAATCAGCGTGTCATCAGGCAGATCTTTGATGATCCACTCCACGCGCAGCCGCCCTTCCATGCGCAACTGTTCGAGCGCGATATATTGCCGGCACAATTGAATCTCGTTGCCCAGCGACACCAGATCCTGTTCATCTGACATGGCCATGCGAAACAAATCCGCCATGTCTTCCAGCGCGGTTTCAGCCCGGCGCGGCTGCGTGCGCAAGATCCCCAGCACCGCATTGATGGTGTTGTATAAAAAATGCGGGCGTATGCGTGCCCGTAAAACCTGCAAGCGCCCGTCATCCAGTGCGCGCGACAACCACTGAGCGCGCAGACGAAAATAGGCCAGCAACAAATTGCATAGAATGAGGCTCGTCAACAGACAGCGTATCAGCTCAAAACCTCTGTCCGTGCCAAAATCCGGACGATACAGCTCGCCGCCAAAAACATAGATGCCGGTGGATATCAGACCCACAGCGATATTGACACTCAACACCCCCCGCCAGTAAGCAAGCTTCTTGAGCCACGCGCACCCGACCCACAACAACAATAAACTGGCGAGCATAACAGGCGTGAGTAAACTCTCGATTTGCATGAACTGCAAGGCCATAGCAGACCATCCATTGGCCTGAAAAAGTGCGCCAATTAGCGCCATCCCGTTGCCCAGCAACAGGATACGCAGGGTCACACCGAGGTTGCGAAAGTCGGGCAACGCGTCGAGGCGGTAATTTTGTTTTATACTGCGCGCCTTATTCATGGCGAAGCGTCTCTTTCTGCCTTAACTAGCATCTGGATTTTAACAATGGCAAGCATACAAGATAATGACACCTGGTCGGGGCGTTTTTCAGAACCTGTCGCAGAATTGGTCAAACGTTACACCGCTTCGGTCGATTTTGACCGTAAACTGGCGCTATTCGACATCAGGGGATCGCTGGCGCATGCGCAGATGCTCGCCGCGCGCGCCATCATCAGCGATGCGGATCTTGCCGACATCCGGCGCGGTCTGACGACCATCGAAGCCGAAATCCTAAGCGGAGAATTTATCTGGTCGCTGGATCTGGAAGACGTCCATCTGAATATCGAAAAGCGTCTGACCACACTGGTCGGAGATGCCGGCAAGCGACTGCATACGGGACGTTCGCGCAATGATCAGGTCGCGACCGATGTGCGGCTTTATTTGCGCAGCGCGATTGACGATTTGCTGATACTGATCCGCGCACTACAAAGCGCATTCCTCGATCTGGCAGAAAATCATACCGACACCATCATGCCCGGCTTCACCCATTTGCAAGTCGCCCAGCCGATCAGCTTCGCGCACCACCTGATGGCGTATTACGAGATGCTAAAACGGGATGCCGAGCGATTGCAGGATGCAAGGCGCCGCGTCAACCGCCTGCCGTTGGGTGCTGCCGCCTTAGCCGGCACCAGCTACCCCATCGACCGCGAGATGGTCGCAGGCCTGCTGGACTTTGACGGCGTGTGCGAAAACTCGCTCGACGCGGTCTCGGACCGTGATTTTGCCATCGAATTCACCGCCTGCGCCGCCCTCATCATGACGCATCTGTCGCGCTGCTCGGAGGAATTGATCCTGTGGATGAGCCCGATGGTCGGCTTCATCGATATCGCCGATCGTTTCTGCACGGGTTCCTCCATCATGCCGCAGAAGAAAAATCCCGACGTACCGGAACTGGTGCGCGGCAAAACCGGTCGCGTGAATGGTCATCTGGTAGCGCTCTTAACCCTGATGAAGGGGCAACCTCTGGCTTATAACAAAGACAATCAGGAAGACAAAGAACCCCTGTTTGACACCGTGGATACGCTAAGCCAAACGTTGCGCATCTATGCCGACATGATTACCGGCATCAAAGTCAAACCGGAAGCCATGCGCCGTGCCGCACTGCAAGGCTATGCCACCGCAACCGATCTTGCCGACTATCTGGTCAAAAAGGGGCTGCCTTTCCGTGATGCACACGAAGCGGTTGCGCTCGCCGTCCGTTTCGCCGAACAGCGCGGCGTTGATTTGAGCGATATCAGCTTAGCAGAACTGAAATCCTTTTCGGTGCTGATCGAGGATGACATCTATCAGGTGCTGTCTCTCGAAGGCTCGCTCGCCAGCCGCAACCACATCGGCGGCACAGCCCCTAATCAGGTGAAAGCGGCCATTGCACGGGCACGCCTGTTTCTCGCTCAACAACCTGATTGAGCAAAAAAACGGGCGATCATCAGATCGCCCTAAAGGAGGAGAGTTTGAGAAATCAGACTGTTACCAGCTACAATCCTCATCACCCGGCGCAACTATATGCGCACTCCATTTTTTTTGATATAGGCCAAATAGCCTAGTCTCAACAGACTAGGCAGCGGTCGCCAGCTCACCCAGCAGCTGTTTGAGCTCACCGCTCTGATACATCTCAGTCATGATGTCCGAGCCGCCGACGAATTCCCCTCTGATGTAACACTGGGGCAATGTCGGCCAGCTCGCATATTCAACTAGACCTGGCACCATCTCAGGATCTTCAAATACATTGACCGCCAAAAATTCTTTCACACCCAGCAAATTCAGAATCCGCACCACATTGGCAGAAAAACCGCACTGAGGGAATTTTGCCGAGCCTTTAATGAACAACACGACGGCATGTTCGGTAACGAGCTGGTGGATGCGCTGCTGAATGTCTTGAGTCATGATTATTACCTTAATTTAATAGTCTGGTATATTACCGAACAACCGTCTCAGGGTCAAGCTTGCCCCTGCGTCACCCGCTCGATTCCAGATAAATCTAACACTGAGGAAACGCCGAAAAATCCGGCATCCTGCAACAGCCCGCGCACGCGCTCTGCCTGATTGTAACCGTGCTCGAACATCAGCCAGCCGCCCGCGTTTAGATACGCTTTAGCCTCAACAATAATGCGCCGAATATCATCCAGACCGTCCGCACCTGACGCCAGTGCGCTCAGCGGCTCGAAACGCACATCGCCCAAAGACAGATGCACATCACCGTTTTCAATGTAGGGCGGGTTCGATGCGATCAGATCAAAGCGCTCACCCGACAAGGCAGAGAACCAGTCGCTACGCAGCAACCGCACACGCCCCAAATTGAGGCGCTGTGCATTCTCAGCCGCAACAATAAGCGCCGCCTCCGAAGCATCCACCGCCACCACACGCGCATCGGGTCGTTCACGGGCAATCGACAGTGCAATCGCGCCACTCCCCGTGCCCATATCCAGCACCGCCCCGCCCGCAGGAATGTGCTGCAGAGCCATCTCGACCAGCAATTCGGTATCGGGGCGAGGAATCAAGGTAGCGGGGGTGACCTTGAAATTCAGGCCAAAAAATTCACGTTCCCCCAGCAAATAGGCGATGGGTTCACCCGCAAGACGACGCGCAAACAGTTCAACATAGCGAGCCGTCTCACGGACGGTGAGGATGCGTTCAGGATGGGTCAGCAAATAGGCGCGATTAACGCCCAACACCGATTGCAACAGGCATTGCACTTCGATGCGCGCCGTCACCGAATCATGATGGAGGGCGTCTTCGAGATGCCGGCTGTCCTGTTTTAGCAGCGCGCCCAGCGTTAACGGGGGAGTCGAATCAGAAATTGACATCTTCCGCCATGGCGGCGAGTTGTTCGGCCTGATGTTCAGCCATCAGCGCACCAGTCAGTTCGCTAATTTCGCCGTCCATGATCGCGTCCATTTTGTACAGCGTCAGATTGATGCGGTGGTCGGTGACACGCCCTTGCGGATAATTGTAGGTGCGGATGCGTTCGGAACGGTCGCCGCTGCCCACCAGACTCTTGCGGGTGGCCGCCGTCTCAGCATTTTGGGCACGCACTTGCGCGTCCTTGATACGGGCGCACAGCACGCGCATCGCCTGCGCCTTGTTCTGGTGCTGCGAACGGCCGTCCTGGCATTCGACCACCACCCCTGTCGGAATATGCGTGATGCGCACCGCAGAATCGGTCTTGTTGATGTGCTGTCCACCGGCACCTGAGGCACGGAAGGTGTCGATGCGCAGATCGGCGTTGTTCAGCACCACGTCATTGACTTCATCGACTTCCGGCATGATGGCAACCGTACAGGCCGAGGTGTGCACGCGCCCCTGCGTCTCGGTCGCCGGCACGCGCTGCACGCGATGCGCACCCGATTCAAATTTCAACACGGAATAGGCGCCCTGTCCCGCGATACGGGCGATGATTTCCTTGTAACCGCCCATTTCGCCCGGGCTCTCAGACACCACTTCAACTTGCCAGCGGCGGCGCTCGGCAAAGCGCGAATACATGCGGAACAAATCGCCCGCAAACAAGGCCGCCTCGTCGCCGCCGGTACCGGCGCGCACTTCGAGAAACACGCTGCGTTCATCGTTAGGATCTTTAGGCAACAACTGCGTCTGCAGCTCTTTGTCCAGCAGCGCCAGTTTCGCCTCGCCTTCCTTGATCTCGGTATCGGCAAATTCCCGCATCTCCGGGTCTTCCGCCATCTCACGCGCGGCGGCAATATCGCCCTCGCAGGCCTGATAGGCATGGAACAGATCCACCACAGGTTCGAGCTCGGCGCGTTCGCGATTGAGCTTGCGATAGGTGTCCATGTCGCGGGTGGCTTCTTCAGTGCTCAACAGCTGGTTGACTTCGAGCAGGCGCTCACTCAGCTGCCCGAGTTTAGTAGCGATATTTGGTTTCATTCGTCGTTATGGAGGTGATGCAGGCGGCGTGCAACATCGAGAAAATTATCGCGATCTTTGCCGTGTGCCTGATTAAGCGCATGAGTCGGCGCATGCAGAAATTTATTGGTCAGACCGCGGCTCATCGCTTCGAGCACTTTTTCAGGGCTCTCGCCTTTCGCCAGCAGACGCACCGCTTTTTCGAGTTCCTGACGGCGGCTGTGCTCGGCA
This sequence comes from Gallionella capsiferriformans ES-2, assembly GCF_000145255.1. Classification (NCBI taxonomy): domain Bacteria; kingdom Pseudomonadati; phylum Pseudomonadota; class Betaproteobacteria; order Nitrosomonadales; family Gallionellaceae; genus Gallionella; species Gallionella capsiferriformans. The sequence continues at coordinate 2,735,364 of NC_014394.1, forward strand.
TTTTCGCGCAAAGCGCGGATGGTCGGCACAACATCGCGCGATTCCATCCAGTGCAGAAAATCGGACACCCCAGACTCGATAATGACTTCGGCTTCCTTGACCGCACCCTGACGCGCCTCAAGGCCGTCCTTAACCACCTCGGCGATGTCATCCACGGTGTACAGGAACACGTCGTTCAATTCAGAAACTTCGGTTTCCACATCGCGTGGCACAGCAAGATCAACGATAAACAGCGGTTTGTGGCGGCGTGCTTTTAACGCGCGCTCGACCATCCCTTTACCCAGTATCGGCAACTGACTGGCCGTACAGGTCACGATAATATCGTTTTGCGCCAATTGTTCGGGCAAATCGGACAGCGTGATCGCGTGACCGTTGTATTGCCTTGCCAGTGTCTGCGCGCGCTCCAGCGTGCGGTTGGCGACCGTGATGCGTTTAGGGTTACGCGCCGCAAAATACACCGCGTTCAGCTCGATCATCTCGCCCGCACCAATAAACAACACGTTTTGCTCTTCAATACTCGGAAAGATGCGCTCGGCCAGTCGCACGGCGGCGGCGGCCATCGAGACTAGATTGGCGCCGATTTCGGTTTCCGTGCGCACTTGCTTGGCGACCGAAAACGTATTCTGAAATAATTTATGCAGCAGGATACCCATGGTGCCTGCCTGCTCGGCCTGACGCACCGCCTGCTTCATCTGCCCCAGTATCTGCGGCTCGCCCAGCACCATCGAATCGAGGCCGCTGGCCACGCGGAACGAGTGCTTCACGGCCAGATCACGCGGCAGGGTATACAGATAGGGCTCGAGCTCCTGACGCGGCAGCTTGTGATATTCCGCCAGCCAGTCAATCGCATGTTCAGGTTTAGCCGCATTGCAATACAGTTCCATGCGGTTACAGGTGGATAATATCGTGGCTTCTTTAGCGGCGCCGTTTTCGACCAGATCGCGCAGCGCGTTCTCTATCCCGTCCACATTGAACGCGACCTGCTCGCGCACGGCAAGCGGCGCAGTCTGATGATTTAGGCCAAAGGCGAACAACTGCATCGTGTATTTGATGAATGGCTAACTTAAAGAAGGCGAATTATAGTCGTAACAGCGGTGCAACGCCATCCGGGCGGCATGGCCTGTTAGAATACAGCCCTGCCCACCAATCAAGAGCCGCAATTACATGGCCATCAAAGCAACTATTTTTAAAGCCAATCTGCAAATCGCGGATATGAACCGACACTACTATCAGGACCACGTCCTGACGCTGGCCAGACACCCGTCAGAAACAGATGAACGCCTGATGGTGCGCCTGCTGGCCTTTGCACTGCACGCACATGAATATCTGGAGTTCGGCCAGGGCATGACAGCCGATGATGAAGCGGACTTGTGGCAAAAAGATTTAACCGGGTCGATCGTTTTATGGATAGACGTGGGTATCCCCGATGAAAAGCTGATTCGAAAAGCCTGCGGCCGCGCCAATCATGTCGTGGTGTATTGCTATGGCGGACGTGTGGCCGATCTGTGGTTTGCGCAAAACAAGAGCCTGTTTGCAAGACAAAAAAATCTTACCATCATCAACCTGCCTGTTGCGAGCACACAAGCGCTGGCCAAACTGGCACAACGCAACATGAGTTTGCAATGCACCCTACAGGAAGGCAATCTGATGATGACCAGCGACGATGGCGTGGTGGAAATCGAACCTGTCATCTGGCATGGCAGCCCGTTAACCGGAAGTGCATGGCAAAGTTAAAACCCTGCCCCTGCGGCGGCCCTGACTACGCAAGCTGCTGCGGGCCGTTCCACGCAAGCGATCCGGCACCCGACGCGCAGCGTTTGATGCGCTCGCGCTACAGCGCCTATGTCCTGAAACATGAAGATTACCTGCTCGCCACCTGGCATGAAAGCACCCGCCCGACCTCGCTCGATTTTAGCGGTGAAAAATGGCTGGGGCTGGAAATCAAAAAGTCGAGCGCTGAATCGAACACCGTCGAATTTGTGGCGCGCTATAAAATCGGCGGGCGCGCCCATCGCATGCACGAAATCAGCCGATTCGTATTTGAAGACGGCCGCTGGCTCTATCTGGACGGCGAGTTTCCGGATTCATCATCCGACGCTCTGCCACCCAACAGTTCGCCTATAGCGTTATTAGCAGTTACCCTATAATGCAGGTGCATTGAACAGCGTGCTGTAGTCTGCCGAAACAGTCGGATCTCCCAGACTCTCCACATGAAATTTAATGGGCGTGACAGCCATGGCAATATTCCGGGCGGGTGCTTTTACGAACACCGTAAATGAGACACCCCGCTCATGCGGAACGAATATTGGTTTTTCGGACCCGATAATCAGTTGATCCTTTATGCCGCCCTCAGTCGTCACCGCGATCTGGATATCCCGGCTCGTTCTGTTCATCAACTTGAACTCATATCGGTTCTGGATAGCGCCATCGCTCATACGCACGAACAAGGGCTGGCGTTCCGGTCTGACGTTGAGTGTCACCGATGACATATGAGTCAGGCCGTATACGACACCCAAACATGACGCCAGCAAGATGGCCGCATTAACCCAAAGCAAAGGGTTCTGAAATCGCATCGTCACGGGCTTCCCCTCAATATCATCCGTTGATGCGTAGCGGATCAAGCCGCGCGGTTTGTCGATTTTGTCCATCACCGAATTGCACGCGTCAATACACAAGCCACAGGTGATGCAGCCCAATTGATGCCCCTGACGAATATCAACGCCCGTCGGACAGACTTGCACACACTGATAACAGTCGATGCAGTCGCCTTGTTTTGCCAGAGTTTCATCGCCCTTGCGCAACTTGCCGCGAGGCTCGCCCCGATTGAAGTCATAAATGGGCATAACGGTTTGCCCATCGGCCATGACAGACTGAAATCGGGCGTAAGGACACATCCATTGACACATCTGTTCGCGCATCAAACCCGCATAAAGATAGGTGCCTCCCGTGATGAGAGCCAGCGCAACCCAACCCGCCCTTGGCAACTGGAGATGAAGCAGCTTGTTCCAGTATTCAAACGCATCAACAAACCAGATGGAAAAGCTGATGGCGGTGAACAATGACACCCCGAACCAGATAGCGTGCTTGGAAACTTTCCTGAGAATCTTGTCCGCATTCCACGGGGCGTTCGCCAACCCGCGCCGTGCAGACGGCTTTCCTTCTACCTTAGCTTCGATCCAGGTGAACAAGTCTACCCATGTAGACTGAAAACAAAAATATCCGCACCACACGCGCGATGCGATGTTAGTCACCATGAACATCAGCACGGACCCGCCCAGTGAGAGCAACATCAACATCCATATTTCGTCCGGTCTGACGGTCAGGTTGAAGCCGTGAAACTGACTGTGATCAATATCGATGAGGATGGCTTGCCTGCCGTTCCAGCGCAGATAGGGCAGCAACAGCAGCGGCAGCCATAAGCCCATCTGCGTAAAAGTTCTGAGTGAGCGAAAAAATCCCGGCATGCGTTTAGCATGGACAGTTTTCTCGCCGGTATTGACCGGATAGGACGCCAGTTCCTGATAGAGCGCCGTAATGGCGCCAACATTTTGTTGCATGCTGCCTCTCCTCTGAATAGTTATAGTGGCGACTAATGCTCTGTCGTCATACTAGGCAGTTTGCGACACGAGTTACAGAATCAAAAACTGGAAAAAAGACCGTATCAGATTCATAATCACCGAAAATTTGCGAATCTCCGACATGAAACGATACGAACAACTGGCCAACGACCTCGCGCACTCCATTAAAGAGGGCCTGCTGGCACGCGGCGAAAAGCTGCCTTCGATACGACAGGCAAGCAGCGCCCGCAAAGTCAGCCCCTCAACCGTGTTCCAGGCCTACTACCTGCTGGAAGCGCGCGGCCTGATTTCAGCACGTGAGCGTTCGGGCTACTACGTCTGCGGCGGGACGCCGCATCTGCCGCAGCTTCCTGAGCCCGACATCCATCGCAACGCCGAAGCGGCTCCTGTGGATGTCAGCGAATTAGTTTTCGAGGTACTGGAATCGACCCGTGCCCGCAAAGTGGTGCCGTTGGGTTCAGCCTTCCCCAGCCCGCTGCTATTTCCGATGGCGCGCCTGGCGAAAACAATGGCAGCCTGCGTACAAGCAATGGATCCCTGGCGCAGCGTAGAAGACATCGGCCCCGGGGACGCCGAATTGCGTCGCCAGATTGCGTTGCGCTATATGATCGACGGCTTGCAGGTATCTCCCGACGAAATCGTGATTACCAACGGTGCATTGGAAGGATTGAACCTCTGCTTGCAAGCGGTAACGCAACACGGCGATACCGTGCTGATCGCCTCGCCCACTTTTTACGCGGCATTGCAGGCAATTGAGCGCAACGGTTTAAAAGCGGTTGAAGTACCCTGCCACCCTCGAGACGGCATTGATCTGGACGCGCTGCACCGCGCGCTTGAATTACACAAACCCGCCGCTTGCTGGCTGATGACCAACTTCCAAAACCCGCTCGGCAGCTTGATGCCCGATGACAAGAAAATGGACATGGTCGCCTTGCTCACGCGCTACCACGTGCCCTTGATCGAGGACGACGTTTACGGCGAACTGTATTTCAGTGACAAGCGCCCCAAACCCGCTAAAGCTTTTGATACCGAGGGACTGGTGATGCACTGCTCCTCTTTTTCAAAATGTCTCGCACCCGGCTACCGCGTCGGCTGGGCTGCGCCCGGACGCTATGCAAAAAAAGTCGAACGTCTGAAACTTGCCACCACGCTGGCAACCTCCGTCCCCGCACAAATCACCCTTGCCAGCTACCTGAATAAAGGCGGCTACGACAAACACCTGCGCGGCCTGCGCCACACCCTGTTACTGCAACAAATCAAATTCGTCGAAGCCGTGGAGCGTCACTTCCCGCCCGGCACGCACCTGACTGCGCCGAACGGGGGATATTTTTTATGGGTTAAATTACCGGACGGCGTCAATTCGCTGGAGCTACATCATGCCGCATTAAATCTCGGCATCAGTATTGCGCCCGGGCCGATCTTCTCCGCACAAAAAGGATTTACAGATTATGTGCGCCTGAACTACGGGCACCTCTGGAACGATGAGATAGAGGGCGCCATTGCCGCATTGGGAAAAATTACACATCGCTTGTCGATGCGATCAACATAGTCCCTTAACGAGCAGGGAATTTTCCCGCCTGTTATTACTTATACCTCACATGGAAAATCGCAGATAGCATTTCCCAGCGGGGCGTTAACGTCTTGATTCTGTTAAAATCGCTCCCATGAGTAAATTAACCCTAGACCGCATCCTGCACACGCAAGGCTTTGGCACGCGCAAATATTGCCGTCAACTGATCGCTGCGGGCGCAATCCGCATCGGCGGCGACACCATTACCGACACCAATACACCGATTGAAACCGACGGGCTGGAATTTTCCGTTGACGACGAGCACTGTATTTACCGCGAACGTATTTATGTCGCGCTAAACAAACCGGCCAATATCGAGTGTTCCAGAAAACCCAGCCACCATCCGGGCGTACTGAGCATTTTGCCGGATCAGTTCACTCGTCGCGACGTCCAGCCTGTCGGGCGACTGGATCACGACACGACCGGCCTGCTGCTGATGTCGGATGACGGCGCATTCATCCATACGCAGTCATCGCCCAAGCATCACGTACCCAAGGTCTATGTCGCCACCACCTACGCGCCGGTAACAGGCGAGCTGATCGAGCGCTTACTCGCCGGTGTGAAACTGCACGACGAACCCGGTACGCTGGCAGCCGAAATCTGCCGAATGATCGATGATCATCACCTGGAGATCGTGCTCGAACAGGGGAAATATCATCAGGTCAAGCGCATGCTGGCCGCCGCCGACAATCACTGCACCGCGCTTAATCGCTCACAGATCGGCAACCTGAAACTGGCCGAACTGGCTTTAGCGCCCGGCGAATGGTGTTATCTGAATGACGCACAACTGGCGCTGTTAAAACCGCCTTTTACCAACTAAGAAAGCAATAATGGCCATACAGTGGTTTCCCGGTCACATGACCTCCGCCCGCCGCAAAGCCTCCGAGACGATGGAGTTTACCGACGTCATCATCGAAGTGCTGGACGCGCGCGCCCCCGAGGCGAGCTGCAACCCGATGATCAAAGAGCTGCGCGAACACCGCCAGCGCCCCTGCTTAAAAATCCTCAACAAAATTGATCTGGCAGATCCCGCCATCACGCAGCAATGGCTGGATTTTTACAATGCTCAACCGGGCGTTAAAGCCGTCGCACTGAGCTGCAAGAGCGCGACCGATGCTGCCAAGGTACCCAAACTTTGCCATCCGCTTGCCCCGCATCGCGACAGCACGCACAAACCGCTGCGCCTGATGATCATGGGCATCCCCAACGTCGGCAAATCCACGCTGATGAATATGCTGTTAAAGCGCCGCGTCGCCGCGGTCGGGGATGAGCCTGCCGTGACCAAATCGCAGCAAAGCCACAAAATCAACGATCACATGACGCTCACCGACTCTCCCGGGCTGATGTGGCCGAAGATCGAACACGATGCGGACGGTTTCATTCTGGCCGCGATTCACGCCATCGGACGCAATGCGGTGATCGAGGAAGAGATCGCCGAGCATCTTGCGAATAATTTGCTTGCGCGCTATCCGGACCGTTTAACCGAACGCTTCGGCTTTGACACCAACGGCATGGACGGCGTGAGCGTCATCGAAGCGGTCGCCAAAAAGCGCGGCTGTCTGCTCAAGGGCCGCGGCGGCGAACTGGATCTGGAAAAAGCCTCCATCATCCTGCTGACGGAATACCGCGCAGGAAAACTCGGCCGCATCAGCCTTGAGTCACCCGCCTCACGCGCCGCAATGATACAAGACGCGATCGACAATCCCGTCAAACCCCGCATCCATTCGCTGCGCGGCGATCCGACTGAAACCATGGCCGACCATGAAAACACCTAAACGGATCGAACCGCTGGTCGAAGACGGACTGGTCGACGTCGTCCTGCGGCAGCTGATGAGCGGCAAGGAAGCGACCGTCTATGTCGTACAGTGCGGCGACGAAATCCGCTGCGCCAAGGTGTACAAGGAAGCCAACCAGCGCGGCTTTCATCAGGCGGTACACTACACCGAAGGCCGCAAAGTCAAAAACAGCCGCTCACAGCGCGCAATGGAAAAAGGCTCACGCTACGGACGTAAAGAGCAGGAATCGGCCTGGCAGCGCACCGAAGTCGACGCGCTGTACAAACTCGCGGCAGCCGGCGTGCGCGTACCGCTTCCTTTCGGTTTTTACGAAGGGGTACTGCTGATGGAACTGGTCGCCGACGAGGAAGGCATGCCCGCCCCCCGCCTTAACGATCTGTCACTGACTCGCGAGCAAGCGCTGGAATTTCACGCGATGCTGATTCGGCAAGTGGTGCTGATGCTGTGTGCCGGCATCATTCACGGTGACTTATCGGAATTCAACATACTGGTCGATGCCCATGGCCCGGTCATCATCGACCTGCCACAGGCCGTGGATGCCGCCGCCAATAATAACGCGCCGCGCATGCTGGATCGCGACGTGGAAAATCTGGCCAACTACTTTGGCCAGTTCGCACCGGAACTGCTCACCACCCAATATGCAAAAGAAATCTGGGCGATCTATCAAACAGGCGAATTGCTGCCCGATACACCCTTGACGGGGAAATTCAGCGTAAGCCACAAGGCGGCAGACGTGTATTCCGTGATGCGTGAAATCACCACCGCTCAAGATGACCATGAAGCCAAATTGCGCTACCAGCAAATTAAACGCGCAGAAGGTCGATAAATGCACCCGCTCTTAACATGGATTGAAGCCGGCAAAGAACAGTCGGCACGCTGGCGCTCGGAGTCAGGCGCGCCGCCCCCTAAACGCGTTGTGATCGCGGACGACACGATGACCGCCGACGCCGCATATCGGCTGGCCTGCGAAGGAACGGCCCTGCTCTGGCGCGGGGACTATCAGAACGCACGTCAGTTGCTGCAGGCAATGGCCAGACGCACCCAGCCGCGCAAAAAAAAATCGCCACCTGCTACGAGCACCGAGGCATTCAACCTGCATCGTCAGGCGCAATCGCAGCGCTCGCGCACCCTGAACATGCTGCTGCTGCCCTTCAACGCCGATCACACGATCCCACTGCGCCGCGCCCCCGACGTGATTGACGCCTGCCGCGAGGCTTACGGCGATGGCACAGAGGCGTATGTGCTCTCCCTGCGCGGCCTGCTGGGCGTCATCGGCGCGCACGAATGGCGTAAAAACGGCGTGCAGATTCCAGCACTGCAAGCGCGCATACACCCGCATTACGGCGTCTTTTCACCGGTACGCGGCGAATATGTGGAGCTGGTGGCGAATACGCCCTTGCCCGATCTGACAAAAACGCAATCGGTTGCCTTCGACATCGGTACGGGAACCGGCGTGCTGGCGGCCGTGCTGGCCAAACGCGGCATCCGCCACATCACGGCGACCGACCAGGATGAACGCGCATTGGCCTGCGCGCGCGACAACCTGACCCGCTTGAAATGCACCATCGATGTGGTACAGGCTGATTTATTCCCTGAAGGACGCGCAGCCCTGATCGTATGCAATCCGCCCTGGCTGCCCGCCCGCCCCAGCTCACCGCTGGAATACGCTGTCTACGATCCGGAAAGCCGTATGCTAAAAGGATTTTTAGGCGGACTTGCCGCACATCTGGAAGATGAAGGCGAGGGCTGGCTGATCCTGTCGGATCTGGCAGAACATCTGGGACTGCGCACCCGTGACGAACTGCTGGCATTGATCGACGCGTCAGGCTTGCAGGTTTTAGGAAAAATCGACGTCAAACCCCATCACCCAAAAGCCGCTGACGACAACGACCCGTTGCATGCAGCGAGGGCGGCTGAACTCACCTCACTGTGGCGGCTAGCCGCAAAAACTAGCTAGGCGTAATGGTATCTACGTTGATTTGCAGCCACCACTCGAGCAGCGCCAGATGCCACAGCTTGCTGCCCCCGATGCGTGTGAGATGCGCCTCAGGATCGGCGAGCAGTTTTGCCACGTAGTCGCGACGATACAATCCGCGCTTGATGCAGGCGTCCGAATTTAAAATCTGCGTCATCCGCACCAGAAACTCACCGCGTATATATTTCAACGCCGGGACCGGAAAATACCCTTTAGGTCGATCGATCACTGCATCCGGGACAATGCCGCGCGCGACCGCCTTGAGCGGAAATTTCCCGCCTTCCTTCAGTTTTAGCGAGGGCGGCATCTTCGCGGCCAACTCGACCAGCTCGTGATCTAAAAACGGCACGCGCGCCTCCAGCCCCCATGCCATCGTCATATTGTCGACGCGTTTCACCGGATCATCGACCATCAGCCGCGTGACATCGAGGCGCAGCACCCCGTCGAGAAATTCATCCGCACCAAGGACCTCAAGTTGCGCCTCGACCCACGCAGAGGTCACATCAGGCACGGCATATTCATCGCTGATCATGTCCAGATATTCGGCATGATCGCGATCAAAGTAATGCGAGGAAAAACGCTGCAAAGGCGTGCCAGTTTCAGCCTCCATCAGCGGATACCAAAAGTAGCCGCCGAATACCTCATCTGCACCCTGCCCCGCCAGCACCACCTTGACCTCCTGCGAGACCTTTTCACCGAGGAGATAGAACGCCGTCACGTCGTAACTTGCCATCGGCTCGGACATCTGGGCGATCGCCTCCGGCAGGCGCTTTAACACTTCCTCATTCGGCACGGCATATTTGTGATGACGCGTATTAAATTCCTGCGCCACCCGATCCGAATATTCAAATTCGTCGGCCAGCTCCCCTGCAACAGACTCGAAACCGATGGAAAAGGTATTGAGCTGCTGCACATGTTCGGCAAGCAACCCGACGAGCAGGCTCGAATCCAATCCCCCTGACAGCAACACGCCCACCGGCACATCGGCTGCCAGACGGTGGCGCTCAACCGCCCGGCGCAACACGAGACGGGTGGCCGTCAGCCAGTCCTCCTCGGATAACGCCTCGGCAGGGCGCGTCGCATCCAGTTGCCAGTAGCAGCGCTGCGTCAATTCACCGGCAGCAGAAATTTTCAGCGTATGGGCGGGCGGCAGTTTTTTGATGCCCTGCAACAGGGTTCTGGGTGCCGGCACGACGCCGTGCAGTGTGAAATGCTGATGCAGCGCAACCGGATCGAGGCGGGTATCGATGCCGCCACCGGCCAGCAGCGCTTGCGGTGTGGACGCGAAACGCATCCTGTCCCCGTCCAGTGTGTGATACAGCGGCTTGATCCCCAGCCGGTCGCGTGCGAGAAACAACGTTTGGGCCCGTATATCCCAGATTGCGAAAGCGAACATGCCGAAAAAACGCGGCACGCAATGCTCGCCCCACGCGTGATAGGCCTTCAGAATGACTTCGCTGTCTCCCTGAGAGACGAACGTGTAGCCCATTTCGATCAACTCCACCCGCAACGCCTGATAATTGTAGATCGTGCCGTTGAACACCAGCACCAGCTGCAACTCACGATCGACCATGGGCTGATCGGCGTCTGAGCTCAGATCGATGATCGCCAGCCTGCGATGGCCGAAAGCCACTGCACCGTCGCTAAAATAACCTTCGTGATCGGGGCCGCGCCGGGACAGTCGTGCCGTCATGCGCTGCAGCGCCTCCCTATCAGGCTGTACCTGATCGAATCGAAATTCACCACAAATACCGCACATGCCTGCCCCCGCAAAATTCAGATATCAGATTATCGCCCACGATCGGTTGCGAAGCGAATCATTCCGGCGTGCTGCCCAATCAACCTATTTACGGTGCAACCTTAGCCGCGCCGACCTTGTCGCACCCCCGCTTGCCGTTAAGCCTGCAACTTACCTGATAGTCGGCTGCTGCCGCCGTTCCCTGCCCGCTTGCCTCAAACGCGATGGCTCGCCCATAGTAAAACCTGAAGTTCATCGGAGCTGCCAGCTCGCGATCCAGCTCTATCGCACGGCTGAATGCCGCTATCGCCAACTCATTCTGGGCCGCTTTTGAATATGCAAGCCCCAGATTATAAAAACCGGCTGACATCCTTGGATTAAGGGCTGTCGCTCTTTGCATGTCAGGAATCGCACGGTCAACCATACCCTCATTCAACCATGCAGTCCCCCGATTGTAATAGATGCGACTAACACCAATCGCCGACTGCCTATCTTTGACTAATTTCTCCGCATCATCCCAAAGCAAGACCGGATGCGAAAAACTGGAGAGCCGCTCCATTGAAACCATAAATAGCGTCGCGGCAAACAAAACAGACAGCATCAGCGCCAAGCGTGCGTTCAATTGCATCAAGAGCAGCGGCAAGACAATGACGCCGCCCAGCGCCCAGATGTAACTGCGGTACAAAACGAAAATTTCCTGCAGGCGCACCGTAGAAAATTCCGTTGCGAACATCAGCCACGGAAAAAGCAGCGCAAAGCCGATCAACCCCGCTCTATCGCGCTTGAACAACAAACGTATCGCCGCAAAACCGTACAACAAATAGCCCAAAAACGCCAAGCCGTAAACAGAAAATACACCCTGCGCCATCGGCTCCCTCATATCGACCGATATCCAGCTAGGATTAGGCAACAACCACAACAATCCGTATTTGAAAAATAGCCACGATTGCGTCAACAGGCTATACAGCCACGCATGCTCAGATTGCGCGCTATCGAGCATTTCACCCGCGTTGATTTCATAGGAGTGCCCGAGAACGCCGCGAATCTGGGCAACCGTCAGCAAGGCAATCGCGACATAGGCCGCAAAAACAGGCCAATTGCGCAGAACGCGCGCGCGCCAGTCAGCGTGGACCAGCACCGTCATCGCGATCACCACGGCCGGCAGCATGATTACATGCTCCTTGCTGTGCGTGGCCAAAAAATAAAGAACAACGCTGCCCCATAGCCAGACGCGGTTTTGCGATGCGCAGCCGCGTAGCCAGGCGTACAGGGCCAATACGCTGAACAGGGTCGCCATCACGATGGTGCGCTGCACCAGGTAGCCTGCCGCGTACACTGCAAGCGGGTGCACCGCGAATAGGCTGACGACGATCAACACCGCAGACATTACACCGGTTTTTTCGCCAGACAAATTAGTCGATGGCAGCACCGCGCGATACAAACTTAAAACAAACAAGCCCATCGCTGCCACGACAGCCCAGTGCAACAATAAATTTTCAATTCTAAACGGCAATAAATCAAAACCAAACAGCGCTGCATTCCACGCCAACGTGGCGTAAGGCAAGGCGCGCAAGTCCCATAGAGCTGGTGAAGAAAACTTTTCGATCGCCGAATGGCCTTCGTTGTCCAGCATGAAGAAGTACAGATCGTCGAACACGATCGGGTTGTGTAAAAACTGTCCGTACAGCGCTGCAATCAACGCGCCAGCCAGCACCAACCACAACGTCATTTTTTTAGATTCGCTCATACCGCCCTCATCATTTACACCCAAACCACATAAAAAAAGCCCCTCGTTGAGGGGCTTTTTTAGCTGCTAACTATATTATTTACAGATATTTGCAGCAATACATGTACTAGTGCCACCAGCACCACTTGTCGACCAAGATACACCTTTAGCCGCATCATATGTTGGTGTCAGGATGTAAGTGTATTGCGTAGCATCCATTACGGTGCTATTAGCTGCAGTGATGACGCCATTCGCCCCGGTGACGACATAGGCAACATACTTGCCAGCTGTAGTAGTTGTTGTCGCAGTCGTGCCGATATCTGCGGGAACACCGTTACTACCTGCCGTACAGGCCGTTAAGGCACCCAAATCTTGAGCGCAAACTTCAACTGCAGTCTTCAACGCTTGTGTTGCCTGTGTTACTTCAACGAACTTAGCCTTCTTGGTGTAGTTGCTGTAAGCCGGGATCGCAACAGCAGCCAAGATACCGATAATTGCTACAACGATCATCAGTTCGATCAAGGTAAAGCCTTTTTGTACGTTTTTCATTTGAAGCTCCTGTTTTAAGTTTAACTTGTGAGGCCATCCAAACTTATTACGTCTGGTTAACACACTGTGTGTTGCCTGTATAAAAGCAATAGCCGTGCCAACAAGACAGGATTCAGGATTAAAAATGCAGAATACCCAGCGTAGATGGTACTTGCAGCGGATTTTTATATCTTTTTATAAACACCCGCAACGCCGTACCCCCTGATTAGATCACATCACCTACTTCCTAAAATCGTCAGGCAGGTGACGTTTTTTGTCAGTCGGGACAAATTTACGCTCCAAGATTGATGCCCGGGATGGTATTTAAATCGACCTCATCGATTTGCTCCGGCGAGAGAAACAATTTGACGTACTCGACATAAACTTTTTCACGGATAAATACGTCAAAAATATCCGGATCAATATGTCCGTTGAGCTTGAGCTTACCTAAGATGGTCAGCGATTCGATCAGCGTCTTGCCCGATTTGTAAGGCCTGTCCTTGGCAGTCAGCGCCTCAAATATATCCGCTATCCCCATAATTCTCGCCTGCAACGACATCTGCTCGCGATTCAAGCCGCGCGGATAGCCCTTGCCATCCATACGTTCGTGATGCCCGCCCGCATATTCGGGCACGTTTTTCAAATGCTTGGGCCAGGGCAGTGATTCGAGCATCTTGATCGTCACATCGATGTGGCGGTTGATGATTTCGCGCTCGGCGCCGGTGAGCGTACCAAAGAGTATGTTCAGATTTTCGACCTCGTTATCGGTCAAAAAATTCGTCATCTGCCCGGTGCTATCCCGCCATTGATAGGCGGCAATGCTCAACACGCGCTGCCGGTCTGCTTCCGGCATTTTTTCCACGCCAATATTGCTCAAGCGCAAGAATTCCCGGTCATCGTCGAGTTGCCGGATGCGCGCCGCATACTCGGCACGAATAGAGTCCCTCTCCGCATCCTCCATCCTGCTTCCATCACACAGCTTTTTAAGCATTTCAATTTCAGCATCGCGCTTGAGCACTTCGAAGCGCGTAACGATCAGATCGATACGGTCAAATAACGTGTGCAGCTTGGTCGGTTTATCCACCACATGCACCGGCGTGGTGATTTTTCCGCAATCATGCAACAAGCCAGCAATCTTTAATTCATACTGGTCTTCCTCAGTCATCACAAAGCCCTTGAGCGGCCCCGTTTCTGTGCGGGTGATCGCATCGGCAATCATCATAGTCAACAACGGCACGCGCTCGCAATGTCCACCGGTGTAGGGCGATTTATCATCGATCGCGGTATTGATCAGCTGAATGAACGCCTCGAACAACTCTTCCATCTGCCGGATCAGACGCCGGTTGGTCAGCGCAATCGCGGCCTGAGAGGCAAGCGACTCAACCAGCTGACGGTCTTCCGTTGAAAAGGACACAATTTCGCCCGATTCGCGGTCTTGCGCATTAATCAACTGCAACACACCGATCACTTCGCGCTCGTGATTGATCATAGGCACAGTCAAAAACGACCTTGAACGATAGCCGGTTTTTGCATCGAATTTTTTTGTTCCGGAAAAATCATAGCCCTGCGCGGTATAGGCATCGAGAATATTCACCGTCTCTCCGCTCAACGCGGTATGACTCACCACCGTTGCATGATTGGGCCGCCCCTCCTTGTCATACAAATCAACCGGCATAAAACTGATAGGCGCACCCCCAACTCCCCCCATCGCAATAGACAGGGAATCGGTGCGCACGATCTCAAAACGCAAGGTTTTATGCACGGGATCATGCAGATAAAGCGTCCCAGCATCCGCATGCGTGATCCGCTTGGAAGCTTCCAAAATAAGCTCAAGCAGACTATTGATATCCGGCTGATACGACAGCGCAATGCCAATTTCATTGATTTCTTTAAGCCGTGAAACTAAATTCGTATTAGCGGACATATTGAACAATCAGGGGTAAGTGAAAAGTGGGACGTGAAAAGTGAAAAGTGGTAAGTGGTAAGTGGTAAGTAATACGCTTTTGCTACTTACCATTGCCTACTCACCACTTCCCGCCCTATTTGATACAAACTGCACGGATCTGATGCATATCAGTGATCCCCTGCAACACTTTCTCCATACCATCCTGCTTCAGGGTATGCATTCCTTCGTCCAGCGCAATCGCCAATAATTCCGCAACGCGTGCGCGCTCCTGTATGGCCTTTTTCACCGAATCGCTGCCGATGAGCAGCTCGTGCAAACCGACACGCCCCCGATAACCGGTGCCGGCACATTTTTCACAGCCCACCGGGGTATACAACGTGAATTGCTTCTTGTCATTGGCAAACAGCTTTAGCCATTGCTCAAAAAGTGCAGCACGAGCGCCTGCCTCATCCATCTTCCAGCTGACGGTGTATTTGAGTTCTTCGCTGTACTCTTTGAGCATCGCCTGAATCTCATCCTCGCTTGCCAGATGCGGTTTTTTGCAATCCCCGCACAGTCGTTTTGCCAGACGTTGCGCCAGTATTCCTAACAGCGCATCGGCAAAATTAAACGGGTCCATACCCATATCGAGCAGCCGCAAAATCGACTCGGGCGCACTATTGGTATGCAAGGTTGCAAAAACCAGATGCCCGGTCAGCGAGGCTTCGATACCGATCGACACCGTTTCCTTGTCGCGCATTTCACCGACCATGATCACATCCGGATCAGCCCGCAAAAAAGCACGCATGATGGTTGGGAAATCAAGCCCCGCCTTTTTATTGATCTGAACCTGACGCAAGCCCTTCTGGGTGATTTCTACCGGATCCTCAGCCGTCCAAATTTTGGTCTCAGGCTTGTTGATGAATTTCAAAATCGAATGCAGCGTGGTGGTTTTACCGGAACCGGTCGGGCCGCAGACAAAAAATAATCCATACGGTTTACTGACCGTATTTTTGATCAGCTCGCTATTGCGCTCTGAAAAGCCCATTTTTTCCAGCGGCAAGGGTTCGCCTGAGGCCAGAATACGCATCACCACATCTTCGACACCGCCCTGCGACGGGATGGTCGCGACGCGCAACTCGATATCCAGCGGCCCGAATTTCTTGAACTTGATCTTGCCATCCTGCGGCTTGCGTTTCTCGGAGATATCCAGATCGCACATGATTTTAATGCGCGTGACCAGTGCATTGCGGTAAGTCGATGGCACTTCGATGTAATTGAGCAAAGATCCGTCCTTGCGCAGCCGGATCTGCGTCTTGGCTTTGCCCGGTTGCGGCTCGACGTGAATGTCCGACGCGCCCATCCGATAAGCGTCCACAATGATCTTGTTGACCAGCTTAACCAGCTCGTTATCCGCTGCCGCATTTACATCGTCCTGAGTGAGCGAAGAAATTTCTTCTTCATCGCCCCCCATGCTGGAGAGTAAATCATCCATCGATGACTCATCCATGCCTCCCGTAGCACTCGACTCGCCGCCGCCGTAAAATAGATCCAGTGTTTTTTTGAATTCACGCTGCGAGCAGACCTTGTATACCAGCCTGTTGCGCGGAAAAATATTGTTAACGACGCGAGAAGTCTGAATCCTTTCCGGATCCGTGGTCAGAATAACCACGCCTTCCTGCGTTTCTTCTATCGGCAGCCAGTGACTGCTCTCGACATACTCGCGCTTCAAATTACGTAACAGATCGGGTGGTTTAATACGGTCGGCCTTATAAGGCTCGTACACCACCCCGAAAAAACTCGACAAGGCTTTACCTAACGGTGCTGCACTGACCTGAAACTCATCCAGCAGCACCTCTTCGATGTCCACACCTTTTCGTCTGGCCGTACGCGTTGCCAGTTCGAACTCGGCAGCAGACAAGACCGCATCCCCCACCAGATAATCGTATTTTGTCTTAACGAGGGCTTTTTCCTGGCGCTGACGCAAAGCAACCGCCATCGTGTGCGCTAATTCGTGCACACCGTCTTCAACTAACGCAGAAAAAGGAACACCGGCCTTGTTATTGATGACTTGAATGACCCCTACCAGCTCATTGCTGCCCGCATCCAAGATAGGCGCGACCAGCATCTGCTTGGTGCGATAACCGGTGCGTCGGTCTACTTCCTGCAAAAAACGCAGATGAGAACTGTAACGCGACAATTCCTGTTCGTCATACACATCTTCGATGTTAAGGAGTTTTTTATTGACCGCAACGTAACCTGCTACGCTCTGTTCGGCGATCGGCAGTTTCAAATCCTTAAACGAATTGAGCCCCGTCTTGACCTTGGAAATCAGCGACACGCCGTCATCGCCGACGACATAGATCGTCAGCCTGTCTGCATTGAACAGGGCACAGATATCGCGACTGACATCCAGCATGATTTCATCGATATTGCTCGTCGCATGAATCTTGTTGATGACATGATTGAGGTTCTTGGTGAACTCAAGTTTGGCACCGATATCCTCGTCATTATTTACTGCTGACCTCATTCCTGCTCCTGACTTACCGCTTGCCGAACAACTAAAATATAAATTCCTGATTATTGATCAGCATTCTTGCCCCGCTACCGCCGAGACACATCTCGATTTCGCGCATGATCAGTTCGGCCTCATCCGGCTTCAAATGGGAAATAAATATCTCCGCCTGACCGGTGAACTTGGCCAATTCCTCCGACAGCAGGCTCGGACACAGATGCTGCGACAGGACAGCAAGTTGCTTTTCCGCGTTTGAAAAAGCCGTTTCGATAATCAGGTAGCGTAAATTCGCAATTTGATTAACCACGCGCCACAAAGCGTCATTGCTACAGGTATCCCCGCTGAACACAAGGCTCGCCTCACCGCTGTCGATGTGATACCCCACCGCCGGAACTGCATGCACGGCAGGAACTGAGCTAATCTTGCGCCCCTGCAAGGTGATGACCTCACCCAGTTCCATCGCCTGATAACGCATCACCGGATGCGCCACATTGGGAATTTCGCTGAAATCAGGCCAGATTTCCCAGTTAAAGATATGACGCTGAAGCATTTCAAGCGTCGCCTGTGCAGCGTAAACTGTCACAGGGCGGGCGCGCATACCACCGACACTGTCCATCAGCAGGGGCAGACTGCAAATATGATCCATGTGAGCGTGCGTGATGAAAATATGGTCAATCTCACTCATCTCCTTCAAGCTGAGTTCGCCGACACCGGTTCCGGCATCGATCAGAATATCGCGATCAATCAAAAACGATGTCGTGTGAAGATTGCCGCCTATTCCTCCACTGCACCCTAGTACCTTAAGCCTCATGCCTGCTCACCCTCTGCAGAAAAATACCGGTTCTGCCGACTATCAGTTCTTAAAATAAAACTCCATCTTAACGCCCGCCAGTTCGATCAAATCGTGATCTTGCAATTGTCGCGGCTGGTTGCCCAGCGCCTCGCCATTTACGACGGGGAAACTAGCGCCTTCTACATGAGTGATAAAAAATCCTTGCGGCCGCCGGGTCAATACCGCGACCTGCACCCCGGGTTTACCCAGCGTCGTGAGGCCTTTGACCAAATCGAGTTCTTTACCCGCATTCGGACCATTCAGGATCTGAATGGCTGCCAGCAACACCGCTCGCGCAACCGGTGCAGGCTCGATAACAGGAAGTCCTTCCGGATGCGCATCAACTTTCACCAGCTTTTCATAAGCACCGGACTGAGAGGCAACCTTCTGAAAATATCCTGTATCGCCCGGCTTTTCTGCTTGAGGATTCAAGGCTGCTACTGGAGCACGCAAAATCATCGTTTTTTCGAAATCTTCAGGGCTCGTTTGACTTACGTGATCGTTCAGATATTTCAGCACGTACTTGCCGATTTCAATCACATCATTGTTTTTCAGAAAATGCTTTTTAACTGCCACGCCGTTAATGGACAGCCCGTTAGTGCTGTCCAAATCTTCCATGAACGAATCGTGCCCGATGGTGATCACCTCGGCATGATGACTGCTCACAGCGAGATTGTTGATCACGACATCGTTGTCAGGCTTGCGTCCTATCCTCACGCGTTCTTTGTTCAACGAATATTCTTCAATGAGCTCGCCGTCCAGGCTCAAAATCAATTTCCCTGTCATCGTAATGCCCCTCTCATTCTTTGAACCAGCCGAGCAACCCTGACAGCCAGCTGCGCGGCTGCGCAAATACCTGTTTTACTCTGACCAGAATCACCGATACATTGTCGCGACCACCGTTGTCGTTCGCGGTCTGTATCAACTGCTCTGCGGCAAGCAGCAGATTGCCTTGCATCGCATACAGTATGGACTGAATGTCATCCTCTTCCACCATATCGTTAAGTCCATCCGAACAGAGCAAATAGACATCACCGACCTGCACATCGTGCACATGAATCTCCGGGAGCACGTCGGCATCGATACCCACCGCTCGCGTGACCAGATTCTTATTTTGCGAATGACGTGCATTCTCAACGCTGATCATCCCGCAGTCGATTTGCTCCTGCAACAAGGAGTGATCGCGGGTCATTAAACTCAGCGACTCGCCGCGCAGACGGTACATGCGCGAATCGCCGACATGCCCGACTGCCACGCGATTGTCGTAAAACAAGGCCGACACAATGGTCGTGCCCATGCCGGCATATTGCTCATGGGTTTGCGCAGCCTGAAAAATCGAGGTATTAGCGCTGTGTATACTGCCGGCTAGTAAAGCGACTGCATTCTCTTCGCCCGTCCGCTCATCGCGCACCACAGGGCTGACGCTCTTAAGTGACTGAGTAATTTCAGCCATCATGACATCCACTGCCAGACCGCTCGCGACCTCTCCGGCATTGTAGCCGCCCATACCATCGGCCAGCACCGCAAGACCGCAAGCCGCATCAACGGCGATGCTATCCTCATTGTGCGCACGCACCATGCCCGAATGAGTTTGGGCGACGATTTCCAGCGCTTCTTCCAGTTTCATAACCCAGCCTTTATTTGACCAGCAACACCGGACATTCAGCCAGATGCAAAACTTTCGTCACGACCGAGCCTAGCAGAAAAGTCTGCAAGCCGCCCTGACCTTGCCTGCACATCACAATCTGGTCCACGCCCTGCTCGCAGGCATATTGTGCAATGGCATCCGAGGGTGTTCCGACGCTGACGTGATACTGGTAGGGCAGCGCGGCCGCATCAAGTACATCGCGCGCCGGTTGCAGCGCGAGCATACCTTGCTCGCGGTAGTAATCGTT
Organism: Gallionella capsiferriformans ES-2; assembly: GCF_000145255.1. Classification (NCBI taxonomy): domain Bacteria; kingdom Pseudomonadati; phylum Pseudomonadota; class Betaproteobacteria; order Nitrosomonadales; family Gallionellaceae; genus Gallionella; species Gallionella capsiferriformans. Next base: position 2,755,402 of record NC_014394.1, read on the forward strand.
GATCGTATCCTGATTGATGAATAGTTTAACGTTGCCCGTCGCGACTTTCCATTGCACATTCAGCAGCAATATGACAGGCGTCTCGCCAAACAGTTGCCGGTGGCTGGCAACGTAATCAACCGCATGCAGGGAACCTGCCGAACCATCGAGTGGAATCAGTATTTTCATCTTACCCCCTTAGCCTTTTTGATCCGGCATGACAGAATTCCCGTCAAGCAGATCAACCGCTTTAATATCGCTCATCTGGCGCAAAGCCAGCCACTTGCCGATCAGCAAAACCAGCAGCGCACAAACACCCGGCACCAGCCAGTGTAGATAGTGGCGCGCCTCAACAATCGTCGCGAACAAGGCTTCTGTCACCAGCATTTCTCCGGCCACGTAACCCAGCAAGGCTCCTCCACCATAAATAATATAGGGGAAACGGTCGATCAGTTTGAGCACCAGCTGACTACTCCAGGCGATCAGAGGAATACTGATCAGCAAACCGAACACCAGCAACGAGACATTACCCTTAGCTGCAGCCGCCACTCCCAACACATTATCCAGACTCATCACAAAATCCGCGATGATAATCGTTTTTACCGCACCCATCAGCCGGGCATCGGCCTTGATATTGCCTTCGTCGTGCTCATCTTCCGGCAAAATCAGCTTGATACCGATCCAGATCAGCAAAAATGCACCTACCAGCTTAAGATACGGCAGTGCAAGCAGACTGACCGCAAAAAAGGTCAATACGATGCGTAAACCCACTGCGCCGGCCATACCGAACCAGATGCCCTTTTTGCGTTGCGCCGCCGGCAGATTGCGGCATGCCAATGCGATGACCACCGCATTGTCACCCGACAACAGGATATCAATCATAATGATTTTTAACACATCCACCCAAAACGAGGTGGTCGCAAACATTTCTAGCATTGAGAATCCTATTGAATCGTTAGTGGCAAGTGGCAAGTAGCAAGCGGTAAAACCTACTCACGACTAACTACGCCCCAGTATCTTTTGCATCACGCGGCCCATGTCGGCCGGATTGCGCGTGATATGAATGCCGCATTCTTCCATGACAGCGAGTTTGGTGTCCGCCCCGCCCTGCCCGCCTGAGATAATCGCACCGGCATGCCCCATGCGTTTGCCGGGAGGCGCGGTGATGCCGGCAATAAAGCCGACCACGGGTTTTTTCATATTATCCTTGATCCAGCGGGCACAAGCTTCCTCGTCGCTGCCACCGATCTCGCCTACCATGATCACAGCCTCCGTTTCAGGATCCTCATTGAACAGGCGCAGTATATCCAAATGCTTCATCCCGTTGATCGGATCACCACCGATCCCGACACAGGACGACTGCCCCAACCCCAGCGCGGAAAGTTGCCCGACCGCTTCATAAGTCAGCGTACCGGAGCGCGAGACGACACCAATACGGCCCTTCTTGTGGATATGGCCCGGCATGATGCCGATCTTAATTTCATCAGGGGTAATTAAACCCGGGCAATTCGGCCCGATCAAGAGCGTGCGTTTACCCTTCATCTTGTCGCGCGTGCGGATCATGTCATGCACCGGAATACCTTCGGTGATGCAGATCACCAGATCCAGATCGGCTTCGACTGCCTCATCGATAGCGGCGGCAGCATAAGCCGGCGGCACATAAATCACCGAAACCGTGGCACCGGTCTGTTGTTTGGCCTCCAGCACGCTGTTATAGATCGGCACGCCTTCAAAATTTTGCCCGCCTTTATTGGGCGTGACGCCCGCGACGAAGCAATTCGCACCATTGGCATAACCTAAGCAACCCAGCGTATGAAACTGCCCTACTTTACCGGTCATGCCCTGAGTCATCACCCGTGTATTTTTATCGATCAGAATGGACATTATGCACCTCTCGCAGCGGCAACAACTTTTTGAGCGGCATCCGCCATGTCGGCGCCTGAAATAATCGGCAATCCCGAATCGGCCAGGATTTTTTTACCCAAATCCACGTTGGTGCCTTCCAGGCGCACAACCAGCGGCACGCTCAAATGCACTTCGCGCACCGCAGCGACGATCCCCTCGGCAATCACATCGCACTTCATAATGCCGCCAAAGATATTGACCAAAATCGCTTTCAGATTGGGATTTTTCAGCATCAGCTTAAAGGCTTCGGTGACCTTCTCACGCGTCGCACCGCCGCCCACGTCGAGGAAATTGGCCGGATTGCCCCCATACAGTTTGATGATATCCATCGTCGCCATCGCCAGCCCCGCACCGTTCACCAGACAGGCGATATCGCCGTCCAGCGAGATATAGGAGAGATCAAATTTGGAGGCCTCAATTTCAGCCGGATCCTCTTCATCCAGATCGCGATAGGTGGTAATTTCGGGATGACGGAACAAGGCGTTGGAATCGAAGTTGAACTTGGCGTCCAGCGCGATCACACGACCATCGGCGGTCAGCACCAGCGGGTTAATCTCCGCGAGCATCGCCTCTTTTTCGACGAAGGCCCGATACAAGCCTTGCAGCACGACAACTGCACCGGCAATCGAATCTTCAGGAATACCGATCAGTCGCGCGACGTCTGCCGCGTCCGTATCGATCAATCCCAGAACCGGATCGATGCGCAGCGTGTGAATTTTCTCCGGCGTATTTTTGGCAACTTCTTCAACTTCCATGCCGCCTTCGCTGCTGGCTAACAAGGCCACGCGCTGCGAATCGCGATCGACTACCATGCCCAAATAAAATTCGCGCGCAATCTGCGCCCCTTCTTCGACAAGCAAACGGCGCACCACCTGGCCGTCCGCGCCCGTCTGATGCGTCACCAGATGCATACCGAGGATTTGTCCGGCAGCCTGTCGCACTTCGTCGAGTGAACGCGCGACTTTGACGCCACCGCCTTTGCCGCGGCCTCCCGCATGAATCTGCGCCTTGACCACCCAGAGCCCACCGCCCAACACTTCCGCTGCAGCGACCGCCTCATCTACACTGAAGCACGCCACCCCGCGCGGTGTTGGCACACCGAACTGCCGCAGAATTTCTTTACCTTGGTATTCGTGAATTTTCATATTGATCGCCCGAACGATACGCCTGCCAGTTTTGCACGCAGTCGCAATCTTACCGAATTATCTGCTTGAGTGGAGAGATTTGCACGATAAGCGCCAAATTGTGCTGTGCGGATGAGGCCGCATCTACACACGAACGATAGCCACGACCGAAATTCATTCTGATTACCGCTGAGGCTATCAGCTCATGAAAATCCCCCGCCTGCCGATAAGTAGGATATTTAGAATCGATACTTTACAACGCTCCCTATCAGCACTCGCACAGAGGAGATCTCATGAACCTCACGATCAGTCAACGCAACAATTTTATGGCGCCGTATTTAAAGGCGCCCGTCAAGCAACCCGATATTGCCACGCCTGACAATACGAGCGCTGCCGACACGATAAAAGCGCAACTGGATGCCTACCAGAAACGCTGCGACGAATCACGTCAGGCGATTGCCCAGTTACGCAGCAGCGAACAGGACGGGGCGCAATGGAAGAAAGCGGATGCAGCCCAAAAGATCCAGCACCTCAAGGATCAAATCAGAATGCTCCGCATGATGGGCGGCATCGGCGACCCTAAATCCAATCTCAGACAAATTGCCCAGTTATCCAAAGAGTTAGCAGCTGCCGCACGCGAATATTCCTCGGCTTGCAGCGACATTTCGGCCGCCAGCACGACACCCAACACCTCCGACGCGCCAACAACATCCACTGAGACGACACCCGCTTCGAAACCGGAGGCCGTCACGGCTACAGCAGAGGGCACGGAGCAAAACCCGCAGGCTGAATTAAAAGCGATTACACCGGCGCAGGAATCATCCGTGACAGAGGCTGACCGCAAATTTGCTGCAGAGGTGGTCAATCTGGCGAATCAGCTCAAAGCGCTTGCCAAACAACAAGAGATGCGACTGCAACAAAACGATGTCTCATCGACCAACGGCGAGCGCGCAAAAATGCGCGAAGCCTTCGCCGAGATCGAAAAAAGTGTCACCGCGATACTGACACCCGCCGAGGCAGCGCCCCCGTCGATTAATATCTTTGCCTGACCTGTTCAAATCACAACGAGCCACTGAATTGACCTACGCACTGACTCCGATGCACCTCGAGCCGATTTTATCCATGGCAGCGCTTGCCCGCACCCCTGACGAAAAAATACCCGAACTGATCACACAAATCATCAGTCGGCCCGGCAACGCCAATTTATACATGAATCAGTTCCAGCTGTTTTCGATTTTCGGCAACAAGTCGTTCGCACTGGACATGCAGTCGCTGGCATTGCAAGAGGGTACGATTTACCGGATAGAAGGAAGCAAATCCCCCTCGATCCGGCTGCTGGCGCTGATGGCACCGGGGGATGCGACCGACAATGCGCCGCTCGATTATCTGATCGAGAACACCGACATCCAGTTGGATCTGCTCTACCTTATCCCGGGTCAGCCGCTGCCAGCCGCCCTCCCCGAACATGATGTGATGATCGTGGCAGCCGGAGAATCGGGCAAAAACCGCGCCGTACTGCAAACCCTAGATCCACTGATCGAATGCTGGCCGCGCCCGGTGCTCAACCCGGCAAAATACATCCTGAACTGCTCAAGAGATAACGTCTATCAAAAGCTCAAAGACCTGCCCGGCCTGACCATTCCGCCCACACGGCGCGTCAGCCGGCAGGCGCTGGTAGCATTATCAAACGAGCATGAAGCGCCGCACGCGCCCTATACCGTCAGGCCGCTAGACTCACAGGCTGGGTACGGCCTGGCCAAAATAGACAGCGCCGCCGCGCTGGCAGCATATCTCACCGCATCAAACGCACAGGAATTTTACACCTCGCAATTTATCGACTACCGCAGCAAGGACGGCCTGTATCGCAAGGTACGTATCGCGCTCATCGACGGTGCGCCCTATGTCAGTCATCTGGCGATCAGTGAGCACTGGATCGTGCATTACGGTTCGGCCCGCATGTCGGAACACGCCGAAAGACGGCAAGAAGAAGCGCAATTTATGCGTGATTTTGATACCGGATTCGCGCAGCGTCACAGGAATGCGCTGCGAAGGGTATCAGAACGGCTAAAGCTGGATTATGTCGTGATCGACTGTGCCGAGACAATGGGGGGTGACTTGCTGATATTCGAAGCCGACAATCGCGGCTGGGTGCATGCCACCGACCCCGTGGAGCGCTACCCTTACAAACAAGCGACGATGCAAAAGCTGTTCGCCGCTTTCCGCGCCATGCTATTAAGCGCGATGCAGGCGACCAATAGCACGGCACCTCAATAAACCTAAAAAAAGCTGCCGCCCACGAACCACACGAAAAATACCAACAAATTCAAACGCATACCATTGCTAGCACGAACACCTGATAAGCGATTCGCTGAATTTATGTAATTTATTGATTTGTTTCGTGACTTTCGTGGATTAAAAAAGGTTTTTAGGATAAACGCCCCCAACGCCCATTTGATTGATGCCGGGGCGTGCGTTTATTTTTCGACTGCACCCAGTCTTCGCCATGTCTCCAGCAGCGTATCCGGATTGAGCGACAAGGTCTGAATACCCGTTTCCACCAGCCACTGGGCGAAATCAAAATGGTCCGACGGCCCTTGCCCGCAAATGCCAACGTATTTATTGAGCCGGTTACAAGTAGTAATTGCCATTTTCAGCAGCATCTTGACCGCCTCGTCGCGCTCATCGAACCGGTCGGCCACCAAAGCGGAGTCGCGATCCAACCCCAGCGTCAGCTGCGTCAGATCGTTCGAACCAATCGAGAAACCGTCGAAGTATTCGAGGAACGCTTCCGCCAGCAGCGCGTTAGACGGAATCTCGCACATCATAATCAAACGCAAGCCGTGTTCGCCGCGCGTCAAGCCATGCGAGGCCATCGAGGCGACCACTTCGCGCGCCTCCTGCACGGTGCGCACAAACGGCACCATCAGCTCCACGTTGGTATAGCCTAATTTTTCGCGTACCCGTTTCATCGCACGGCATTCCAGCTCGAAACAGTCAGAAAAATTAGGCGCGACATAACGCCCGGCGCCTCTGAAGCCTATCATCGGGTTTTCTTCCATCGGCTCGTAAATTTCGCCGCCTAAAAGTTTGCGATATTCATTCGACTTAAAGTCTGACAGCCGTACGATTACAGGTTTAGGCCAGAACGCGGCGGCTAGGGTCGCGACACCCTCGGTGATTTTTTCGACATAAAATTCTTCCGGATCAGCATAACCTGCCGATCGCAGCAACACAGCCTCACGCAGTTTGCCGGGCAGCTTGTTGTATTCGAGCACCGCTTTCGGGTGGATGCCAATCAGATTGTTGATGATGAATTCCAGGCGAGCCAACCCGACACCGGCCGACGGCAGATGGGCAAATTCAAACGCCAGATTAGGGTTGCCGACGTTGAGCATCAGCTTAACCGGCAAGGGCGGTAATAAAGTTTCGCTGTGCACGACCACATCGAACGGCAGACGGCCGTGATACACATAACCGGTATCCCCTTCGGCGCAGCTTGCCGTGACGATTTCACCTTCCCGAAGCGCGCTGGTAGCGTGTCCGCAGCCAACAATGGCAGGAATACCCAGCTCGCGCGCGATGATCGCCGCATGGCAGGTACGACCGCCGCGGTTGGTGATAATCGCGGAGGCCTTCTTCATCACCGGTTCCCAGTTAGGGTCGGTCATATCGGTGACCAGCACATCACCTGCTTGCACCTTGCTCATTTCGTCAGCGCTCAAAATGATACGCACCCGCCCGCAACCGATCTTCTGACCGATGGCACGACCTTCGACCAACACATCACCGCGCTGTTGCAACTGATATTTTTCCGTGCCGCCGTTGCCCGCATTGGATTTAACGGTTTCGGGGCGCGCCTGCAAAATGTATAGATGGCCGTCCAGCCCGTCCTTACCCCATTCGATATCCATCGCACGTCCGTAATGCTGTTCGATCGACATCGCATAGCGCGCCAGCAGCAAGACGTCTTCATCCGTCAGCGAGAAACGCGTCTGATCGACTGCGGGGATAGACTCGATCTTAGTCGAGCGTCCGGCAGAGCGCTGCTCGTCAAACACCATGCGCAGCTGTTTCGAGCCCAGCGTGCGCCGGATGATGGCGGGAAATCCTGCCGCCAGTTGCGGCTTGTGCACATAAAATTCATCCGGATTAACGGCACCTTGCACCACCATCTCGCCCAGCCCATAACTTGAGGTGATGAACACCGCATCGCGAAACCCCGATTCCGTATCCAGCGTAAACATCACGCCTGAGGCACCCAGATCCGATCTGACCATGCGCTGTATGCCCGCTGACAGCGCGACATCGGCATGGGTAAAATCCTTGTGCACGCGGTAAGAAATGGCGCGGTCGTTATAAAGGGAGGCAAACACCTCGCGGATCGCATGCAGAATATTGTCGATACCGTGAATATTGAGGAACGTTTCCTGTTGCCCTGCGAACGAGGCATCGGGCAAATCTTCCGCCGTGGCGGAAGAACGCACCGCAAAGCTGGCATCGGACTCGCCCGCCAGCATCGCATAATGGGCTCGCACTTCCTGCTCTAAGCGGTCCGGCAAGGGCGCATCTACGATCCAGCTGCGTATCATACGTCCGGCTTCGGCGAGCGCCGTGACATCTTCCACATTCAGTTTTTCAAGCAGCGCTTCGATACGCTTGCCCAGACCGCCGTGCGCCAGAAAATCGCGGTACGCCTGCGCCGTGGTCGCAAAGCCACCCGGCACCTGTACGCCGGACGAACTCAGATTGGCTATCATCTCACCCAGAGAAGCATTTTTTCCGCCCACCTCGGAAATGTCATTAAGGCCCAGGGACTGAAATGGAATGACATAAGCTTGCATGATCTTCTCCTGAGTAGATGAACTTTGCTATCAGCGCCGCACGGTGGCAATTGTGAACCTTCTGCGGCAGAAATGCATTACACCTTTGATCTGCCACTCAAATTTTATTCTCGAACGCAGACTAAATCAGGCTACAATCATTTCACCAATCAATTGTTTCAATCATAATTATTGGCCAATCAAATACTAAATCAGCCATACGCACCCAATCATCATGAACACAGACAAGCAAAGCTATTACAAAAATAATCGCTTAAAACAAATGCGCGCATTTTGTGAAGTGGTTCAAACCGGCAGCATGACGCTCGCCGCCCAGCGACTGTTCCTGAGCCAGCCATCGGTGACCTTGCAAATCCAAGCGATGGAGCGTGAATTGGGCGTAACGGTGTTCGAGCGGCGTGGCCCGGTGCTCAAACTCACCCCCGATGGCGATGTGCTGTATGCACTGGCCAAGCCTCTGGTCGATGGCATCGACAGCCTGCAACAAAACTTTACCGCGCTGCACGATAAACTCGAATCGGGCGAGCTCAATATCGGCGCGGGCGAATCGACCATCCTGTACATTTTGCCTGAAGCTGTGCGCCGTTTTGTCGCCGCCTACCCGGGCGTGACACTGAAAATCCACAACGAAACCGGACGGGATGGCTTGAAGATGCTGCGCGCCGATGAAATCGACTTTGCCGTCGGCTCTCTGCTGGATGTGCCCGATGACATCACCTATCAATCGGTGGTGACCTACGACCCGGTGCTGATCACGCCGACCGATCACCCGCTGGCAAAGCTCGCCAAAGTGACCCTCTTGGACATCAGTCAGTACGGGCTGATCCTGCCTCCTAGACATCTTTCGACCTGGCGCATGGTCAAATACGTGTTCCAGCAGCACAACCTGAACTTTACCGTCACGCTGGAAGCGGGTGGCTGGGAAGTCATCAAAAAGTATGTTGAACTGGGCATGGGCATCTCGGTTGTGACCGATATCTGCCTCACCGGCAGCGAAAATCTGGCGCGCATCCCGCTGGGACAATATTTCCCGCAACGGGGCTATGGGCTGGTGTTTCGCAAAGGCCGCTTCCTGTCGCCGCAAGCACGCCGCTTCGTCGAAATCCTCAACGAGGTCTACAGCATCGCGCCCCTCAGCGATTGAGTTCCTGCATCAACTGCACGGCAAGCTCCTCTATCGAACGTGAGGTGGTGTCGAACCACTTGATATTTTTCAGCCGCATCATGCGTTCAGCCGCCGCCACTTCATAACGGCAATTATCCAGCGAGGCATATTTGCTGTTCGGACGACGTTCGTTGCGGATGCGGTGCAACTGTTCGGGCGCGATCGTCAGACCAAACAGCTTGTCGCGATAGGGCAGCAACTTGGACGGCAGATCGTCGCGTTCGAAATCTTCTGGAATCAGCGGGTAATTGGCTGCCTTCAGCGAAAACTGCAATGACAGATACAGACTGGTCGGCGTCTTGCCGCTGCGCGACACCCCGACCAGTATGATATCCGCGTTTTTAAGATCGGCATCCGACACCCCGTCATCGTGCGCCAGCGCAAAATTCATCGCCGCGATGCGTTTGGTATATTCACGATTTTCCTGACCGTGGCTGCGGCCGACCCGATGCGTGGAACGCTGCCCCAACTCCTGTTCGAGCGGCGCGATAAACGCCTCGAACAAATCTAAAAACAGCGCGTCCGCCTGCCTGAGCCGGGCGCTGATATTCATATCCATCATGGTCATGATGATCAGCGATCGCTGACCTTCTGTGCGGGCGATCTCGGCGATGCGCATTAAGCAATCATCGGCTTTTTCCAGACTGTCCGTAAAGGGGAATCTTACATGGCGAAATTCGATACCTTCGAATTGCGAGAGTAGGCCGTTGCCCAGCGTTTCGGCAGTAATGCCGGTTCCATCGGATACAAAGATGATCGTTCGACCGTTCATGGCAGACCTCGCAATTGGGCAAGCTCAGATTATACGAGCGCAATCTGGCCGAAAGTGCAAAATCTGACCGCAAATGCAACAACCCGTGCAGACTCTGTCGCAAGCTGGGATAATCGCGCCTATGAACGATACTATCCAAAACCCATTCCCCTCCGCCCGCACCTTCAACGAACTGCCCCTGTCGCCGGGACTGCTCTCCACCTTGCAGCAACTGGGCTATCTGACCATGACGCCGATACAGGCGGAAAGCCTGCCGATCACGCTGGCCGGAAACGACCTGATCGCTCAGGCCAAGACCGGCAGCGGTAAGACCGCCGCCTTCGCGCTGCCCCTGCTCACGCGCCTCAATCCGCGACGCTTCGCGATCCAGGCGATGGTGTTATGCCCGACGCGAGAACTCGCCGATCAGGTGACGCAGGAAATCCGCCGTCTGGCGCGCTCGGAAGACAACATCAAAATACTGACGCTGTGCGGCGGCTCGACCATGCGCCCGCAGATTGCAAGTCTGGAGCACGGCGCACACATCGTTGTCGGCACGCCCGGTCGCATCATGGATCACCTCGATCGCAACACGCTCGAACTCTCAGCGCTCAATACGCTGGTGCTCGACGAAGCCGACCGCATGCTGGACATGGGCTTTTATGACTCACTGGCCTATGTGGTCAAGCACTGCCCGAAAGATCGCCAGACGCTGATGTTTTCTGCAACCTATCCCGATGGCGTAATGCGACTGGCGCGCCAGTTCATGCGTCAGCCGCAGCAGGTCAAGCTCGAAGAACAGCACGAAGAGAGCAAAATCCGCCAGCGCTTCTATGAAGTGAGCAATGAGGAACGTCTGGCGGCTGTCGGCACCCTGCTGCGCCACTACCGTCCGGTCAGCACGCTGGCTTTTTGCAACACCAAACAACAGTGCAGGTCCCTGCTTGAAGTCCTGCACGCGCAGGGCATTGTGGCCCTCACCCTCAACGGCGATATGGAGCAGCGCGACCGCGATCAGGTTTTGATCCAGTTCGCCAATCGCAGTTGCTCGGTGCTGGTCGCGACCGACGTGGCTGCACGGGGCTTAGACATCACCCAATTGGAAGCCGTCATTAACGTCGACGTCACGCCCGACCCAGAGGTTCATGTCCACCGCATCGGACGAACGGGGCGCGCGGGTGAAGACGGCTGGGCACTCAGTCTGGTCGGCCCTACCGAACGTCACCGCGTCATCAGCATCGCCAAGCTAAGCGGCAACGTGCCGGAATGGCACGAGATCGCCGAACTGAAAGACGAGGACGAAGCCCCGCTGGTGCCGCCCATGGTGACCTTGCAGATTTTAGGCGGACGCAAGGAAAAGATACGCCCCGGTGACGTACTGGGCGCGCTGACAGGTGATGCAGGTTACACGCGCGAACAGGTCGGCAAGATCGCACTGACGGATTTTTCCACCTACGTGGCCGTGGTACGCGACATCGCCCAGGAAGCGGTACGCAAACTCTCAGCCGGCAAGGTCAAAGGAAAAACGGTCAAGGTACGCGCACTATAATCTCGCGCGCCCAACGGATACACGCTACCAGAGCGGCTCATCCGTTGCAGCCAGCCAGGTCAGATAAGCCCTGAGATCGAATTCAAACTGGTGATAATCCGGCTCCATATGCAGGCACAATTGATAGAAAGCCTTGTTGTGCTGAGCCTCTTTGAAATGCGCCAGTTCGTGCACCACGATCATCTGTAAAAACGCCACGGGCATTTCCCTGAATACGGCGGCAACGCGAATTTCACGCTTGCTCTTAAGCCCGCCGCCTTGCACCCTTGAGATCGTCGTGTGCATGCCGAGTGCGCGACGCTCCACATGCAGCGTACTATCAAACGCGACCCGGCTCAGCGAACCGGTATTGCGCAGATATCGCCCCTTAGCTTCCGACACGAACTCGTAAAGGGCACGATCATTACGGACGCTATGCGCTAACGGATATTTTTGCAGCAAGTGACCAGCCAGCGTTCGCTGATCGATAAGTTGCTGCACTTTTTCTGCCAGTGCAGCCGGATAAGCGGCAAGATAATTCGGTGCTGATTCTGGACGCATGAAAATCCGTTGAATGAAAGAATCCCGCCGCCTACCACTGGTAAGCTTTAATCGCGGCGATCAATTCAGTCAGTGCTACCTCCATCTGTGCGACTGCAGCCGCACATTCAGGTTCGCCCGCCGTTTTTTCCACCAGTTCGGAAAAATGCATCGTCGATTCGGCAGCGTAAATTCCTGCCATGCCTTTAATGGTGTGCGCACTGTGTCGCACGGCAGCAGCATCTCCGCGCAGCGCCCCCTCTTTGATCTGTTGCATATGCGATGGCGCATCAAGCAGAAATAAACTTGAAATCTCATCAAACAGTTCACGGCTATCGTCCATGATTTGCCGCGCCTGTTCGAAATCGGCCACCGCAAGTACGGCTGCCGGCACTACAGCATCAACTTCGGCACGCTGCACCAGACTATCGAGCTCCTGCCACAACGCTTCAGTGTCAATCGGTTTAGTCAGATAGCCATCCATACCATTTAACAGACATTCTTCGCGCGCACCCTGCATCGCATGAGCGGTCATCGCCACGATACGAATATGCGCCCCTACTCCCAGCTGCTGTTCCTGTTCACGGATACAACGTGTCGCATCATAACCATTCATCTCCGGCATATCCACGTCCATCAGAATTGCATCGAATGAACCATTTTGCCAAAGCTGAACAGCTTCAATCCCATTATTGGCGACGGTCACGGTATGCCCGAGCTTAGTCAGCAGACGCGTCGCCAGCGTCTGATTAACCGCATTATCTTCGGCCAGCAGCAAATTCAACCGGCGACGCATTTCCTTGAGCGAATGTCGTGTCGTTAACGGTTGCTCGGACACCCCCAACGCCGTCATGATGGCATCGAACAACTCCGACTGTGCAATCGGTTTCATCAGATAAGCAGCTACCCCGAGTTCGCGGCAGCGTGACGCGTGACCGCGCTGCCCCTCGGAGGTCAGCATCATCAACGTTTTAACAAGATATTCAGGATGCTCACGGATGTGCTCGGCCAATTCAAACCCATCCATATCCGGCATCTGCAAATCCAGCAAAGCCAGCCCGTAAGGATGTCCACTAGCCGTTGCGCGCGCCAGTTCATCGAGCGCTTCCTGACCATTGCTCGTCACGACAGGATGCATTTTCCAGTTTGTTAACATCTCCTGCAACAGGCGACGGTTAGTCGCATTATCGTCGGCGATCAGCACCGTCATACCCGCGATGCGTCCGGTCTGCTGATACTCCGCCAAAGGACTGACGGACAGCATCGGCATATCCAGCGTAAAGTAAAAATTGCTGCCTTGCCCGACTTCACTCTCCAGCGCGATGCTGCCGCCCATCAGGCTGACCAGTTGCGCAGAAATGGTGAGCCCGAGTCCCGTACCGCCATACCGGCGCGTCGTCGATGTATCGGCTTGAGAGAAAGATTCGAAGATAGTCTGAAATTTATCGCGCGCAATGCCAATACCTGTATCGCGGACACTAAACTGCATACGCATTTGTCCCTCGGGCGCGCCCTTCAGGCATTGCACATCGACTTCGATCTCACCGCTCGCAGTAAATTTGATCGCGTTGCCGACCAGATTGACGATTACCTGACGCAGACGTCCCGGGTCACCCAGCAGGCGATCCGGCACATCCGGCGCGACATGCAGCAACAGTTCAAGCTGTTTTTGGTGTGCGCGTACCGCCAGCGATTTCATCGTCTCCCGCAGCATGTGCTCCAGCGAAAACTCAATATTTTCGATATCCAGTTTGCCCGACTCGATCTTAGAAAAATCAAGAATATCGTTCAGTATCGTCAGCAGGGCATCGGCGGATGATTGAACCAGCCCCAGATACTCACGCTGTTCAGAATTAAGCTCGGTATCCAAAGCCAATTCGGTCATCCCGATAATTCCGTTCATCGGCGTACGTATTTCGTGACTCATATTGGCGAGAAAATCGCCTTTGGCGCGACTGGCCGCTTCCGCCGCCTCCTTTGCCTGCCGCAACGCAGCTTCGGCCTCCCGACGCGCGGTAATATCCGCATTAGTACCAGTCATACGCGTCACACGCCCATTGCTATCGCGATCGACCACTTTGCCATGCGTATGAATCCAGATCCAGACACCATCCCGGCGCTGTACCCTGAATTCCACCGAATAAAACTCATTCTGCCCTTTGAGTACGGCAACTAAATCGCTCTCAATTTTAGCGCGCTCGTCCGCATGAACCAAACTGAACAATTGCGTACTGGTAATGACCACCTCTTGCAGCTCATCTCCCAGTATCAATGACCAGCGATCACTCAGGTAAACCTGATCGTGCGCAACATCCCAGTCCCATAATGCAAGCCCCGATCCCTCCAGCGCCAGATTGAGGCGCTCCTGAGCCAGTCGAACGATCCGTTCGCTATTTTTTCGTTCCGAAATATCGGAAAAAGCAACGACCGATCCGTAGCTCACGCCATCGCGAATGATCGCACGCGACGTACCTTCAACAGGAAAGGTCGTACCGTCTTTGCGCACAAAGACCTGATCATCACCCTGCCAGTCACCATTTTTGCGAACCGCCAGCAAAATAGGGCATTGCTCAGCAGGCAATACATCACCTTCTGCCGTAACGCAATGAATCGTGTCATGCACAGGACGGCCTAACAATTCCTCACGCGTCCAGCCCAACATGTGTTCAGCTTCTGAGTTCATGTAAGTACAGCGACCTTCGCTATCCTGCACATACAAGCCCTCTCCCATCGTCTCGCTGATGCGCTCATAAAACGCGCGCTGCTCGGACAATTGCTCTTCAAGCATTTTACGGGCAGTAATATCGGTACGGACGGAGATATATCGCTCCGGCCGCCCCTCTTCATCCATAAACGGCACGATGGTCGATTCAACCCAGTAAAACGTTCCGTCCCGCCGGCGGTTTCTCACCTCGCCATGCCACACCTGACCGCCCTCAATCGTACGCCACATGTCAGTAAAAAACGCTCTGGAATGGTAACCGGAATTGAGTATGCGATGATCCTGCCCCGTCAACTGATCAGTCGTATATTGGCTTATCTCACTGAACTTACGGTTAACGTAGACAATACAACCCCGCTTGTCTGCAATGCTGACGATCGCATGCTCATCAAGCGCCAACTGCTGAAATTCGAGCTCTCTTAGCGCAGAGCTCAACTTATCGTTAGCCAGCCTTAATTTATTGGCCGCTTCAATATGTAAACTCGTATCCTGAAACGACACTAACGCCCCACTGACCTTACCATTTTGCAAAATCGGACTGGAACGGAATTCAACCGGGATAAGTTCTCCGTTACGGCCGGAAAAAATAGCATTGGCCTGCAGTGAAACACCGTCACGAATCGACTTCAAGTGGGGACAGTCTTCCGGCTGTTGCGCTGAACCATCGGGGAGTAGACATTGCACATGCTCTTGCACTGGCAGTCCGATCAGTTCCTGCTCGGACCAGCCCAGTTTTTTTTCAGCCGCCGCATTCATAAAGGTCAGACACCCCTCAAGATCGGTGGCATACACACCATCGCTCAGCGTGTTCAGCAGCGTACGCGTCATCTCCGTGTTCTGAATACGCATACGCTCATTTACCGCGTTGAGCTCGGCCGTATTCATCGATAACGAGTTCTGCAGCAGGCGCTGCTCCTTATCCACTTCGTGATAATAGCTATCGACGATATCGAGGAACGACGTCAGTGCTGCATCAGCCTGAAAATCCTTGCCTAATTGACGCCTCAGCTGACGCTCGAGCAAACGGTGCATGGGTAGCCTATTCGTAGAGGGTCGTCAGCGTCATGGTTTGATTATGCAGCTGACACTGCATGACATCACTGAACGGTGCCAATTCGCCATATGAATAGAATCCGGCAATTGCAGTCGCATCCCCTAATGTTTCCTGAACGATTTCCAATTCTTCCTCGGTCAGTTGCCCCATCACCAGACGGCGGCCCACGCAACTGACCACCAGACACAAACCGGCTGCACCATCGCTTGCGGGCTGCGCGGCCTCAGCAGCAAGTCCGGCACTATCAATCAGATTATCCAGATTGGTACGCATCAGTTTAC
Organism: Gallionella capsiferriformans ES-2; assembly: GCF_000145255.1. Lineage (NCBI taxonomy): Bacteria > Pseudomonadati > Pseudomonadota > Betaproteobacteria > Nitrosomonadales > Gallionellaceae > Gallionella > Gallionella capsiferriformans. The sequence goes on from NC_014394.1 coordinate 2,771,292, forward strand.
ACAGATATCCTTGAGGAACATCACCGGCAAATGTTAGGCTTTGATCGGCCTCGCTCACCGCCAGCAAAGTACGGATCAGCGCCTTGTCGGACCGGCTCGCCTGCATGCTCAATGGAAAGCGCAGCCCACTGGCCGGCAAATTTTCAGCCTGCTCGCCCAGATATTTTTTATACAGCGCCAGCGCGGGTTCGCCATCGATTTCATACACCACGTTACCCGCCGACTTTGTAACGATGCGCTCGGCACCGAACTCTTCCCATCCGGCAAAGCAACCGCTCTTGACAGTCACGTTCCCATAAAATCCCAGCGCAGCGATGCGTCCTGATCTCGCCGGTGCATTTGCCATCACCCAAGTTTGGCCAAAACGCGTGCCATCCCCTGCCAGCCCACCCGTGACAGGAATCCCAGCTGCATTCAAACCCTTGGCCAGTTCACTACCGTTCACCTGCAGTCCGTCTGACAAGATAAACGCATGACGCAAATCGGGAGCCGCCAGCTCCGCCATCAGTGCAGCCCCCAGCGTCTGAACACTCTCTTGCGGCTGCACATCCACCGTTGCCAAGCGAACCCGAGAATTTTCCAGCTTGACGATGGTCGCTACCATGTCGCCGTCGCTAATCTCGACACCCATCACGCTGCCTGAAGAAGTGCATCCGATGATATGTGCAGCAGGAAACAAGCTGCATAACTCGCTATAACACGCTTCGGTTTGAAATGCCGCATCATCGGCAAATACCAAAACCAGATCAGCTGTCGCTGAAAAACTGGGAGCTGGCTCCCAACCTGACTTACCAGACCACCCGATTTGACCGATTTGCATGACGCCTCCCCCTTTTTTATTTATATTTATTTACATCGCCCGCCAAACAAAAACTTTTGCAGTGGGATTCTGACACAGATAATTGATAAAGTGAGACAGGGCAAGTAAAAATGTCGATAAATTTAAGTTATTTATCATAGTTCATAGATATACATAGGCGGATCAGCATACTTGGAGTGCTTTTCCATTTGAGAAGTAAAAGCTTTGCAGTTAATGGCTAAGCCGTTTTCATGCGACGCCGCCCTGCTGTCCGTGCGGCGCCAGGCATAGCTAAATAACCGCTTAACGTGCGGTCCGATCAGCGCCACGTCGTTCATGACGCAATACATTTTATTAGTTACTACAAAAAACCTGCTTAAAGAAGACGCCTCGAGAGTCCAATTTTTTGGGGGAGTGTTAAATTTTACTCGTTCATAACTTTTGAATAACGCCTGATTGCACCTCGGGCATTGCACGGCATACGCCCGAATAAACCTCGACTTGGTACTGCAACAAATATCGCCCGAAAATAAACAACGTGAGGACCAATTCGAACAGGAGCACTGAAAACAGTAACGTGCCATTGGCAGAGATAACCGACCTCACATACCCTCCTCAATGCAGAAAATGAAGACGCCAATCAACAGTTAGACAAGCTCATTTGGGAGGAGACGAAAATCTGGCAATTACACCTGTCGATTGGCAAGTGTTAATTTACACGAATAGCTTCAAGTGAGGAATGCGACATTTTGTCGCACCTTTTGACTCTCAATCTCATTCATTCAGTCAATCAACAGATGTACGAAATAGCATTTGCAGGCGCGCTGAACCTTACGGTATTGAAAAAGCATGGTTATAAACTGGTTACAATTTTCCAAACACCAGAAACGACAAAGGCCTACATTTCTGTAAGCCTTTGTTTTTATTGGTGCGCCATAAGCGATGAGTCAGGGCAATGGCAAACAAAAATTTCATTGATTTGACCATCAATTTCGGCAATGCATTTTTAAATAGCGACTGGCATGAGTTGGAATTTCTGCTTCACGGAGCGGTAAGCTATCTAATTTTCCGTGCTGCTATCGGTTTAAACCGACTATTTTTAAAACGCAGCCTTGGTAATAACCAACCAGCTGGCTTGACCATCTGCTCTCGAACAGGCAATTCTCAAACTCGTCCATCCGCTGCCGTGCCATTTCGATAAATATTAAAAATCGGGAAAAATTACATATTTGATGCTGCGGCGGCCTTTCTAGCTTCCAATTCGTTGAGTTTTTTCTGAGATACTTCTGACTCTTGGATCCGTTTCGCTTCCTGTCTCTCAAAGCCATATTTTGTATAAAAAACTAAATCTGCATAAGCTGTACCATCAATCGGATCACGCAACTTGAGGATAACTTCATTTCCATCTTTGTCTTCCCACTTACTGAAAGTTTTACTAACTTTATCAACATAACTGGAATCTGATTTTGTAGGTTGACCAAATTTATTAACTAAGATTTCTTTGAAATAGGCGTGAGTTGAGACTTCGTCGGAAGTAGGAGAGGTTGAAATAGCGAGTAACTTATCTTCTCCAACCTCAAAATAATATTTATCATCGCGAAATCCATAGGTTACATAAAAATTCATTTGCTCAACTCCCATGAACAATTCTTTCTTTCCGCATACTTTAACGCTGTTCTTCTTGTTTTGTAAGCAAAGCTTCTTCAATGATACAAATGCCCCAGTTTGGTTAAAAGGAATATCCTTGAACGAGAGAAATTCCTTCGTAGTATTTCTAGTGGATGGTGCAATAGTTGACTTATTTGAGTCCGTAGATTTATCTTTACCAAAAGTGGCCATGCATGCTGCCAAATCACTTTCTGCTTGACGTGGGTCGACTGATGATGGATTGGCATTAGCATAACTTATGAGCCTTTGTTTACACCTGGCAACAGCCTCATCAATCGAAATTCCTGAGCCGCTTGAAGTTTGTTGCCCACAGGATGCCAACAAGAATAAGGAACTAAAAATACATAATTGTCTAATCATTTAGATGCCTCAATATACTTGTTTCTGATACAGAAAACACTGATCAATTCAGGGACAGAAGCTGCCATCCAGTCAGAATATTATTTATTTACCAGCAAATTTTCGTTTACAGGTCATTTTGACAATTATCCTACCGGAACCAGCACAAACCAGACAGGCAATAACAATAACGCAATAACAATAACGCCCGCCATAATACACCCGGCTTGCTACCCTTGCTACCCCCTCGCTCGCTGGCCTCTGCCATGGGCCGAGGCACGACACGAACCGCGAAAATTCTGCCGCCGACCGACCCGCCGGACACTCAAGGTGACGCGAGAGGTACCCGACTCCAAACTGCTGCCGGTGCCGGATTGGGGCAGTCAGGCCGGGTGCGTGGCGGTGACGACATCGGGCAGTTTCGGACAACTCACCCGCAACCCGACGCCTCAACGCCAGCGAGTCCCCCGCAAGTCCATGCAGCGCAAGGCAGGCGTCAAGTTCGTCGGATGCGACGGGTATTTCCGGAAAATTTGGGGGATGGAGGGGTCGCAAAACTGGCGCACTGCATCATCACAACACACATCGACCCGACATTCCGCTTACTGGCAACCTATGGAGAACAGACGATCTGCAAGCGAGACAATGCAGACGCTTAACGTCAAGGTTAATCGGCGGCAATGCGAAGCATTGGCGCGTTGAACCGATAGTTAAAAATTTGCTGCCATGCTATCGATGAGTTGTGATGCCATTGGTTGACGCCAACACCGCACTTTTAATTTTGCTTATAAGGGTGCCAAATTCATGCATTGAGCAGACAATTGTTTGCGAAAACAAACCTTGAACGCTGCGCCCATCCGGTTCTATTAGAGTTGTGCAAAAATTTGTGGGCAGTCGGTGCTTGTATTCGCCGATACTCTCGCGGTAAGCATCAATCTTGGACTCGACGAAGTGAGGAATAAGTTCTTGCAATGGAGCGCAGTCCCCTCGTTCTATGGCGATCAAAGTCTGGCGTCCAATCGGCTCCGATGATGATGTATGGCACGGTTATGCTTCCTTTCAAATGCGATGCATCAAATAAAAATAGGCACTAATAATATAGTGCCTACACTCATACCGAATTGGTGCGCCACAGACGATAAATCTGGGAACTGGATGCATCATATCACCCCCCCTAATTCAGTCAAACCGAATAATCTAAACCAATCATTGGTGAGTAAGATTTTGGAAGTAAATTCCAATTTACCCGCTACGCCACAAGCGATAAATTATTTTTTATCCTTACAGAAATTAAATGCATGACACGTAAATTTGCCTGGGGTTTTTCCTGAAGCATCGTATTTACGTGTACAGCTTCTATTGGAAAATCCAACATACGCACCGTATGAGTTTTTAGCGTTAACCTCAAAACAGATGGTGTCCGTATCAAATTTCCCATCAGAGTATTCAGCATATTTTTCATGAAAAAACTCCACATTACGATATTGAACCGACGAAGGGTCCTTCAAATCGGCCTCAAATGTGGCTTTTGCCCCAGCAATTGCTTTAGACTCATCGACACCTCCGCTACAAGCCGCTAGTGCAAAGCAAACTGAAAAAATTGCATGTCTGAGAATTATATTCATAACAGGATCTCTAATAGAATAGTAAATGTATGCTAGGGGTGCCCTTAAATTCGAGACTCTGCGCGTTGCAATTCCCGTGAATGAGATTCAGTAGGAGGATAGCAAGTAGGCGCTGCGTCATTTCTTTGCCTCAGACAGTAGTGATTGGATGGTCATTTTTGGCCTAACGTTAAAGCTGTGCGGCGTAAACGAAGCGCAGCGTAGTATGCGTCCGAACGAGCGCTTTGTTAGGCATTTGGCACAGAAATCATGTCGTGAACTTCTTTGCGCAACATTTCGACAGCTTCATTCAGCGCTTTATAAAGTTCGGATGCCTTTTCTTTAGCCGTATTGGTACATACAGCATCTTGTGCAGATGAATCCCAGTAGAATTCGAATCTGCCATCTGAACAGGCATTAATGGCATTTCGAACTCGTTCCAATATTGCTGGCGACAATGTTGATTGATATTCACAAAGAAACTCGTCAAGTTTGACCTCGTGCTGACTGAATAATGCAGCTATCTCTTCACTAGCCTCATCCCAATCCATATCTGGGTGCGATCTTTTAGGTAGCATCTCATGAAATACTTTGTAGAGGGACTTTGATGCGTCTAGTTTAAACTGAAAAACCTTTTCGGAGTTTTTGAGCAAAAACTTGTGGTCTTCTAATTTTTTTTTATAAACGCTACCAATAGATTCTTTGATGCCTGTTTCAAGAAATTTTATAAGGACAAAGCCTATACCTACTGCCGTAAATCCAGCGGTGCTTAGAGCAGTAATTATTATCTCTGTCGTACTCATGATTTATCCTTGATGCCTAACGTTAAATTGAGGGGCTGCGCGCTTTTTGCGCAGCCCCTCTCGAATGTTGGATTAGGTTACTTACCGTGATTTTACAGCGCGACCTGAAAAACCAGGTGGATAAAAATCTTAGATGCCTTATTCAATATACCGGAGAACCACGGATACAACTACTAGCCATTAGGGCTAGACAGTGAATCCTAGACGCAACCCGTGTGATAAAAGCAGAATAAACCTCATCCTGATTCATGCACGAAAAATTTTCGCGCACTGACGCATCGCAAGATGCGTAACGATTTGTGAGCAACGCGAATGCTTCTGGCCTTCCGCAGGAACCGCATTTCCGTAGGAAATATAGTCGGTCACTATATTTCTTTGAATTTGCCTTTTGGGGTGATTTAAGTTTTCCGCTATTTTTAATTTGGCTCCAGCTATCTTTTTGGTTAATGTGTAACTGATTGATTTATATCATTTATACTAACTGCCGAAAGGATTGTCAAGCCAATGTACCAGTTCATACACATCTCCAGCTATTCATCGCAAGCCTCAAAAAAGAGCAAATCGTCTGCCTGTGTCAAATCAACAGTATCAGAAGCGGACCGAAAACCGAGTTACACCCACCACATTAAAGAGGTCGAAGCGCCGATCATCTTGTTTGGCTGCTCTCCGACTGCCGCAGGTGATCTGGCAGAAGCATGGGGAAAACAGAACAAAATCCGCAAAGATGGTCATGTGCTGTTGGCTGGGGTCATTTCGGTCAATGTCGAATTTGAAAGCTGGGATGATTACAAGCTGACTTGTATTGAGTGGCTGCAAGACAAATACGGTGATCGTTTGCAATCCGTGGTTGAACATACTGATGAAGATCATCCCCACCTGCACTTTTTTGTAATCCCGCGTGACGGCGAACGATTTGACGGCCTGCATGAGGGAGAGAAGGCGCGCAATGAATCTCGGGCCTTAAAACAGCGCACGGCCGATCAGAATATTGCTTACAAAGCCGCGATGAAAATTTTTCAGGCAGATTTTCATTCTGCGGTATCGGCGGGATATGGCTTAGCTAAAGACGGACCCAAACGGCGTCGATTATCACGATCTGCTTATTTAGCTGAAAAAGAGGCGGTCAATATTGTATCGGCTGCCACCTTGGATAGAACCGGTCTGGTTGAACAAGGAAGGAAAGAACGCACGGGAATTATTGAGCAGACAAAACGTGAAGCGGTGCAATACCGTCTCGACAACAACAAACTGGCAGATGCCGCCATAAAAAAGCGGATGGATGAGGCCACTGCCAAAAACCAACAGGAGGCAGCTAAGGTCAAGAGGCAGGCTGAGGTTCTCGGGCGACAGCAAGGTCAAAAATCCTTTGAGCGGCAACCATGGATTAAAAAAATCCGTGCAGTGATATATGGAATTGTTCAGCTGGGTAATAAACAGCTTGAACGACTCCGACAACAGCTGATTACCTCAAGGTTTCAGGTTGATTCCAGACTGGCGGCGGCTAAGCGTGAAATAGCTGAAATGGCCGCTGAAATTGCCAGCCAGAAGAAAGATGTTCGGCATATCAGCGATTTATATGAGTCGGCCTGCAAGCTGAACAGGGATTTAAAGTGGGAGGCACAGCATCGCTCATCGCTGACATTTTCTGAATCTGCCAATGTACCGGATCACTTTAAAAAGCCGAGATAAATTCAGTTTGAATCCCTGAAAGCCTTATTTGATTGGGGTTTGCTGAATTCTGCAATCTAGTTTGTCGTGTATCAACCGCTCGGGTAGTCGGGGATTATCAGGCGAAATTATCAAATACCAGCGCTGATGGGAAGCACCCCATTTAATTGAAAAAATATTTTATGGCTTTGCGTTTTTAAGTTGCATCGTCATTTGGATCCCTCTACTATACTTATATAAATCAACAGGTTGACAAATATCATACTTGTTTGTATTTATAAAATAGCGGTTCTGGGCATCGATATGAAGCAGGCGATGACGGGCTCCAACAAAAACAATAATAAGGAGTTTTATGACAGCAATTTATCAGGAGCAATTATGTAAAAAATCACTCGGCGATGTAGTCATTTCGGCGGCAGCTCAATTGTCGCTGGTTATCGATGCACTCAACGAGCGAAAAAATCGCTTGTTACTCACCGCACAAGTCGGCTTGCCCGACCATCAATTTGAAGCCTACCGAAAAATCCTGCTCGATGAGCTGGGTCGGAATGGATTTGAACGGGATTTGGAAGAAATCCTGAAGCAGCACACGGCACGGAATGGATCGGGCAGGCCTATACATGCAGGAAAGGAGGTGCCAGAATGAGTGAACAAACCCACCCATATCATAATTCGCTTTAAACCGCAGTTGACGTTAGTCTCAGCGGAAGAGTTAGCACTGCTTGAGTCCATTCTGCCTGATTTAATTCAGGCGATGCAGGCCGCGGAAGTGCATCAACAACAACAAGAATAACAAGAACGTCTGATGCGCATCATGAATAACTGCGCCTCATACAACCCGTGCATATCAGTCGTCTGGGGTGTACGGTTAACTTTATGGAGAACTTTTATGCATGTAGCGCTATACGCACGCGTATCAACAACACGGCAGGCTGACAACGACCTGTCAATTCCCGATCAATTACGCCAGCTTCGTGAATGGGCGGCAGCAAACGGTCATCTGGTCATACAGGAGTATGTGGAGCCTGGCGCATCGGCCACCGATGATAAGCGCCCTGTGTTTCAGCAGATGATCAGTGATGCAATGATGAAACCAGCTGCATTCGAGGTTATTGTCATTCACAGCCTGTCACGATTTTTTAGAGACGGCATTGAGTTTGGCGTCTATGAACGCAAACTCGCAAAAAACAAGGTTAAGGTGGTATCTATCACGCAACCAACTAGCGATGATGCTGGCGGAGAAATGATGCGCCGTATCATCTGTATGTTTGACGAGCATCAATCCAAGGAAATATCCAAGCACGTCTCGCGCTCCATGAAGGAAACGCCCGGCAAGGGTATTTTAACGGCTCTAAAGCGCCGTTTGGCTATAAAGCTGTGGCAACCAGCACAACGGGCAGTCGCGGCCGTCAGAAAAAGAACTGGCCATTGATCCCGATGAGGCGGAGGTGGTGCGACTGATATACCGTCTCTATCTGAACGGGATTGAAGGTCGTGGTGCTGGGGTTAAGGAAATTGCCAAATATCTGGCCACGCTGGGCTATCAGTCACGCGGGAAACCGTGGAGCATCCAGAAGGTGCATTGGACCTTATCAAATACGCTTTACATGGGGGATTACTACTTCAATGTGATGGATTCGAAGGCTAAGAAACAGCGGCCGCCGGAAGAGTGGATTAAAACTGAGATTCCAGCCATTGTTGATGCGGATATTTTTGAGCGTGTGAGGGTGCTGCGTGAATCTCGCGCCCCGCAAAGCGGCACAGCGATCCCCAAGGTGATGTCCTCACCCGTTTTGCTGGCGGGGATTATCAAATGCGGTGAGTGTGGCAATCGCATGACCTTATCCACGGGCAAGGGTGGCAAATATCGTTATTACAAGTGCACCAGTCGTCGGGGTCAGGGCAACCATGCTTGCAGCAGTAAAAATATCCCGATGGAAAAGTTTGATGAGATGGTGCTGAACCAAGTCGCGAATACGATCTTCCATCCTGATCGCCTTCAGATTCTGATGAGTGAATTACGCGAGCGGATTCAGTCTGGCAAAAACAGTCGGCAGGAAGTGGTTTCAGAACTTGAACGGCAGTTGAAGATTATGGATGAAAAACAGAACCGCTTGCTCGATGCCATTGAAAACGGCATCGTTGAACTGGATGAAATCACCCATCACAGATCACAGCAAAACAAAACAATACGCGAAGCGCTGCTGATTAAAATGGCTGAGGCACGTAGAACTCCACTGCCTGCTGCCATTGAATATTTGAAACCGAGTCAGGTTGACTTGCTTGGCAAAGCGCTGCGCAGCAAATTGCTGGCTAAGGATTCCAACTTAGCCAAGGGCTATATGCAACTGCTGCTGGATGAAGTGCTGGTGGAGGATGAGACCGCGACAATCAAGGGGAGCTATGCTGCCCTTGCAAATGCGATGCATCAAATGAAAATAGGCACTAATAATCTAGTGCCTACACTCATACCGAATTGGTGCCGCCTATCGGATTCGAACTGATGACCTACCGCTTACAAGGCGGTTGCTCTACCAACTGAGCTAAGGCGGCGTGGTGAAACTAAACATCATTTGCAAACTGGTGGGTCGGGCGAGATTCGAACTCGCGACCAACGGATTAAAAGTCCGCTGCTCTACCGGCTGAGCTACCGACCCGCTGCAAGGAGGCCGAATTATACGCATTAGGAGAGCGCTGTCAACGAAGAATGCTCAATAATTCAATTTAATTTACGATAACGGGTCGGATCACTCACACCGGCAGCAGCAAAACCCGCACTGCGCAGGCGGCAAGAGTCGCACACACCGCATGCCCGCCCCAAATCATCCGCCTGATAACAGGAAACCGTCGCGGCATAATCCACGCTCAGCAAGCTGCCACTTTTAATAATGTCAGCCTTGGACAGATGCAACAAGGGCGCGTGCAAGGTCAACGGATGCCCTTCGACGGCCGCCTGCGTTGCAAGATTCGCCATGCGTTCGAACGCCTCGATATAGGCCGGGCGACAATCGGGATAGCCAGAATAATCCACCGCATTCACGCCGATAAAAATATCCTGCGCGCGCAGCACCTCAGCCCAAGCTAGCGCAAGCGACAACATGATGGTGTTGCGCGCAGGAACATAGGTCAGCGGAATACCGGCAGACGCGTGTTCAGGCACGGCAATATTGTTATCCGTTAACGCCGAGCCGCCAAAACCGGTCAGGTCGATATTCACAACCCGGTGCTCGCGAGCACCCAGCGTTTCAGCGACACGTTGCGCTGCCGCCAGCTCTGAGTGATGGCGCTGACCATAATCCACGCTGAGCGCATAGCAGGTATACCCCTGAGCGCGTGCCATCGCCAGCACCGTTGCCGAATCAAGCCCGCCCGATAACAGCACGACCGCATTTTTCATTAATGCCCCGCCTCATTATTCCAAAGTATTTTGTGAAGTTGCAGCTGAAAGCGCACCGGCAGTCCATCCCGCAAAATCCAGTCCGCCAACTGCGTCGGATCCAGATCTCCCTGCGCTGGCGAAAACAATACCGGACACTGGTCGGCCAGATGATATTGTGCAAGAATCTGGCAGGCCCAGTCGTAATCGTTTTCGTCGCACAGTACAAATTTGATTTCATCTTGCGGCGTCAGGATGGCGAGATTTTCCCAGCGGTTCTTGTCGACCTCGCCGGAGGCGGGCGTCTTGATATCCACTACGCGCATCACACGCGCATCGACCGCACCAATATCCAGCGCACCGCTTGTCTCCAGCGAGACCTGATAGCCTGCATCGCAAAGCGCCTTGAGCAGCGGCAGACAGTTGCGCTGTGCCAGCGGCTCGCCACCGGTCACGGTGACATAGCGCGTCTTATATTGCGCAACTTGCTGCAGTATCTCAGCCAGCGTATGATTTTTTCCACCGCTAAAGGCGTAAGCGGTATCGCAATACACACAGCGCAACGGACAACCGGTCAGTCTGACGAACACTGTCGGCAAACCAATCAGACGTGTCTCACCTTGCAGGGAAAAAAAAATCTCGGTAATGCGCAGCTGCGCAGCTGAATTTTGTTCGGACATAGAAACTACTTAGCGAGTATTTTTTTTGCTTTGGCAGCGGCAGCGCTGTCGGGATATTTGCCGACCAATTGCTTCAGCGTTGCAGCAGCCTGCGTTACCGCCTTCAACTCCTGCTGGGATCCGGCAATGCCGAATAACACATCCGGTGCTCTGGCTGTGTCTGGCGAAGCTTTGAGCAAGGCGCGGTAAGTGACGAGCGCGCCCTTATAATCCTTCAGCGCAAACTGCGTCTCTCCCAGCCAGTAGGCGGCATTCGGGATATGTACCGAGGCAGGATATTTTTTTATAAACTCTTGCAATGCTTTTGCTGCATTGGCATAGTTTGCTGCTTTAAACAGACTATACGCCGCTTCAATGGCACGATTTTCAGCTGCAGGATCGTCGGGATCGCCGGATACAGCTGGCTCCGCTTTGGGTTGAACGGATACTTCCTGTGATTCGAAATGACGCAAACGCGTATCCAAATCTACATAAAAATCTTTTTCTCGCTTTTCGGCATCTTGCAAGCCGTGCGCTGTCTCTTCATTCTGTCCGCGCAATTTGCGCAGCTCACCGTTCAACATATCAATCTGCCCTTGCAAATCGAAAATGGACTTGGTCTGTAACTTATCTTGCTCTTCTAACACAAGCACACGCGCCTCGACCTGCTGGATACTTTTTCGCGCATCGTCGTCCGAAAACAACCCCGCCTGAACGGGAGACGCGATACAGAAACCCAGCAACATCAAGGCGCGTAGCTTTTGCATGGAATTACTTGGCCTTGTAGTTCAGGTCAGTGCGGCGATTTTGCGACCATGATGCTTCATCGTGACCGGCAGCCTTAGGCATCTCTTCGCCGTAGCTAACGCTGGTTACCTGAGCGGCTTTCGCACCACCCAATTCAAGCATCTTTTGTACGCCGTCAGCACGACGCTGTCCCAAACCCAGATTGTATTCATTGCTGCCGCGCTCATCGCAATTGCCTTCCAGCTTCACGGTACGGTTAGCATGCTCACTCAAATATTTGGCATGCGCTTGAACCAGAGGCTTGTCAGCATCTTGCACTGCAGAAACGTCGAACGGGTAAAACACACTACGGCCAGCCAGAATACTCTTTGGATCATTCAGCGCATCAACCTCTGTCGAAGTCGATGTTGCCGGTGCTGTCACAACATCTGCAGCCTTAGCTACAGGAGCAGGTGCTGCTGTTTCGTGTGGCTTTTGGCTTGCACATGCGGCGAGCAAGTTCAACAAAACGATACTGATAACTAGTTTCTTCATGGCAATTTCCCTCAAGTTTTGGTTAATTTAAAGATTGGGTCCCCACACTGGCTCACGTGCATCGCCGCTTTGCGTAAACATATGCTGCTTGACACGGCCATCGCTGGACACGGTCGCCAATATACCACGACCGCGCGCTTCGCTGGCAAACAGGATGAGTTTTCCATTTGGCGCATAACTCGGTTTTTTCTCCCAGCCCCCCTCAGTCAAGGCTTCCGCCTGCCCTGTTTGAAAATCTTGTACCGAAATATAAAAACGACCACCACTCAAATGTGTGAACACAAATGACTTGCCATCCGGACTATAACGAGGTGAAAAACAACTGCCAGATGCAAAGGTCATTCGCTGCGCGCCCCCTCCTTCCACCGGCATGCGATAAACCTGCGCACTGCCACCTCTGTCAGAGGTAAACAACAAAGATAGTCCATCAGGTGAAAAATTTGGCTCAGTATCAATCCCGCCGCTGAAACTGATCCGGCGTAGCTCACTACCATCGGGGCGCATCAGATAGATCTGTGAACCACCATCGCGAGTCAGCACAACCGCCAGCTGCCGTCCATCCGGCGACCAGGCAGGCGCACTGTTACTGCCGCGATAGTCCGCCACGACCTTACGCAAATTGGTGTACAAAGATTGCACAAACACGGCGGCATGCCCGGTCTCAAAGCTCACGTAAGCCAGATGACTGCCGTCCGGCGACCATGAAGGCGACATGATGGGCTCATTTTGTTTCAATACGATTTGCTCGTTATACCCGTCGCTGTCGGCAACGATCAGACGGAACGAACGCCCCTGACGATTCACATAGGCAATCCGCGTACTGAACACACCCGGATTACCGGTCAGCTTTTCATAGATCAGATCAGCAATCCTATGCCCCACGGCACGAACCTGACCGTTGCCGACCGACACTGCCTGCCCGACCAGTTCGACATGTTTGAGCACGTCAAGCAAGCGAAAGCGCGCCTCTATCCGCCCGCTCGCCTGCAAACTGACCGTCCCTATCGCCAGCGCCTCGGCGCCTCGCAATTGCCAGTCGGTATAATTCACCTCAGCCGGTTCATGCGGCGCCTTACCCGTCGTATCCACCAGACGAAACAATCCAGTACGCAGCAAATCACCGCTGACCACCTCGTTGATCTCTTGCGCCAGCTTCGCATCTCCCCCCATCGGCACCAGCGATACTGGAATCTGATGTTCACCCGCACCGATGATTTCGATATTCAACGCAGCGCTCGCCATCGACATATGCGCCAACATCAACAAGCCCAACAGACCAGACAATACTTTCAACATACACACCCCTATTTATTATCCGGCTGAAAACCCAGCTTTAATTCACGAAAACGATTAAAAAGCGCCGCGTCTGCCGGCAGCGGCAGCGGGTCTGATTTTAAAATTGCCCGTTCGACCGCATTGTCATAAGCGGGATTGCCGCTCGACTTTAACAATCTGGGGGGCAACACGCGCCCCCCAGGCAGCACCGTCACTAAAAATTCGGCGCGCGCCTCTTTTGATACATCGGGCGGCTCAACCACATTGCGCCTAATCTTGCCCTGAATCTTGCCGACGAACTCATCGACAACGCGTCCAGTAGCTGCCTCTTGTGTGGCCTTATCGCGTGCGGCCTGCTGCTCTGCGGCCGATGGCTGAGCCGGCTGAGGCGCTGTTTTTTTCACATCAAGCGGCTTTTTTACCTCGGGTTTCACCACAGGCTTAATCTCGGGCTTTTTTTCCGGGGGCTTAATCTCCGGTTTCTTTTCGGGCTTTTTTTCAGGCTTTTTATCAGGAACCACAATTTCAGGCTTGATTTCCACCTCAGGCTCAACGGGTGCGACTTCCTCGACTCGAGCCTCTACCGGCGTTGCTGGCGCACTATCGGGCATGCTTTGCCACAACTCCACACTCATAACAACGGGCGGTTCGGTCTGCCATGAAAAGCCAAAATACAACAACGCCAAAAATGCGCCGTGCACCAGCACTGCCAGCAGGCAGGCCGGAAGCCGGTATAGGTCCTGATAAACAACCGTATTCATTTCGCCTGTGTCAACAGACCAACTTTTTTGATGTGTTGCTGTTGCAGCACGTCCATCACATTGATCACTTCTTCATAACGCACGCTCTTATCAGCCGAAATCACCACCGCCTGCTCGCTCTGTAGCGCCTGTCTCGATTTGAGAATAGACACCAGTTCCTCGCGCGACACCTGGGTTTCTTCATCGCCCTTGGCGTGGTCACGCAGCGCCAGCGTACTGTCCTTTTTGATAATAACTTCCAGCGGCGCCGGGGCGGGCGTGGAGGATTTACTGACCTGCGGCAAATCGACCTGTCCCGGGTTCATCATCGGCGCCGTCACCATGAAGATCACCAGCAACACCAACATCACGTCGATGTACGGCACGACGTTGATATCGTTCATCAGACGATTTTTGCTACGCATGCCGGATCTCATGGCTGGCGCTGCAAGACGTTGGAGAATTCTTCGGTAAAACTCTCGAAGCGCGTCGAGAGCCGTTCGATATCGTGCGCATAGCGGTTATACGCCACCACCGCCGGAATGGCGGCGAACAGCCCCATCGCGGTTGCAACAAGTGCCTCGGCAATGCCGGGCGCGACGTGCGCCAGCGTGGCTTGCCCCACGTTCGCCAATCCGCGGAACGCATTCATGATGCCCCACACCGTCCCGAATAATCCGACATAGGGACTGACTGAGCCGACCGATGCCAAAAACGCCAGATGCGATTCCAGATGGTCCATCTCACGCTGGTAAGTGGCGCGCATCGCACGTCGCGTCCCTTCCATCACAGCGGCAGCATCCACGCCGTGCTGTTTTTTCAATTTAACGAACTCAACAAAACCGGCCGCAAAAATTCGTTCGAGCGCGCCCTGATCGGATCGCGAGGTATTGCTGACCGTCTTGTAAACTTCATTGAGGTTGGGATTGCGCCAGAACGTTTCTTCAAACTCAGCGGTGAGCCTTTTCTCGCGCCGGATCGCAAACATCTTCATAAAGATGTACCACCAGGACATCATGGATACAAATAACAGCAAGCCCATCACCAATTGCACCAGCACGCTGGCGTTGCTGATCAGATGTATAAACGATAAATCCTGAGTCACTTCCATAGCTGCCTTTCCTAATTTTTCCATTTTGAGCTCAGCGCGTCAGGCACCCTGACAGGCTTGAACGTCTGTCTTGAGACGCACACCAGATGCACTTCACCGGTCGTCAGCAATTCATCATGACGGTGCACGCTTTGCTGCAAGGTCAGGCGAGAGCGCCCGATATCCATCACTTGCGCAGTAACGTTTAACATATCGTCTAACTCTGCCGGCTTCAAATAATCGAGCTTCATGGTGCGCACCACAAACATCACGCCGAACTCTTTCATCAGCCCCGCGTTGCTGTAACCACAGGCGCGCAACCACTCAGTCCGTGCGCGCTCCATAAAGTTCACATAGCTCGCATGATAAACCACGCCGCCCGCGTCCGTATCCTGGAAATAGACCCTGACCGGCCAGTTAAAAATTGCGCGCTCATTCATCCGTCAAATCTCCGCTGCCTAAATGACTCGCCACCGTCAGGCCGAAATGCAGGTAGGCATTGGCGGTGGCCATGCGGCCGCGCGGCGTGCGTTGCAGATAACCCTGTTGAATCAGATACGGCTCTAACACATCCTCGATCGTGTCGCGCTCCTCGCCGATGGCAGCAGCCAGATTATCGACGCCGACAGGGCCGCCCATAAACTTTTCGATGATGGTCAACAGCAGCTTCCTGTCCATCACATCCAGACCTTGCGAATCTACGTCCAGCATAGTGAGCGCCGCATCCGCCACGCGTCGCGTCGCGTCGCCGCCCGCCTTCACATCGGCATAGTCGCGCACCCGGCGCAGCAGTCGATTGGCGATGCGCGGCGTGCCGCGCGAGCGACGGGCGATCTCCATCGCGCCATCATGCGACAAATTCATCTCCAACAAGCCTGAGGAACGCATCACGATGCGCTGCAATTCTTCAGGCGTATAAAATTCAAGACGGGACACGATGCCGAAACGGTCTCGCAGCGGATTGGTCAGCATACCGGCGCGGGTGGTCGCACCCACCAGGGTAAACGGCGGCAAATCGAGTTTTACCGAACGGGCCGCCGGCCCTTCGCCGATCATGATGTCGATCTGATAATCCTCCAGCGCAGGATAGAGAATTTCCTCCACCACCGGCGACAGACGATGAATTTCGTCGATAAACAGCACATCATTGGGTTCTAAGTTGGTCAGCAACGCAGCCAGATCACCGGCGCGTTCCAGCACCGGTCCTGAGGTGTGGCGCAGATTCACGCCCATTTCGCGTGCAATAATCTGCGCCAGCGTCGTCTTGCCCAAGCCCGGAGGGCCAAACAAAAGCACATGGTCAAGCGGCTCCTGACGCTGCTTCGCCGCCTGAATAAAGATTTCCAGTTGCTCGCGAATTTTTTCCTGACCGACATATTCGTCGAGCTGCTTAGGACGCAGGGCGCGCTCCAGCGCTTCCTCCTGACGGGATGCAACGGCAGGGGTCGTCAGACGAGGTTCGGCAGTGAGATTGTCGCTATGGATCATAGGTATTTTTCTGAAGTGAGCCGCATTTTAGCGTACTCAATGCAGTGTCGGTGATGCGCCGCAACATTTCTTGAATTTCAGGCCTGAACCGCACGGACATTCTTCGTTGGGTGGCACTTTGACAGAGACGGCCTGCGACACCCTGCGCTGACGGGTTTCGGCTTCGCGCTGCTCGGCAAAGTACTCATAAAGTATCGCCACCGCATCGGCGATCGAGTCATATGCCTCTTTCCTGGCCTGTTTAACATCGGCACTCTTTTCCAGCAACTCAGCGCCCTGTTGCGTCCCCAGCAACACCATAGGCGAGAGCGATTCCTGTTCATTCTCAAATACCACACGCCAAGGGTCGATAAACAGGAATACGCCGAGCATAAAACCCTCTGCCCAACCTTCCGCCTCATAGACTTTGCTGCCATCCTCCTGCGCCAAAGTATAAAACAGCGGTGAAAATCGATTGCCAGCAATCCCATCCAGCACGCCGTTGTAATAGCGCATCAGCAAAGCCATGATGCGATTAGCCTGTTCTATCGAGGCAAACCCCGGAGCATCCTCGCCCTCTTCACTATCCCATATCCACGGCAGATATTCGCTCGGCATGACGAGCCTTGGATTGAGTACCAGCGCTGCAAAAAATCCGTCCAGTCTGGAAATATCCATACAGCTTTCCGGCACATCGTCAGACAGCAAAAATTCATCCAACTCATCAATTTCAGCATCGCTCAATGCTTGTATCGGTTTCATTGCATACTCCTAGCGCGCGTTAAACAGATAAATTACGCCCGTGACAAAAATTTGAGGGCCTGACGGATCCCGTCAGAGACGCTCACATCTTTGGGTAACTGCTTTGCTGCCAGAGCGGCTTCCTTATCGTTGTAGCCCAACGCCTGCAAGGCATTAACAATATCGCCGCTAGCCGATGTGACCGGCACACCATGCGCCATCGCCACACCCATGACGGTAAATTTACCCTCTAATTCCAACAGCAGTCGCTCGGCGGTCTTCTTGCCTACGCCGGGAATTTTGGTTAAACGGCCCGCCTCCTTGTTCGCGACCGCGTCGGCCAGATCGTTCAAACTCAGCCCCGACAGCACCGACAAGGCGAGCTTGGGACCGACACCGCTGATTTTAAGCAACTGGCGAAATGCGATACGCTCATCAGTGCTGCCAAAGCCATACAGCAGATGTGCATCCTCACGCACAATCAGCTGCGTGTGCAGCACGACTTTTTCATGCAGCGGTGGCAAATTATAAAAGGTGCTCATCGGCACCTCTAGCTCATACCCCACCCCTTGCACATCCAGCAAAATCTGCGGCGGCGTTTTTTCCAGCAAAATACCCGACAATCGACCGATCACACAAATCCCTTATAAATAAATTAGTTATTCATTAAAATGGCCAGCGACAACAAAGCACCATGCAACAACATCGCCGCAATCGTGAGCTTAATCGCACCACCCAGCTGTTGCGGTTCTGAGGCATGGCGCAACAAAATATGCGCCGCCTTCACGCTCAGCGGCAACGCCAATAACGCCGCTAATGCGCTCCTCGGCAGCCCGCCCAGCGCCACGCTCATTATTAACCAGAGGTAGGCGAGCAAAACGATCAGCACATAGCCCCAGCGCGCCTGTGGCACGTCTAGGCGCGCAACCCAGTGCAGCTTACCGGCAGCCATATCCGCAGTCCGGTCGGGGAACTGATTGATGTAGAGTAAATTAGCCGCCAGCAACGCGTATGAAAGTCCGGCAATAAAAGGCGCAGCAGAAAAGTCCCGTCGCTGCACGAAATCAGCCCCCACGACAATCAACAAAAATCCCGCCACGATGCACAGCTCGCCCCAGCCCCGGCTGTTCAGACGAAACGGCGGCGCAGAATACGCCCAGCCAATAAACAGGCCTGCCAAGCCGATGTAGGCCAACTGAAAGTCCGTGCGCAACATCAGCCACAATCCGGCCAGCGCGACCCCAAATAGCAAAGCAAAACCGAAGTTGCGCGTCTGTGCCGGCGTCAGCACGCCGTTCTGAATAAAACGACTACCGCCGGTAAACGGAAAGATGCGCTCCACGTTACACGCATCCGTGCCATTTTGCGCATCGTAATAGTCGTTCAGCACGTTGGCCGCCGCGTGCGCCAGCATGGCGAACAACAACGTAGTCAGCGCAAGCATTATGTCAAAGGAGGAACCCGCCAGCTTCGTCACGGCCAAGCCTATCAGGCAAGCCATCAGACTTGCCGTCAAAAATGCAGGCCGTGTCGCCGCAAAATAGCGCGCGAGCGGATTTTTAAATGCGGCGACCGAAGGCTCCTGCGGCGTCAAACCAGCCTCCCGCCGCGCACACGGAATCCTTTGGTCGCCAAAGCGCCTAGCCCCAAACCGCCGTGTGCATGACAAATCGCACAGGCCAGCGCATCGGCCGCATCGGGACTGGGCGTGCCGGATAATTTCAATAAACGCTGTACCATCAGTTGCACCTGTTCCTTATCTGCATGACCGTTTCCGACCACCGCCTGTTTGACTTGCAGCGCGGTATATTCGCCGACCGGCAAATTTGCCAGCACCGCAGCACAAATCGCAGCCCCCCGCGCCTGCCCCAGCAGCAAGGTCGATTGCGGATTGACATTCACGAATACTTTTTCGACCGCCGCCTGATCAGGCTGATGCTGCGTAATGACGACACCCAGTGAATTTAAGATGACTTTCAATCGCTCCGGCAAGTCGCCTGCGGGCGTTTTAATGCAACCGCTGGCAACGTAATGCAGCTGCTGACCCACCTTGTCGATCACCCCGAACCCGGTGATGCGCAGTCCGGGATCGATCCCTAAGATACGGATCGAGGCGCGAGGATTGAGCAACACCTGCGACCCCACCTCTAACTCAAGCCTCACTCCTAGTTCCTCAATCCTCAATGACTGCCGTGGTATAGACTTCCTGCACGTCGTCCAGATCTTCCAGCGCATCGAGCAGTTTCTGCATCTTTACGGCATCATCGCCGGTAAAAATCACTTCGTTGGCAGGCTTCATAATGACTTCGCCAAACTCCGCCTTGTAACCCGCTGTCTCCAGCGCCTGTTTGACGTTAATGAAATCATTGGCAGCCGTGATCACCTCGATACTGCCGTCGTCATTGGTGGAAATATCTTCCGCTCCCGCATCGAGTGCAACTTCCATCAGACCGTTCTCGTCCGTGCCAGGCGCGAAGATCAACTGCCCGCAATGGGCAAACATGAATGCCACCGAGCCGTCCGTCCCGAGATTGCCGCCATATTTCGTGAAAGCGTGGCGCACATCGGCCACCGCGCGCATTTTATTGTCGGTCATGCAATCCACCATGACCGCAGCACCGTTAATCCCGTAGCCTTCATAGCGGATTTCCATGTATTGCACGCCTTCGAGCTCACCGCTGCCGCGTTTGATCGCGCGCTCCACATTATCCTTGGGCATATTGTTGGCATACGCTTTGTCCATCGCCAGACGCAGACGCGGATTACCGGTCGGATCTGACCCACCCATACGGGCTGCCACGGTAATTTCCTTGATCAGACGGGTGAAAATTTTACCGCGCTTGGCATCCTGCTTGCCCTTGCGGTGCTGGATATTTGCCCATTTGCTGTGACCTGCCATGCTGTTCTCCAAATAAGTATCGCCTGATGTTATCATTTCCACCGGCACAACCCAATACGGGTCATTGCAAAACAGATAGCCATAGCCTGCGAGATAACACCAGCGCACCGTGTAAACGCGGCTAAAAAACAGCTGTTGCTTCACCCTCAATCCGGGAAAACATGAAAACGATACTGATTGCAAATCCGAAAGGCGGCAGCGGAAAAACCACGCTATCCGTCAATATCGCGGGATTTCTGGCAAACCAAGGTCAACGCGTCGCGATGCTTGATCTTGACCGACAAAAGTCGGCCACCCAGTGGGTCGCGGCCCGCCCGACCGATTTGCCCGAAATTGTCACCCTAGAATCGAGCAAAGGCGAAGACTGCCTCAACGACTATCTGGTCATCGACAGCCCAGCCGGATTGCACGGCAAAAATCTCGCCCATGCCTTGAGACTATCTAGCAAAATCATCGTGCCCATCTCGCCATCGATATTCGATCTGAACGCCAGCCGCGATTTTCTGGCAATACTGGCCCAGGAAAAAGAGATCCGGGCCGGCCGTTGCCAGATCGGCATCGTCGGCATGCGCATGAATGCGCGCACCCTCGCCGCGACGACACTCGAAGAATTTTTGGCCGAATCAGGACTGCCTGTTTTAGCTTATCTGCGCGAAACACAGGTCTATGTCAACGCGGCCTTTGAAGGTAAGTCGCTGTTTGACCTGCCACCTTATCTGGCTTTTCGCGAACTGGAGCAATGGGATTTTTTGCTCAGCTGGCTGGAGCAAGACTGAATACACCGTAAAGATCGGGCGCATGCGGCCTTGGAATGACGTCCGCAGTCAATATAACGCTGAGGCTATTTATGCGGATTGAGGAAAGTGACTTCCCTGGAAGCCAGGGATATCTCCATTAAAAAGCAAAGTAGTCCGCTTATTAAAAAAGTCATCGCTGCGATAAACGGCAGCGCGATAAAATCCGGCGCATTCAACGCCAACTTCACCTCGACAAAAAGGGAGACGATGGACACGCTTACACATAGTGCCGCCAGCGTGATTAACCCGATCGAACGCCGAATCCAAGCCGTTCTTCTTACGATGATATTAAACTCACCTTGATATTTCAAAACATCCGCTTCGTTCATAGCATAGAGTATGCGAGCGCGGTCAACCGCCCTGCCAAGCCGGTTGACCAGAACAGCCAGAATCGAACCGACGCCCGTTAATAAAAAAACAGGGGCTACCGCATCTCGTATAGCGACCGATACACTTTGCACTTCTGAAAGGTTGTTCAACATAGCTATCCACTTCGATCCCAAAAAAGGCACCCTGCCGTCAGGCATACATAAATCGCCAGCCTGTGTTGATTCCAAGCGATACCTTCATACAGCTTACCGCTGGTCAGCAAAGGTCGTTTTTGCCGATTAGTTACCTACCGGATGCAGCTGACAAACGGCACGGCAAGTCAACACAAAAACCGCCCGGTTAAACCTTTGTACAAATAGCCGGTGAGTTATTCCACCTCGCCGTGCACGGCCTCCAGCGCATCCTTCAACGTCTCTTCACGCAAGGCATTGAGGGCTTCTGACAGTCGCTCCGCATCCTCCACAACCTCGCGCGGCAAATCTTGCGCATTCGCATGCGAAATCAATGCAGCGGCCACACCCGCGACCTTTAATAACGATGCGCGTTCCTGCATCAGCATTTCCACTTCTTCGGCCAGCAAGGCCACTTCCTGTTTATTCATTTTTTTCTCCAAAATTCTAATGCGTTAGTGCGTATTAACCGCAGCCACCGCCAGCGCACTCATATTCACAATACGACGCGCGGTTGCGGTCGATGTCAGTATATGCGCGGACTTGTTTGCCCCCAGCAGGATAGAGCCGATCGTCACGCCATTGCTTCCCGCCATTTTCAGCAAATTATAGGAAATATTCGCTGCATCCAGATTCGGCATGATCAGTAAATTTGCACAGCCCTTCAAACGCGATGCGGGGAATATTTCTGAGCGCAGGCTCTCGGACAGCGCCGCATCGCCGTGCAATTCGCCTTCCACTTCGAGATCCGGCGCCATCTGCTCGAGCAATTCACGCGCCCGGCTCATCTTGCGTGCAGACGGATTGTCGTGACTGCCAAAACTCGAATGCGACAGCAAGGCGACCTTAGGCAGCAAGCCAAAACGGCGCACTTCTTCAGCGGCCAGCATCGTCATCTCGGCGATTTCTTCCGCGCTAGGGTCCAGATTGACGTGAGTATCGCAGATAAACAGCGTGTGATGCGGCAGCATCAGAATATTCATCGCAGCATACACGGACACGCCGCGACTGTGACCGATGACCTGATCGATATACAGCAGGTGCATCAGCGGCTGAAAAATCGTGCCGCACAGCATGGCATCCGCGTGATTGGTGCGCACCAGCATCGCCGCGATCAGGGTCGTGCGCCTGCGCATCTCGCGCTTGGCAGAATCGAGCGTGACACCACGGCGCTGGGTCAATCGATGGTATTCGGTATAAAACTCGCGGTAACGAGGATCGTTCTCGGTATTCACCAGTTCAAAATCGACCCCGGCACGGATGCGCAAGCCAAGCTTCGCGATGCGCTGCTCGATAACGGCAGGACGCCCCACCAGGATCGGATAGGCGATGCCTTCATCGACCACGGTCTGCACCGCGTGCAGCACCCGCACGTCTTCGCCCTCCGCATACACCAGACGCTTAGGTGCGCGGCGCGCCGCTTCGAATACCGGCTTCATCAGCATATTGGAATGATACAAAAACCCCTGCAGCTGTTCGCGATAGGCATCCATGTCAGCAATCGGTCTGGCGGCCACGCCCGAGTCCATCGCAGCCTGGGCCACAGCCGGCGCAATACGCGTAATCAGGCGAGGGTCAAACGGCTTTGGAATCAGATAATCGACGCCGAATGACATCTCCTCGTCGCCATAAGCCGTGGCCACTTCATCAGATTGTTCTGCCTGCGCCAAGCCCGCAATCGCATACACGGCCGCCTGCTTCATCGCTTCGTTGATCGTTGATGCGCCGACATCGAGCGCCCCTCTGAAAATATAGGGGAAACACAGCGCGTTATTGACCTGATTCGGGTAATCGGAACGCCCTGTGGCAAGAATCGCATCCGGACGCACGGCGCGTGCCAATTCCGGCAATATTTCAGGTGTAGGATTGGCCAGCGCGAAAATCAGCGGCTGATTGGCCATTTGCGCGACCATCTCAGGTTTGAGCACCCCGCCCGCCGATAACCCCAGAAATACGTCAGCGCCTGCAATCACCTCGCCCAAGGTGCGCGCTGTCGTTGCCACCGCATAACGCGCCTTGTTGTCATCCATCTGTTCGAGCCGCCCTTGATAGACCACGCCTGCGATATCGGTGACCACGATATTTTCCATGCGCACACCAAGACCCACCAGCATATCCAGACAGGCCAAGGCCGCGGCACCCGCGCCTGACACCACCAGTTTAATCTGATCGATGCTTTTGCCCACTACCTTCAAACCGTTGAGCAAGGCCGCCCCCACGATGATCGAGGTACCGTGCTGATCGTCATGAAATACGGGGATTTTCATCCGCTCACGCAACTTGCGCTCGATATAAAAACACTCCGGCGCCTTGATGTCTTCGAGATTGATCCCGCCAAAGGTGGGTTCAAGCGACGCAATGATGTCGACCAGCTTGTCAGGGTCTAATTCGTCAATTTCCAGATCGAACACATCGATACCGGCAAATTTTTTGAACAGCACCCCTTTGCCTTCCATGACGGGCTTCGCCGCCAGAGGGCCGATTGCCCCCAACCCCAGCACTGCCGTCCCGTTGGTGATCACTGCGACCAGATTGCCGCGCGCCGTCATATTGCGCACCTCAAGCGGATTTTCGACGATCAATTCGCACGCAGCCGCCACACCGGGAGAATACGCAAGCGCTAGATCCCGCTGCGTAATCATCGGCTTAGTTGCATTTACCGATATTTTTCCCGCGGGGGATAGCCGATGATATTGCAGCGCGGCTTCGCGAAATTGCTTATCCATGACTTTTCCCTAAAATATTGAATCGCAAAAATGGCACGGCAGGACGACAAGATGCTCATACTACACCGCAAACCTTGATTTCATGACACCTTCACTTCATCGCCAGCAGCATTTTTTCCAGTCGCTTTACCGACACGATCACCGGCGTTTTAAGCTCCTGAGCAAACAAGGAGACGCGCAATTCCTGCAACAACCAGGCAAACTCGACGAAACGCGGATCAGGCTTGCCCTGCTTGGTCTGCTTTTGTAATGCCTGCAACAAGGGTTGCAGCTGCGTCATGCATTGCGCATCGCGGGCCGGATTGCTGCGCAGCTTTTCGATGCGCAGATTGATCGCTTTAAGATAGCGCGGCACGTGTTGCAAGCGCTCATAGGGCGTGTCGGCGACAAAACGTTTGGGCAGCAACCATTCGAGTTGTGCGCGTATATCGGCGCTCGCCTGCGCGCTGGATTTAATTTGCGGAAGGCACTTTTGCAGCGCCTGATGTTCGCTCAATACCTGTGCA
Source organism: Gallionella capsiferriformans ES-2 (assembly GCF_000145255.1). Classification (NCBI taxonomy): domain Bacteria; kingdom Pseudomonadati; phylum Pseudomonadota; class Betaproteobacteria; order Nitrosomonadales; family Gallionellaceae; genus Gallionella; species Gallionella capsiferriformans. The sequence continues at coordinate 2,796,230 of NC_014394.1, forward strand.
ATCAGACGCGCCAATTCCTGCGCGATCAGCAGCAAACGGTTTTTAGCGTCTTTGGCACGGGCGATGAAGGCGGCCTCATTGACCGGCAACGGATCGTTGAGACAACCCTTATCGAACGCCATCGCCAATATCTGCTGATGCAATTCCTGCTGCGTGCCAAAAGGCATGAACAACATCCCTAATCGCTGCGCATCGGGCAGATTTTTTTCCAGATACTTGACCTGCTCCTTCAGAGCCAGCATGAACAAACGGCGCAAACCTGCGCGATGGGCGGCCTCTGCGGCATCGCGTGTATCAAACGCGCGCAGTACGACCGCATCGGTTTCATCCACCAGCGCGTTATACAGGGTGACTCTTTGCCCTGCACGGTCAACCTCGCGCGTATCGACAAAGCTACCAAACCCCCAAGTCGTGTGCCGCTGTTCGGTCAGACGTTCCTGTTTATCGACCGTCACGGCAGCGATCACGGGCGCTGCGTGCGGCGCCAGTTCACTATGCAACTGAGCAAAATTGCGCGACAGGCCTAACTGCCTGCCATGCTCGTCCAGCACGCGAAAATTCATCAGCAAATGTGCGGGTAACTGCTCAAGACGAAACGCATCCAGCGGCACATCGAGCTGTTTTTGTTCGCGGATATAGCGGGCTAATGCCAGCAGCAAAGAGAGATTCGCAGGCGGCACATCGCGCACAAATCGTGCTGCAAATTCCGGTACTGGCACGAGATTGCGACGAATCTTTTGCGGCAGGGTCTTGACCAGTTGCACGATCTTTTCCGGTAGCAGCCCCGGAATCAGCCATTCGCAACGGGCCGCCGTCACCTGATTGATCAGCGCCAGCGGCACCGTAAAGGTGATGCCATCATCATTCTTGCCCGGCGAAAAGTTGTAACTCAGCGCAAAACTGACATTATCGATTTTCATTTGCGGCGGAAACTGGTCGGTCGTAATCCCGGCCGCCTCGTGACGCATCAAATCGTCTTTCTTCAAATACAGCAGCTTGGCGTCCGTACGCTCAGCCTCTTTGCGCCACGACTCAAAGGTCGCTCCGTTATGAATATGCGGCGCAATGCGACTGTCATAAAAGGCAAAAATCAGCTCGTCATCCACCAGCACGTCGGGGCGACGCGCCTTGTGCTCCAGCGCCTCGATCTCGGCGATCAGTTTTTGATTGAAGGCAAAAAACGGCGCACGCGTATCGAATTCGCCCTCTACCAGCGCCTGACGAATAAACACCTCACGGGATTCAGGCACATTCATCGGTCCGTAATGCACGCGTTTTTTGGCATTGAGCAACAAACCGTGTAAGGTACTGCGCTCGAAGGCTACCACTTGTGCGGGCTTTTTCTCCCAATGGGGATCGTAATAATGCCGCTTGATCAGATGATCGCCGACCTCCTCCAGCCATTCGGCCTCGATTCGGGCCACGCAGCGCGCATACAAACGATGCGTCTCGATCAACTCTCCTGCCATCACCCACTTCGCGCCTTTTTTTGCTAAGACTGAATTAGGTGCAATGAAGAATTTGATGCCGCGCGCACCCATGTACTCATTGCCTTCTACGCCCTTCATGCCGATATTGCCGAGCAGACCGCACAACAGCGCTTTATGTATTTGCTCGTAGCTGGCCGGCAACTCATTTTCACGCATACCCATTTCGGTTACCTGCGTGTGCAACTGCTGATACAACTCGCGCCACTCGCGCAGCCGCAGCGGCGAGAGGAAATTCTTGCGGCATTCTTCGCTGAACAAGCGATTGGATTGTTTGTGCGCAAGCGCCTGTTCAAACCACGCCCACATTTTAATAAACGCCAAAAAATCCGATCGCTCATCCGCAAAACGTTTATGCGCGGCGTCGGCTGCCTCCTGACGATCCAGCGGACGTTCACGCGGATCTTGCACCGATAGCGCACTGGCAATAATCAGAATTTCCGTCAGGCACTGATATTGCCTTCCCGCCAGCAAAAGTCGTGAAATCTTCGGATCTAACGGCAATTTAGCGAGTTCATGACCTAATTTGGTTAAATTTCGCTCATCATCAATTGCGTTTAGCTCGGATAGCAACTGATAGCCGTCTGCAATCATGCGCGGCGTAGGCGGTTCAATGAACGGAAATTCGCCAATCTCACCCAGTTCCAGCGCGCTCATGCGCAAAATCACGGTAGCCAGTGACACTCTGAAGATTTCAGGATCAGTGAACTCATTTCGCAACAAAAAGTCAGCTTCGTCGTACAAACGAATGCAAATACCACTCATCACACGGCCACAACGCCCCGAGCGCTGATTAGCCGCTGCGCGGGAAATTTTTTCGATATGCAGCTGTTCGACCTTCTGCCTAATGCTGTAACGATTCACCCTTGCCAGCCCGCAGTCAATCACATAGCCAATATTAGGCACAGTTAACGATGTTTCAGCGACATTCGTCGCAAGAACCACGCGCCGACCATGCCCGGTCTTGAATACCTTATCCTGCTCGGAGGCGGACAGGCGCGAGAACAGTGGCAGGATTTCAATGCCTTTAGGATGATGGCGACGCAAGGCTTCCGCCGTATCGCGTATCTCGCGCTCACCAGGCAGGAACACCAGCACATCACCGCGCAAACCGCCGGCGGCCAATTCATCGAGCGCGGCACTCACGGCTTTCGGCACATCCTGCGCCTCGCCCTCATCGCTGATCTGCAAAGGCCGGTAGCGGGTTTCGACCGGATAACTGCGCCCCGACACCTCGACTACCACCGCGCCGAAATGCTTGGCGAACCGGTCGGCATCTAACGTTGCAGAGGTGATGATGAGTTTCAGATCGCGGCGTTTTGGCAGTAACTGTTTTAAGTAACCCAGCAAAAAATCGATATTAAGACTGCGCTCGTGCGCTTCATCGATAATGATCGTGTCATAACGGCGCAGCAGCGGATCGCTGTGGATTTCCGCCAGCAAAATGCCGTCCGTCATCAGTTTGATCACGGTATCCGCAGAGACCTTGTCGTGGAACCGCACCTTGTAACCCACCAGGCCACCGAGTTCAGTTTTAAGTTCGGCCGCGATGCGATTCGCCACCGTCCGTGCCGCCACCCGGCGCGGCTGGGTATGCCCGATCGCGCCCAGCACGCCGCGCCCCAGCGTCAGACAGATTTTCGGCAACTGCGTTGTCTTGCCGGAACCCGTTTCACCGCAAACAATGACGACCTGGTTATCGCGAATGGCCCGCGCCAGATCCTCCCGCCTTGCAACGACAGGCAGCTCGGCAGGAAACGCTATGCCCGTCAGCGCATCAATCCGCGACTTGCGGCGCAGCGCGGCAGCAGATAGCGGGGCACTCATACGCACCTCCGCATCGATACGGCATTCAGAACAGATTGATGCATGATCACTAATCGCAACAGGATAAGGTTTTTCAAGAAACACCACAGGGAAATTTTCAGTATCGATTTTATCACGGCAGCGCTCCTCACTCTGTACGCGACGGAATCAGGATCGGGATGTAGCGCTCACCCCAGCGGTGCACACACAAGCCCAGCAAGATAAAGACCGTACCGAACCAAACTTGCGGCAACACCGCCTCGTTATTCAATCCGTGCCCCAGCAGCAGCGCCATCACCGGCGTAATCAGGTTGATCAGGGCAATGCGCCCCGTATCCATATGTTTGATCATGTAGTAATACAGCATAAACCCCACCACAGACCCGACCACCCCCAGATAGACGATCGCCGTCAAGGCGCGCGTCTCAATCGAGGCAGACCATGATTCCCCTGACAGCCACCAGGCGAGGAAAAACAGTGGCAGGCCCACACTCAGGCTCCCTAACGTGGTTGCCAGCGGCGGGCTGTTATCGCCCACTTTCTTGATCCAGACCAGCCCTAGCGCCTGAATCAGCACAGCGAGCACCAAGGCTGCCAGACCGAGTGCCGCCCCCTCGCCCAGATGCAGCGCGCCCCAAAACACCATCAGCAAGCCGGATAGCCCGAGCAGGATACCCGCCAGCTTATGACGTGTCACCGCCTCCTCTTTGAGCCACACCATGGCACCTAAACTCGTGATCAGCGGCGACATGCCGAACAGCACCGAGATCATGCCTGAGCTGACATATTGAGACGCCCAATAGGCCAACACCATCGTGCCGAACATGCTGGAGCCACTCGCCAGATAGCTATGCAGCGCGCGGCGATGCAGCGGGAATCGAACGCGAAACAGCAGCAGCAACAGCGCGCACAACACAACGCCTATGATCATGCGCGAGAGCACGGCAAAGCTAAATCCCGCCCCCAGCGCGCTCCATTTTATGGCGAGCGGCGTCGTCGACCAGATCAGCACAACCGAAATAAAGGCAGCTGGCAAATACATAATGCTCCGATGAAATGCGTTACAACAAAGAAGGCCACGACGTGTGGCCTTAGTTACTCGATGCGCCGATTCTACACCTCAAGTGGGAAAGGCAACCCTGTCATGGAAGTTCCACTTAAACGCGCCCGAGTCATTTGAAAAAACACTTTGAAATTTAATGTCCTGCTCGCGCAATCGGGCTCTGATTTCACTCGGCTTAGCCTGTTGAAACGAGGCTAAGGTCGCAATCCTGCTTTGCACGCGGGTATCGCCGGCCACCGCTGTAATCTCACAACCAATGTTTTCACACAATTTTTCCCGCGCCGCCAGCAAGTGCGCCTGCTCACGAATAAAAACCTGTGCCCGCGCGACCTGCTCGCGCTTTTCGGCGGTCAAACGGCTGCCCGTGCCCATCTGGCCTGCAAATCGGGCCGTCATTTTTTGCCAGCCGTCCTGCTGCACCGCGTTGAGCTGAATCTTCCCCTGCCGGATGCTGGTTGCCAGCGCAAGATATTTGGCGAACTCCGCATCGGATTTAAGTTGTACCAGTTCGGCCTCTTTGGCCGCAACGATTTTATTACAGCCCTCGATTTCAGAATTCATCTGTTGTATTTGCGCTTCCAGCACCGACAAATCAGGCACCAGAATAAAAATCAGCGTCTCTTTTCCACGACGCGCACCGCTCGAGTTGATCTGAATATTCAGCCCTGCGATATTGCAGCCTTCCGCAGTACCGATCTGAAGCTCTTTCGCAACGATCTCACAATTGACTGCGCGGTCGATGACAACCGACTCGCCTACGATCAGGCAACTCTCGGCATAGTGCAAGTTCACCTGTCCTGAACACGCCTCGATGACCGAATTGAAGGCGCGACCGCTTGAGGTCACATCCCCGCCGTAACTTTTAGCGCTGCCACCCGAGAGGTTCGCTTCGAGCAGAATAAATCCACCTTGCGATATCACATCCCCGTAGACATCGGAGTGAAAGGTCATATTTTTTCCTTCTACGACCCGCCCCTCCTGAACCTCGCCATGTTCAATAAACTCATTGCCGGCCAGCAACAAATCGCCGGTGGTTTTAAGACTGACCCCCGCCTTATTTTCGATGGATTCCGTAACTGCAATGTGATTTGTCTCAAGACTTAGTGATAAAAATCCGTCCTGACTCGCGACGATGTATTCACAGCCGTCCTGAATTTCCACACGCGTACCCGTACCTGCCAGCGCAGACAGGTCGATCGCATCTTGCGGCAGATCAACCGGGATCAGCTCGCCGCTGACCGTGTACCCGTGACAGCCCAATACCCTGTTTTTCTTTTTGAGCAACCGGGCGCCCTGCGCGATTTGCGGAAAACGATCCTGAAACTTACGCAGATCGGCTTTGCCATTTAACAGCAACTTGGGCGAATTATCCCGGTGCAAAGCATCGCACGCCTCTTCTATTTCGGCATCAGCCCCTGCGATCGCATCAAGCTGAGCGGCAATCTCCATGCGCACCGTCTTACCGCGAACAATCACGTCATTCACCGTCTCGACATCAAGTCCATAACGGACGCCCTTCAACCACATATCGGTGATAAATTCATCCAGATCAAGCCGGGTTGCCTGACGGACTTTTTTACGCGCCATGCTCGTAATGACTTGTACGCCGGCTTCCTCACCATAGACTGGTTCTTCAACAACCGTCTCAATCTCGACAGGCTCAAAAAAATAAACGGCATGCCGGTTATCCGCATCCAGCTTCACCGCTTTGTATAACGCACGCCTGTCTGATGAAAAATCGACGACTTCATTCGCCAGCCGCAATTTATTAAGATTGCCGCACCCGACTAGTGTGCGGTCAAAATCGTACAATAAACCGGAAAAAATCGAATAATCGAGCCCCTCAAATCGCGCGCCGTCAGTAAACAGACTATTGACCACATTTGCAAACTCACTCGCAGACGGGCACTGCGACACATCGACGAAAACCCCGTCGTCCTGCCTTAGCAGACCGTCAGGCAGCGCAATCGGCTTACGATTTTGTTGATTACTCTTATGTTTCATACTCAGATCAGATGACTGATGCTTTATCTCACAAACAGGCATCCGTTTTACGCAAACGGCCGGCCATCACGCGCATCACATGCAGCGCGAAGTTAGGTGTCTGTTGAATGAGGAAATTAAAGCGTTTCTGATCTATAGGCAAAAAAGTGCAATCGCTTTTAGCGATCACGGTTGCCGAATGTGCAACGTTGTCAATCATCGCCATCTCGCCCAAAATGGCGCCGGGTTCAGAAGTCTCCATAATCCGGCCGTGTACGACAATCTCAGTCGCGCCTGACATCAACACATACATCACGCCACCCAACTCCCCCTCTTTGAACAATACTTCACCGGCTGCCAATTTTTTCAATTCGGTCTCATGGCGAAACAACTGCGCTAAATTCATACTACAACTCACTTCCTGATTAATAACGGTGTGATTCTATCCGAAAGTGCACAGCACTCGCTGATTTTCACCTAGGCTGAACATACCGGCAATACGTCTCACGAATGAACAACGTGGCGAGCAATCCCAGTAGCGAAAATCCCAACAAAATTGCAATGCCCGACTGATAAGCAGCCAGACCGCCGCCACCCGCCCGATCGATCGCCCAGCCGACCAGCGGTTGCATGATCGCGGTACCGAGAAATCCACCGATATTGACCACGCTGGTCGCCATGCCTGATAGCGCATGCGGGTTGACCTCCTTGGCGCAAGACCAACTCAGGGTGAAGCTCGGCGCGCACAGCCCCATCACGAAGAATAAAAGATACCCCGTCATGCCGCTCATCGCCACGCCAAACAGCAGGGGCAGCCAGCACAGGCAATACCCCAGCGCACCGGCGATCATGACAGGCTTGCGCCGCCCGATCCGGTCAGACAACATGCCGATAAAAAACGCGCCGATCGCAAATCCTGCCAGCAGCACGGTCGTATGATTGGCCGCCTGCGAGCGATCCATGCCATACACATCGCGCAAAAAGGGGATCGCCCACAAACCGGCAAAAGCGAACAGCGAACCTGCCAGCCCCATATTCACCCAAAGCCCAGGCCAGGTCGCACGATTTTTCAGCACCACCAGCAGTCCGTCATACCAGTGCCCGGTATGAGCCTCATGTGCCGCACGCCCGTCAAGCTCCCGCATACTGGGCAAGCCGGCACGCCCCGGATGATCGTGTACCAGATACCAGTCCAGCAACGCCAAAACCAGCGACACCACCCCGACAACGACAAACGCACTGCGCCATGAGATGAAATTCAAGGCCCAGGCTAAGGGAGCGGCCGCAAGCAATGAGCCTACATTGCCCAGCAAGATGGTCAGCCCTGTCATCGTCGCGAAATGCCGGTCGTGAAACCAGGCCGCATTGAGTTTTAGCAGAGAGATAAAGGTAACTGACACGCCCAATCCCACCAGCAGCCGACCAACCGAGGCCGCAGCCAGCGTATCCGCCATGCCGAACAGCAGCGAACCCGCTCCCGCAATCAATCCGCCCGCGGCCACCACCTTACGCGGCCCCAGCGTATCGACCAGTATCCCAGTGGGAATCTGCATGACCATGTAAACATAAAAATAGGTCGCCGCCAGCCCGCCTAACTCCGCGCCACTCGCATGAAAAGTTTGCTGCAAATCGGTCGATATCGCGGCCGGTGCAAAACGATGAAAAAAGGACAACACGTAGGCTAGGCCAACGATGATAAAAGCCGTCCAGCGCAGCCGGACCAGCTGACCTGCTTGATGATGAGTGAGCATAAATTCTATATTTCGCTTAAGCGAAATATCCCTATGATTTACAAGTAAAAATTTTCGGAAATCTCATAAAAAGTCGACAACAAAAAACGGCAATCGTCTCATCCTGTCAACCAAGCCCATTTTGCCGCGTTAATGGCAGCATGGCTAACACTGGCCGAAATATCGAAGGTGACTAAAATGGGCAAGCTGGACACGGATTCGTTTGAACAATTTCTGGAATCAATTAAACAAGCGGGTGTCGTCATTTTTAACGAGCACGACTTGCGCGAACGCATGGCTGAGGCGCATAACTGGCGCTTTGCTTTTACCACCATGCTGGCCAATGGTCATCGTGCGGGCATCTTTTTTGAGGACAAAGGCCACAGAATAGATGAAAAGAAGATACACCGCGCGTTTAGCAAATTTAAACTCCCTAAAAGCTCCGAAGCTATTTTAGCGACCACGCTGAACTCGGTTCACTGATCAACGGCTGCGGCGCTCATCGACCCGTGGACAGCGCCTGCAACAAAGCCTTAAGCAGGGTGTAGCAGTGTCCGACCGACTCAATTTGGACGCGTTCGCCGGGCGCATGCGCACCCTGTATATCGGGCCCGAATGAAATCATGTCCACATCAGGATGGCTCGATGCGAGCAGACCGCATTCGAGACCGGCGTGTATCACCTGCAAACCGGCGACTTCACCAAACTGCGCCGTGTAGACCTGCTGACACAAAGCTAACAACGGCGACGCCGGATTAGGCGTCCAACCGGGATAGGCACCGTCCTTAAAGGCTTTCATACCTTGAGCCGCCGCGTAAACGGCGAGTTTATCCGCCAGCGCACCGGCGCTTTCATCGCGCAGCGAACGAACCTTAAAGGTAGCTTTAAATTCACCTGCGTCAAGGGTCGCAACCCCCAGATTGCTCGAGGTGTCGGTGACGCCTGGAAAATCCTGGCTGACGCAAGATACCCCGTTGGCAACCGTGTCGAGAAAGGCCAGCACGCGCAGCTGATCAGCTTGCAAAAGAGCGGCATCCGGACTCGTCTCGAAATGCCGGCACGAAAAGGCAACATTCGGATCGATCGTTGCAAAACGCGTGCGCCACGCCTGATGGCGATGCTGCACCCACTCGTCGATATTCACGGCGATCGCAGCGGGCAGGGCACATTCGGCAAACGCCTCACGCGGAATCGCATTGCGCGCCGAACCGCCCTGCAGGCGTATCAGCCTGACATCGGTATGCGCCGACAGATCGCGCAGCGCCTCTGCCAGCAATTTAATCGCATTGCCGCGCCCCAGATGAATATCAATACCGGAATGCCCGCCGCGCAAACCGGACACCTCAAAGCGCAACAGCACGTAATCAGACGGCAGCGCGTCAAAATCGCACACGCTGCGCACTTCGACATCCACGCCGCCCGCACACCCAAGATAAAAATGCCCCCACTCCTCGGTATCCAGATTGATCAGGGTGCATCCCTGCAAGGTGCCGGGCGCCAAACCCCGCGCGCCATCCATGCCCGACTCTTCGTTCACCGTCAGCAGCACTTCGATCGCAGGATGCTTCAAATCAGGCTCATCTAATGCGGCCAGCGCGAGCGCAACACCGATCCCGTTGTCTGCACCCAATGTGGTGTTCGGCGCAATCACCCAGCCGTCGCGCACCTCAACGGGAATCGGATCGCGCAAAAAGTCGTGCTGCGTGCCCGCATTGGCCTGACACACCATGTCCAGATGCGCTTGCAGTATCACGCCGGGACGGTCTTCACAGCCCGATGTGGCCGGCTTTTTCAAGATCAGATTGCCCGCGCCATCAACCACAGCGGCAATGCCCCGCCCGGCAGCCCATGCGATCAGATGGTCAATAAGGGCTGCTTCATGTTTGGAGGCACGGGGAATTTCGCACAGGCTGGCAAAGTGCGCCCAGACGACTTGCGGTTCAAGAGCTTTCAAATTCGTTAGCATCGCGCATCCTGTTTCATCCAAGCCAGCACACCCTCTCCCGCCCGCTGCCCGCTGGCAAAACAAGCGGTCAACAGATACCCGCCGGTAGGGGCTTCCCAATCGAGCATTTCACCGGCGCAAAAGACGCCCGGCAATGCACGTACCATCAATCGCTCATCGAGCGCCTCAAAAGTCACGCCGCCAGCCGAGCTGATCGCCTCATCCAGAGGGCGTGTTGCGAGCAGCGTAAGCGGCAATGATTTAATTGCTGCGGCCAATTTCTCAGGCTGATCGAAATCTTCAGGCGGCAACTGTTCGCGCAGCAAGCCGACCTTCACGCCCTTGAGATTCGCGCGACTCTGCAAATGACTGGACATCGAACGCGAACCGCGCGGATGATCGATCTCACCGACCAGACGCGAGAGCGATTTGGCCGGCAAGAGATCGATATGAACGATGGCGCTGCCCGCCGCCAAAATCTGCTCGCGCAGCGGAGCGGACAAGGCGTAGATCAGCCCGCCCTCGATCCCGTGCTCCGTCACCATCAGATCGCCCTGTTTGGTATGCAAGACACCCGTACTGTCCATAAAACTCACCGTCACCGATTTCATCGGCTCACCGGCGAATTTTCCGACAAAATAGGCACTCCAGTTCACCTCGAACCCGCAATTGGCAGGTTTGAGCGGCGCAACGGCAACGCCCCGTGAGGTCAAATGCTGCACCCATGCACCGTCAGAGCCCAGCCGCGCCCAGCTGCCGCCGCCCAGTGCCAGCACCACGGCATCGCTCTGCGCCAGAACGGGGCCATCAGGTGACTCGAAACAAAGGTCGCCCCCCTCCCATCCACACCAGCGATGCTTCATATGAAATTTCACTCCCGCTTCGCGCAACCGGTGCAGCCAGGCGCGCAGCAAGGGGGCTGCCTTCATGTCATCAGGAAACACGCGCCCTGAACTGCCGATGAAGGTATTGATGCCCAGTCCCTGCACCCAGGCACGCAGTGCGTCCGGCCCGAATGCATCGAGCATAGGCGCGATGTTGCCGCTACGCGCCCCATAGCGGGACACGAAGGTCGCCAGCGGTTCGGAATGCGTGATATTCATACCGCCCTTGCCCGCCATCAAAAATTTACGCCCGACAGTGGGCATCGCGTCATACACCTCGACCCGCACGCCCTCACGGCTCAACACTTCGGCGGCCATCAGCCCGGCAGGCCCACCGCCAATGACGGCAACGGTTTTATTCGTCATAATTTACTTCTCACAGGTTCGCCCATTTCTGTCGTATCAACTAAGCTGCATCGCCGCTCTGCTGTGCAAAATCTGTTCATCAATCTCAGCGCCTGATCTGACAATCGGCAAACACAAAACCATCGCGCGTCACCACTTCGCCCGTCTCAACATCAAGCGCCCTGGTGAACATCGGGCCGTCGAACACAAAGGTGTGAAACTCGCCGTTTTCACCGCAAGGATCAATACCGGACGGGAAGCTGGCCAGCAATTCCGCCGTCAATTCACACCCGGCGAACGCTGCAGGCAATACTCTGGGATCGACGCAGGTCAGGCAGGCGCGCAACCCATCGGCCAGCATCTCTTCTAGCAGCTCGCGCGTCGGCTTCCCCCACAACGGAAAAACCGCCGCTATCCCGCTGCCCTGCATACGCTGCTCGCGGTAATTTCGCACATTCTGCAGATACAAATCCCCGAATGCCATGCATTGCACATCCGCCGCCTTCGCGCGCGCCATGAAGGCCGTCATCACGTCAGCGTATTGCTCATCTGAGCAAGGATAGGGAATTTCAATCAGGTGCACCGGCAAACCGACCGCCAGCGCCTGCTCACGCAGCAACTCGACACGCACCGCATGCATGGCGACGCGCTCGAAGGTCGCGTTAACGGTGGTAAAGAGCCCCGCCACCTCGTATTCATCGGACTGTCGCAACACATGCAGCGCCCAGGCGCTGTCCTTACCGCTGCTCCAGCTGAGCCAGGTCTTCTTAGCCATCCACATCGCCGAACAAGGCATCGAGCGGATTAATGGTCGCGGGCGCTTTTCCGGAAACGCGCTTGGCAGTGAATTCTTCTTCGATATTGTCGCGGTAAAAACTCCACGCCGCGCCCGATGAACTGAAGCGACGCCATAAATCCTCGCTCACCGCGCTGTACTGCAAGCAACTCCCGTCATCGAGCTGTACTTGCAGCAAATGGGCACGGGCGTCGTAGCCTATGGCACGCAGCTTGCCCGAATTGATTTTCTTCATTTCCATGATGGCTTCCTGAAACCGTTTCAAATATTTAAGTAACCGCTCGACGCTGCCGTCAGTGCGCCAGTCGGTTGAGCAAAACAACCTGTAAATCCCGACGACTGTCGAGTACCGCCATCACCAGCACACGCTGACTTTCAATCCGGTAAACAATGCGCCACGGCGCGCTGATGATTTCACGGTATTGCGATATGCCCGTGTCCAGCAGTTCAGGCACGATGCGACCGCGACTGGGCAAGGTGGTAAGCTGAGCGGCCTTAGCCTCCAGTTTATCCAGAACCACCAGCGCATCCTCAACGCTGTCCTGCGCGATGTAGTCGATGATCCCGATTAAGTCCTGCCGCGCCGTGTCCGTCCACAACACCTGATGCGTTTCAGCCATTTTGCTGCTCAAGCAAGGAAGCACGCATCGAACTGAACACCTCAGACTGCGAAGTCAGCTGACACTTGCTCACGTTGGCCTCGCCCTGAACCATCAGCTTGAGCATCAAAAAGGCATCCTGCTGGGTACGGTAGGTTGCGTAATCCTGCACCACCGCACTCGCCGAACCGTTCTGCGTCAGAATGATGTTTGCCCCGCCGCGCGTTTCTTGTAAAAGACGACTAGCGGACGTTTTAAAGTCGGTCAGGCTGATGATTTGCTCCCGCATGACAAGTCACCGAATAAAAATTGAATTCGGGTATTGTAACGAGAGGGGCGGAAAATGCAATGCGTCATCAGATTACCGGGAATTACCGTTCAATGCCAATTGGTTGTAACGCGCGAGCTATTTCCCAATACAGTTACTGATCCAGCGCATCCGGATTTTTCAGCGACTTCTTCTCTTCTGATGCGAGACGGCGCTCTACTTTTTTAACGTCTTCTGAAGCCGGCAGACTTTCAGGGCGTATGCCACGTTCGAGCAGCGTTTTTCTAACGGCCTCATTGTTGGTAACGTGTTCGCTGGAAATCGCACCTTCGTTCGCTAGCCTATTTTGTCTGGCGTTAAAAATGGTAATTTCTGCGGCGAAGTCTTTGGCCTTGAGGACAATGGTAGGCGCAAAGTCAGCCAACGTGCGATTATCCGGAACTTGCCATTGCAACTTCATCGCCTGGGTAGATTTTCCGAAAAGAGCATGATCGCCTTTATTGCGAATCAAGGCGAAATCCTGATTGCCTCCCGTTTGCTCGTAGATAACTTGAGACAACTCTTTTTCTGTCGCAGTGAGCTTTTTTCGGGCGGAGATTCGTTCTGTTTCCAACAGCCGTTGCTCGATTAACTCTGCGCGACGCGTCTGGATGGCAAAATAAGTCTGTGCAAAGGCGATTTCCTGTTTCCTCGGATCACCGTTCTGCGCGATGAGGTAACAGGCATACCTGCTAAGCATCATGTCTTCGACTTCTTTCTCCGCGCCTTTCGGCATTTGGATCGTTTTGTTGACGTCAACAAAATGATCCAAAACAGCGTGCTGCGACATTTCACCGGCAATTTTTGCCTTGGCGATAATAGCGGTGAAATTTCGCCACTCGGCATAGCCCAAAAGATACTGAAGATCGCGCGCAAGCCAAAATTCAACCCCGCCATCGGTCCGTTGCGCGTGAGCTTCAAAGTTATCTGTCAGAGAGTGCATCCGGTCGATTTTCATGGTGTGATCTCCGTAGATGAAACCGCCCGTTCCGGCGCGAAAGTCGTCTTCCCCGCGCCATTCGGCAATTATAACGATAATACGTTAATGCAAGACCTGACCCCGTGGAGCCTTACAAACTATTGCGATGCTATTAACTTTGCGATTGGTTTAGTCAGCCCCTGAGGTTCCACTACCCTATTTCAATTCGCAAACCGTGGTCTGTCCCCTATTGTTGCAAAGGCACTTGGTTAAAGAAATCCAGCTTGAATACTTAGTTGCGGTGCTGACCCCGTTGATTTCTCTTCGGCTCAATGAAGTCTGATCCCATTGATTTTTCCACGAACCCCGGCACAGCTGACCGAATCGGATGTCATCGAAAAGCTGGGGTTCGCAAGCTCACCACCAGCCTACGGCGCATGCACTACCCCGGCCTACCGGACTGCTCAACAATTACGCAAATCCCTGTAGAGTTGCGGTTCTTTGAGTGAATGCCGAAGCAGTCTTTTAACTACTTCTCGAAGGAAAGCATCAGCATTATTTGCATCCTTCAAGATTCTAAGCTCGCTGCTTGCGAAATCGGAAACACCGCCGTGCGCCATAGCACTACGATATTTATATAAGGCTGACCACACCTTCTTTTCCGACCCATCTTGAAAATAGAAAGGATAGTCTAGTTTTTCCTGAAAACGCCGTGACAATAGCGGTATTTTTGATTGCATCTGATGAGTAATTGAATCTCCTCGGTCTTCAAGTTTCGGGTTATGCGTTATCAACATTTCTATAATCGCAAATAAACCTAGCACATGAAACGTTGAGTTTTTCTGCAAGAATGACAAAGAATCAAACATGTTCATTGCGCGAGTGATTTCCGGGAACGCCTCTTTATCAAAAGTGATGTAAGACTGATAGACTTCTGCTATATCTAGCAAGTCCTCCTTTCCAATATGACTAACAGGCATAGGGAATTGGTCAAAATTTCTTTGCAATATTCCTGAACGCCACCCAAACCCAGCCTTCAAATAGAAAATTAACGCCGATATTTCGAGTGGCGCTGCCGAAATATTTGAGGCCATGTGCAAATTGTTATTGGTGTGCCCATTGTCACATGTTGATACCACGTAGTAACGCCATTCCGTTGCAGGTAGCTGGTTTAAGCTAGTCGATGCTCCGTCTCTCACTGCATCATACTCATAGAATTGAGTCGGCTGGCACCAGCCACTACTTCCAACTTTCTCAGAAAGAATTTTTTTAATTTGCTGTGTTTGTTCGTCAGTTGCCTTATGAATAGAACAATCCTCAGTAAACGCAAATGGCAACTCTGCATCGATATCAATCTGGTTAAGCACAAATGCCCAACAGCCCTGAATCGTAATTACGCTATTGGACATTTGCACTTCCCTATCGGCTAATCGGTTTGTATCTGATACGTTTTGGCTTCGCGCCTTCCTCACCTAAACGCTTACGCTTATCAGCTTCATATTCTTGATAGTTGCCGTCGAAGAAGGTCCACTTGGAATCGCCTTCACAAGCCAGAATATGGGTCGCGATACGGTCGAGGAACCAGCGATCATGGGAGATCACCGCCACGCAACCGGCGAATTCCAGCAGCGCATCTTCCAGTGCGCGCAAAGTTTCCACGTCCAGATCGTTGGACGGTTCATCGAGCAGCAACACGTTGCCGCCTGCGATCAGGGTTTGCGCCAGATGCAGACGACCGCGTTCACCGCCTGAGAGTTGGCCTACCAGCTTGCCTTGATCGCCGCCCTTGAAGTTGAAGCGACCGATGTAGGCGCGCGCCGGCGTTTCGTATTTACCGACAGTGAGAATTTCATTGCCGCCGGAAATCGCGTCGAACACAGTCTTCTCGTTCTCCAGAGAATCGCGTGCCTGATCGACGTGCGCGATCTTGACGGTCTGACCGATTTTGACCGTACCGGAATCCGGTTGCTCTTTGCCGGTAATCATGCGGAACAGGGTGGATTTACCCGCGCCGTTCGGGCCGATGATCCCGACGATGGCACCTGCCGGCACTTTGAAACTTAAATTATCGATCAGAAGACGATCGCCATAGGCTTTGGATACGCCCTCGAATTCAATCACTTCGTTACCCAGACGCTCGCCGACCGGGATAAAGATTTCCTGCGTTTCGTTGCGCTTTTGATGTTCCTGCGAATTGAGTTCCTCAAAGCGTGCGATACGCGCTTTGGATTTGGCCTGACGCGCCTTTGGATTCTGGCGCACCCACTCAAGCTCCTGCTTCATCGCTTTGGAATGTGCATCCAGTTGTTTTTGCTCCTGAGCCAGACGCTCACCCTTTTGCTCCAGCCATGAGGAATAATTGCCCTTCCACGGAATGCCGTGGCCGCGATCCAGTTCCAGTATCCACTCTGCCGCATTATCGAGGAAGTAACGGTCATGGGTGACCGCGACCACCGTGCCAGGGAAACGCACCAAAAATTGTTCCAGCCATTCCACCGACTCCGCATCCAGATGGTTGGTCGGCTCATCGAGCAGCAGCATGTCGGGTTTGTCGAGCAGCAGTTTGCAAAGAGCCACACGGCGCTTCTCACCGCCTGAAAGATTCTTGATGACCGCATCCCATTCAGGCAAACGCAGCGCATCCGCTGCAATTTCCATCAACTGATCAGAACCTGAACCTGCTGCGGCGATGATATTTTCCAGACGCGCCTGCTCGGCGGCGAGTGCATCAAAATCGGCATCTTCCTCAGCATAGGCGGCATACACTTCATCCAGTTTCGCCTGCGCCTGCATCACTTCGCCCAGCGCCTCTTCGACTTCCTGACGCACGGTATTTTCAGGATTCAACTGCGGTTCCTGAGCCAGATAACCGATGCGAATATTAGGCAAATGCTGGACCTCGCCCTCGTATTCCTTGTCCACACCCGCCATGATGCGCAGCACGGTCGATTTACCCGAACCGTTCAGCCCCAGCAGGCCGATTTTGGCACCAGGAAAGAAACTCAGGGAAATATCTTTAATAATCTGACGTTTAGGAGGTACGATTTTGCTGACGCGCAGCATAGACATTACATATTGAGCCATGATGTTTTTTCGATGAATTAAAAATATCCCCAAGCTTAACCGATCGCGCCCTACTTTGGGATAGGGTCAACGATCCGCCTGACAAATTACACCCGGCTAAGACTAAGGTTATGAGTAGCGCGATGGTTGGCGACTTGATAAGATGAAGCGCTGCTTTTGACAATCTACAGGAGAGTTAAAGTGAAAATTACCATGAAAAAATTGTTGTCGGAACTGAACAAGGATCTGGAATGGGAATATGCAGCGGCGATCCAGTATGTGCAACATGCCGCCACCATCAACGGCGCACAATTCGATTCGATACAGAAAGAACTACTCATCCACGCTCAGGAGGAAATGCAGCATGCGGTGATGCTCTCCGAGCAAATCGACTATCTGGGCGGCACGCCCACGGTGGATGTCGAAAAGCGCGAGCTATCGTCCAATAGTCTGGAAATGCTAAAACAAGATCTCAAGGGCGAAGAAAATGCTATCGCCCGTTACAAGGAGCGGATCGGACAGGCAGAGTCGCTCAAAGAATATGGTTTACGGCGCGTACTGGAAGACATCCTGATTCAGGAGGAAGAACACAAGCGCGACATCGCCAACGCCCTGTCAAAATAAAGAAAGTAAGTCCGGATAACCCGGCTTACTTTCTGCGCACCACCGCTTTGCGCAGTTCCTCCATCAGCAGCATGACGGGCATGAAGGCGATGATAAGCAGCCAAACTTTAGCGCCTATCGGCATCGTCCCGAACAACGCATTGCCCCACGGGGTGTAATCGATCAACAGCAACAGTAGAATTTCTGATGCGACCCCGTACCAGATCAGACGGTTGCGACGGTGCGTACGGCTAAAGACAGACGCCTGTGCATGGCGGCACAAAAACACGTTCACCACCTGCATCGCGATGATCGCCGACAGGCAAGCCGTCGTGGCTTGCAAATACAGCGTGTCGTGCAAGCCCGGCACAACGCCCCATTGCCAGCCACCGCCTTGCAGCACAAAGAAAAACACTGCCATGGCGGCGGACGCCTCCAGCACCCCTAAAAACAAATACGCACGCAGCAAGGCCGCCCAACTCAACAATCGCTCGCCTCTGGCGCGCGGCGGACGCTGCATGGTGTCAGGATCCGGCCTTTCCGCACCCAGCGCGAGCGCCGGCAACATATCGGTACCTAAATCCACCGCGAGTATCTGGATAATGGTGAGCGGGAGCGGGATTTTGAAAAGCACAAAAGCCAGATACGGCACCATTTCGGGAATATTTGACGTCAAAATATAAGTCAAAAATTTACGCAGATTATCGAATACCGCGCGCCCTTCTTCAACTGCAGCGACGATCGAGGCGAAGTTGTCATCGAGCAGGATGATGTCGGCAGACGCCTTCGCGACATCGGTGCCGGACAGCCCCATCGCGATCCCGACGTCGGCGCATTTCAAGGCCGGGGCATCGTTCACGCCGTCTCCTGTCACGGCAACGACTTCCCCACGGCGCTGCAAAGCCTGCACAATGCGCATTTTCTGATCAGCAGCAGTGCGCGCAAAGATCAACTCAGGCTCATGGAGCAGCAATTGCAAATCCGTATCCGACATCTGGCGCAGCCGGTCCCCTGTGACCGCGACTGGATCGACCGCCAGACCAATTTCACGCGCCAGCGCACAGGCCGTCTGTGGATGATCGCCGGTAATCATGATCACGCGTATTCCGGCTGCGTGGCAGGTTTTAATCGCCGCAGGCACTGCCTCGCGCGGCGGATCGATCAGGCCGGCAAGCCCTGCGAAAATCAGCGCGGTCTCGCGCTGCGTCTCAATACCCTCTGCCGGCAAACTGCGATAGGCCAGCGCCAGCACCCGAAAGCCTTTTTCGGCCATCTGCTCCTGAACCGCAAGCAAGTTGGCGCGGCCTGTTTCATCGAGCGGCACCACCTCGCCGTTTAACCACAGCGCGCTGCACAACGGCAATACAGACTCAGGCGCCCCCTTGCAATACAAGATGGGACCGAGAGGCGTATCGCAGATCACCGACATACGCTTGCGCTCGGTATCGAACGGGATCTCATCCTGACGCTTAACGTGTTCGCGCACAGTCCTCACACTCATCAGCAAGGCAATTTCCATCGGGTCGCCCTGCCACACAGCCCCGCCCTCCTGCTCGATGCGGCGCAGATCATGACAGTACTGCATCACATCGAACATCGGCGCGTCTTCCGGCAGTTCCCCGGGCGACACAAGCGCGCCTGAACAATAGCACTGCCTCAGGCTCATGCGGTTCTGCGTCAGCGTACCGGTTTTATCCGAGCAAATCACACTCGCCGCACCCAGCGTCTCAACGGCGGGCAGATGCCGCACCAGCGCGTTTTTCTTCGCCATGCGCTGCGTCGCCATCGCAAGCGACAACGTGACGGTGGGCAATAGACCTTCAGGTACGTTGGCGACGATGATGCCGATCGCAAACACCAGGTTCGCCCAGAAGGACAGACCGAGCACCTGCCCGACGAAAAAAAAGGAAATCCCCAGCAGGGTCGCAAACAATGCAATCAGTCGCGACAGGCGCATGATCTCTTTTTGCAAGGGCGACAAGGGTTCGGCGGCCGTTTGTGTCAGGCGGGCGATATTGCCAAACTCTGTATGCATGCCGATGGCATAGACGATGGCACGCGCGTCCCCGGAAATCAGAGAGGTTCCCGCGTGCAGAATATCCTGCCGCAATTCCTCGGGCGCTACTTTCGTGTCGCGCGACTGAGGCCGCGACTCTCCTGTGAGATTGGCGGTGTTCACCCGTACCCCGAAGGCTTCGATCAACCGGCAATCTGCCGGCACATCATCGCCTGCCGCCAGCAGGATCACATCCCCCGGGACCAGTTCTGCGACCATCAACTGAACCGCATGCCCATCGCGCAGTGCGGTTGTGTGATGCGGCAACAGATTGTTCAGGGCAGCCAGTGCTTTTTCCGCACGGTATTCCTGCCAGAACGAAAAAACCCCGTTGATCAGAATCACGCCTAACACCGCGTACCCTAAGGTCGCCATGCCCTGCCCGGGGTCGCGCCACTCGGCAAAAAATGCCAGCCCGGCGGCAAACCATAAAATCAGCGCAAAAAAGTGGGTAAATTCCCTGAACAGCCTGATAAAAAGTGGGGTGCCTGCGATTTTTTCCAGTTGGTTAGGGCCATACCGCGCCTGACGCAGCACGGCCTCACTTTGCGTCAGCCCCTGTTCAGAGCTATGCAGGTGTGTGTAGAGTTTGCCAATCGGGTGCAGGCTCATAATTTTCAGTCAGTATTTTCCAAAGAACCGGAGTCGGACGCATTGTTCGACAAGCTAACATGATTAAGCGTACATTGATGTGCGGCACGACACAAACGATCAACATCAAACGCTGACAACCTATTTCGGGATTATAATGAGAGCCGCTGCGGGATGCAGCTAACTTTTCTGTTTAACAGTCAATAAGTTAAATCAGATCCACCCGCCCCCTTCAGGAAACCAGCGAGTACAGTCATGCCAGAATCAGCAATTCGTATCCTGATCGTAGATGACGAACATCTCACACTGAATCTGCACGTCTCTATGGTGAGACGAGAAGGTTACCAGAATGTCGAAGCCGCTAAAAACGGACACGAGGCGCTCAAAAAATTCCTCGTTCTGAAACCCCACATCGTTTTTCTGGACATCGAAATGCCCGAACTCGATGGCATCGATACGCTGCGTGCGATCAAGGAGTTTGGCATCACAACCCAGGTCGTTATGATCAGCGCCTCGTTAACGTCCGAACGTGTGAGCGCTGCGCGCGAAGGCGGTGCCGCAGGCTTCATCGTTAAACCGGCTTCGCAAAAAAGACTGGCCGATGCCGTACAAGCCTGCATGAAACGGTGCAGTCAGGAAGAAGGGAACATAGAGTTATTTATCCTGTCCTGATTTGACCGCCCCTCTGCAACACAACAGACGCCGAGTAATCTACACCTCACTCCCTCTGCAACAGCGATAAAATAGTCATACTTCGCCATCCTCCAGAGAAAAATTGATCGGCACTTTGAACCATTTCGTCACCGTGTGCCCGCCATGACGTGCAGGACTAAAATGCCAGCCTTTAACAGCATGAATCGCTGCATTATCCAGTACATCACGTCCGCTGCTACTAAACACGCTGACCGCCCCGCAAGCCCCCTCAGCCAGCACTTCGACGTTAAGAATGACCTTCCCCTCCCAGCCCATTTTGCGCGCAACCATCGGATACGCCGGACGGACATTGTGAAGGTAACCGGCTTTGTAATCAGGCTCGGTATCCGCCACCGCGGGTGCGGAGACTGCGGGTGCGGGTGCCGGTGAGGCGTCGGCAATCGGCGGCGCTGTAAGCGGCATCGGTGCAACATCGGCCACTTCCCTTACCACCGGTTTGCTGAGAGGCTGCACTGAAGGTTCGATTTTAGGCTGAGGTTTGGGCGGTGGCGCTTCGGGTTGAATAGCCGGGGGCGTCGGCAAGAGCATAGACACGGTCATTTCCTTGACTGCCGGTATAGATTCCGCCGGCGACAAGATCCATACCCCACCAAAACAGGTATGCAGCAGCACCACCAATGCAACCACAAGCCATCGTTGCGGTTGATTTTCAGGATTAATCGTAAATGAACGTTGAATGATCATCGGCGTAGCAGATAGCAGTGCAGACATGTCACAAACGTCCTTCCAGCGTCAGCATCACGCCGCGATAACCGCGTTCGCTGTTGCTCAATTGATATGCATTCCCTGCCGCTGTAACGTTATTTTGACGCACCGTATCGGCAGCGAGAAGATTCTGACCTGCCATGCGCACCTTATATTGAGGTGTGATCTGATACAACCAGAATGCGTCCAGCTGGGTACGCGCACGGGTGTAACCCCACTGCTCGCCCGGTATTGCCGTTGCACTGCGCCCCGAATGCTGCAAGGTCACGCCATAGGTGGATTTGAGTTTAGGCAGGCTTTGATCCAGCCCCATCGAGAACACAAAGTTCGGCGTATCGCGGGCCATCCGCGTAACGCCCAACTGCGTGTCATTCACCTGGGCATGCGGTAATGTCAAGTGAGCTTTGACACTTGCGCCCTTCCAGCCCAGACTGTCGGTCCTAATTTTCCCATCCAATTCGACACCCCAATGCTGCGCTGAACCCGCGTTATATGGCCTGTCCACCCAACGCGTGCCTTCGAGCAACGCATGACGTTCAGTAAAATCCTGCGTGGATCGCACATATAAATTCGCACCTATCACCCCCGCATTGTCAGCCAGATAATGCTCCAGCACGGCCTCAAAATTGACGCTGCGTTCCGGGCGTAGATTAGGGTTGCCGCGTTTATCGGCTTCAACCGGCGTGTTTGCACCTATGCTGGGGACGGCGGCATTGCTGATTTCATCGAGCTTCGGCATCTTTAAACCCGCGCCCAACGACGAACGCAGCACCCATTTATCCAACGGCTCCCAACGCGCGGCAAGTGACGGCAGCCAACTCGTATGTTGCTGAGATACGCCGTTGGAATTAAGCGCGCTGTTCTCGGTACGCAAGCCGGTGGTCAAGGTAAAAGAAGCCTGCGGCGACCAATCGTTTTGCACCCACAAAATACCATCGCGTGACGAAGCTATAAAACGGGCCTCTGCACCGCTGAAATTCTGCTGATCGTCGCGTTGCAAACGCACCAGTTCGGCACCGACCGACATCATATTCACACCGAAAGGCTGATCCCAGCGCAGTGCCGAGTTCCATTCATTGTCGACACTCACCAGATTATCGCTGAACTGGGTCAACACATTGGTCGCACTGTACACATCGCGCCAGGTATCGCTGGTGCGGCGGTTATTGTTCAATGAAGTGCGCGCCGTCAGTTTGGCATCGCCCAGATGTTTTTCGCCCTCAACCCGCAGCCGCAAGGTACGGCTCAAGCCGCTTTCCCGCGTCAGTCGTTCACCGTTATAACCCTGCCCCGTACCGGCGGCCGGATTCGTAAATGCACTCAAATTGCTGGTGGTATTGCGCGTCATCGGCCCGTAAAAAAACATCGGCAACACGGTAAAACTGTCGCTGCCATTTTTCCAGCTCAGGCGCGGGCTAATCGCATGATGCCCCAGTTTGGTCAACGCGCTGCCACTTTCCTGTTGCCACAAATTACGCACCCCAGCGGCAGAATTTTGTCGATCGAGTTGCGTACTCATCGGTGAATTGTTCCAGATCAGGCCCACCGGAAAAGACCAGGCAAAGCCGCCCTCGCCACCGTTTTCGGTCCATGCCAACTGCTCATTCAGTTCATTGCCACGCATGCCGACTCCGACACGCATCTCCGTCGAACGCTTAGGGATGGCTTTCTTCATCACCAGATTGACAGTCACCGAAGATGAGCCGCCATATTCAGCCGACGATCCGCGCAGTATTTCCACGCGTTCCAGATCACCGGAAGGCAAACGTCCCATCGCGCCCAATACGGCCTGAGAAGATTGCCGTTCCCCATCGATCAGCACACTTACCGAATCCCGCGTCATGCCGCGCGCGCGCTGCGCATCGCCTTTAATTTCGACGCCGGGCAATTTACCGATTACATCAGCGACGGTCATCACGCTCATATTTTCAATCTCACGGCGATCTACCACCACCTTTTGCGTACTGGATTCGCGGCGCTCGGACACATCGTCACGCTTACCCGTTACCTTGATTTCATCAAGTGTTTGAATCTCTTCGGCACAAACCAGCGCCGCGCCTGATGACAAAATCAGCAAACTAAATAATCGTTTCATAAACCGCCTCTGGTGAACAACAAAATATATCTAAACAACGGATTGATAGCATGACGACTTGGACGTTTCATTACGCAGCGATGCACACCCGCAACATCATGGGTTAATACTTTGTGTTTGATTGAATACATCGGCGTTACGAACTGTCTCTCCCGCAATGACCTGAGCGTTTTTTGCCTTACGGGCACGCGCTTTTTTGGCGTAAATCAAAAATGCCGTTACGCAAATCAGTGTGATCACGATGCCGCTCAACAAAATGATGATCTGGCCGAACAGGCCGAATACCCGACCGTTGTGCAGCGGCAACTGCCAGGCATTGAAGGTGTCACCCGCCGTTTCAGCATGGCGATCATGTACATGCATCAACTCCCCCGTCATCGCATTGACATACACTTTGGTCATGCCAACCTCATTCGTGAGGTCTTCAGGCCCTTTCATGGAAACGATGAACTTGCGGGTATCCGGCATAAAGGTCATCGCCGCCACAGCGAGCTCAGGTTGAGTGGTTTGCGCCAATTTGATCGCGCCATCCCATGAAGCAGTATCCGCCAGCCATTTCGCATTCGGGTCGACATGACAGGCGCATTCCACCGTTGTCAGCGGCGAAAACTTGTTCACCACCCACTTAAACTGTGTATTCAGATTCAGATAAACGCTGGACAAGGCCAGCGCAATCAGCACAGGCAAAATCCACATACTGCCGGAGCGGTGCATATCGAAATTGAGTTTGTGGCCGCCCGCCGTCCAGCGAAACTGGAACGATTTTTTCCAGCTTTTCAAATTCGGGAAAGACAGATACACCGCACCAAAATGATCCAGCAACCACAGCACCGCCGCGATGCCGATCAGCCACTTACCGAAATCGCCCATGTACCAGGTGTAATGCAGTTTCACCAGCATCGGAATAAAGTGTCGTTTATCCACACCAAACGCACCGCTCTCACGCCCACCCAGAATCGCTCCCGTGTATGGATCGACAAAAACGTTATGCATCAGTCCCTTTTCTTCGCCAGCAGCCGGTTTGCTTTTCAGAAAAAAATGATAGGAGCGGGCAGGATCCGCATCCATGCGCACAAACGTCACACGGGAACCCGCGATAAAGGTTTCGGCACGCGTGACCAGTTGATCCATAGGCAGACGCACCGTTTGCGGATTAACGTAATACCAGTCATCGTTCAGCCAGCGATCCAGCTCTTTGTCGAATGACAAAACCGTACCGGTTACCGCCGCAACCCCGATAAACAACAACGCGGCCAGCCCCACCCAGCGATGCAGATAAACAACGACTTTACGCATAACTCCCCCTGAAATAGTGTGCGCTTAATTATTACAAATTATTCTTCTCAGACCCTGCGACATATCGTCGCACGCCTCACCAACGAACCAGATTGCTGATACCCGCCATGATGAGCAATGCCGCACTAATACGTTCGATAACAGGCCGCCAGCTTTGCAACTGTTCGCGCAAACGCGTCCCCAGATAGGCCATGCCGATCCCGAAAAACAGCGCGGGTATCACGATCGCGCCCAGACCGAAGCTCAAGGCCAGCGCCAAACCACCCAGCGCACTACCGCTCATCGCAGCCGAAAACAGCACCACCCCCAGCGGCGCACAAGGACTCAAGGTCATGCCGATGCCCATCAGAAACAGGCCGCCGGGCATCAGCGCCTGCGCGCCGCCCTGTTTATCGATGCGCTGCAAAACATGCGTCCCGGCACTCATCCCGGTAGCGGCTCTGGATGAGCCGCAGTGCTTATTGCGCAGTAACAACGCGACGCCTATCATCAAGACGGCAAAACCCACAATAATCCGCACCGAATCGGTGACGGCGGCATCCTTAACGTAATGACCGAAGGTGCCGACCACCGCGCCGAAGCTACTGTAGGCAAGCAAACGCCCCAGAGATAAGGGCAGGATAATCTTCCAGGACTTGCGTACGCCGCCCTCGCTGGCGAGAAAAACCGGCCCCAGAAAGGGCGCGCAACTAATCAGGCACGGCCCCATGCCATAGGCAAAACCCAGTGCGGCCGCCATCGGCGCACCCACCACCATATTGACCGGAATCAATCTTGCCCCGCGCTACGTTCTTCCAGATATTCGCTGCGCGCCAGCATCGCAGCACCAAAGGCTGTGGTAGTTTGCGGATGCTCCGGAATGACCAGTTCGCGCCCCAGCTCATCCTGTATCGCGGCCACTAAGCCTTTGTTCAATGCCGGGCCGCCGTCAAAATAGACCCTATCCTCAATGCCAACGCGCTTGGCAAGACGCACCGTGCGCTGCGCGATGGAATAATGAATTCCGGCAATAATTTCCGCCTTGCCGTGCCCTTTGGCGAGCAGGCCGATAATCTCGGATTCGGCAAACACCGTGCAGGTGCTATTAATCGTCAAGGGCGCCGTGGTGGCCTGAAAATGGCAATCGCCCAAGTCTTCCAAGTCCAGTTCCAGATTGCGTGCCGCCACATCTAAAAAGCGCCCAGTTCCCGCCGCACATTTGTCGTTCATCGCAAAATTAACAACGTTGCCGGAATTGTCAATTTGAATGGCTTTGGAATCCTGTCCGCCGATATTGATGATGGTGCGCACGCCGCCAAAGGCCTTGCCGGTCTCAAAAGCGCCGATGGCATTGGCAGTGATTTCGCTGATCGAATCATCGGCCTCCTTGAACAGTTTTCGACCATAGCCGGTGGCAATCAGATAGCGCACATCCTCGCGTTGCAAGCCTACTTTTGCCAGCAGGGTATTGAGCGCCTCCAGCGAATTCTTGTGGAACAGGCTGCCGGACGGCGTAACATGCACACCGACAAGCAGCCCCTCAGCGTCGACCACCGCGACTTTAATGGCGGTCGAGCCAACATCGATTCCTGCAAAATAATTCATGCGCGACGCTTCCTTCTGTTCTTTAACGATTCCAAAAATGCCTCAATCCGTGTCGACATCTGACCTTTATCATCCGGGCTGTAATCCGTCTCGACATACAACATCGGGATGCCCGCCTTATTGAATTCATCGGCGACGCTGCGATACTCCATCTCATAGACCTGACATCCGGCGAATGCCTGATACACCACACCATCTGCATTGAAGGTCTCGATCAAATCCAGCAAACGGCGACGGCGATCTTCATTTTTGGTAAAAATCGGGCAGGTGCACGGCTTGAGATATTTATCCGCCAGACTATCCACCATGTCGTTCACTAGCCACTCATCCACGGCCGTCATGTCGTACAACATGCGACTGGAAGAGCAGGTGTCATCCGTCACGACCACGCCGCCCGACTCTTCAATCAGCAAAGGCAGCTTGAGATTGGGAAAGATCGGCGGCGAACCGGTGAATAACACCCGCGGTGCACGGCTCTGCACCGCCTTAAATCCAGACTGATCGCGCAGTGCCAGCTCTTCATTGAGCTTTTCCACCGCATCCGTCCAGCGGCCGATGTCATCGAAAAAATAAGCATTCGTGACCAGCATGGCATCTTTGCCAAGGATCAACGAGGGCGATTTGCGACGAAAATGATGCAGTTTGCGATAAGCGGCCTGAGCACGCCCGGTCTTGCTCATCGCCTCTTTCAGATTCTTTTTCGTCAGTTTTTTGCCCGTCAACGTGCGCAATTGAGCCGAAAACTGGCGCACCGAGCGCTGCCAATAAATGCGCGAAGCTTCGCTTTCCTTGACGTTGGGGAATTCCAAGTCATACACCTTGTAGCCCATATCGCTCATCATCGAACTGGACTTTTTCTTCTGGTCGCAGGTGGTCGGATTGACAATCAGGTCCGGCTTGCCGATTTTCGGAATCACCGTCGCAGAATTAAGCATTCCCAGTGTCGCCTTGACCAGCGAACAGGACTTAGAGGGCATAAAGTCAGCCCCCTTCTGGTCGTAATGATACGAGCCGTTGCACAGTCGCATCGGGGTCGCGCCAAACGCGTAAATCAACTCTTCCGGTGCCTGGATGCAGGTTGTGCCGACCAACATCCCGTCATGCGGCACGGCCTCTCCCTTGCAATACACGCGGCGGAACAAGTCGTAGAAATACTGCATCGATCGCGGATTGTCCTGAAAATCATCCACAATATGATCTAGTACCGTCTGTGCCTCGCCTGCCTGACGTGAAAGGCTGTAAGGCACAGGCTGAATCGGAATGACTTTTTGAGTTACGTTATCAGCTTCATTTTTCATCGCGGAGTCCCTTTTGCATGCGCTTAATAAAGCCTTCCTCGGTCGCTTCAAATATCGGGATGCCCGCAAAGGTCGCTTTCAACGCCCCCGGTTCCGGACACGCCGCCACGCACTTCAGACACATGATGCAGTCGTCGGTCATGATTTCCTTACGCGTCACATCATCCGCAATGAGTTTGATTTCCTGATCACAGACGCGAAAGCAATCGCCGCAACGCGTGCATTTCGAACCGTCCTTTTTCAGCCGTAACAAGGCGGGTTTCGACAACAGATAATGAAACGCGCCCATCGGACAGTAAAAGCAGAAAAAACGCTTTTTGACAAAAGCACCAACAAAAAACAAGCCTGTCACGGTCAAGCCCAGTACTGTCATAATCATGTTGGTTTTATTCGAAAAATCGATCGTCAAAAAGGAAAAATCGCCGGTAAACATCGGAATAAGGGTGCGCCCGGGACAAATCATGCAAAACGGTGATTTCAGGTCCTTGTTGAACCAGCCTCCGCCTATGCCCAGCGGGATGATGAACATCAATGCCAGCAACACATATTTGATCTGCCCCAGCCACTGGAATTGCTCCCACGAGTAGCGTGAATATCGTATGCCCGTCATACGACGCAAGGCGGTCATCCAGTCCTGTAGCGTGCCAACCGGGCAGACGAAGCCACACCAGCCTTTGTTCAGCGCGATAAACCACAGATAAAACGTCAAAAATCCAGTCAGCACGGTAATTCCAGCGACACTAAACAACTTTTGCCACGGCCAGGCCATTTGATGCTGCAAGACCATCAAATAGCACATCCCGCCGCGGCCCTCCCTGTTGTAACCGCAAGCGAAAGTCGGCAAACTCTTGCCCAGCTCTATGCCAAGGTAACCGCCATAAACCAGCAGGACGAAAAAAAACAGTTGCAGCCAAAAACGGAAGCGA
Organism: Gallionella capsiferriformans ES-2; assembly: GCF_000145255.1. Classification (NCBI taxonomy): domain Bacteria; kingdom Pseudomonadati; phylum Pseudomonadota; class Betaproteobacteria; order Nitrosomonadales; family Gallionellaceae; genus Gallionella; species Gallionella capsiferriformans. The sequence continues at coordinate 2,825,025 of NC_014394.1, forward strand.
TTGAACTGGACGTTATTAACCGCACGCCGGACAGACTCAAGCGTTCTCATCGACACGTACCTCCTGATAAGGTTTCAGACGACGGCGACGGTACAAATAAATCGCCAGACCACCGAACACCATCACAAACAAGGCAATCCCCAAGCCCCAGGCATAAGAGCGGTAATCGTAGGGAGAGGGCCGATATTTTCCGGGTAAAGTGGCCACATAGTGAGAGGACGAATAAGGCTCGCCGTTGAGTTCCCCTAGCTCAGCCTTATCCATCTCAGCCACGACCAAAAACGTATCGGTATGGTATTTTTTGAATTCCAGCCACTTTGAAAAATAGGCTCGGATAACGGTAAAAGTCGCATTCCCTGCCTGGTCACTCACCACTGTATTTCGCCAGCCTTCCTGTGTCATCATGGTTACCGGAATACCCGCCAGCGGCTTGCCAAAACTCAGTACCCTAAATGTCACCACGTCGCCCGACACCAGACTTGCCATACACCCCTCATCCGGCTTATGGATACGCAGTACTTCCAGCGCAGAATTGCGATTGATGATCGGTTTTGCGACCGCTTCCTCGTCAACCTCTTTGGCGACACAAGATGCCCACAACAGCTCCACCTTGGGCAACTGCACCTGCAATTTTCCATCGTGAACCGCACGCTGTTCCAGATACACATCGTAGTAACCGATAGCGGGCAGCTCAGTTTTAAGCGTCACATACCCCGCCACCGGGGTCGCGGTGAAATCGGTTTTTTTGCCATCCAGTGCAATCATCGTCAATGACTCGCTGCAGTTCTCTGTCTGAACATAGGGCGCTGTCTTGAGGTTCTCGCCTTGTCGCAACCAAACCTGCTTGCCGGGCTGATGATCCTTGCCGGGCGCTTCACCATCGAGACTGATCTGCGCATCGTGGTCATGCTTTTTTGCGCCCGTTACCACAGGCGATGAAGCAACAGCACTGGCGGCAGAGGGCATCCCGTGATGATGCGCGTGCTGCGCCTCCACCTCAGCCGCTTTCACCGCCCCTTTGGCAGGCGCCGTTTCCGACAGCCAAAGAATATCCGCGCAAGCGACTTGAAAACAGCCGCATAACGCAGCAAATAGCCACATTTTATGTTTCCGCATTAGCCTCTCCAGCCCAAGCGTTAATTTGATATCAAGCAACCGGAAAATCTTAAACACGGTTGAGTTTTCACCGGTTAAATACGCTTAGAAGTTAGCCGTCAGATCCATCGTCACACTACGACCGGGCATCGGGTAATAGGCGAAGTATTTTTTGTTGAACAGGTTGCCGACAGCGAAGCTGGCTTTGAACGTCTTGTCGATCTGATAACCAATTTTCATATCGGTCAGCCAGTATTTGCTGTAGCCCGTCCAGACATCCTTGATCACATCGGTATTCAAATTATCTGCCGACCCCCATACTTCACCGGTATAGCGGGTCATCACCATGCCAGACCAGTCGCCCCGTTTAAGATCCCAGCCGATACTCGCCATGTTTTTAGGAACATTGGATAAGCGTTTACCGATCATGCCGGAATTCGTACCGCCGTCACTGGTGACAATGGCACCGGTGTAGGTATAGCTGGCATTAAGACTCAACCAACTGGTAATCGGTGTCTCGCCGCTCAGTTCGATACCACTAATATCGGCACCCGCCACATTGGATTGTTGCCCCCAGAAATTAATCTGACTGGTCGTGCCCGGCAAAATATATTGGGGTACTGCGGTGACCTTTTGGTAAATCATGTCCTTCATCTTGGTTTGGTAGTAAGCCACTCTGAAATTTCCACCGCGCTCAAAATCCATATCCGCTGAAATATCCCAGGACTGCGCCGTTTCAGGTTTTAGATTCGGATTCGCCAGAATCAGTTTTCCGTTAGGTGCTGCCGCACCGGAAAAAGTCGGATTGGCGTACATCTCATAATTATTCGGCGCTCTAAAACCCGTACCCAGCGAACCTTTCAGGGTCAGTCGTTCATTCAGCTTATAAACCGCCGCCAATTTTGGATTGAATGAAGTTGCCGTTCTTTCAGGGCTGATTATCGTATTCGCGGGCGTCACATAATCCCGCGCTGTACCGTGTGAACGCCATGCGTCATAACGACCTCCGGCATACACCGTCCACGCATCCCCTAGCGAAATTTGATCCTGCAAGAACAACGAGGTCGTCGCGCTCACGCCATCGGAGCTGGTATTCACCCGGGTTTTAGAATTGAGATCAGTCCAGTTAGCCAACGCATATTTTTTTTGCATCAGCGTGCCGCTCTCATAGGCCAACCCGGTCACGATGAATTGCTTCTCGCCTAAGCCAAAACTTAACTCAGCCGATGCATCGGTTTTACTGTTAGGCGAATCCGTTAATGTGCCGGTGCCAGTCGTCATCGTATTGAGCGTTGTACTGGCTGCGCCCACAGACCAGCCATTTTGATCGACTTTCCCCACCTTAAGTTTCAGCTTGTAGTCACCGAAAATCTCGGTATCTACGCCTGCAAAATAACGCATCGAGGTACGTCCGCCAGGATTCGTGCCGAAAAATGCCGATTCTTTGAGCGACGATTTCAGCCCGTTGATGCTGAGATTGGTCGCCAAAGCATTCGATGCTGGCAAGGCCAGCGGCTGCCCCGTTGCCACATCGGTCAGATAAACGTGATAAGGCGTCATTAAATTCTTGTCGTCGGTATAAGCCACCCCTGCATGCAATTTGGTAGTGCTGCTTACATCGAAATACAATTTGGCATTGGCATTGATGGCCCTTGAGGCATTAAATCCTTTGTCGCCAATGATATTGGTTGCCGCCCCCGTGGTGGTCGTGGTCGGTTGGATGCCGGTCACCACTTTTGCGCCTGCCAACGGTGCCCCTGCCGGATTAGCCAGCGTCACCAAATCGGCGGCATAGCCATCACGATCATCTTGCGCGAAGTTGAACACCACGCCCAAACCATTTTCATATTTGTCGCGATAGCCCGCTTCTACTTTCTGGCGACTGCCATCCGAAAATCCTTTGGTCAACTTGACGGTCATTTCACGCTTAGTCGGTGCTTTGGTAATCACGCTAATCACGCCGCCCAGCGCCGCGCTGCCATACAAAGCCGAACCCACACCAGGAATCACTTCGATACGTTCTACATCGTTCATTGAGATGGCGGACCAGTTCATTTGCCCTGCAAAGGCATCCGTCTGAGACTGACCATCGACCAGCAACAGGTTGCGGTTGATACCCTGACCTCGAAAACTGAGCTGCATCGTCGTTCCGGCACGACCGCCATCTATCGCGCCACCGCGCAGATACAAACTTGGCACCTTCGCGGTCAGCGCATCGCCGATAACAAAATTGTTACCCGCTTCCAGTTTCTTTGTATTAACCACCGACACATTAGCGGGCGCCTCCTTGATGGATTGGCGAATCTTCGATGCGCTGACGACTACATCATCCAGCATCTCCGTATCGTGCACCGCATAGACTGTTTGACTAACGGCCAGCGCAAGTACGCTGAGCGTAAATAATTGCTTGTTTTTCATCTTCAATATCCCCGGTATGTCTCGTTCTGATTTTTATCCGAGCGGATTGTAGATAGGATTAACCTTGCTGAGAATGCGGCATTTTGTCGCGCGACAAAATGTCACACCCCGCGTACAAATGCTTTTGATACCATGCGCCACCAATTAAAAATGGATTAACAGTGATGCCTAACCCTACAACGCAAGCTGTAAAAATTTGGGATTTACCGACACGTTTATTTCACTGGTCATTGCTGATATTGATTGCCGTCGGCTGGTGGTCATCGACCGAAAATGGCGATATGGAATTACATTTTCGCTGCGGCTATGCAGTGCTCGCGCTCTTGTTGTTTCGCCTGAGCTGGGGGGTGATGGGTAGCAGCAGTGCGCGCTTTGCCGGTTTTATCGCGTCACCTCGCGCGCTACTGGGCTATCTGGCACGCGTCAAAAACAAGGACGTCATACATCACATCGGCCACAACCCGGCCGGGGGCTGGATGGTGCTGGCGCTAATCGGCACAGTATTTTTCATAGTCTTAGCTGGCTTGTTCGCCAACGATGACATGATGCTAGAAGGGCCCTTCGCCAACGATGTCGGCAAATCTATCAGCGATCTGGCGACATCCTGGCACGAACAAAGTTTTTATGGCCTGCTGGGATTGCTAGCACTGCATATCGCCGCGATGCTGGTTTACCTGTTTTTTAAGCAAGAAAATCTGCTGCTTCCCATGTTGACCGGCATCAAACACCTGCCACAAGAGGTGAGTGTCCCGACCATTCACCTGCGCAGCAGTTGGCTGGCTTTGCTGCTATTTTGCATCGCTTCCGTTGCGGTCTGGCTGCTGGTGAAAATGGCATAAGCGCTTGTCTTTGTGAAAAGAGATTCGGCGACACGCACCGCACTTCAAACGTCAATCAGCCTTATTTTTAAAATCATCGTGGCAAGCTTTGCAGCTTTTCTGTACCTTGCCAAACTGTACCTTGATGGCATCTAAATCGCCCGTTTTCGCCAGCTCGGCTAGTCTGGCTGACTCATTTTCCAGACGGTCGTTGGCCTCTTTAAATTTATCGCTTTTCGACCAAATTTCAGGCTTAGCCTTGGTCTCTCCCGCCCCAGATCCCGGTATAAAACCATCTTTAGGCAACTTGCTCAACACGGCCAGATAATCTGCATTGCGCAAGAATAGCGCCTTGTCGTAGGGCATCTCACCCTTCGCCATCCGATACAACGGGCCGTAATACCACCCCAGCACCGTGTATCCCCCGCGCCTAAACTTGATCGCGTAGTCTTCGCGACTCATTTCGGCCTGAGCAACACTGGCGTACCCGACCATCAAGGCCGTGGACAATACGATTTTTGATATATTTTTTAACATGCGGACACCTGAAAATTGACTGGAATCGCCTGATTTTACGAGGGTATTGCCAGCCTAGGAATGCGGCAAATTGTCGCGCGACAAATTGCCGCACCCCGGCAACGCAAATTTCGGCACGATTAAACGCAAAAAAGCTCCCGGGGTTTTCCCCGGGAGCTTTTTAGTCCAGCCGATGCAAAAGCTTAGTGAGCCGTTGCCTGTTCAGAGTTGATGCCGGTGTTCTGGCGAACGTACAACTCATCCCACATGTCTTCGGCACGTTTGTCGCGTGTGAAGATTGAACCCAAGATCACCATCAGGAAACCCAAAGGAATCGACAACAGACCCGGGTTTTTCAACAGGAAGAAAGGTTTTTCCAGGCCCATGATGCTGGTGGTCTGACCGTCAAATTTCTTCAGATCATCTTCGGCCTTAGCTTTGGCTTTTTCGGTCGCGGCGATATCTTTCTTCACCTTAGCCCACTACTGTCCGGTAGATTTTAAGTTCATTTCGCTGTAGCCCTTTATTGACGTGGCTTTCAGCACGTTTTTGCATTCCGACGATTTCAAATACTATCTGGAATCGCCTTTGGTTAAAAAACCGTATCGTTTGCCCTTTAATCGGCAGACGGAGCGGCAGCATGAATCGGGGCAAAACAGTTTTCGCACAATTGCTGGACTTCGTGCCGTTCAATCATTTCGAATATCTGACCGAGCGCTTTGCCGCCAACCACGGGATCAAGCATTTCTCCGCATGGAGCCAATTCATCTGCATGGCCTATGCACAACTGACCCGGCGCGATGGCTTGCGTGATTTGGTTGCCTGTCTCAATTCTCAGAAGAGCAAGCTTTACCATATCGGTATCCGCAGCAAAGTATCCCGTTCCACACTGGCCGATGCCAACGAACGGCGCGACTGGCGGCTGTTCGAGGCACTCGGCCATCGTTTGATCTCCATAGCGCTCGAACTGTACCGGGACGAGGACATCGGCCTGGGACTCAAAGAACCGCTCTACGCCATGGACTCGACCACCATCGATCTGTGCCTGACGCTGTTCCCCTGGGCGGAATTTCGTTCAACCAAGGCCGCCGTCAAAGCGCACACCATCATTGATCTGCGCGGTTCAATCCCTGTGTTTCTGTCCATTACCACCGGCAAGGTTCACGATGTCAATCTGCTCGACGTGATCCCATTCCCCGCTGGCACCATCGTCGTCATTGATCGGGGCTACCTGCACTTCGCCAGATTGTATGCGCTACACCAGCGCCAAGTTACCTTTGTCATCCGCGCAAAGAACAATCTCCGCTTTACCTGGATTGCGTCGCGCGAAGTGGACAAAGCCACTGGATTACGCTGCGATCAAACCATACTGCTGGCGACACCCAAATCAAAAACCGCTTACCCGGAACGCCTGCGCCGGGTTTCTTTCCGCGACCCGGAAACCGGCAAGCATTTGGTGTTCCTGACCAATCGCTTCGATTTGCCCGCGCTGACCATCGCCAATATCTACAAAAATCGCTGGCAAATCGAACTGTTCTTCAAGTGGCTCAAGCAAAACCTTGCCATCAAACATTTCTATGGCAATTCCCTCAATGCCGTCAAATCCCAAATCTGGATCGCAATATGCGTTTACCTGCTGGTCAGCATTGCCAAAAAACAGCTCAATCTTCCTGCCTCCCAGCAGATTTTACTGAATCTTTTTGAGGTCAATATGTTCGATAAAACCCCAATAAATCAAATGGTTGCAAATGCGATACAGAATCTTGACGAACCGGACATCAGTAAACAATTGAATCTATTCGATTTTTAACCGGACAGTAGTGACCTTAGCCAAATCGTCCTCTGCCTTCTTGAGCGCAACCGGATCCGCTGCAAGTGCGACCAATGATGCTTCCAGTGCCGGCACTTTTTCGTTCAGCATAGCCAGTTTTTCGGCTGCCGGCAGTTTGGCGGGCTTCTCAGGAGAGGCAGGTTTGGCCGCGGCTGACGTAACACAACCCTCCAGCGCAAACAGTTCGCACATAAAGCTTGATGCCACAACAGCCGGCTTCGCTTCTTTCGCAGCCTGCATTGGTTCGCCTTCAATAACCTTCTTAGCCGATGCAATCACAGCCTTAGGATAAGTCATGTTAGGAGAAACCATCACCAGACCAATCGCTGTCAGAGAGCCCACCAACATACCGAGGATAATGCCAGTGGTGTTGCACTTCTTCCAGTACAGCGTCAGGAACACGGCAGGCAAGTTCGATGAGGCCGCAACTGCGAACGCTAGCGCGACCAGATGAGCCACGTTCTGACCCTTGGCCAGAATACCTACGGTAATCGCGATCACACCCACCAGCACTGACGAGACACGTGCCGCCACAACCTGTTCTTTAGGTGTCGCTTTTTCGCCACGGATCACGCCGACATAAATGTCATGCGCCATCGCAGAAGCAGCAGCCAGAACCAAACCTGCAACCACCGCAACAATCGTTGCAAAGGCAACGGCAGCTACGAAAGCTAGGAAGAAGTTACCCAGCATCGAGTTTTCACCACCGCCCAGATATTGCGCAAGCAAAGGACCTGCCATATTGCCGCCCGCATCAACAGACGCGATCTTGGCAGAACCAACCAGCATCGCAGCACCGGTACCCAAGAACAGGGTCAGCACGTAGAAACCGCCGATAATACCCATCGCCCAGATAACCGAAGTACGCGCAGCTTGTGCCGTAGGAACGGTGAAGAAACGCATCAAAATATGCGGCATACCAGCGGTACCCAGCACCAGCGCCAACCCTAACGAAATCTGATCGATCGGGTTTTTCAGGAACAGGCCCGGTTCTAAGAAACGCTGACCGAGTTCTTCTTTGCTCATACCGGCAGCCGAATCGCCCAACAGCTTAGCGACTTGTGCGACCACTTTTTCATCGCCAACCACCGCTTGCAGGTAAGCCGGCAGGCTGAAGCCATAAGGCGACCATACCAGGAATACCAGGATCAAAGACGCAATCACCAGCAATACGGCCTTAGTGATCTGAACCCATGTGGTTGCCTTCATACCGCCGAAAACAACGTAAGCCAGCATCAAAATACCGACGCCGATCACAGAGATTTCATAGTCAATACCGATCAGAGTCTTGATCAGCACACCGCCACCGACCATTTGCGCGGTCAGGTAGAAAGTAGATACGGTGATGGTGGACAGCGCAGCAACCGTCTTAGTCTTCTTAGGGTCGTTACGGAAGGCCAGAATATCGCCCATGGTGTATTTGCCGATATTACGGCAAGGTTCGGCGATCACCAGCAAAACGGTGATGTACGCAACCAGCCAGCCCACCGAGTACATAAAGCCATCGTAGCCGTACAATGAAATCAGACCGGCAATACCCAGGAAAGACGCGGCAGACAGGTAGTCACCTGCAATCGCCCAGCCGTTTTGGATACCGGACACCGAACGGCCCGCAGCATAAAACTCGGACGTGGTGTGTGTAGAACGCGCAGCCCAGAAGGTGATGGCCATCGTGATAGCGATAATCACGCCGAACACCGCAAAGGTCATCCACTTAAATTCATCGGCAACCGCGCCCGTGCCCGCGAAGGCCGCACCGCTGCAGCACAAGGCGGCAACGGATACAGCCAATTGATTTAGCCTCGTCATGCTTATGCTCCCTGTGTTTCGTTAATGATTTCTTGCGCCATCGCGTCGAATTCGGCATTGGCCTTCTTCGAATACATAAATGCGATCACCCAGGCCACGACGAATTCGGACAGTGCAAACAGCAAGCCGAAATTGACCACGCCCCAAACCTTAGTTTTGAACAAATCCTGGAAATATGCGGCGCCAATAGGCAACATAAAGTAATAAATAATGGAAAAAATCATCAAGCCCCATAAGAAAAACGTTTTCTTACGATGCAATGCCTGAAATTTTGGGTTGGCATCAATGGCCGCCCAATTAATAGTTGGATTTGACATACTTCCTCCCTGAAGACAATCGACAAGCCAGAACATGTACATTCTGACCCACTCTTAAAAACAGGTGCGAGATTACGTTAAGGCGCGAGGTAATGCAATGCTTGCCGACTGTTTTTCTCAACCTCTATTGTCAACATCTTTGACGATAGGGTTATGAGCTGCATCACGCGCAACCTGAACCATTAGCGAATTAACGATGTTTTATTGAGAAAATTGCGCCGTTTCAACCTTAAGCTCGCACTCGGATTGTCGACAATCCGGCCGGTCAGATGGCGTCACCCGACTTCGCTCACCCAGCGTTGCGCCTTTTCCAGATCACGCAGCGCAGCAAAATCGGCAATATTCCGGCCCGATGCCTGTGAAGCGCCGACCTGAAACAATTGCGCGGTGACCAGCGCGTCCGCCAGCGCATTGTGACGCGCGTCGTTGCGTATATCAAAGTGAGCTATCCAGTCATCCAGTGAACGAAAACGCGCAGCTAACTCAGGATTGAGTGCGGGCATCACATAGGCCATATCGGACCAGGGTTGCTTGAAGGAAAACCCCAGATACTTGCTGATCGCACGCACTATCATGGTCTGATCGAACGTGACATGAAACGCGATCAGCGGATCCTTTTGCAAGAATGCCAGAAAGGCCAGCAACGCATCGGCCGCCGGCACCCCTTCAGCCTGCGCAGCACCACCAATCCCGTGCAGCAAGATATTTTCCTTTTCGCTGACGATTTCCTGCTGTAATACGATATAAAAACTATCCCCCAACTCAATTTTTCCGTTGACCACGGCGACCGCGCCGATGGAAATCAGCCGATCTTCCCACAAATTCAATCCGCTAGTCTCCACATCGACCACCACACAACGCGTAGCCTTTATTGCCTGATGAGCCGACACGGCAGGTAGCGCGCGCCAGAGCGACAGCCTGCGTTGTTGCTCGTCAGTCAAGTCTGGCCGGCGAAACCAGCGCAACACCGAACTGATCACAGGTGATACTCCAGCGCCAGCCTCGCCTGCAGCTTGCGCGCCTGACGAAAGGCTTCCTTGAGGATGCGCCGGTCCAGTTCGTGCAGCGCCTCGGGATCGATCAGGTTGTTCAGCGCCTCATCGCTCAACCCCTGCTCCTGCCCCTCATCGTGGTGACGCATGCGCAATACCTGAATAAACAAAAACGCATCGATCCACGCCTCGACTTCGGCAGGATGAATTTTCAGTTTGGCGGCGCTAACGCGCAGGCGCTGGATGGTACTGGTCTGCGTGACACCTGCCGCAAGGCTGAAGATACGCGCTGCATCCACAAACGGTGTAATGCCGTTGAGCTTCAAATCCAGCGTATGCTCTTTACCGACTACAAAATCACGCACCACGCCCAAAGGCGGACGTATACTCATCGCATTTTGTGCCATCTGGTGCAAAAAACGGCTATTTTCAGTGGCCACTCTGACTAGCCAAAGGCGCAGCTCTTCGGCTAGCGCCCCCGTCCCGAACACGGCTCGAAAATCAAAAAAGATAGAGGCGTGCAACAGAGCCACCGGCGTGCCGTTACTGATCCAGTTAGAAAAGGTGCGCTTCCACTCCTCCAGCGACAAACACCATTGCGGATTCGACGCCATCACATTGCCACGGCACAACGGAAACCCGCACAAGGCCAGCGTTTCATTGATGCGGCGCGCGACCGGCAACATTACTTCGCGCACCCCGTCAGCGGTCATCCCGTCGGGCACCCTAAAAATCAGTGCGTTATCCTGATCCGTGCTGAGCGTCTGCTCAAAACGGCCTTCAGAACCCAGCGCGATCCAGCACAGCCGGTCGGACAGTGCCGCAATACCGCTGTCCGCATATTCCAGCTCGACGACACGTGACGTTAACAAATCGTTGAACGTTGAAATAAACTGGGTCAGTTGTTCCGCCGCAACCCCCTGCGCCATCATATTGTGCGCCATGCGTCGAATATCCGCAGCGGACTGCCTGAATTCATCGACCTTATTCGCATGCCGTATCGCAGAACCAATTTGCCGCAGTCCGACGCGCTGCAAGGCAAACAGATCTTTTTCCGACACTAGGCCTACCAGCCGTTCGTTATCCACCACCAGCACATGGCGAAACCCCTGCTTGGCCATGGTCAGCGCAGCCTCATAGGCCAGCGCCTGCGGCGGTAAAAAGGTCAACTGCGTGGTCATAATACCGATCACCGGCTGATCAAGATTGATCTGCGGCAGCGCGATGCGTTCGAGCACATCGGGTAATGTCAGGATGCCTTGCGGCCGCCCCTGATCATCGATTGCAATCATCGAACCGACACGCAATTCATGCATGCGAGCCAGTACTTCGCGCACCGTCGTATCAGGCGCGCAAGTCACGGGCGCACGCCGGATGATGGCAGACAAGGGACTCGTCAGCGATTGCTGCTCAGACGAGGATTGCGTGTATTGCGCCTGAATGACTTGCTTTGAGTGCTCGAGGAGGTTGGCGATGCGCCGCGTACAAAAATCACGGAACGGTGCGCTCATGCCGAGCAATTCGTTAAAATCCGCCAGCGGTAATTCATAGCAAAAAGTGTCTTTGACGGCACGGTAAATACTTGCCACCGGGCGATGCGCGAGCAAGGCGCCCAATGGGAAACATTCGCCTTCTGCCAACTCCAGCCACGTATCGGTGTCGCTGGCATGCGCAACGCTCTGCTCTCCCTGCACCACCCCCTGCTTGATCACCAAAAATCGTTCGACCGCCCCTTGTTCGGGCGAGACGATCACCTCGTTTTGCGCGTAATAGCCAAGCTTTAATCGCTCGGTCATCCATAGCAGGTGCGCCATTTCCATTCGGTCGAACGGCGCATGCGCGGCAAAAAAAGCCAACTGAGAAGTATGAATGGCACTCAAGTGATCACCTCGCTATGACGTATCGGCGCATTATAGACCCGCCGCCTCAAACAAGACTACACACCAACTACTTTGCCGGTTTTCCGGCCTTCAGCAAGGGGCTAAATGCATAATAGGCGGAGAGCGCCCAGTTTTCGGCGATGCGCGCGCCCGACTCCCCCAGTGAATTGAAGTGGATGCCATCGCCGCCAACGGCAGGATATCGGGTGACATTTCGGCTGTCGAACAGCAGGCAATACGCCCCAACGCCGGCGTGCAACGCATCAAAAACCTGCGCCAATCCGGAATCGGTTTGGATACGCGCATGAGGCGGCCCGATCCAGATACACTTGCTGCCGGAATTGACGATGGTCATCGCCATTTCGTGCGAGGTTTTTTCAACCCACTCGGGCGTGTGCCCGTACATATTCGCCCCCAGCTCCACCACCGTATAGGCCGGTTGATACTGCGCGATCAGATTCGCGATCAGCGGCGTTGCCGCCTCCCATCCTCGCTGCTCGTGCCCGTCCAGGTCTCTGAAAAAATATCCACAACTTGTTTTATCGCCCGAGAACCAGTTGTCAGACGAACTGCCGCAAATCGCATAAGTGGCAACGCGAAATCCTTTGACGCTACGCAGCACGGCGTCTTGCTGCATCCCGAAACTGCCGGTCGAATGGGAATCACCGATAAAAAGAATTACCGGCGGCACATCGGACGCATTGCTGCCTCCCGCGCATGCCGTCTCCACAGACACCGCAAAAAAGCTCAACAACAGCGCGGCCTGCAACAATTTTAATCCGGAAAAATATTTCAACACGACATTCCAACCGCTCTGGCTATTAACGAGGCAGACCCATTTAAAAACGGGCCTACCGGACACTTGCCAATCAATACACGCGAGGGTTGCAATTAGCTCAGTTGCTGCCCGTGCTCGCGCGTTGCGAAGAATTGCACTTTCGGCCAGCGCTCTTGCGCCAGACGCAAGTTCACGCCGCTGTCGGCAAGATAGGCGTAGTTGCCGTCCACATCCTTTGCCAGACGACTTTGATTCGCTTTGACGAATTCGGCCAGATGGCTGGCATCCGTACAAGTCACCCAGCGTGCCGTTTGAATGCCTGCACGCTCGAACACGGCATCAACGCCATACTCCGCCTTCAGCCGGTGTTCAACCACTTCGAACTGCAACTGACCGACTGCACCGATGAGCGGATTGCTGGTGTCGATCAAAGGCTCAAACACCTGAACCGCACCTTCTTCACCCAGTTGACGCAAACCCTTTTGCAACTGCTTGGCCTTCATCGGATCGCGCAGACGCGCGCGACTGAACAACTCAGGCGCAAAATAAGGAATCCCCTTGAAGGTTAATGCTTCGCCTTCGGTGAGCACATCGCCGATCTGTAACTGGCCATGGTTATGCACACCGATAATATCGCCCGCATAAGCCTCATCCATGCGCGTACGTTCATTCGCCATGAAGGTCACCGCATTGGCCAGTTTCATGTCCTTGCCGGTGCGACGATGCTTGACCTTCATCCCAGACGAATATCTACCCGAACATACGCGCATAAAAGCAATACGATCGCGGTGATTCGGATCCATATTCGCTTGAATCTTGAATACAAAACCTGTGAAAGCAGGCTCAGTCGGCAATACCAGCCGCACATCAGTCGCACGCGGCAAAGGCGGCGGCGCCCAGTCTACCAGCGCGCGCAGGATTTCACGCACACCAAAATTATTGACCCCTGAACCGAAAAACACCGGTGATTGCTGACCGCGCAAAAACTCGTCGAGATCAAAAGACGCGCCCGCACCCATCACCAGCTCGGTCTCATCGCGCATCGTCTGCATCTCGGACGGACACTGTTTCGCAAGCTGATCGATCTCGCCGCCTTGCAATGTCTCAACGTCTTGACCTGCCTTCGCTTCACCGGGCACAAAGCGCAACACCTGATCATTGAGCAGGTGATACACCCCTTGGAATCGCTTACCCATGCCGATAGGCCAGGTCACCGGCGCACATTTAATTTTAAGGACGGATTCGATCTCGTCCAGCACTTCCAGCGGCTCGCGCACTTCCCGATCCATCTTGTTGATGAAGGTAATAATAGGCGTGTTGCGTAAACGACAAACTTCCAGCAACTTGATCGTCTGCTCCTCGACACCCTTGGCCGCATCGACCACCATCACAGCGGCATCCACAGCCGTCAGTACGCGATAGGTATCTTCCGAGAAGTCCTGGTGACCCGGCGTATCGAGCAGATTGATCACGCAATCATCAAAAGTAAATTGCATCACCGAACTGGCGACCGAAATGCCGCGCTGCTTCTCGATTTCCAGCCAGTCAGAGGTGGCATGTCGACCACTTTTACGCGCCTTCACTGTACCTGCCATCTGAATCGCGCCACCGAACAACAACAATTTTTCGGTCAGCGTCGTTTTACCCGCATCCGGGTGCGAGATAATCGCAAAAGTGCGGCGGCGTTTAACCTCGCGCACGATGCCCTCAGCACCCGCAGTCGCGTCGCTGGTACGGATTTCTTCAGAGGTTTGAATCATATTTTTATACCAGAATGCAAAAAGGCTCACCAAAATTTGGCAAGCCTTGAATTCAATAAATCAAGCCGGAAGACGGCTAACCGCCAGCATTATACAGTGAAAACACAGTGAAATCCTTGACACCAAGGATGAATCCAACCTTGCGGCATTACTTCCACCTAGGCGTCAGCAATTCATCCGGCACCCCAGCAATGCGATTACCTTCATTATCCACGAGCCCATCTTGCCACCCAACTGATCCAGCCAGACGCAAGGATTGCTAAATCAGAATGCCTCGCACAAAATAAAAAACCAGAACGGTTAAGTTCTGGTTTTTTAAAAATTCATTGGTGGCCCGAGGCGGAATCGAACCACCGACACAAGGATTTTCAATCCTCTGCTCTACCGACTGAGCTATCAGGCCATCTTAAACATTTCGCAGGACTATTAATGCTCTAACGCCCTTGCGAGGTGCGCATTATACCGACTTTATCCAAAACCGCAACACAAATGACAAACCCCGCATGAGCGGGGTTTGTCTGATCAGCTAAATGCGCGCTGAATCAAATTACATCATGCCGCCCATACCCCCCATGTCGCCGCCACCCATACCTGCAGCTGGCTTGTCTTCAGGCAATTCAGCAACCATACAGGCTGTTGTCAGCATCAGACCAGCGATAGAAGCTGCATTTTGCAATGCAACGCGGGTCACCTTGGTAGGATCAACCACGCCCATCGCTAACATGTCGCCATATTCGCTGGTAGCCGCGTTGTAACCGTAGCTGCCAGAGCCTTCGGATACTTTGTTGACCACAACAGATGGCTCGTCACCGGCATTTTGCACGATGGCGCGCAGAGGCGCTTCCATGGCACGCAATACGATGGTGATACCCGCATCTTGATCGTGGTTGTCGCCCTTCAGGCCAGAGACTGCAACTTTGGCGCGCAACAGCGCTACGCCACCGCCAGGTACAATGCCTTCTTCAACCGCAGCACGCGTTGCGTGCAATGCATCTTCAACACGCGCCTTCTTTTCCTTCATTTCGACTTCAGTTGCAGCGCCAACCTTGATCACTGCAACACCGCCTGCCAACTTGGCTTTACGCTCTTGCAGCTTTTCTTTGTCGTAATCGCTGGTTGACTCTTCGGCTTGCTTGTTGATTTGGCCGATGCGTGACTTGATTGCTTCTTCCTTGCCTGCGCCGTCAATAATGATGCTGTTGTCTTTGCCCACTTCGATACGCTTGGCTTGACCCAGATCTTCCAGCGTTGCCTTTTCAAGTGTCAGGCCGACTTCTTCAGCGATCACCGTACCGCCTGTCAAAATCGCGATATCTTCGAGCATCGCCTTGCGACGATCGCCGAAACCAGGCGCCTTAACAGCAACCGTCTTCAGGATACCGCGAATGTTGTTTACAACCAGTGTTGCCAGCGCTTCGCCGTCAACATCTTCAGCGATGATCAGCAATGGACGACCTGCCTTAGCGACTTGTTCCAGCACCGGGAGCAAATCACGGATGTTGGAAATCTTCTTGTCATGCAACAAGATGTACGGATTTTCCATCAATGCCAGTTGACGATCTTGATTGTTGATGAAGTAAGGCGACAGATAGCCGCGGTCAAACTGCATACCTTCAACGATGTCCAGCTCATCTTCCAGACCGGTACCATCTTCAATGGTAATCACGCCTTCTTTGCCTACTTTTTCCATCGCAGCAGCGATTTTTTCGCCGATAACGGTATCAGAATTTGCAGAGATGCTACCAACCTGTGCAATTTCCTTGCTGGTCGTACATGGCTTGGAGAGCTTTTTCAGTTCAGCAACCGCAGCGATAACCGCCTGATCGATACCGCGCTTGAGATCCATCGGATTCATGCCGGCAGCAACAAACTTCATACCTTCCATAACGATCGATTGTGCCAGGACAGTTGCAGTTGTCGTACCGTCACCCGCCACATCAGAAGTCTTAGATGCGACTTCCTTGACCATTTGCGCGCCCATATTTTCGAACTTGTCCTTCAGTTCGATTTCTTTAGCGACAGATACACCATCCTTAGTGATGGTAGGTGAACCGTATGAGCGGTCCAGAACGACATTACGACCTTTTGGGCCCAACGTGACTTTAACCGCATCAGCCAGAATATTTACGCCAACTACCATCTTGCTGCGTGCTGCATCGTGGAACTTTACGTCTTTAGCTGCCATTTTTTATGCTCCTGAATTGTTTGAAACCGCTATTCCGGCAAAGCCCCGGAACACGGCTATAAAAAATTATTCTCGCTGAAAATAACGAAATTAGGCTTCTACGATGCCGATGATGTCATCTTCGCGCATGGTCAGGTATTCCTGACCGTCCATCTTGAACGTCTGACCGGAATACTTACCGAACAACACTTTGTCGCCCACCTTAACGCTCATAGACTGCAATTTGCCGTCGTTATTCACCTTGCCATTGCCGACAGCGACAACTTCACCTGTATCAGGCTTTTCGACTGCTGTGCTTGCCAGCACGATACCGGACGCAGTCTTGACATCTTCTTCCATACGCTTGACGATCACACGGTCGCTCAAAGGACGAATCTTCATATTTATATCTCCTGAATCAGTTTGGTTGAATTAAATGCAGAGGCGAAACCGCTCCGCCCGCAAGCGCTAACAATGGGGATAGCGACTTGCAATTTCAAGGGCGGAGGTGAAATTTATTTTTTAGCAGGCAAAGCGATCTTGTTATCTTTGCTGAACTGATAATCCAAAAAGATATGTTCCGCTGTCAGCAATTGATACGAACCATCTTCGTTGCGGTGCGAGGTATCCTTCAGGCGATAGGCGTAATGCCCGCAAGTCCACAGATCGTAGTTACGCATATGCGTACACAGACAGGTTTTATCCGGAACGGAAAATTTCTTCGCATCCGGGTTTTCTGCGACCACGCGATTATAAGCATCGATATAGCCGCAACGACCATTGCCGTCGAGCACATAGCCGAATGCCTCGCAGTTAGGGCGTATACCTGAACCGATCGCAGGACACCCCTTGATCATGCGCATCGGATAGCCTGTCGGTGACAGGGTATTGACCTCGATATCTTCTTCGCTGGCTTTGAAATATTCCTGCTGTATTTTTTTCGGGATGCCGCACTCTTCGGCCACGGTAAAACGCGTCGCAACCTGCACGGCGGAAGAACCTGTTTCCAGATAACTCACGGCATCGCTGCCGGTAAAGATACCGCCGGCCGGAATCACAGGAATATCCAATTGCTCATTTTTCAAAAATTGAATGACTTCGGCAGTGATCGTACGCAGATCATACTGCGCCCAATCCATACCGAATCCCAAGTGACCACCTGCCAGCGGACCTTCCACCACGATGTAATCGGGCAGGCGGTTTGTTTTGACATTTTTGCGCAAAAACAACTGCAGCGCGCGCACGGAAGAGACGATGATGCCCAGCTTCGCATCGTGGAAGCGAGGGTGATCCTGCATCATAGCAAAGGAACCCAAGTGCAACCCCGCTGCCAGTGTGATGCCGTCAATTCCTTCGTCCAGCGCGGTCAGCATACGCGTGCGCAAGGTTTCGCGCGGTGCATTCATGGTGAGCTTTTCCATGCAGTTAATGAACACCATGCCGTCGCCGCGCTTGGCATCCATCGTACTGCGCACGTGCAGACGAGAAGCTTCGGCCACCTGCTCGAGATCGAATTTTACGATCGTCTTGTCCGTTTCCAGAATATTCAGCTTATACTGTTTCTGCTTCTCGCTGACGAATTTGGTCTTATATCGCTTGTCTGTCACCGTTGGCAGCATGGCATCGGAAATATGCCCAATCCCACCCAAACGCGCGGCTTCCAGCGCCAATTCAGCGGTGGAAATATCCACCCCCATACCGCCGATCATAATCGGCACTAATTCGCGCTTCCCGAAGCGCAGGCGGAAATCATCTACACATTTCATTGCTGCCATCCTCCAACTGTCACTCTGGATTTAAAAATCAGAGCGTTATAAATAGTTATATTTAGGTACATATAAGGGCGCAAGCATGCCACAAATAGAGCAATACTCAAAGTATTGCCAGTATGAATTGTAAGATTTAACGACAAAAATCCCTTGTTTAATCATAATATGCTCAGCTCAACACACATTTTAGTCCAGCGCTACGAATAAAAAATTCGCTACTATCCACTCATGAAAATCCAAACCAATAAGGATCTGATCAGTCGCTCGCTATCTGCAGTCTGGCATCCCTGCTCACAGATGAAGCAATACGAATCGTTTCCGCTAGTGCCGATTGCGCGCGGCAGCGGGGCGTGGCTTTATGATTTCGATGGCAATAAGTATCTGGATGCCGTCAGTTCATGGTGGGTAAATTTGTTTGGTCACAGCAATCCCAGCATTAATGCCGCATTGCGCGACCAACTGGAAAAGCTGGAGCACGTCATGCTGGCCGGTTTTACCCACGAACCCGTGGTCGAACTCTCAGAACGGCTGCGCGAACTTGCCCCACCAGGCCTGGGACATTGTTTCTACGGCTCGGATGGCGCCTCGGCCACCGAAATCGCCCTCAAAATGAGCGCGCATTACTGGCGAAATACGGGTCAACCGGACAAGAGTCAATTTATCAGCTTGCAAGACAGCTACCACGGTGAAACGCTAGGCGCACTCTCAGTCACGGATGTCGCACTGTTTCGCGACGCCTACGGCGCACTGATCAAACAACAGGCAACCGTGATCAGTCCCGACTGGCGCCATGCAGAAGCCGGCGAATCAAGCGAAGCGTACGCGCTGCGCTGCGCCGGGGCGCTTGAGTCTCATTTGCAACAGCATCATGCACAACTTGCCGCCTTTATCATCGAACCCCTGGTGCAGGGCGCCGCAGGCATGGCCATGTATCACCCGGCTTACCTTAAACGGGCACGCGAACTTTGCGATCAATATGACGTACATCTGATTGCCGATGAAATCGCCGTCGGCATGGGCAGAACCGGGACGATGTTTGCCTGTGAACAGGGCGGCATTTCACCTGATTTTTTGCTGATATCCAAAGGCATCACCGGCGGCTACCTGCCGCTGTCTATTGTCATGACCTCCGATACGATCTATCAGGCGTTCTATGACGACAAGACGTCGCGCGGCTTTCTGCACTCGCACTCCTACACCGGCAACCCGCTGGCCTGCCGCGCGGCCCTCGCCACGCTGGATATTTTTAAACAAAACGAGGTGCTGAGCGAAAACCGTCGCAAGGCAGAATATCTCAACCGCATTGCTGCGCCATTAAAAAACCATCCCAAAGTCAAAAGCTTTCGTAATACCGGCATGATCTGGGCGTTCGAGGTCGAATCACCGCATGCGGATTTTGCACAGCGCTGTTTCAGCCTCGCGCTAAGCCAGGAAATATTGATCCGGCCGATGGGTAAAACTGTATATTTTATGCCCCCTTATGTGATCAGCGAGTCCGAGATAGAAATATTGGTGATGCGCACGCTAACCCTCGTCGAGAGCCTGACTTGAACTATCTTTTTGCCCTGTTGACGCTGTTCGCCGCACTGAATGCCACGGCCACTCATTTGCCGCCTGCCGTGTTGCGGGAACTGAAAAGTGCCGGCATTCCGCTCAGCGCGACAAGTATCACGGTGCGGAAAATCGGCGCACCTAAAGCGGCCATCAGCATCAATGCAGAACAACCGATGAATCCAGCCTCCACCATGAAGCTCCTCACCACCTTTGCCGGGCTGGAACTGCTGGGACCTGCCTATACCTGGAAGACAGAAGCCTATCTGGATGGCAAACTTGAAAACGGCGTACTGCAGGGCGATCTGATTCTCAAGGGCTATGGCGATCCCAAATTCACCATCGAGCAATTCTGGCTTTGGATGGCGGAATTGCGCGCCCGCGGCCTGCGCGAGATACGCGGAAATCTGGTGATCGATCGCAGCTTTTTCGATCTGCCGCAACTCGACTCAGGCGCTTTCGACAACGATCCGGTGCGCGCCTATAACGTAACCCCGGATGCGTTGCTACTGAACTTCAACACGTTGCGTCTGCGCTATATTCCTGAAGGAAATCGCCTGCGCGTGATCATCGAACCGATGCTTGAAGGCGTACGGCTGGACAGCCAGTTAGCCCCGCAGGCTGGCAGTTGCGAGGACTGGGACGACACGATACGCGTACAAGCGAACGATGAGCGGCTGTTGCTACAGGGCGGCTATCCTGCCGAATGCGGCGAGCGCGAGCACAGCCTCAGCGTGCTGTCGCATTCGCGCTATGTGGACGCCGTGTTCCGCGCCGCCTGGCATCAACTGGGCGGCAGCCTGACTGGCCGGCAGCGCGATGGATTATTGAGTAGCAGTGCGCAATTATTTTCGACGCATCGCTCCGAACCTATGAGTCTGGCCATTCGCGACATCAACAAATACAGCAACAACGTGATGGCGAGGCAGCTGTTTCTGACGCTGGGCACGACGACCTCCGCCAGCATTCCCGGAAGCACTGCTGCGATGCGCAGCTGGCTGACAAAAAAGGGACTGAATTTCCCCGAGCTGGTACTGGAAAACGGCGCCGGCCTGTCGCGTGTTGAGCGCATCAGCGCGGAGCACATGGCGCAACTGTTGCAGAGCATAACGGAGAGTCCGTACAGCGCTGAACTAATCGCATCGCTGCCGATTTTAGGCATCGATGGCTCGGTCAAGAAACGCCTTAAAAATAGTCCCGCCGCCAGCCATGCGCATTTAAAAACCGGCACACTGGATGGCGTCAAGACGCTGGCAGGATTTGTACAGGCCCATTCCGGAAAACAGTGGAGCGTGGTATTTTTCATCAACCACCCGAACGCCAAACGCGGCCAGGCGGCACAGGACGCGCTGATTGAGTGGCTGCAGGGGCAGTGAAGCTGGTGGCAGACCGGCGAAGTTAGCGTTGATTGTTAGCGATTCACACTTCGACAGGGCAAACGGTAGACCTACAGCCCCAGCTCTCCCCACATCGCATCGACTTTAGCCTTGGTAGCCTCATCCATGACGATGGTCGTGCCCCATTCCCGATTCGTTTCTCCGGGAAATTTGTTGGTCGCATCAAGCCCCATCTTGCCGCCTAGACCCGACACGGGACTCGCGAAGTCCAGATAGTCGATCGGCGTATTCTCGACCAGCAGGGTGTCTCTCACCGGATCCATGCGTGTCGTAATCGCCCAGATCACTTCCTGCCAGCTGCGGATATCGATGTCTTCATCCACCACCACGATGAACTTGGTGTACATAAACTGGCGCAGAAAAGACCAGATACCGAACATCACGCGCTTGGCATGTCCGGCATACTGCTTCTTGATTGACACAATCGCCATCCGGTAACTGCAACCTTCCGGCGGCAGGTAAAAATCCACGATTTCAGGAAACTGCTTTTGCAACAATGGCACGAACACTTCGTTCAATGCGACACCCAACATTGCCGGTTCATCGGGCGGCTTGCCCGTATAGGTGGAATGATAGATCGGATCGCGGCGCATCGTGATGCGCTCGATGGTGAACACAGGGAACTTGTCCTGCTCGTTGTAGTAACCCGTGTGGTCGCCGTAAGGACCTTCCAGCGCCATTTCGTCAGGATGAATCACGCCTTCGAGCACGATCTCACTCGATGCTGGCACCTGCAAATCGCTGCCCAGACAGCTCACGAGTTCGGTCTTGCTGCCGCGCAATAATCCCGCGAACTGATACTCAGACAATGAATCCGGCACCGGCGTGACAGCACCCAGTATGGTCGCGGGGTCCGCGCCAATTACCACCGCAACAGGAAAGGGCACGCCGGGATATTTTTTACAATGGTCGCGAAAATCCAGCGCCCCGCCGCGATGCGCAAGCCAGCGCATGATGACTTTATTCTTTGCAATGACCTGCTGGCGATAGATGCCCAGATTCTGCCGTGACTTTTCAGGGCCGCGGGTCACCACCAACCCCCAGGTGATCAATGGCGCAACATCCCCCGGCCAACAGTGCTGAACCGGCAATTTTGCAAGATCCACTTCATCGCCTTCCCACACCACCTCTTGACAGGGTGCGCTGGATAAGACTTTAGGCGACATGGTCAACACCTGCTTTAACACCGGCCACTTATCCCAGGCATCTTTAAGCCCTTTCGGCGGCTCGGGCTCTTTCAGATAGGCGAGCAACTTGCCCACTTCGCGCAGCGCAGATACAGACTCTTCACCCATCCCTAAGGCCACGCGGCGCGGCGTTCCGAACAGATTGGCCAGCACCGGCATGCTGTGCCCGACCACATTCTCAAACAAGATCGCAGGCCCCTGCGCACGCAACACGCGGTCGCAAATTTCCGTCATTTCAAGATGCGTGGAAACAGGCACGCTGATGCGTTTAAGTTCGCCTATTTTTTCTAGCTGCGCAATAAAGTCGCGCAAATCACGGTATTTCATTCCATCTCCTGAAAACGGGCGGCGACTAACAACTTGCCACTGACCACTTGCTAATAGTATCTTGCTTCGCCTTCCGGTCGCGTCTTAAAACGCTTATGCAGCCAGAAATACTGCTCTGGCATCTCCAGTATCCGCGCTTCGATAAACTCATTCATACGCCGCGCGTCAAGCACCTCATCACCGCTGGGACAATTTTCCCAGGCAGGATAAAAACGAATTTCATACCCCTGACCGTACGGCAGCATACGGGTGATGCAAGGCACCACCTTCGCACCGGTCATTTGGGCTAAGCGCGGAACAGTAGTCAGCGTCGCAGCCGGCACACCAAAAAATGGCACGAACACCCCGTCCTTGACAGACTGATCCTGATCGGTGAAATAGTAAAAGGGAAATCCGTTGCGAATATCCCGAATCACCCCCCGCATACCATCCTGACGTGAATACAATCGTTGCGCACCGAAGCGGGTGCGCTTCTTGTAAAACAGCGCATCAAAATACGGGTCTTTCTGTTTGGAATAGACCGTCACCACATTGGTGTGCTGAGACAGCCAGTTCCCGCCCACATCGAGAGCCACGAAATGTGCCGTCAACAAAATGAGTGGCTTACCTTCTGCGGACCGAAAATTCTCCAATCCTTCCACGCGTATCAGGCGCTGCAAGCGCGCGCTACTCGACCACCACAGAATACTGCGCTCCAGTATGCTGCGACCAAACGCCATAAAATTGCGCCGCAACAAGCGCCGCCTATCAGCCTCGCTCATTTTCGGAAAACACAGGGACAAATTAATATCGCCGACCCTGCGGCGCTCACCTGCAATCGGGTAGACCAACAAACCGAGCACATTTCCCAGTACCGCCAGCATCGGCAACGGCAAAAAGTGCAGCAGCCAAAGTATTAGCACAGCAATTTTTTTCATAGCCCCACCTTCGGGGTGTGATCCAGAATTTTGATTCCGCGCGCAACTTTATAACGGTTATAACTCCATAAATACTGTGCCGGACAGGCACGTATCACTTTTTCCAGCGCGATGTTGATTTGCCTGGGGACGGGCTGCGAGAAATCCAGTTGCAGCGGCTCGAAGCTGATCACATAGCCGTTTACGCGACGTTCCGCGCTGACCAACAGAATAGCCGCGTTGCTGGCCTGTGCCAGCCGCCCGACCAGCGTCATGGTGTAAGCGGGACGCCCGAAGAAGTCCGCCCATTCACCCTCTCCGCCGCTGGGAACCTGATCCGGCAGCAAACCGATCGCCTCACCCCGCTTGAGTGCCTTGTACAATAAGCGCACGCCACTCAAATCGGCCTTGGCTAATTTAGCCTGACCGCGTTCGCGCCCCTTACACATCACGCCTTCAAGCCAGCGCAATTTTGGCTGACGATACAGCATAGTGAACGGCATGTATCTGGCGACATACAGCCCGGCAATTTCGAAGCACCCCAGATGGGGCGTCAATATGATCGTGCCGCGACCTTGCGCCTGCGCAGCCTCAACGTGCTCCATGCCGCGACATTCCAGCACTGCGCCCAGCACCTCTTCATAAGGCCGCCCCCAAATCCACGGCAATTCGGCGATGCTTTTGCCCGCTTCCGCGATCACCTCCGGCAGCAACTTGCCTTCCAGTGAAAAACCGGCATGCTGCAAATTTTCCCGCATGCGCGCAGCATATTGCCGTGACACGACATAGGTGAGGCGCCCGAGCAATGCGCCCAGACGATGCAATACGCTCAGCGGCAAAGCCGAGAGCATGCGAAAAACGATATTAAAAACAAAAGTAGTCATGGGTTGCAATACTGGCAAGTTTTACGGAATTTGATAGAATGACCTTCTTTTAACATATTTCGAGCGCACAACCATGAGCGAATTTCTGTTTACTTCCGAATCTGTATCCGAAGGTCATCCTGACAAAGTGTCAGATCAGATCTCCGATGCCATTCTGGATGCGATTCTAGCGCAAGACCCCTATGCGCGGGTAGCGGCAGAAACGCTGACCAACACCGGACTCGTGGTTCTGGCAGGCGAAATCACCACCACCGCCAATGTCGATTACATTCAAGTTGCGCGCAACACCATCAAGCGCATCGGCTACGACAACACCGAATACGGCATCGACTACAAGGGTTGTGCGGTACTGGTCGCTTATGACAAGCAAAGCCCGGACATCGCGCAAGGCGTGGATCGTGCGTCCGACGACTTCTTGAATCAAGGCGCGGGCGATCAAGGCCTGATGTTCGGTTACGCTTGCGATGAAACACCGACTTTAATGCCGCTGGCGATTTATCTGGCGCATCAGGTTGTGCAACGTCAGGCGCAATTGCGCCACGACGGTCGTCTGCCGTGGTTGCGTCCGGATGCAAAATCTCAAGTGACCATCCGCTACGTGGACGGCAAACCGCATTCCATCGACACCGTGGTGCTCTCGACTCAGCACGCACCGGATATGACGCTGGAAGCGATCCGCGAAGCGGCCATTGAAGACATCATCATGCCGATGCTGCCGAAAGAATTTATCAAGGGCAACATCAACTTCCTGGTGAATCCGACCGGGCGTTTCGTGGTCGGCGGCCCGCAAGGCGATTGCGGCCTGACCGGCCGCAAGATCATCGTGGATACCTACGGTGGCGCAGCGCCTCACGGTGGCGGTGCATTCTCCGGCAAAGACCCTTCTAAGGTCGATCGCTCGGCCGCCTATGCCGGTCGTTACGTTGCGAAGAATATCGTTGCGGCAGGATTGGCCAGCAAATGTCTGGTGCAAGTCTCCTACGCGATTGGTGTGGCAAAACCGACCAGCGTGATGGTGGACACCTACGGTACCGGAAAAATCGCCGATGACAAATTGACCGAACTGGTGTTGCGTCATTTCGACCTGCGCCCAAAAGGCATCGTGCAGATGCTGGATCTGCTGCGTCCAATCTACGAGAAGACCGCCGCTTACGGTCACTTCGGCCGCGAAGAACCTGAATTTACCTGGGAACGTACCGACAAGGCCGCGGCCTTGCGCGCTGACGCAGGACTGTAAACACAAGCATTAAAGAGGCATCTTTGATGCTGCCATAAATCCTTTAAGCCTCAGCTGTCACAAACAAAATATTCCGCACCTGTATCTCATACAGGGTGCGGTTTTTTGTATTAGAATTACGCCTTAATTGCAAAATGAGTGTTGTATGCATAAACGTATTTCCGTCGAACAATTGCGCCTTGGGATGTACATCCACGAACTGGGGTGTTCTTGGATGGATCACCCGTTCTGGCGCAAGACCTTTTTACTGGATGATCCGAACGATCTTAAAACCATACTGGCGACCAAAATCAAGCTGGTGTGGATCGACACAAGCAAAGGCGCGGATGTTGATGAAGAGACGATAACGGAGTGCGAGACAGAAGAGGAAGTCAACGATACGATTGAATCGACGCTGGCTCTTGCGGACTCGCAGCTAAAATCAACGCAGCGCATCAGCCTGGCTCAAGAAGCCGCGCTCGCCGTACAAATTTGTGCCAAATCGAGAGATGCCGTCGCCTCGATGTTTCAGGAAACACGCATGGGCAGCGCGCTCAACTCGGAAGAGGCGCTCCCCATCGTCGAAGAAATCTCTAATTCCGTGATTCGAAATCCCGGCGCGCTGATTAGCCTGGCTCGCCTCAAAGATAAAGATGATTACACCTATATGCACTCGGTGGCCGTCTGCGCACTGATGGTCTCGCTGGGAAAACAGCTTAATCTGGACGACGAGCAAATTCGTCAAGCCGGATTGGCCGGCCTGCTGCATGACGTGGGCAAGATGATGATTCCGCCCGAAGTCCTCAATAAACCGGGAAAACTCACCGACGCCGAATTTGCAATGGTCAAAAATCATCCTAGCGAAGGTCACAAACTGCTGCTCGGCGGTATCGGCATCAACGATATCTCACTGGATGTCTGCCTACATCACCACGAAAAGGTCGACGGCAGTGGTTATCCCGAACAACTCGCCGACAAGCAGATCAGCCTGTTTGCCAAGATGTCTGCCGTATGCGATGTATATGACGCCATCACCTCCAACCGCCCCTACAAGAGCGGCTGGGAACCGGCCGAATCGATCCGTAAAATGGCCGAGTGGAGCAACGGCCATTTCGATCAGCGAATTTTTCAGGCCTTCGTACGCAGTGTTGGCATCTACCCTACCGGCTCGCTGGTAAAGCTCTCATCGAGCCGCTTGGCTGTCGTCATGGAACAGTCCGACAAGTCGTTGCTCGCCCCTAAAGTTAAGGTATTTTTCTCGACCAAATCGAACTGCCGCATTATGCCTGAACTATTGGATTTAGCGCTGCCCGGCTGTACGGACAAAATCACCTCCTTTGAAGATCCTGAAAAATGGAACATTCCGGACCTTCTGGAATTGTGGAGCGGCTTGCCGGCAGTCCACAAATAAGCACCGCTTATTTGCGTATTTTTAGCCAAATAAAAATTTTGCGTTTATAATTACCCCCTTCCGAGAGGTGCTGCAGCGGGTTTGAACGCCCCCGTCAGGCTCGGAGCAGTGATTTCGTTTCAACGGCACCTATTCATTAACCAACATAAATGAATGGATTACCTATGAACGCTGTTACAAACGGATTCACCGACTATATCGTCGCAGACATGTCGCTCGCAGCATGGGGCCGCAAAGAACTCGCAATCGCCGAAGTTGAAATGCCAGGCTTGATGGCCATTCGCAACGAATACGCCGCCAGCCAGCCTTTGAAAGGCGCACGCATCACAGGTTCATTGCACATGACCATTCAAACCGGCGTGCTGATCGAGACGCTGACAGCCCTTGGTGCTGAAGTTCGCTGGGCTTCCTGCAACATCTATTCCACACAGGATCACGCTGCCGCTGCCATCGTTGCAACGGGTGTTCCTGTTTTCGCCGTCAAGGGCGAAACACTGACTGAGTACTGGGACTACACCCATCGCATATTCGAATGGAAAGACGGCGGCCTGTCCAACATGATCTTGGACGACGGCGGCGATGCCACCCTGTTGTTGCATCTGGGTGCACGCGCTGAAAAAGACGCGTCTTTGCTGAACAATCCCGGTTCTGAAGAAGAAATCTGCCTGTTCAATTCCATCAAGGCCAAGCTGGCTGTTGACGGTACATGGTATTCGACCCGCCTGGCAGCGATCAAGGGCGTAACCGAAGAAACTACCACCGGCGTACATCGTTTGTACCAGATGCATGAGCGCGGCGAATTGAAATTCCCTGCGATCAACGTAAACGATTCCGTCACCAAATCCAAGTTCGACAACCTGTACGGCTGCCGCGAATCGCTGGTTGACGCGATCAAGCGCGCAACTGACGTGATGATCGCAGGTAAGATCGCAGTGATCGTCGGTTACGGCGACGTGGGCAAGGGCTCCGCTCAAGCCATGCGCGCACTGTCCGCCCAAGTCTGGGTAACGGAAATCGATCCTATCTGCGCGCTGCAAGCCGCTATGGAAGGCTACCGCGTTGTAACGATGGATTACGCCTGCGAACACGGCGACATCTTTGTCACCACCACCGGCAACTACCACGTCATCACCCATGACCACATGGCGAAGATGAAGAACAACGCCATCGTGTCCAACATCGGTCACTTCGACAACGAAATCGACGTCGCATCCCTCAAGCAATATCAGTGGGAAAACATCAAGCCGCAAGTCGATCACGTCATTTTCCCTGACGGCAAACGCATCCTGTTGCTGGCTGAAGGCCGCCTGGTCAATCTGGGTTGTGGTACAGGTCACCCGTCTTATGTGATGTCGTCTTCATTTGCAAACCAGACCATTGCTCAAATCGAGCTGTATACACGCACCAGCGATTATCCGGTCGGCGTATACACCTTGCCTAAGCATCTGGACGAAAAAGTTGCGCGCTTGCAACTCACGACCCTCAATGCTCAGCTGAGTGAATTGACCGACCAGCAGGCAGCTTACATCGGCGTAGCTAAGAATGGTCCGTACAAGGCCAATCACTACCGCTACTAAGCAATAAACGTTGCACAGATTGCCGTCTCGCTCAGATTTTACGGGTGAGGCGGCTTTTGTCATTAACAGGAAGGCGATTATGAAATTGCTGTTGGTCTGGATACTGAATGCGATGGCGCTAATCGCGGTGGCGAATTTTGTGCCGGGCATCCATGTAGACGGATTTACCGCCGCCCTGGTGGCAGCTTTTTTTCTCGGGCTGGTCAATGCACTGATCAGGCCCTTATTGCTGCTGCTTACCCTGCCTGTAACCCTGGTCACACTGGGCCTGTTCATCTTCGTGATTAACGGCTTGCTGTTCTGGCTGGTGGGTTCAGTACTGCGCGGATTTATCGTCGACAGCTTCTGGCACGGCATCCTCGGCGCCTTGCTGTACAGCCTGTTTATCTGGGCGCTGACTTCAGCGGCCACACAATTGATGAGGAAATAATGAGCAACTCACATATCAGTTTTGAATTTTTCCCGCCTCAGACGACGGAAGGCGTGGAAAAACTGACGATTGCACGCGGAAAACTCGCCGCACTCAATCCCGAATTCTTCTCGGTCACCTTCGGTGCCGGGGGTTCTACCCGCGACCGCACGCTGGAAACGGTGACACAGATCAAGGCGGAAGGTTTTGATGCCGCCCCGCATCTGTCCTGCGTCGGTTCTACCCGCGACAACATTCGCGCAATTTTACAAACCTACCGTGACGCGGGAATCCGTCGCATCGTCGCGTTGCGCGGCGACTTGCCCTCCGGCATGGCGACCGCCGGCGAATTCCAGTACGCCAACGAACTGGTGGAATTCATCCGCACCGAGACGGGCGATCATTTCCATCTGGAAGTGGCGGCCTACCCCGAAGTTCACCCGCAAGCCAAATCAGCGCGCGACGACCTGATCAATTTTAAAAGAAAGATCGATGCAGGCGCGGATTCTGCGATTACGCAGTATTTTTATAACGCCGACAGCTATTTCCACTTCGTCGACGAATGCCAGAAACAGGGGATCACCGCACCCATCGTGCCGGGCATCATGCCCATCGTGCGCTATTCGCAACTGGCGCGCTTTTCAGATGCCTGCGGCGCAGAAATTCCGCGCTGGATGCGAAAAACCATGGAAGGCTTTGGCGACGACAACGAGTCGGTACAGGCCTTTGGTCGCGACATCGTGACAGCCATGTGCGAAAAACTGTTAGCCGGAGGCGCACCCGGCCTGCATTTTTATACGCTAAATCAGGCGGCACCTTGCATGGCGATTGTTGAAAGGCTGAAATAAGCTGTTCAGCCTCAACTAAAGGAACAGGTCGTTAAGCACAATATCCCCGCCTGCGCCTGTGGATAAGATGGCTCAGTATGCCGGTATAATCCGGCATACTTCGTTTAAATGCCGAGCATTCCAGCAAAGCGTCGAGAAAACTACCGCACAAGGCGACACATGAAATCACCAGAACTCTTATTACCCGCAGGCTCCCTCGATAAAATGCGCGCCGCCTATGCCTTCGGCGCTGACGCCGTGTATGCAGGCCAACCGCGCTATTCCTTGCGCGCGCGCAACAACGAATTCAAACTGGAAGAGTTGCAAACGGGTATTACCGAGGCGCATGCGCTGGGCAAAAAGCTGTTTGTCGCCAGCAACCTGATGCCGCACAACGCCAAAGTAAAGACCTATATGGCCGATATGCAGCCTGTAATCGAGATGAAGCCCGATGCGCTAATCATGGCTGATCCCGGGCTGATCGCGATGGTGCGTGAACGCTGGCCGGAAGTCGATGTGCATCTGTCGGTACAGGCCAACACCGTCAATTACGCGGCGGTAAAATTCTGGAAGTCGCTAGGGTTGACCCGCGTGATCCTGTCGCGCGAATTGTCGCTCGATGAGATCGAAGAAATCCGCCAGGAATGTCCCGACATGGAACTGGAGGTGTTCGTGCACGGCGCGTTGT
The DNA here is from genome assembly GCF_000145255.1 of Gallionella capsiferriformans ES-2. NCBI lineage: Bacteria > Pseudomonadati > Pseudomonadota > Betaproteobacteria > Nitrosomonadales > Gallionellaceae > Gallionella > Gallionella capsiferriformans. The sequence continues at coordinate 2,855,542 of NC_014394.1, forward strand.
GCATCGCCTATTCAGGGCGCTGCCTGCTGTCCGGTTACTTCAATCATCGCGATGCAAATCAGGGCACCTGCACCAATTCCTGCCGCTGGGATTACAAGATCGACAACGCGGAAGAAAACGGCACCGGGGACATTGAACCACTTGCAAAATCAATTGAAAAAATTGACTTCGATTTTGACAAAGCGCTAAGCCAGTCGGCTTTATCCGACTGCGGCGACCAAAAACGCCATCCAATGGCCGATCGCGTGTACGTGATTGCCCGTCAGGATCACCCGAACGAGCTGATGCCGGTGATGGAGGATGAGCACGGCACCTACATCATGAATTCCAAAGACTTGCGCGCGGTTGAACACGTCGAAAAGCTCGCGAAAATCGGCATTGACTCACTCAAAGTCGAAGGCCGCACCAAGTCGATCTACTACGTCGCACGCACCGCGCAAGTGTATCGTCAGGCGATCGACGACGCCGTTGCAGGCAGACCGTTCAATTACGGCTTGTTGGGCGCACTGGATGCGCTGGCCAATCGCGGCTATACCGACGGTTTTTACGAGCGCCATCACACCCACGAGCAGCAAAATTACATGCGCGGCCACTCGGAAAGTTCACGTCAGCAATATGTCGGCGACATCGTCTCCTGCGAAAATGGGCTGGCCCAAATCGACGTGAAGAATCGCTTTTCCGTCGGTGACCGTCTTGAGATCATTCACCCCCAAGGCAATCAGATCATCGATCTTGCCGAAATGCGCGACAAGAATGGACAGATCATCACCGTCGCACCGGGCAGCGGGCATAAAGTACAGATCCCTTTATCGGGCAATCTGTCAGGCGGGATGATTGCGCGCTTTTTATAGATAGGCAGGTGTACTATCGCATTCTGTCGGCGGACATCAAAAAGCACCGCGCTGAACGCGTCCCCATAACAAGAGCCATCTGACCATCGAGCGATGTAAGGAGATCAGCGATGAACTGGAAAAATACGACAACCCGCTACGGCATGGCCGCTATCGGCATCCATTGGCTGATGCTGCTGTTGTTCATCGCAGTCTATGCCTGCATCGAATTACGCGTGTTCTACCCGAAAGGAAGTGAGCTGCGCGAGGGATTAAAAACCTGGCACTTCATGCTGGGGATGCTGCTGTTTGCACTAGTCTGGCTGCGCCTGGCTGTTCGACTCTCCACGATTACCCCGCTTATCCGGCCTGAACCCGAAAAGTGGCAGGATCTGTCGGCGAAACTGATGCATCTGGCTCTGTATGCGCTGATGATAGGCATGCCGCTGACCGGCTGGCTGTTGCTTTCCGCATCAGGCAAACCGATCCCTTTCTTCGGCTTTGAATTGCCGGCACTGATCGGCGAGAGTAAAGACATTGCCAAACAAATCAAGGAAATACACGAATTGGTTGGCACGGCAGGCTATTACCTGATCGGGATGCATGCGGCAGCGGCACTGTACCATCACTATTGGCTGCGCGATAACACACTGACCCGAATGCTACCGCCGCGAAAATAATTCTATCCTCAAGAGAGATTTATCCAGATGATTTTTTCCGCACTCTCCCAAGCTGACCGCTACGCGGCACTGCATCCGCTGTTTCTCCGCGCATTCGAATATATCCGCGACACGGATCTGTATGCGCTGGCGCCGGGGCGTTATCACCTCGCAGGCGATGATCTGATCGCTATCGTAGAACACGTAACGGGGCGCACCAAGGAGATGGCACGACTGGAAGCACATAAGCGCTATATCGACATCCAGCTTGTGCTGGAGGGCGATGAAACCATGGGCTGGAAACCGCTGGCAGATTGCTATAATCCGATCGGCGAACACAGCATAGATCGCGACATCCTTTTTTTTCTCGACGCACCCGCAGCATGGATCCCCGTGCCGCCCGATCATTTCTGCATTTTCTTCCCGGAAGACGCCCATGCGCCGCTGGTGGGCACAGGTCCAATCCGCAAGGTCATCTTCAAGATCGCCGTATAGCGGATGAAATGCGGGTGTCGGTTATAATTCGAGCCTGCTGCTAACCATTTCACTGACAGGATTTCATCATGGCAAACAAACAATTCATTCAAACACCTGACGCACCCGCCGCCATCGGCACCTATTCGCAAGCCATTCGCGTAGGCGATACCGTGTATCTGTCCGGTCAAATCGGTCTTGATCCTGCTACCATGCAGATGGTGGAAGGCATAGACGAGCAAATTCACCGTGTATTCCAGAATCTGCGTGCCGTTACGGTCGCCGCGAATAGCAATATCGACGGCATCGTAAAACTCAATATCTTTTTAACCGACTTAAAGCATTTCGCCAAAGTGAACGAAATCATGGCAGGCTATTTCCAGCAGCCCTACCCTGCCCGTGCCGCAGTCCAGGTATCTGCATTGCCGCGCGGCGCACTGGTTGAAATGGACGGAATACTGGTCGTTCAGGACTAACGAACATGAGCCACATGCCGCCCCCTTTAAATAAGAGGGCGATTTGACGACACCGCTCAAAATCTCTGCTGCGACCCTTACCAAGCTGGCTAAGCTGGGCATCCGCCATCGGGCGGATTTGTTGTTGCATCTGCCGTTGCGCTATGAGGATGAGACTGAGCTCGTCTCGCTTGCCGACGTTGAACCCGGCGAGACGGTGCAGGTACAGGGCGTCATCACGCACAACGAGGTCCTGTACAAGCCCAGAAAAATACTGGTTTGCCGCCTACAGGACAAAGAGGATGAGCTGTATCTGCGTTTTTTGAATTTCTACCCCAGCCAGATCAAACTGCTGGCGGTAGGCCGCCAAGTACGCGCGATCGGCGAGGCGAGAATCGGTTATTTCGGGCTGGAGATGGTGCATCCGAAATGCCGGGCGGTGAGCGATAAAACGCAGCTGGCAACCAGCCTCACTCCGGTCTATCCGACCACGGCAGGACTGTCGCAACTCACGTTAAAAAAGCTGATTGCCAATGCGTTGGAGGTGCTCAATCCAGCCGACCCGCTGCCAGAAAAATTTCGCCATAATTTAAATTTACCGGGGTTTTTTGACAGCATCCGACTGCTGCACAACCCCACAACAGACATCGCCGCATGTACTCTGGCGGATAAAAGTCACGCAGCCTGGCGACGTATCAAATTTGATGAGTTACTGGCCCAGCAACTGTCCATGCGCGTGCATCACAAAGAACGCAGCCGGCGCATTGCGCCCGCGCTGCCGCCACAGGGCCATTACACCGATAGCCTGCTAAAAATTCTGCCGTTTTCACTGACCAAAGCGCAACAAAAAGTCTACGCGGAAATCAGCGCAGACCTTGCCCGCCCGCACCCGATGCAACGCTTACTGCTCGGCGATGTCGGCAGCGGCAAGACCATCGTCGCAGCACTCGCCGCCTTGCAAGCCATCGAAAATGGCTATCAAGTCGCCTTGATGGCACCCACTGAAATCCTCGCTGAACAGCATTATCTCAAGCTGACAGAGTGGTTATCCCCACTAGGAATAGTGCCGGTCTGGCTGTCCGGCAGCCTGAAGAAAAAGGACAAGCGCGTGGCCGCCGAGTTGATTGCATCGGGCGAAACATGGCTTGCCATCGGCACGCACGCTTTATTTCAGGAACAGATTACCTTCCATAAATTAGGGCTGGCGATTGTCGATGAACAGCACAAATTCGGCGTGCAACAACGACTGGCGCTGCATGCGAAAGGCAAACAGCCCGTAGCACCGGATGAAAAATCCTCTGAGCCGCACCAATTAATGATGAGCGCAACGCCGATTCCACGCACGCTGGCGATGAGCTATTACGCGGATCTGGACGTGTCGGTGATCGATGAATTGCCGCCCGGACGCACGCCGGTGATTACCAAATTGGTGAGCGACACACGCCGCGAAGAGGTATTCGAACGGGTTCGCGCTGCCTGCATGACCGGCGCACAAGCCTATTGGGTCTGCCCCTTGATCGACGAATCCGAAGTCTTGCAATTGCAAAATGCGCAGGAAACATTTGAATTGCTGACGGACACCTTTCCGGATCTGCGTGTCGGCCTGGTTCACGGCAAAATGGAAAGCGCCGAAAAGGTGCGCACTATGAGCGCATTCAAGGCAGGCGAATTGCAGCTGCTAGTTGCGACGACCGTCATTGAAGTCGGCGTGGATGTGCCCAACGCCAGCCTGATGGTGATCGATCATGCCGAGCGCATGGGGCTGGCCCAGCTCCATCAACTGCGCGGACGGGTAGGACGCGGATCAGCACAAAGCCTCTGTATTTTGCTGTATCACAAACCGCTCTCAGAACTAGCACGCACACGATTAAAAGTCATCTTCGAGAACACCGATGGCTTCGTGATTGCCCAGCAGGACTTACAATTGCGCGGCCCTGGCGAATTGCTGGGTGCAAGACAAAGCGGCGTGGCGATGCTGCGCTTCGCCGACATTGAAGCCGATGAAGATTTACTTGAACACGCACGCGAAGTCGCCGATGAATTATTGAGCGATTATCCGGATGCGGCGCGCACCTATTTGCACCGCTGGATGGCAAACAAACATGACTATTTGCACGTATAAAGACAACTTCTGGAACGCCGACGCGTGGGGCGCCAGTGCCGAATTGAGGCCTTGGCTGCGCGATCACGGCTCGCTCACGCAGCGCATTACGCAACGCTGCGAGCACTTTTCCGTGCGTAACGTGCGTAGCGGCCTGGCACGCATCGCGCTGGATGAATCTGCCCTATTGGCTATCGCCCCCCAACAACTTGCCTGGTCGCGTGAAGTATTTCTCTGCGCCGATGGGCAGCCGGTGGTCTTTGCCCACAGCGCCTGCGCCGCCCGCCAACTTCGCGGCGCATGGCAAGGATTGCGCAACTTGGGCAACAAGCCGCTGGGTGCGCTGCTCTTTACCCACCCGCAGGTGGTGCGCCAGCCGCTACACTATCAGGCGCTGCATCCGCACCATCCCCTATATCGACGTGCCGCTAGCGTATTAGGCGCACCACCCGACCGCCTATGGGCGCGCCGATCCTTATTTTATTTACACCATGCGCCGCTACTGGTCACGGAAGTATTTTTGCCTGAAATTCTTAATTGCAGGATTTAGGATTGAGCAAAAATCAGTTTCTGTTAAACTTTCACCGCGCTACTCAAGCCCCGCTCCTAGATTCTCAATCCTAATAAAAATGAAGCTCACTGAACGCCTGTCGTTGTATATACAGCTCACCCGCCTCGACCGGCCCATCGGCATCCTGCTGCTGCTCTGGCCGACGCTATGGGGAATATGGATTGCAGGGAACGGCACACCCGCCTGGCCTATCGTGCTGATCTTCACGCTCGGCACCGTGCTGATGCGCTCGGCCGGCTGTGCGATCAACGATTATGCCGACCGCCACATCGACCTGCACGTCGAGCGCACCCGCCATCGCCCCATTACCAGCGGACGCATTTCGCACAAGGAAGCATTGTTGCTGGCAAGCGCACTGGCGCTCATTTCGTTTACGCTGATCCTGCCGCTCAATACGCTCACCCTGCTGCTATCGATTCCTGCCGTTTTTCTGGCCGCCAGCTACCCGTTCACCAAACGCTTTTTCGTCATTCCGCAAGCCTATCTGGGGATTGCCTTCGGCTTTGGCATCCCGATGGCTTTCGCCGCACAGCTGAACAGCATTCCGCCTGTCGCCTGGCTGCTTTTGTGTGCGAATATTTTCTGGGCGATCGCCTACGATACCGAATACGCAATGGTGGACCGTGATGACGACATTCATCTGGGGATTCACTCCTCCGCCCTGTTTTTCGGCAAATACGATGTCGCCGCCGTCATGGCGTGTTATGCCGTCACGCTCGGCTTGCTGTCCTTAGCAGGTCAAATGGCGCAACTGGGTCTGCCGTATTACGCGGGATTGGCTATTGCTGCGGGAATCTCGCTGCACCACTATCGCCTCATCAAAAACCGCCAGCGTGATGACTGTTTCAAGGCCTTTTTGCACAACAACTGGTTTGGCGCGGCGGTCTTCGCCGGCATTGTTCTGGATTATCTGGCATGACGTCTGACTACCGTTGCAATCCGTTGTTGCGGCTGAGCTACAGCCTGATCGCACCCGTCTATGATTTAGTCATAGAACGTCCAATGCGCGCCGCGCGTAAACGTTCGCTGGCCGCTTTGCCGGCTGGCGCGTCTCGTCATGTGTTGGTGAGTGGCATCGGCACGGGACTTGATCTGCCGCATCTGCCGACGCAGCATCATTACACTGCACTGGATTTTAATGCGGCGATGCTCGCCCGCGCCCGGCCTCGCGGAGAGAAATTAGATGTGGAGTTCGTGCTGGGCGACAGTATGGCCCTGCCGTTTGCGGGCAATCATTTCGACCATGTCGTGCTGCACCTGATTACCGCCGTGGTACCTGATCCTGCAAGCTGCCTGTCCGAAGCCGCCCGCGTGCTAAAGCCCGGCGGGACGATCATCCTGTTCGACAAGTTCCTGCGCGCCGGCAAAGCGGCCCCGTTGCGCCGCTTGCTTACACCCTTGTCCGGACGCATCGCCACAAGAATGGATGTGGTTTTCGAGAAGGTATTGCTGGCCGTACCGGAGTTAGAAATTATCAGCGATGAACCGATGATGGCCCGCGGCTGGTTCAGAGGGATCATCCTGACCAAAAAAGGCCTGCTTTAAACCACTACATCAGACAATAATTCACCGGCAATAGAGGCTTCAAATCGTGTTTGTCTCCTATTGCATCGCGCAAGTTGATTTCAATTCCGCGACAAATGGCATCGAGTGCCAGGTCATTCGGAGAATGGCCGAACGGCTCTTCGATTTCATCGCCCAGCGCATCCAATCCAAAAAAAGTATAGGCAACAATACCGACCACAAAGGGCGTCATGAAACCGATCGTATCGACCAAGCCAAACGGCAGCAGGAAGCAATATAAATAAGCAGTCCGGTGCAACATCAGGGTATAAGAAAAAGGGATCGGCGTGCTCTTAATCCGCTCACACGCCGCTGCAGCCGCAGTAATTGACGACATACTCATATCGATTGCGGCGGCCAGACACCCATCGAGTCGCTTCTCATCCATGCACAGCCGCAAATCGCGCCCCATTTGATGCATCAGATAATCGGGGATATTCGAAACCGTGCTGATTTTCTGCCACTCCTGAGGCACCAGCAAAGGCTTGAGTTCACTGACGGCATCGGTGTCGCGCAGCAAATGACGCAGCGCGTGGGAAAACGCAATGGTGCGAACAATCATCCTGACGCGCACATCGCCCAATCCAGCTTCAGGCGTGAGCGGCCCGGCATGCTCAACCAGCGTCAGGCACTGGCGTGCAAAATTGCGATTCTGCAAAACAATTTCGCCCCACAGCTTGCGCCCTTCACAGTAGCGATCATAGGCTGCCGTATTGCGAAAGCCGAGAAAAATAGCCAAAGGTAGACCGATCAGCGTAAACGGAATCGCGGTCAGCGTGATCTTGTGGTTGTAAATATCACCATGCGTCCAGGTGACCAGCGTGGCAAGCGCAATATTAACCAGCAATACGCCGGTGATTTGCGACAGCACAGAACCGCGAAAAATGAAAAACAACCGGAACCCGGACGGTCTGCTGCGTAGGATCATAGATAGCCTGTTGTTTGGTTCGTCAAAACAGTGATTTGATAAGTCACCCTGACGATGTGCGACATCTTACCCTCATTTGCTTATGAGACCGGTGCAACCTTCCCTCAGGGGCGCTGCGCTGGAAGTGGAAGGTTCAATATGAATCGAACGTTTGCATAAATAAAGCCCGCTTTCGCGGGCAAAGGATACGCCGGGATTGTGAGACGCACCCCCGCAGCGCGGGCTTACACCCAGTCTTTGGGTTTCAGGAACGTATCGTAGAGTGCAGCCTCGGGTGTGCCGGCTTCCGGATGCCAGTCGTAGCGCCATTTCACCAGCGGCGGCATGGACAGCAGGATGGATTCGGTGCGCCCGTTGGACTGTAAACCGAAGATGGTCCCACGGTCGATAACCAGGTTGAATTCCACGTAGCGCCCGCGACGATACAGCTGAAAATCGCGTTCGCGCTCGCCGTAGGGTGTGTTCATGCGCTTTTCCAGCAGCGGAACATAGGCTGACAAAAAGTGATCACCCACGCTTTGCTGGATGGCAAATGCAGTGTCAAAATCCGGCACGGAAAGATCGTCGAAGAAAATGCCGCCAATACCGCGCGGTTCGTTGCGATGCTTCAAGAAGAAGTATTCATCGCACCATTTCTTGTATTTTGGGTGCAGATCGTCACCAAAGGGCGCGAGGGAATTTTTGCAGATCTGATGAAAATGCACCGCGTCTTCTTCGAAGCCGTAATAGGGCGTCAGATCCATGCCGCCGCCGAACCAGAACACAGCTTCCCCGTCGGGTTTGTGCGCCATAAACATGCGCACATTGGCATGGGTAGTCGGTGCATACGGGTTGCGCGGGTGCATCACCAACGACACGCCCATCGCCTCCCAGCTGCATCCGGCCAGTTCGGGCCGATGTGCGGTGGCCGAGGCAGGCATTTTGTCGCCCTGCACATGCGAGAACGCCACGCCGCCGCGCTCAAACACATTACCCTCTTCGAGTATGCAGCTGATGCCGCCACCTGCGCCGATTCCAACACCCCCGGCTTCGCGCTGCCACTTGTCGCGAATGAATTTTTTGCCATCCACCTGCTCCAGGCGGGTCACGATCAGGTCTTGTAACTCCAGCAAATATTCTTTTACGGCTGCGCTGTTAACACTCATATTTTCTCCTGTGGGGTATCGCTACCCCCTGATTATTGATCGCCACACAAAAATTAACGGATGGTACGACCATCTGCCCATGCGAGTATTCTTGAAGGTATTTTCCGCTTGCCCACACAGCCTGGCAACACCCACACCTGCTTACCGAACAAGCTCTGGCATTGCGCATAGGTTTTTGCCGGGCGCATGCCGCTTAGATTGGCGCTGGTCGATACCAGCGCACTTTTTACACCCCGGCAAAGCTGCCGCGCCAACGGATGCGCGGTCAGGCGCACCGCCAGCGTGTCGTGCGAACCGCAGAGCCATCTGGGTGCGGTCTTTTTCACCGGCATCAGATAGGTGATCGCCTTCGCACCGTCCGCTTTCAGTCTTGCCTGCCCGCTCTCGTTCAAAGGCTGCAGATAGCGCGCCAGCTGACGGTAGTCTGATGCGATCAGGATCAGCCCCTTAGCTTGCGGGCGCTGCTTGAGTCTCAACAATTTCCGCACCGCAGAGCGGTTAAGCGGATCGCAACCCAGTCCGTAGCAGGACTCAGTCGGATAGGCGATCAGCCCGCCGCTTTTTAAATAGGCGGCAATTGAACGAAACGATGCGGGATAGCGCGTCACTTGGCCGTCTTGATCGCCCGAAAACCGATGTCGCGACGCATCTGGCAGCCGTCGAACGAAATACCGTCCGCCATCTGATAAGCACGGCGCTGTGCCATGCGCACGCTGTCACCCAGCGCAGTCACGCAAAGCACGCGTCCGCCGCTGGTGACCACCTTGCCGTCCACCAGTTTGGTTCCCGCATGAAACACATGCGCATCTTCATCAGCTCTGGCCGGCAGGCCGGAAATCACGTCGCCCACCCGCGGGGTTTCCGGATAATTGGCCGCGGCCATCACCACACCCAGAGCAACGCGCCGATCCCATTCCACCTCAACCGTATCCAGCGTGCCATTTACTCCGTGTTCAAACATCGACAACAGGTCGGTCTTCAGACGCAACATAATAGGCTGCGTCTCAGGATCACCCAAGCGACAGTTGAACTCAAGCACCTTGATGCGGCCATCGGGCGAAATCATCAGTCCGGCATATAAAAATCCGGTGTAAGTATGGCCTTCCTTCTCCATCCCCTGCACCGCAGGCTGGATCACTTCGCGCAAGGCGCGTGCATACACCTCAGGGGTGACCACGGGCGCGGGCGAATAGGCGCCCATACCGCCGGTATTAGGCCCATGATCTGCGTCCATCAGGCGTTTGTGATCCTGACTGGTTGCCAGCGGCAGGATGTTTTTGCCGTCCACCATCACGATGAAACTGGCTTCCTCGCCTGCCAGGAATTCTTCGATCACCACGCGTGCACCGGCATCCCCCAGTTTGTTGTCCGAGAGCATCATGTCTACTGCCTGATGTGCCTCATCGAGCGACAACGCGACCACTACGCCCTTGCCGGCAGCCAGACCATCGGCCTTGATGACAATAGGCGCGCCATGCTTATCGACGTAAGCATGAGCGGCAGCAACATCGCTAAAAGTCTCGTAAAACGCGGTCGGAATGTTGTGCCGCACCATGAAGGCTTTGGCAAAATCCTTGGAGGATTCGAGCTGGGCAGCGGCTTTGGTCGGGCCGAAAATCTTCAGACCCGCACGGCGGAACGCATCGACCACGCCTTTGGATAAAGGCGCTTCAGGCCCCACCACCGTCAGATAGATATTCTCGCGCAGCGCAAATTCGAGCAACGCGTCCACCTCGCTGATCGCAACATTTTCAATGCCGTTTTCCAGCGCTGTACCGGCATTGCCGGGTGCGACAAACACCTTCTGCACCTTGGGCGCTTGCGCCAGACGCCACGCCATTGCGTGCTCACGACCACCGGAACCGATCACTAAAATTTTCATATTGACGCTCTCTTAAAAAAAAGGGAAAGCAGGAAAGACAGCAGGGGAAAGTCGCAAAGTCTGCTGTGTCCATCCCCCTAAACCATACTCCCGTCCCAATGTTTAATGTCTGAAATGACGGTATCCGGTATAAACCATCGCGATACCGTGCTCGTCCGCCGCTGCGATGACTTCCGCGTCGCGCATGGAACCGCCCGGTTGAATCACGGCCTTGGCACCGGCTTCGGCCAGTACATCCAAACCGTCGCGGAACGGGAAGAACGCATCGGAGGCGATCACTGAACCGATCAGGCTAAGCCCTGCATTCTGCGCCTTGATCGCAGCAATCCGGGTCGAATCCACGCGGCTCATTTGGCCCGCGCCCACCCCTAAAGTCTGACCGCCACGACAGAATACGATCGCGTTGGACTTCACATACTTTGCGACGCGCCAGGCAAACAGCAGATCCTGCAACTGTTCGGCACTTGGCTGCGCTTTAGTGACCACTTTGAATTGCGATGCCTGCACATTCAGAATGTCCGGCGTCTGCACCAGCAGTCCACCGCCGACGCGCTTCATATCGTACTGGTTATGGGCATTCGACAGCGGCACGATCAGCACGCGCACATTTTGCTTGGCAGCGGTAATCGCCAGCGCCGCATCCGTCACGCTCGGTGCAATAATCAATTCGACAAACTGGTTGTCGGTGATCTGTTTAGCGGTCTGCTCGTCCAACTCGCGGTTAAAGGCGATGATGCCGCCAAACGCAGACGTGGTATCGGTCGCATAAGCCAGTTTGTATGCGTTGAGCGGGGTGTCTGCAATCGCCACACCGCAGGGATTAGCATGTTTGACAATCACACAGGCGCACTGATCAAACGTCTTCACCAGCTCCCACGTTGCATCCGCATCGCCGATATTGTTATAGGAAAGCTCCTTGCCCTGCACCTGGGTATAGTTGGCAATCGAACCTGCGACCGGATTCAGTTCGCGGTAAAAAGCGGCGTTCTGGTGCGGGTTCTCACCGTAACGCATGTCCTGCACCTTGGCGAAATTGAAATTGATCTGCTCCGGAAATTCAGTTTTTGTGCCGTCGCTACCGATCGTGGTCAGGTAATTGCTGATCGCAGAATCATAGGCGGCCGTATGCGAAAATGCCTTTTTCATCAGATCAAAGCGCGTCGCGTCCGATACGGCACCGTCATTGGTCTGCATTTCTGCCAGCACCGAGGTGTAATCCGACGGGTCGGTGACGATAGCAACGTGGCCGTGATTCTTTGCTGCGGCACGCACCATGGTCGGACCGCCGATATCGATATTTTCAACGGCATCTTCCAGCGAACAATCCGGTTTTGCGATGGTGGCCGCGAACGGGTACAGATTCACCACGACGAGGTCTATCGTTGGAATGTTGTGAGCGGCCAATGTTGCGACGTGTTCGGGCAGATCGCGGCGCGCCAGAATGCCTGCGTGAACCTTAGGTTGCAGCGTCTTGACGCGACCGTCCAACATTTCCGGAAAACCCGTGTAATCGGCCACTTCGGTGACAGGAATGCCGTTGTCTGCGAACAGCTTGGCTGTGCCGCCGGTCGAGAGAATTTTAACGCCGAGGTCGTTTAAACCTCGTGCGAATTCGAGTACGCCGGATTTATCGGATACGCTGATGAGTGCCTGTTTAATTGTTGCCATGATAGTTCCAGTTAATATAAATTTGGTAAATCGTGAGTGGTGCATCCTCAACCCTGAATCCTTCACTCAGCAACAGCAGCCTTGGCTGCGTCGTTGCGTGGGAATGCCCCTGCGGCATGAATTCAGCTTTTATTCTATGCCGTGCAGCAGCATTTTCTTGCGCAGGGTATTGCGATTGATCCCCAGCATGGCCGATGCACGCGACTGATTGCCGCCGACCTGCGCCAGCACCATCTCGACCAGCGGTTTTTCGACACAATTCATCACCATGTCGTAAACATCGCAACCGGGTTCTTCCCCGTCGAGATCGCTGAAGTATTCGCTCAGAGCCTGCCGCACATAGCGCGCCATCTCGTTTTCATTAATCGCGCTCATGCCGCTAACCCTTCCAGACTCACATTATCCAGATAGCGCAACTGCAATCCGCGCGCCGCCTGCTCCGCAAAAAATTCGTCCACTGCCGCATGCTGTTCGGCAACACTTTCCAACTGATTCATCTGATGGCGAAAGTGCGCCGATCCAGCCAACCCCTTCGTGTACCACGAGATATGCTTGCGCGCGATACGCAACCCGGTATGCTCGCCATAAAAATCATATAATTCAACCACATGCGCCAGCAAAACGCGATGGATTTCCGACACCTCAGGCGAAGGCATATGCTCGCCAGTCTGTAAAAAATGTTCGATTTCGCGGAACAACCAGGGACGCCCCTGCGCCGCACGGCCGATCATTACCGCATCAGCCCCCGAATATTGCAACACATAACGCGCCTTTTCAGGCGTGGTGATATCACCGTTGGCGATGATAGGAATAGTTACACTCGCCTTCACCGCGCGTATCGTGTCGTACTCGGCATCCCCGGTATAGGCACAGGCACGGGTGCGCCCGTGTATTGCTAACGCCTGTATCCCGGACGCTTCGGCGATTTGTGCGATGCGCACGGCGTTACGGTTATGCGTGTCCCAGCCAGTGCGAATTTTCAGCGTCACCGGCGCATTGACCGCACCGACAACCGCTTCGAGCAATTTCGCGACCAGCGGCTCATTTTGCAGCAGCGCCGATCCTGCCATCACGTTGCAGATTTTTTTAGCCGGGCAACCCATGTTGATATCGATGATTTGCGCACCGTGATCCACGTTGTATTTCGCGGCTTCCGCGAGCATTTTCGGATCCGCGCCGACGATCTGCACCGAGATCGGATCGACCTCACCCTCATGATTGGCGCGGCGTTTCGTCTTCTCAGAGCCGTACAGCAGGGAGTTTGACGCGACCATCTCGCTCACGGCCATGCCCGCCCCCATGCGTTTACACAGCATGCGAAACGGCCTGTCAGTGACCCCGGCCATAGGGGCAACGATGAGGTTGTTTTTGAGTTCGTAAGGACCGATGCGCATTGATATTTTTCCAAGTGGGTTGCGGATTATAAAGCAAGCGGACAAGCATGGAAAATATCGCTATGATTCGAACCTATGAAAACCTCGAAAAAATACGATGTGGTAATCGTCGGCGGAGGATTGGTGGGCGCCAGTCTGGCGGCTGCATTGAAGGACAGCGGCCTTACGCTGGCACTGGTCGAAGCTGGCATGCCGCCCGATACGACGACGGCAACCGACGACTGGGACAGTCGGATTTACGCGATCAGCCCCGGCAGCCGCACTTTCCTCGAACAATCAGGCGTCTGGCCACTACTCAATCGCGCGCGCATCGCACCTGTTGAAGCAATGCGCGTATTCGGTGATATCGACTCAAAACTGGAATTTTCCGCCTATCAGATGGGCGTCACGGAACTTGCCTGCATACTGGAAAATCGCCACCTGCAACACGCGCTATGGCAGGTTTTGCAGACGCAGGACCATCTGGATTTTATTCACCCGGCCCGCTGCGCCGCACTCACCTTCGCACAAGATGCCGCCGAACTTACCCTTGAAGACGGCTCAACCTTAAGTGCGGGCCTTGTCGTCGGTGCTGACGGACGCAATTCCTGGGTGCGAAATCAGGCAGGCATCAGTGCCGCCCCCGTCGATTATCAGCACCACGGCGTGGTTGCCAATTTCAACTGCGAATTGTCGCACCGTGGCATTGCCCACCAATGGTTTGCGCCGGACGGCATCTTGGCCTTGCTGCCGCTGCCGGGCAATCGGGTCTCAATGGTATGGTCGGTGACACCCGATAAATCCTCTGACTTAATGGCGCTCACCAATGACGCGCTCTGCGAACACGTCGAGATAGCCTCTCAACACACCTTGGGCAAGCTAACTATTGTCACAGCGGCCGCCGCGTTTCCGCTTAGACTGCTGACGCTGCCGCATATCAGCGCGCCGCGCGTGGCGCTGATAGGGGACGCCGCCCACAATATGCATCCGCTGGCAGGACAAGGCGTCAATACCGGTTTTCGCGATGCGCGCCAGCTGGCAGAACTCTTAATCAATCGCGGCGGCTGTGCCGACTGCGGCGATGCGCAACTGCTGCGCCGCTACGATCGCAAACGACGCGAAGACATCGCAACCATGCAGGGCACCACTTATGCGCTTAAAAACCTGTTTTGCAACGACGACCCGCTATTGCGCAGCTTACGCAATGCGGGTTTAAATGCCACGAATCATCTCGTTCCTCTGAAAAAAGCCCTGATGCGACACGCATTTAACTAACAAATTGAATAATATGAATAAAATACTATCGCTGTTATTATTACTCGCCTGCTCTGCCGCCAACGCCGGCGAAGCTGAAATCCGCCAGTCCCTGCAAGGAAAAGTCGGCAAACTCGAACACATCGCGAAAACCCCTTACGCAGGGCTATACGAAATCATGATCGGCGACAAAGTGTTGTACACCGACGAACTCGGCCTCTACCTGATCGACGGCAGCGTCATCGATGTCAAGAACCGCACCGATTTAACAGAGCAGCGCCGCCGTCAGCTGTTTAATTTCGACAAGCTCCCGCTGGAACTGGCCGTTAAAAGAGTAAAAGGCAACGGTAAACGCAAACTGGCGTATTTTACCGACCCGCAATGCGGCTACTGCAAGAAGCTGGAAAAAGAGTTATCCAAAGTCAGCGACGTCACGCTGTATATGTTCCTGTATCCGATCTTCCCGGGTTCGGAAGAGATTGTACGCAATGTGCGCTGCGCTAAAGATCCTGCCAAGACCTGGGACGATTTGATGCTCAAAGGAATCGCGGCAGCGAGCATCGCCTGCAAAACGCCCACCGACAAGGTCATGGCATTTGGCCGCGAAAAACAGGTCAACGGCACGCCCAACCTGATTTTTGCCGACGGCACACAAGTGCCAGGTTACCTGCCCGCCGAAGAACTGGAGAAACATTTAAACGAGGCCGCTAAAAAATAGGCACACAGCATGGATTTTCCCCCGCTCATTTCCTCCGACCTGCTCGCGCAAGCGGTTGACCAGCTGCACGACGGCATCACCATTGCAGATGCCCGGCAACAGGATTGGCCACTGATTTATGTCAATGCCGGATTTGAAAAACTGTCCGGCTATAGCGCAGCAGAACTGATCGGCAAACCGGTGAGATTTCTGCAAGGAACGGACACCGATCAGGCCGAAATCGCCGTACTGCGCGAGTCACTCCTCACAGGGGTAAGCTGCTTGGTGACCCTGCGCAATTATCGCCGCGACGGCACCCTGTTCTGGAATGAACTGAGCATTTCGCCAATACGGGACAAAACGGGCGAATTGACCCATTTCGTCGGCATCCAGAAAGACGTCACCGCCCGCGTAATACAAGAGCAAAATTTGCGCCAGTCGAACCTGCATTTGCACGCCGCGCTCAAACAAAAATCGCCCCCGCTGCCGGGCATCAGCGATCGGCTGCATTTTGATGAACAACTCACCGGTATGCTGCAAACGGCAAAACGCACTCACAGCCTGCTATCGGTACTGATGGTCAATCCCGATCAATTCAAGCGTTTTAATGAGCGATATGGCCTCGCCGCCGGAGATGCGTGCTTGCGCATGGTAGGCGATCGCATCGCCAAATCGTTTGCACGCAATTCGGACTGCGTCACTCGATACAACAGAGATGAATTTGCCATCGCATCGATGGGTGACAGCGCGGAAGGCATGAAACAACATTTGACTAAACTTCGCGATCAGATACGCGCGCTGAATATCCCGCACAGCGATTCACCCGAGGGCATACTGACCATCTGCATCGGCGGCATCACGCTGATTCCGCAAAGGGAATCAACGGCAGAGGACTTACTCCAGCGTGCCTATGCGGCGGTGCATCAGGCCGGCCAACGCAGCCACGACTGCGAATGCCTCATCAGTTGAGCGCAGGCTCGGCGCCTTTAGGAAACAGCACCCACATCTGACCGCGTTGTTTCATGCGACCGGCCTGAGCGCCCGCCTGATCACCAAAACCCCAGAAGAAGTCGGCACGCACCGCCCCCCTAATCGCGCCACCGGTATCTTGAGCAAGCATCAGGCGATTCAAAGGCTCAGGGGTATTCGGATAGGTGGTGGACAGAAACACCGGGGCACCCAGCGGAATGGTGCGCGGATCGATCGCAATCGAGTATTGCTCGGTCAGCGGCACACCAAGCGCACCCAGTGGGGCTGACAAATTCTCCGGCAGCTCCCTGAAAAAAACGTAGCTTGGATTCTGTTCCAGCAACGCCGTCAATTTGGCGGGATTTTTCTCCGCCCAGTGCTTGATACCCTGCATGGACGCCTGATCGGCGCTCAATTCTCCCGCCTCGATCAGCTTCTTACCGATAGAGACATAAGGATGCCCGTTCTGGTCGGCATAACCGACTTTGATCAGATGCCCGTCCGGCAGCTCGATGCGCCCGGAACCCTGTATTTGCAAGAAAAACAGGTCAACGGCATTGTCCACCCAGAACAGAACCCGCAATGCGCCATGCCCCTCGTCAATGCCGGCACGATTGTAATAAGGCACGATGCGGCGCCCCTCCAAACGACCGCGCAGACGCAGATCTTTGAGTTGCGGATAAACCCCGGAGAGATCAATCGTCAGCAGATCGTCAGGCGCGGCATACAGCGGATATTTAAAACGAGAGGTCTTACTGCGACTGCCGGACAATCTTGGCTCGTAGTAACCGGTAATCAACCCGTTGGCCGTGCCATCGGGATTGAATACCTGATAAGGGGTGAAAGCACCTTCGAAAAACTGCCTCACCGCCTCGTTATCCGGTTTGACCAGTTCGCCCGCCCGCCCGCACACCTCACGCCAGTCAGGCTTGTTTTTCAGCGCATGACACCCTTGCATGAAGGCCGTCCAACTCGGCTGCAAATCTGTTTTCAGCCAGTCGGGCAGCATCTCCCATTTACTGACCGCAAAGGGGGCGGCAGGCGTTACGACCGCCGGAATCACTGGGGGTATCGCAACAGGGGGTACAACAACCGGTGGCTTGGGCACTCCCGTACAGGCCGCCAGCAACAGCAGTGTGATGCCAACGGCGCGCGTTCGCGCAGAAATATTAATGAAGAACACGCGGCACACTCAACACGAACTCTGGAATTTCGACATTAAAATCTTCTCCGTCCTCACCGCGCATCAGATAGCTGCCGCGCATCGTGCCGACCTGCGTTGCCAGCACCGTGCCGCTGGTGTATTCAAAACTCTGATTTCGCTGCAACATCGGCTGCTCACCCACCACGCCCTGCCCTCGCACTTCCTGAACATGGCTATACGCATCGGTGATCACCCAGTGACGACTGATGAGCCTTGCCGCGACCGTGCCCAGATTGGTGATACTGATCGTATAGGAGAATACAAATCGATCCGCCTTTTCATCGGACTGATCTGGCAGGTATTTCACTTCGGTTTGTATGATAATGCCGTGCTGTTTTTCCATGCATCGCATTTGAACCGATTTCACCCCGCCTCGCAAGAGATAAGCGCGCTTTTATGCTAATCTTCGCGCCTGAAAAGTATAATGAACACAACATGAACGATTATCTGAAACGCATCCTGAACGCCCGCGTGTATGACGTGGCGATTGAAACCCCGCTGGAGCTCGCCCCGAATCTGTCGGCTCGCACCGGCAATACGATCTTGCTCAAGCGCGAGGACATGCAGCCGGTGTTTTCCTTCAAACTGCGCGGCGCTTACAACAAGATGGCTCAGCTCACCGCCGAGCAACTTAAAAAAGGCGTCATCGCAGCTTCCGCAGGAAATCACGCGCAGGGCGTTGCCCTCTCCGCACATAAACTCGGCTGCAAAGCGGTGATTGTGATGCCCACCACCACGCCACAAATAAAAATTCAGGCGGTCGCCGGTCGCGGTGCAAAAGTGGTGCTGTTCGGCGACTCCTATTCCGATGCCTACGCCCATGCACTGGAGCTTGAACAGCAGAACGGCATGACGTTTGTTCACCCCTATGACGATCCGGATGTCATCGCAGGACAGGGCACCATCGGTATGGAAATCTTGCGCCAACGCACTCAGCCGATACACGCGATTTTCTGCGCGATTGGCGGCGGCGGACTGATTTCCGGCGTAGCGGCCTACGTCAAGGCGCTGCGTCCCGACATCAAGATCATCGGCGTACAACCGGTGGATTCGGATGCAATGGCACAGTCGCTCAAGACGGGCGCGCGCGTCACGCTCGATCATGTCGGCCTGTTCGCCGACGGCGTGGCCGTCAAGCAGGTCGGCATCGAGACTTTCCGCTTGTGCCAGGAGTTAGTCGACGAAATCATACTGGTGAACACCGATGAGACCTGTGCCGCCTTAAAAGATGTGTTTGAAGATACCCGCTCGATTCTGGAACCTGCCGGCGCACTGGCGATTGCGGGTGCAAAACTGTATGCGGCTCGCGAAGGCATCAAGGGCGAGGCGCTGGTAGCGATCGCCTGCGGCGCAAACATGAATTTTGACCGGTTGCGTTTTGTCGCTGAACGCGCCGATATCGGCGAGAAGCGCGAATCCATACTGGCCGTGACGATCCCCGAAACGCCGGGCAGTTTCCGCAAGTTTTGCACGCAACTTGGCAAACGCAACATCACCGAATTCAACTACCGCTTTGCCAACCCCAAGGCCGCGCAGGTCTTTGTCGGCATACAGGTGCGCAACCAGCAGGAAACCGATGAACTGGTAGAAAAACTGCAAGCCCACAAGCTGCCGACACTGGATTTATCCGACAACGAAATGGCCAAACTGCACCTGCGCCATCTGGTCGGCGGCCATGCGCCCGATGCAAAGAACGAAATCCTGTTCCGTTTCGAATTTCCGGAACGCCCGGGCGCGCTGATGCAATTTTTGAACAGTATGAATCACAACTGGAACATCAGCCTGTTCCACTATCGCAACCACGGCGCAGACTACGGCCGCGTGCTGGTCGGCATGCAGGTGCCCGATCACGACAAATTAGCCTTCACCGAATTTCTCGACACCTTAGGTTATCCGTATTACGACGAGACCGATAACCCGGCCTACCGGCTGTTTTTGGGTTAAAAAATGCGTAACAAAAATGCAGGCGATTAAGCAAGCTATCCGCAAAAACATACTGGCCGCCCGCGAGCAACTGCACGCTCAGGTGCGCGCAGCGTACAACGCCGCGATCACAGAGCGCCTGCTCCAGTTGCCGGAATACCGGCAGGCCACCACGGTGCTGGGCTACATGAACTTCGGCAGCGAATATGCCAGCGATCTATGGGTAGAACGGGTGTTGGCGGAGGGGAAGCAACTGGCTTTGCCTAAGGTAAATCGGCTGACCAACACGCTGGACCTGTACCGGGTGGACGACCTTGAAAACCAGCTTGCATCAGGTTTATGGGGCATTCGGGAACCTGTCATCGAACGCTGTGAACGGCTAGATGACATAAATGAGGTAGAATTCGTCCTGTTGCCCGGAATTGCGTTTTGCCGAAACGGCGCGCGACTGGGTTACGGTGGCGGTTTTTACGACAAGCTGCTCGCGCATATCACGCACCGCACCGCGCTGGTGACGGCGGCATATGGGCTGCAAATCGTGACATCTATCCCGCAAGAAGCGACGGATATCAAAGTCGACCGGATTGTCACCGAAGCTGAAACCATAGAATGTAACAGGGAGTTTATCCGTCCTGATTTTTAACGGGTCGGATAGTTCCATAAGAATAACTTTAAGTGAGAGAGTGGAAGATGGCGAACTTACCTGACAATGATCCGCAAGAAACCCAAGAATGGCTCGATGCGCTGGAATCCGTACTGAAGAATGAAGGCGCCGAGCGCGCCCATTTTCTGCTGGGTCAGTTGATCGACAAGGCGCGCAGCTCCGGCGCCGGCGTCCCATTTAGCGCGACAACGCCGTATTGCAACAGCATTGCGCTGGGTGATGAAGAGCGCTCAACCGGCAACAGAGAACTGGAGCACCGCATCCGCGCGCTGATGCGCTGGAACGCAATGGCGCTGGTGCTCAATGCCAATCGCGACTCATCCGAATTAGGCGGGCATATCGCAAGCTTCGCGTCAGCGGCAACCCTGTACGACGTGGCATTCAACCATTTTTTCCACGGCAAGACCGACACGCACGGCGGCGATCTGGTGTATTTCCAGGGTCACTCCTCCCCCGGCGTTTACGCGCGCGCTTATCTCGAAGGCCGCATTTCAGAAGAGCAGATGTACAAATTCCGTCAGGAAGCGGCAGGCGATGGCCTGTCGTCCTACCCTCACCCGTGGCTGATGCCGAATTTCTGGCAATTCCCGACCGTATCGATGGGACTCGGGCCGCTGATGGCGATTTATCAGGCGCGTTTCATGCGCTATCTGCAGCATCGCGGCCTAGTACAGACCGACGGACGTAAGGTCTGGGCCTATTTGGGCGACGGCGAGACGGATGAACCGGAATCCTTAGGCGCAGTCTCGATGGCAGGACGCGAGAAACTCGACAACTTGATTTTTGTGATTAACTGCAACTTGCAGCGTCTCGACGGTCCGGTGCGCGGCAACGGCAAGATCATTCAGGAACTCGAAGGCGTATTCCGCGGTGCCGGCTGGAACGTCATCAAAGTCGTCTGGGGCGGCCAGTGGGATCGCTTGTTCGCCAAAGACAAGAACGGCCTGCTGCAAAAACGCATGCAGGAAGTCGTGGACGGCGAATATCAAACTTACAAATCGAAGGATGGCGCCTATGTGCGCGAACACTTCTTCGGTAAATATCCGGAATTGCTGGAAATGGTAGCCGACATGTCGGATGCCGAAATCTGGCGTCTGAATCGCGGCGGTCATGATCCGCACAAAGTGTATGCCGCGTATGCCGCCGCCTCCAAACATACGGGTCAGCCTACCGTCATTCTGGCCAAAACTGTCAAGGGTTACGGCATGGGCGAGGCTGGCGAAGCACAGAACATCACCCATCAGCAAAAAAAGATGGCAGGACAAGTGCTGCTCAAATTCCGCGATCGCTTCAATATTCCATTGAATGATGCGGAAGTAGCCAGTCTGAATTTCTATCGCCCGCCCGCTGACAGCCTGGAAATGAAATATCTGCAGGAGCGCATGGGTCAGATGGGTTCGGTACCCGCGCGCAATCCGGCAACCGAAGCGCTGAAGATCCCTGAACTCTCTGCCTTCGATTCACTGCTGAAAAGCACTGACGGCCGCGAAATTTCCACCACCATGGCCTTCGTGCGCATGCTGGGCATTTTAGTCAAAGACAAAAATATCGGCCGTCAGGTCGTGCCGATTGTGCCGGATGAATCCCGCACCTTCGGTATGGAAGGCATGTTCCGTCAGTTAGGCATTTTCTCGCAAGTGGGTCAGCTGTACACCCCGCAGGATGCCGATCAGCTGATGTTCTACAAGGAAGACAAAACAGGTCAGATCTTGCAGGAAGGCATCAATGAAGCCGGCGCGATGTCCTCGTGGATCGCTGCGGCAACCGCCTATGCCAACCACGGCAAAGCCATGCTGCCGTTCTACATCTACTATTCGATGTTCGGCTTCCAGCGTATCGGCGATCTGGCCTGGGCGGCAGGCGACATGCGTGCCCGCGGCTTTATGCTAGGGGGCACGGCCGGACGCACCACGCTGAACGGCGAAGGCTTGCAGCATCAGGATGGTCACAGCCATCTGATGTCGGCAATGATCCCGAACTGCGTGTCCTATGATCCGACCTTCGCGTACGAGTTGGCGGTCATCATTCACGACGGTATGCGCCGCATGTATATCGAACAGGAAGACGTGTTCTACTACCTGACACTGATGAACGAAAACTACGCCCATCCCGCGATGCCGGAAGGCGCGGAAGTCGGCATACTCAAGGGCATGTATCTGCTCAAAGAAGCCGGCGTTCAGGATACCGCAGAGAGCAGCCAGGTAAAACCGGTAGTCCAACTGATGGGCAGTGGCACCATCCTACGCGAAGTCATTGAAGCGGCTCAATTGCTGGAAAGCGACTTTGGCGTCAGTTCAGACATTTGGAGCGTGACCAGCTTCTCCGAATTGCGTCGCGACGGTATCGACTGCGAACGCTGGAATATGCTGCATCCGGAAGAGCAACCGCGCTTTAGCCATGTCGAGCAATGCATGGCGGACCGTGACGGCCCGGTCATCGCGGCAACTGACTACATGCGTTCATTTGCCGACCAGATTCGCGGCTTCCTGCCTAATCACTTTAAGGTCTTGGGCACAGACGGTTTCGGTCGTTCGGATACGCGTAAAAACTTGCGCCAATTCTTCGAAGTCGATCGTTTTTACATCACCGTTGCAGCACTCAAAGCATTGGCCGATGAAGGCACCGTGGATGCATCCGAGGTCAGCCGGGCGATTGCGCTTTACAACATCAATCCAGAAAAACCCAATCCAGTGACGGTTTAAGGTTAGGAGAGACACGTGGCAGAAATAAAACAGGTTTTAGTGCCGGATATCGGCGACTACAAGGGCGTCAGCGTTATCGAAGTCATGGTGAAAGTTGGCGACACAATCAACGAAGAAGATACCCTGTTGACGCTGGAAACAGACAAGGCGGCGATGGATGTCCCCTCACCCTACTCCGGCATCGTCAAGGAGTTACACGTTGAAATCGGCGACAAAGTGTCGCGCGGTTCGCTGATTCTGGTCATGGAAAGCAGCGATGCTGCGGCTCCAGCAGCTGCACCGGTTGCAGCGCCGGTAATCGTCGCACCAGTCGCTGCACCGGTCGCCGTTGTCGCTCAAACAGTGCAGTCCGTTGTATCCTCGGGCAAAGCACACGCAAGCCCGGCCATCCGCCGGTTTGCCCGCGAACTGGGTGCGGACATCGCACAAATCAAGGGCAGCGGTGAAAAGGGCCGCGTCACCAAAGAAGATGTGCAGAACTTCATTAAGGCCGCGCTTGCCCAACCGCGCGGTGCGGCAGGCGGTAACGGCCTGCAGGTGCTGGATATGCCGGTATTCGATTTTGCGAAATTCGGCACGATCGAAACCCGTCCGCTGTCCCGTATCCAGAAAATTTCCGGCGCAAATCTGCATCGCAACTGGGTGACGATTCCGCATGTCACGCAATTTGACGAGGCGGATATCACCGAGATGGAAGCCTTCCGCAAGCAACTGGGTACAGAGTACGCCAAGCAAAACATCAAGATCACGCCGCTGGCCTTCATGCTCAAAGCGGTGGTGGCGGCCTTGCAGAAATTCCCCAAGTTCAACGCCTCGCTGGACGGCGACAATCTGATATTGAAGCAATATTTCCATATCGGTGTCGCGGTCGATACGCCGGATGGACTGATGGTGCCGGTGCTGCGCGATGTAGACAAAAAGGGCATCGTGCAACTGGCCACCGAGCTTGGCGAAATTTCGACGCGCGCACGCGACAAGAAAATTACCGCAGCGGATATGCAGGGCGGTTGCTTCACGATTTCCAGTCTGGGCGGCATCGGTGGCACGGCGTTTACGCCGATTATCAATGCGCCTGAAGTCGCTATTCTGGGTGTATCGCGCTCGGCCATGAAACCCGTGTATCAGGACGGTGTATTTGTGCCGCGTCTGATGCTGCCGCTGTCGGTCTCCTACGATCATCGCGTGATCGACGGGGCGGCCGCAGCGCGTTTCACCGCCTACCTCGCACAGGTGCTGTCCGACATTCGCCGACTGGCGCTTTAGTTGAAACCTATCGGTATCTTAGGCGGCACATTTGACCCGATCCATTACGGTCACTTGCGTCTGGCCGAGGAGATGCTGGAACTGGCCAACTTGCAGCACATCCGCTTCATCCCGGCTGGCAACCCGCCGCACCGTGACACGCCGCAAGTATCAGCACTGCATCGCAGCGCGATGGTGCAACTTGCGATAGCGGATCAGCCAGCCTTCGTTCTGGATGAGCGTGAAGTGCTGCGTAGCGCTAAATGTTTTACCGTACATACCCTGCGGGAATTGCGCGCTGAATTCGGCGAAAATCAACCGTTATGCCTTTTAATGGGCGGCGATGCGTTTTTACAGTTGCACACCTGGCACGAGTGGGAGCAGATTCTGGATCTCGCCCATATCGTCGTCGGCTATCGTCCGGGCTTCACGCTGGAGGAGCGCATACACAGCGCAAGCCCAAAGCTACGCGAACATTACCAGCAGCGCTTATGCAGCGTGGATTATTTATCGCAACACCCCTATGGCGGCATTGCTGAGCTGGCCATTCCAAAACTGGAAATCTCCGCCACGCTAATCCGCTCACGGGTAGCAGAAAATCGCACCATCCGTTATTTATTGCCCGCAACTGTGGCAAACTACATTTATCAACATCACTTATACATATCATGTTAACTACTGAAGAAAAAACTCTCGCCGTTGTTGCCGCTCTCGAAGACATCAAGGCCACCGACATCACCGTCATCGACACCAGCAAACTCAGTTCGCTGTTCGACCGCATGATTATCGCCTCAGCCACATCAACCCGTCAGACCAAGGCACTGGCCGACAATGTCGTCGTCAAGCTCAAAGAAATGGGTGAAGAAGTGTATGGCCGCGAAGGCGAAGAAAGCGGCGAATGGGTGCTGGTGGACTTAGGCGAAGTACTGGTACACATCATGCAACCTGCCACGCGCGCCTATTACAATCTGGAAGAACTGTGGAGCCGCGCACAAGCCGCACGCCCTAAACTGGCGCAACTGCCAGAATAAGCATGAAGCTGTTGATCGTAACCGTCGGGCACAAAATGCCCGACTGGATCACGACGGGTTTTAACGAGTACGCCAAGCGCATGCCGCGCGAAGCAAAGATCGAACTGCTGGAAATCAAACCCGAACCGCGCACCACTGGAAAGTCCACTCAGCAGATCATGGAAGCAGAAGCCGCGCGCATCCTGAATGCACTGCCACCGGCTTGCCGGCGCATTGCACTCGATGAGCACGGCGCGATGCCCACCACCAAACAGCTGGCCGGTCAGTTGAAGGATTGGATGGGCGAGGGACGCGACGTCGCATTCATTATCGGTGGCGCAGACGGGTTGCACGACTCGGTCAAGCAATCGGCAGGCCAATTAATGGCCTTGTCTGCATTTACACTGCCACACGCCTTTGTGCGCGTACTACTCGCCGAACAGTTGTACCGCGCACACAGTCTGATGCACAATCACCCTTATCATCGCGAATAGGTCATACCATGAGTACCAGACATCCCTACCTCTATCTGGCATCGCAAAGCCCGCGCCGCCGCGAACTGCTCAAACAGATCGGCGTTCACTTTGAACTGCTGCTACTACGCTCCGACAGGCGTCGCCAGATCGATGTCGATGAAACACCGCGGGCAGATGAGACTCCCGAGCTGTATGTCCAGCGCCTTAGCCGTGAAAAGGCCAGATCCGGTTTTGACGCGCTGCAATACCGCAACTTGCAGCCGCAACCTGTATTGGCAGCGGATACGACTGTGACGCTCGACGGAAAAATTTTCGGCAAGCCTGAAAGTAGCGATCAGGCAGCCAGTATGCTGCGCGAGTTGTCCGGCCGTGAACATCAAGTCCTGACCGCCGTGGCAATCGCCCGATCCGAACATATTGAAGTGACGCTTTCCACCTCGACCGTACAATTTGCAAAACTCGATGAAGTTCGCATCAAACGCTATCTGCAGACGCATGAATATATCGATAAGGCGGGCGGTTATGCCATTCAGGGTCAAGCCGCCGCTTTTATTGAACGCATTAGCGGCAGCTACTCCGGTGTAATGGGCCTGCCGCTGTTTGAAACCGTCGAGATGCTGCAGCGATTCGATTTCCCGGCACCTTAAACGTCCTTTGCAGCAGATTACACTATATAAACCCATGAGCGAAGAGATACTGATTAACGTCACCCCGCAGGAAACGCGCGTCGCGGTGATGCAACTGGGCGTCGTGCAGGAACTGCACATAGAAAGAGGCAGCAACCGCGGCATTGCCGGCAACGTGTATCTTGGCCGCATCAAGCGCGTCTTACCCGGCATGCAGTCGGCCTTTATCGACATCGGACTTGAACGCTCCGCCTTTTTGCACGTTGCGGACATCTGGGAGAATAGCAACAGCGGTATCGAGGCCAAGCCGATCGAAAAAATCCTTTTTGAAGGACAAAATCTGCTGGTGCAAGTCATCAAAGAACCGATCGGCAGTAAAGGCGCCAGACTCACCACGCAACTGAGCTTTGCCGGACGTTTGCTGGTCTTCTTACCTCAGGAAATGCGCATCGGCGTATCGCAGCGCATCGAAGGGACTGAGCAACGGGACGCCTTGCGCGCCAAGTTACAGGCAATCCTGCCGCCTGACCACCACGGCGGCTATATCATCAGGACGGTTGCCGAAGCGAAGGACGACGCGCACTTCGCAATCGACATCGCCTATCTCGACAAGTTGTGGAGCAACCTGCAAACGGCGGCTAAAACGGCCAGCGCACCGCAACTGCTGTATCAGGAACTGGACATCAGCCTGCGCGTATTGCGCGACTTCGTCAGCGAAGAAACCGCCCGAATTTTGATCGATTCGCGCAGTACCCGCAATAAAATGCTCGAATTCGCCGACAACTACAACGCCGATGCCGCGCAGTTGCTGGAACACTATACCGGCGCACGCCCGCTGTTCGACATGTACAACATCGAAGAGGAAATCGAGCGCGCCCTGTCCAAGCGGGTGGATTTGAAATCCGGCGGTTACCTGATCATCGATCAGACAGAAGCGCTCACCACAGTCGATGTCAACACCGGTGGCTTTGTCGGCGTGCGCAATTTCGATGACACCATATTCAAGACTAATCTAGAAGCAACACAAGTCATCGCCCGCCAATTGCGCTTGCGCAATCTGGGCGGCATCATCATCTGCGATTTCATCGACATGGATAATCTGCAGCATCGCGATGCGGTTCTGGAGGAATTCAAGAAGGCACTGGCACGCGACCATACCCGCATCAGCGTAAACAATTTCTCCTCACTGGGACTAGTGGAAATGACGCGCAAACGGACACGCGAAAGCTTGGCGCATGTCTTATGTGAGCCTTGCCCTACCTGCAAAGGTCGCGGCGAGGTCAAAACCGCCCAGACGGTATGCTACGAGATTCTGCGCGAAATCGTCAGGGAAGCACGCCAGTTTGATGCGCGCGAATATCGCATCTTAGCCTCACAGCAAGTCATTGATTTATTCTTGGAAGAAGAATCTCAAGCACTGGCCGGCCTGTCTGACTTCATAGAAAAACCCATTTCGATGCTGGTTGAAAATCAATACAACCAAGAGCAATACGATGTTATTCTGATGTAAGGTTGATGCAAGTTGCACGCGTTAGTATAATCGTCGCGCGTGACCTCATTGCGCATCTTAATCATTAATAATTAACTATACTCAGGGAAAATATGTTCAAAACCAGAATTATGATTGCCCTTGCGGCAACCTTCCTGTCCTCATCGGTTTTTGCTGACGTGCATGGCCACGATGTCGAGCATGCTGAACACGCTGTTGACGCGCCTGCCTGTACCGGTTTCGGCCCGCAAACACCACGCGACATTGACAGTCATCATGGCGATAACAAGCTCGCTTTTTCTTTGTCCCCGAGTTATAAAGACATGAATCTGTGCAATCTCCACTTCCACGTGAATGCAGAACACAAGGCCAAGGAGTACGCGATTCATGCTGAAGGCGAGCACGGTGCAGATGGCGGTTATCAGTGCAGTATGAGCAAACACCTGAGCAAGGCAGAGCTGGCAGCGACCGCAGAGCCTGTCTGCCCGAGCGAACACGGCGAACTCAAGCCTGGCGACACTATCGAAGTACACTGGGTACACTCTTCAGCACCTGTCACGCCAGGCCCCACACTGGGCGCCTGTTTGTCCGACAATGTCAAGAATCCTGACCTGCGTGTAGAAGCACAGGTGTTCACACTGGTGAACGACCCTAAGGCGCTAGATTTCAATTCGCTGGACTACCACGGCAAGACCGTCAACGGCTACAAGCAGGCTGACGCAATCCCGAGCAATACAGGCAAGCCTGTCGTGTTTGCGGGTTCGACTACCGGTCCAAAATACAGCGAAGCCACTTGCTCTCCCCTGCAGGTAACCTGGAGCGTACGCCCAAGTTGCGCAAAACTTGATATCAACTCTGTCGCCAAGTGGTGCAAGGGCAATGCGTTCAAGGAAGATCATGCACACGGTGTGCGCAAACTGGTGACGACACCAAGTTTACTGTCCGAAATCAAGTAAATTTCACAATCGGTATAGCAACATGAAACAGCCCTCAGGGGCTGTTTTCATTGGTCGGTCAGCAGGCTTTCAGGCTGAATTGCGCTGTCCGTGACCGCGACAACCTTATGCCGAGACTGAGCTCCCTGCCTAAGCTCAACCTGCCTTACCGGCACACGAAACAATTCAGCAATATATTTCAACAGCGCCTCGTTGGCACGGCCATCGATCGGCGGCGCCGCCAGTTTTAACTTAAGCGCCTCGCCGTGCAGACCGCAAATTTCACTGCGTTTGGCACCGGGCTGCACATGCAGCGTCAGCGTGATCACTTCACCAATGCTGCGATACCATGACGCCATCAGAAGAGACTTAATGCAAGCCGTTCAACCATCCCGAGCGGCACCATCATCACCAGCTGACACAAAATCAGCAGCACCATTGAGGACAAATCCACAGTGCCGACCATCGGCACAATACGGCGCAAAGGTTGCAAAAAACGATACGTGATGACATTCAGTATCTGCGAGACCGGTGTATGCGGATTAACCCATGACAAAATCGCCTGCGCGAACACGGCACCCATCAGCAGGTACAGACTGATTTTAAGCAGTTTGACTGCGGCAAGCAGCAGCAACCCTGCCAACGGGAAAAAGTGTCCGATATAGCCTTGTATCAGCATGACGCCCGCGAGGTAGAGCGTTTCGACCAGCAAAGCCAGCAGTAGCGTCGACGTGTCGAATCCCCAGGCGGAAGGCACATAACGGCGGGCGCGCAACACGAGAAAGTCGGTGAATACCATGACAAATTCGCCGATCGGGTTGCGCAGCGGCGCACGCAGCCATTGCAGGTGAAAACGCAGCAACAAAATCGCCGCGAAGGACTGCAAGACCACATCCAGCAAGAATAGCAGCGCCTCGCTCATCATGATGCGCGGCCCAACTCGTCGCCCATTTCACGGGAGCGCGCAGCAGCAGCCTGTGCCGCCTGTGCGATGTGAGCGGCAACGCCGTTGTCCGCTAGACTCAGCAAGGCACGCTCAGTTGTGCCGTTTTTAGAGGTGACGCGCTCGCGCAGTACGGAGACTTCCTCAACACTTGCTGCGGCCAGTTTGCTCGCCCCCAGAAAGGTCGCCACACTCAAGCGGCGCGCATCCTGTGCAACAAAACCCAGCTCCATTGCGGCACGCTGCAAGGCCTCAATCAGATAAAACACATACGCCGGACCGCTGCCTGAAATCGCCGTCACCGCATCGATCATCGCCTCATCGTCCAGCCAAAGCGTCTCGCCTACCGCCGCGAGGATGCTCTGCGCCGCTGTGCGCTGAGCCGCCGGTACCTGCGGCATCGCATACATCCCGGTCATGCCGCTTTGTATCAGCGCCGGCGTATTGGGCATCGCGCGAACGATGTTCTGGCTGCCCGTCCAGCGCGCCAGATCCACGGCGCGAATACCCGCCGCAATGGAGAGCAGCAATTGACCCGTCAGCAGGGGCGCTAACTGCTGCGCCACATCCCTTAATTGCTGGGGCTTCACCGCAAACACGATAAGCTCGCTGCCCGCCACGCCATCCGCCAGATTATCGACCGCACGCACTGCAAATTCCTGTTGCAAGCGCGCCCGGTTGTCCGGGTTGATTTCAACCACGCTGATAAGTGAGGCGCTAAATCCCTGACCCAGCAACCCGCCGATCAGCGCCGTCGCCATGTTGCCGCCACCGATAAAACAAATATTCATCTTAATATCCCGTCTATTCTAAAGTTTAACGCGCACTGTAATTCCGCTCGCCGAAAATAGCCGATCCGATACGCACAATAGTCGCGCCCTCCGCAATCGCAGCCGCAAAATCATGCGACATGCCCATCGATAAGGTATCGAGCGGCAACCCCTCGCTTTTCAACTGAAGATACAACTCGCGCAAGCGTGCAAAGGCGGCACGCTGAACGAGCGGATCATCGGTCGGTGCCGGCACCGCCATCAGTCCGCGTAATTGCAAATTCGGCAAGCAGGCTATTTCATGAGCCAACTGACTGACCTCATCCGGACGAACCCCGCTTTTACTGTCTTCATCGCTGATATTGACCTGTAAGCAACATTGCAAGGGTGGCAGGGAAACGGGCCGTTGCGCGGACAGCCTTTCGGCTATTTTTAAACGATCCACACTGTGCACCCAGCAAAAATGCTCTGCAATCGGTCGCGTCTTATTGCTCTGCACCGGCCCGATAAAATGCCACTCAATTCCCAGATCATCCAATGCGGCGATCTTATCCAGCGCTTCTTGCAGATAACTTTCGGCAAAACGCCGCTGACCTGCTTGAAAGGCACTGCGCACAGCGGTGGCGGGAAACGTCTTACTGACCGCCAGCAAAGTCACCTCATCCGCCGTTCGATCGGCCAAAACGGCCGCTGCTGCCATTGCCGCGCGCACAGCTTGCAAATTGGAAGCTATTATTGCCATAATCTCTCATCCGATTTTTCATCGAGGCTTGCCGCTGTCAGCCTCTTCACCGGGAACATTATAATGGATATCACCGAACTGCTTGCCTTCGGCGTCAAGAACAAAGCCTCCGACCTGCACCTGTCCTCCGGACTACCACCGATGATACGTGTACACGGCGATATGCGCCGCATCAATTTGCCCGCGATGGAACATAAACAGGTTCACGCGATGATTTACGACATTATGAACGACGGGCAGCGAAAGTTTTACGAAGAGAATAAGGAAGTCGACTTTTCCTTCGAAATCCCTAATCTGGCGCGTTTCCGCGTCAACGCCTTCATCCAGCAACGCGGCGCGGCGGCCGTACTGCGAACCATTCCTTCCAAGGTATTCAGCCTCGAGGACTTGAATGCGCCGAAAATTTTCACCGATATTTCCAGTTTTCCCCGCGGCCTGGTGCTGGTCACAGGCCCGACTGGGTCGGGAAAATCTACCACCCTAGCCGCGATGGTCAATTACATCAATGAAAAGGAACAAGGTCACATTCTGACTGTGGAAGATCCAATCGAATTCGTGCACGAATCGAAAAAGTGCCTGATCAATCAGCGCGAAGTCGGACGCGATACGCTGTCCTTCAATGCGGCGCTGCGCTCGGCACTGCGCGAAGATCCCGATGTGATTCTGGTCGGTGAAATGCGCGATCTGGAAACCATACGTCTGGCGATGACCGCGGCGGAAACCGGCCATCTGGTATTCGGCACCCTGCACACCAGTTCGGCGGCCAAAACAATCGACCGTATCATCGACGTTTTTCCGGCCGATGAAAAAGAAATGGTGCGCGCGATGCTGTCCGAAAGCTTGCGCGCGGTGATTTCACAGGCGCTGCTCAAAACCAAGGACGGCACAGGCCGCGTGGCCGCACATGAAATCATGATGTGTACCCCCGCGATCCGCAACCTGATACGCGAGGCCAAAGTGCCGCAGATGTACTCCGCGATTCAGACCGGACAAGGCATGGGTATGCAGACGCTGGATCAATGCCTGACCAATCTGGTGAAAAGCAATATGATTTCACCCGCTGAAGCGCGCACCAAAGCAATGAACAAGGATATGTTCCCCGGATAAATAAACAGTGGTTAGTCGTTAGCGATTCGTCGTTAGAAGCGATGTCACCCTATTTGGAGTATTAGCATGGAAAGAGATCAGGCCACCGAGCTGATACACAATTTGTTGCGCGGCATGGCCAGCAAGAAAGCATCTGACTTATTTATCACCGCAGGCTTTCCGCCCGCATTCAAGGTCGATGGCAAGATGACCCCGGTTTCCAGCCAGCCGCTGTCGCATCAGCATACCCGCGAACTGGCGCGCAGCATCATGAACGACCGCCAAACCGCCGAGTTCGAAGCCTCACACGAGTGCAATTTCGCGATCAGCCCGCACGGCATCGGCCGCTTCCGCGTCAACGTATTTATGCAACAGCAGCATGTCGGCATGGTCATGCGCACCATCACCACCAAAATACCCAATCTCGACGAGATGGGCATGCCCGACATCCTCAAAGACATCGTGATGACCAAGCGCGGTCTGGTCATTCTGGTGGGCGCGACCGGTTCGGGCAAATCCACTACGCTGGCGGGCATGCTGGGCCATCGTAACCAGAACAGCTTTGGACACATCATCACGATCGAAGATCCGGTCGAATATGTGCATGAACATGGCAACTGCATCGTCACGCACCGCGAAGTCGGGGTGGATACGGAATCCTGGCAGGCAGCGCTGAAAAATACGCTGCGTCAGGCACCCGATGTGATTCTGATCGGCGAAATTCGCGACCGGGAAACCATGGAATATGCGGTCGCCTTTGCCGAAACAGGCCATTTGTGCATGGCAACCTTGCACGCGAACAGCGCCAATCAGGCGCTCGATCGCATCATCAACTTCTTTCCCGAAGAGCGTCGCGAACAGTTGTTGATGGACCTGTCGCTCAACGTCAAGGCGCTCATCTCGCAACGCCTCATCCCCAAAAAAGATGGTTCAGGCCGATCCGCCGCGATGGAAATCCTGCTCAACTCGCCGCTGATCTCCGATCTGATCTTCAAAGGCGACGTTCATGCGATCAAAGGCGTGATGGCCAAATCCCGCGAACTGGGTATGCAGACGTTCGATCAGGCGCTGTTTGATTTGTATGAGGCGCATGCCATCAGCTACGAAGAAGCACTCAAAAATGCAGACTCGGTCAACGACCTGCGCCTCAAAATCAAACTGGAGAGCCGCCACACCGCCGACCGCGATGTAATGAGCGGCACCCATCACCTGCAAATGACTTGACGCGCGAACAATTTTTATAAAAAAGCCATGTTTACCAATCCGGATACGACAACGATTTCTCAGATGCTGCAACAGATCCGCACGGTTGCGATCATCGGCCTGTCAGCCAATGAAGCGCGGCCCAGTTTTCGCGTCGCACGAGGACTGCAGCAGCTGGGTTACCGGATCATCCCGGTCAGACCCGGGGTAACTTGTGTGCTGGGTGAGACGGCTTATCCTGATCTGGACAGTCTGCCGGCGCTGCCCGATATCGTCGACGTATTCCGCGCCGCAGAACACATCCCCGCCATCGTCGAGGATTGCATCCGGCTCGGCATTAAGCGCATCTGGCTGCAGGAGGGCATCATCAACGAAGCGGCGGCACAGCGTGCGCAAAACGCGGGAATGACCGTCGTGATGGATCGCTGCCTGTGGCGCGACCGCGCCGCATTGTCATGACCGTGCGGTGCGCCTGGGCGGGCAGTGATGCCTTATACTGCCACTATCACGACACGGAATGGGGCGTGCCGCTGCACGACGATCAACGCCTGTTCGAATTTCTGACTTTAGAAGGGGCGCAAGCGGGGCTGAGCTGGATTACGGTTTTGCGCAAACGGGAAAACTATCGCGCCGCCTTCGATAATTTCGATGCCGCGCGCATTGCAGCGTATGACACTGATAAAATAGCGTCCCTGCTGCTCGACGCAGGCATCGTGAGAAACCGTCTGAAGGTGCAATCCACCGTTACAAACGCACAGCAGTTTCTCCGCGTGCAGGCCGAGTTTGGCAGCTTTGACCGTTTTCTCTGGCAATTCGTCGACGGCAAACCGGTACAGAACACTTGGCGTCACCTCGCAGAGGTACCTGCAAGTACCGCGCAATCGGATGCGATGAGCCGCGAATTAAAGCGCCGCGGTTTCAAGTTCGTCGGGACGACGATCTGCTACGCGCTGATGCAGGCGACCGGCATGGTTAACGATCACACGACAGATTGCTTTAGGCACGACGTAGAACATAGAGCGGGAGTTTAAAATGCGGTTGAAATTTACCAAGATGCACGGCGCGGGAAATGATTTTGTCGTGCTGGATGGCGTACGCCAGCAAATTTCGCTGACGACCGAACAATTGCGCCTGCTGGCCGACCGTCATTTCGGCGTCGGTTGCGACCAAATTTTACTGGTCGAGAAGGCGCACGACGCGAGTGCAGATTTCCGCTATCGCATTTTTAATGCGGACGGCGGCGAAGTCGAACAATGTGGCAACGGCGCGCGCTGCTTCGTGCGTTTCGTGCATGACCAGAAGCTGACGAACAAAGCTGAAATCGTCGTCGAAACCCACAACGGCCTGATCAGACCGCGTCTGGAAGCCGACGGACGTGTCGTCGTCAACATGGGTGCGCCGGTCTTCGATGCGGCGCGGATTCCCTTTTCGGGCGGCACGATCGAGGTGATGCAGCCCCTCGTCGTTGCAGATCAAACGCTGATGGTCAGCATCGTCTCGATGGGTAATCCTCATGCCGTGCAAGTCGTCGACGACGTTGAGCGCGCCGCAGTGGAGGTACTGGGTCCGCTAATCGAACATCACGCAAGCTTCCCCAAACGCGTCAATGCAGGTTTCATGCAGATCATGGATCGCCAGCATATTCGGCTGCGCGTCTATGAGCGCGGGTCAGGCGAAACCCTGTCATGCGGCACCGGAGCCTGTGCGGCGGTGGTATCCGGCATTCGTCGCGGCCTGTTAGACAGCCCGGTTAGCGTGGCCACCCATGGCGGCAACCTCAGTATCGCGTGGGGCGGCGAAGAAACTCCAGTACTGATGACAGGTCCTGCGATCAGCGTATTTTCAGGCGAAATTAACTTATAAGGCATGAGCATGAATTCAGAAGACGTTGCACACTATTTGCTGAACACCCCGGAATTTTTTGAAGACCATCTCGACACCCTCGCGCAAATTACGCTGGCGCACCCGCATGGGGGTCGCACGATTTCACTGGGTGAACGACAACTGCTGGCTTTGCGCGAAAAAAACAAAGTGCTGGAAAAACAGATGTACGAAATGCTCGAATTCGCCAGAGAAAACGAAGCCCTGCAAAATAAGGTACATGAATTCACGGTCTCTTTGTTCGCCGCACGCGATTTGACCACGCTACAGGAAATGATCCCGCATCTGTTGCGCGATATTTTTTCCGTCCCGCATGTTGCAATGCATTTGTGGCAGGTGACACCACCCAGCATGGAAGTGCTGATGTTTACCGACGAACAGTCCAAACCCGTCTGCCTGCATCAGGCCGCGCACGACACGGCCAGCTGGTTCGGCGAAAGTGCCTCACTGCTGCATTCTTTCGCCTATCTGCCGCTGCATGCCGGCAGCGTGTCGGTCGGTCTACTGGTGTTAGCTTCAGAGGAAAAACAACGTTTCTACCCTGAAATGGGCACCGTATTCCTGCAACGCATCGCCGATGCGGCAGGCAGCGCGCTGCACCCTTATCTCGATCACTGATCGCCCAACCGTGAGCCAGAACCCTAACCATGCGTATTTGCAAGGGTATCTGGCATGGCTGCTGGGGGAGCGCCGTTACTCGAAGCTGACCGCCGAGAGTTATGCGCGCGACTTGGCACATCTGTTCGAACTGAGCACAGGTCTCGCGCTGAACGAGCTGAAAGTCAGCCATATCCGCCGCTATATTGCGCAGTTGCATAGTTCAGGGCTGGGAGGCCGTTCGCTCGCCCGCCTGCTCTCGGCCTGGCGCGGCTTTTACAACTATCTGCTGCGCGATCACGGCTTTACCGACAATCCCTGTGTGGGTTTGCGCGCACCGAAGTCGGCCCGTGCCTTGCCTCAGGTCTTGTCCCCCGACCAGGCGGTTCGCATGGTCGATCTGCCAACCGACGCGCCTGATTCGATACGCGACAAGGCAATGTTCGAGCTATTTTATTCTTCCGGCCTGCGTCTGATGGAGCTGATCGATCTTGATGCTGAGTCGATACGCTCAGACATCACTGCGGGCGAAGTGCGCGTGACCGGCAAAGGCCACAAGACCCGCATCGTGCCGCTCGGCGGCTGTGCCATCAGCGCGCTGCACGAATGGCTCGCTGTGCGCCCGACACTTGCCAACATCGGTGAGCGCGCGCTGTTTGTCGGCGCGCGAGGCGCACGCATTTCACCGCGCGTCGTGCAACTGCGCATGAAGCAATGGGGCATCAAACAGGGCATCACCAGCAGCGTGCATCCGCATATGCTGCGCCACTCTTTCGCCACCCACGTACTGCAATCCTCGGGAGATTTGCGCGCCGTACAGGAAATGCTAGGACACGCCAGCATCTCAACCACGCAGGTTTACACCCACCTCGATTTTCAATATTTAAGCAAAATTTACGACGCCGCGCATCCGCGCGCCAAGAGAAAACCATGAGCAAACCTACGAATACCAGATCAGCTTCGACACCGCACCGCACATCCCAAGGCAATCGCGATTTTCGCAAACGCACCCAACGTGAGGCGCGCCCTGCTGCACCACCCCAATCCCGCAGCGTGCCTGTTGCGGGAGATGCGACGGCACAGGCTGCCATCATCTTAAAAGAAGGGCGTGAAAAATCGCTGCTGCGCCGCCACCCCTGGGTATTTTCCGGTGCGATCGAGCGCATTGATGGCACACCCGTGAGCGGCGACACACTGCAGGTTGTGGACGCTGCCGGAAAATTTGTCGCGCAGGCCGCCTACAACGCAGGCTCACAAATCACCGCACGTGTCTGGTCGTGGAATCCCGAGGAGGCGATAGACACAGCCTTTTTCCGCCGCAAGATTGCAACTGCGATTGCAGGTCGCGCGGGACTCAATCTGGCAAAAGACAGTAGCGGCATGCGCCTGATCCATGCTGAATCGGACGGACTGCCCGGGCTGATTGTGGATCAATATGGCGATGTGCTGGTGATGCAGATCGGCAGTGCCGGCATAGAGCACTGGCGCGCACAGATCGCCGACATCTTGCAGGAACTGTGCAATCCCGCCTGCATCTACGAACGTTCGGATTCGGACTCGCGTACGCTCGAAGGCCTCGAATTGCGCTGCGGCGTGTTGCGCGGCACGCTACCCGACACGGTCGAAGTGATTGAGCACGGCCTGCGTTTTCGAGTGGATGTGGCAGATGGCCAGAAAACCGGTTTTTATCTGGATCAACGCGACAACCGAAAACTGACCGAAACGCTGGCTGAAGGTCGCGACGTACTCAATTGCTTCTGCTACACGGGTGGCTTCTCGCTGTACGCCTTGCGCGGCGGCGCGAAATCCGTACTGTCTATGGATGCCTCCGGCGAAGCCCTGCATATCGCGACGGATAACCTGACCCGCAACAATCTGGATGAATCGCGCGCCGAATGGCAGGAGGCAGATGTGTTTGTCGCACTGCGTAAACTGCGCGATCAGGGTAAAACCTTCGACATGATCATCCTCGATCCGCCGAAGTTCGCACCGACCGCAGCTTTTGCCGAAAAGGCCGCGCGCGGCTACAAGGACATCAATCTGCTCGGTTTCAAACTGCTGCGTCCGGGCGGCTTGCTGTTTACCTATTCCTGTTCGGGCGGCATCAGCGAGGAGCTGTTCCAGAAGATCATCGCCGGCGCCGCACTCGATGCGGGGGTCGACGCGCAGATCGTTCGCCACCTGCATGCCAGTGGCGATCATCCTGTGCTGCTCAGTTTCCCCGAAGGCGCGTACCTGAAGGGCTTGCTGCTGAGGGTGGCAGACTAAGGCGCTGCTATCGGCGTCTTGGGTGCGAAGGTAAAGGCATCCGAGAAGAACGCATCGTTCGGCAAGCCGCGGGTGGAGGTAAAGTCGGTGTGAGCGGCTTCGACAACGACCGGTGCACCGCAGGCATAAACCACATGCGCCGACAAATCGCTGTAGTCTTCCAGCACGGCGCAATGCACGAAGCCAGTACGCCCTTGCCAGTGATCTTCCGGCAGCGCATCAGACAGCACAGGCGTGAACTGTATGCCTTGCGCCTCCCATTGCTTTGCCATCTCGAGCATATAAAGATCGGACAGTTTGCGCGCGCCCCAGTAGAAATGCATGGGGCGCTTGATGCCGATATACAGCGCGTGTTCGATAATCGCCTTGATCGGCGCGAAGCCGGTGCCTGAGGCGACAAAAATAATCGGCTTGTCCGAGTCTTCGCGCAGGAAGAAGGTGCCCAGCGGCCCCTTGAAGCGCAGGATGTCGCGCTCTTTCATTTCTTCGAATACATGATGGGTGAATGCGCCGCCTGAGATGTTGCGGATATGCAACTCGAGAAACTCGTCGGTATGCGGAGCATTGGCCAGCGAGAAACTACGCGGTTTTTGGTCTTTCAACAGGATGTCGATGTACTGGCCGGCTAAAAACTGCAGGCGCTCATTGGCCGGTAACTTGAGCTTCAAAACCATCACATCTTCCGCGGGTTTTTCCATGCTGTGCACACGGCAGGGCATGGTTTTCACCTGAATATCCCTGACCGCGTTGACTTCCTGACATTCGATGATCAGATCCGATTGCGGTTTGGCACAGCAGAACAAGGCCATACCGGCCTTTTTTTCAGCCTCCGTCAGCGCGCTACCGTGACCGTGATCGACCTCACCTTGCAACACTTTCCCCTTGCACACCCCGCATACGCCGTCACGGCAACTGTAAGGTAGCGTATAGCCGTTTTTAAGCGCGGCTTCGAGGATAGTTTCGTTGTCGGCAATGGAAAACTGGTGCCCGCTGGGCTGTATCGTGGTCTGAAAGTTCATGATCTGTGCCGTTTTAGAGTGCTTTACGCGTAAAGTTGAATTTTAACGCATAATTCGCTCATGAAACGAATACTCATTACAGGTTGCGGGGACATTGCGCGGCGGACGATCCCCCTCCTCACCCGCCGCTACCGCGTGTATGCGCTGATCCGTAATCCGGTCTATGGCGAACATCTGCGTAAACTGGGTGCAATTCCTGTCACCGGCGATCTGGATGACCGACAGAGTCTGTCACGCATTAAAGGGGTGGCCGACACGGTACTGCACTTCGCGCCGCCCTCGCCCAAAGGATCTACGGATACCCGCACCCGAAACCTGCTCAGCGTTTTATCTGCCGGCAGCTGCCCTCACCGTCTGGTTTATATCAGCACCAGCGGCGTGTACGGCGATTGTCATGGCGCGCAGATCGATGAAACGCGAGCGGTCAATCCGGCATCGATGCGCGGCAAACTAAGGGTGGATGCGGAACGGCAAATCCGCGCCTGGGCAAAAGCTAACCGCGTGAACGCTAATATCCTCAGGGTGCCGGGTATCTATGCCGCAGACCGCCTGCCGCTGGATCGCCTCAAAGCAGGCGCGCCGGCCATTGCGAATGACGAAGACAGCTACAGCAATCACATCCATGCGGAGGATCTGGCGCGCATCGCGGTGGCGGCCCTGCTGCGCGGCAAACCCTGCCGCATTTATCATGCGACCGATGACGATGAGATGAAAATGGGCGACTACTTTGATGCCGTGGCCGATGGCACGCATCTGCCGCGCGCACCGCGTCTATCGCGTGCCGAGGTGAAAATAGCCGTGTCGCCAATGATGTGGTCGTTTATGAATGAATCCAGACGGCTCAGTAATACACGCATGAAGCGCGAACTCAAAGTTGTATTGCGCTACCCGACCCTGAACGCCTTTTTTAACACATGAAGAATTTCTGACGCAAATCCGGGATCAGCACCGCGTATCAGCTCCCGAAGGCGGTTGACAGGGCCGCAATCATGTAAGCGTGATCATTGGCTCCCGCGCTCTCGCGCGCGCTGTGCATCGCCCACATCGGCGAGCCGACATCCACGCTGGCAATGCCTAACTGTGACGCCACCTTGGGGCCGATGGTGCTGCCGCAGCCCAGATCGCCCCGATGCGCATACTGCTGATACGGCACACCTGCCGTTTCGCAAAATCCCATAAAGCGCGCCGCCGTTTCGGCATTGGTCGCGTAGCGCTGGTTCACATTGGTTTTGATGACAGGCCCGCCGTTGACCAGCACTTTGTGAGCGGGCTCATAGGCGGCGGGGAAATTCGGATTGTAGGCATGCGCCATATCGGCGCTGATAAATAAACTCTGCGACAGGGCGCGGACTCTATCTTCCTCATCCAGTTCCGCACTAAAACTGATACGACTCAGCACGTCGGACAGAAAACTGCCGCCCGCCCCCGCCGCACTCTCGCTCCCCACCTCCTCGTGATCGAAGAGGGCAATCATGCAGGTGGCCTTAGTCTGCACCGCCGCGATGAGCGCGCTCAGCGCAGCATGACAGGACGCCAGATTATCCAGCTGGCTATCCGCAATGAATTCCTCGTTCGCCCCCCACAAACAGCCCTTTTGTACGTCATAGACATTCATCTCGAAGCTCAGCAGATCAGCGGCATCGCACCCTGCGGCACTGGCCAGCAGCTGTCGCAAATTGGCCTCCGCGTCCTCACCCTCGCCCAACTGCCCCAGAATGAGCGGCAGTTCAGTCTGCTTATTGAATTTCAGCCCCTGCTCATTGACCTCTCGGTTCATGTGTATCGCAAGGTTCGGCAGACGCAGCAGAGGGTGCTCGAAGCGAACAAGCCGCGTCTGCTGATTGCGCAATACAACACGCCCGGCCAGACTCAAATCCCGGTCAGAGAAACTAGCCAGTATCGGCCCGCCGTAAACTTCGACCGCCAAACGCATCAGCCCGTCGCAGGCGATGCTCGCCTTAGGCTTGAGCCTTAAACCGGGAGAATCGGTATGCGCGCCGATAATGCGATAGCCCGCCTCCGCTTGTTGACCGAGCGCAAAGGCGATCATAGACGCGCCACCGCGTACAACGTAATAGCGCCCGCCCGCGTTGAGTTGCCAGCGTTCTCCCTCCTCAAGCCGGATATATCCCGCAGCCTGCAGCCGCACCTCTGCGCTCGCCACCGTATGCCAGGGGCTGGGACTCGCGTCAATAAAGTCGATTAGCTCAAGGGCTGCGTTACGTTCGGAACGGATTGCGGACATGGCGTGTAGAGGTGCGTATTGAGATTAGTATGAGTATACAGCGGCGCAAATAAAAAGGCCGGATTGCTCCGGCCTTTTACTGGCTCCCTGCGCGGGGATGATACAGTTGATTAGCTTGCGCGCATTTCCAGCATCAGATGATTGATGCGTTTGACGAAGCCCGCGGGATCGTCGAGCTGACCGCCTTCGGCCAGCAAAGCCTGATCAAACAACACCGCCGCCCAATCGTCGAAGTGTTGCGATTCAGCCCTCAAGCGAATCACCACCGGATGCTGCGGGTTGATTTCCAGAATCGGCATCGTTTCCGGTATCTTTTGCCCTGCGGCCTTCAACATACGCGCCATATTGCCGCTCATATCGTCTTCGTCCGCGACCAGACAGGCTGGCGAGTCGGTCAGGCGATGCGTAATCCGCACTTCTTTAACGCGACCTGTCAGACTCGCTTCAATCTTTTCCGTCAGTTCCTTGTGCTCATCGGCCTGCTTGGCCTGCGCTTCCTTTTCGGCTTCGTCTTCCAATGCGCCCAAATCCAAGCCACCTTTAGCAACGGACACCAGCGATTTTTCCTTGAATTCAGTCAATGAACCGACCACCCATTCATCCACACGGGCCGAGAGCAGCAGCACCTCGATCCCTTTCTTGCGGAACACTTCCAGATGCGGGCTGTTCTTCGCGGCATTAAAACTATCAGCCGTGATGAAGTAAATCTTGTCCTGACCTTCCTTCATGCGACCAATGTAGTCGGCGAGCGAGACGGTCTCATCCGATGTATCGGTATGGGTGGAGGCGAAACGCAGCAGACCCGCGATGCGATCCTTGTTGGCGAAATCCTGCCCTACACCTTCCTTAATGACCTGACCGAACTGTCCCCAGAAGGTAGTGTATTTTTCAGCGTCGTTGGCAGCCATATCTTCGAGCAGACCGATCACCTTCTTGGTACAGCCTTCGCGGATCGCCTTGATGTCCTTGGATTCCTGAAGAATTTCGCGTGAGACGTTCAGCGGCAGATTGTTCGAATCGACGATACCGCGCACAAAGCGCAAGTAAGACGGCAGCAACTGCTCCGCATCGTCCATGATGAAGACGCGCTTCACATATAACTTGATGCCGTGCTGCGCCTTGTGATCCCACATATCGAACGGCGCGCGGGCAGGAACATAGAGCAACTGCGTGTATTCCTGACGGCCTTCGACGCGCGCGTGCGTCCATGCCAGCGGATCTTCATAGTCATGGCCGACGTGCTTATAAAACGCCTTGTATTCGTCGTCGCTAATCTCGTTCTTGGAGCGCGCCCACAGAGCGGACGCCTGATTGATCGTTTCGTCTTCCTCTGTGATGACCTGCGCGCCATCCTTCCATTCTTCCTTTTTCATCACGATAGGCTGGACGATATGATCCGAGTACTTACGGATGATGGAACGAATCTTGTGGCCGGAGAGCAGATCGTCCTGATCTTCGCGCAGATGCAGTTCGATCGTGGTACCGCGGGTGGCTTTTTCGACCATCTCGATGTCGAACTCGCCGCCGCCATCGGATTCCCAGCAGACGCCCTGATCGGTCGCTTCACCGGCACGACGCGTGGTCACCACGACCTTATCGGCGACGATAAACGCGGAATAAAATCCGACACCGAACTGACCGATCAAACCGGCATCTTTTTGCTGGTCGCCTGAGAGTTTAGAGAAGAATTCGCGGGTGCCGGACTTTGCAATCGTGCCCAGATTGTTGATGACTTCGTCGCGGTTCATGCCGATACCGTTATCGGAAATTGTCAGCGTGCGGGCATCCTTATCAAAGCTCAGACTGATTTGCAGCTCGGAATCATTTTCGAACATGGCATCGTTGTGCAGCGCTTCAAAGCGCAGCTTGTCGCAGGCATCCGAGGCATTGGATACCAGTTCACGCAGGAAAATCTCGCGGTTGGAATACAGTGAGTGAATCATCAATTGCAGAAGCTGTTTTACTTCTGTCTGAAATCCCATTGTTTCGCGATTGGTACTTGCAGTCATATTCTGTCCTTTGACGTTTTGAAAGAGTTAAGGACAGATGGGGCAGATTTGCCGGATTTCAAGAGGGTAGATGCAGGATTTGGGGTCTAGGATTCAGGATTTGCTTGCCAGATCGCTTGTTTTTGCATGACGGCGGAAAAATGCCTCGAATTGATCATGCCCGTCAACCATATGCGCAACGCAGGATAGGGCGACTGCTCAAACCAGTCCTTGTCGACACCGGCAAATTGCCGGATGAATGGAAAGATGGCCGCATCAGCGATGCTCTG
Source organism: Gallionella capsiferriformans ES-2 (assembly GCF_000145255.1). Classification (NCBI taxonomy): domain Bacteria; kingdom Pseudomonadati; phylum Pseudomonadota; class Betaproteobacteria; order Nitrosomonadales; family Gallionellaceae; genus Gallionella; species Gallionella capsiferriformans. The sequence continues at coordinate 2,899,414 of NC_014394.1, forward strand.
TTCATCGGCCAACAAATAACGTGTCATTTGCAGCCGCGCCTCCAATGACTGCAAAAAGTCTTCGCCTTGCGCACGACAAACTGCCCGGGAGGCCTCGGAATCGGCGTACTTATACCCATCGAGCGCCGTTTTAAAATTGTTGTCATTGATATCGATTAACGGTGCTGCGGCCAGCAAATAAGCATCCGACACGCCCAGCCAACCTTCCGGGTCGTGCTGGTGCAGCGCCCATTGCATGATCTCCCGGCTCTCGTCGATGACACCTTCGTCGGGAAGCACAAGCACGGGCACGCTCCCCTTGGGTGAGGCGATCAGCATGCATGCCGGTTTGCTGCGCAGCTCGATTTCACGCAATTCAAACGCAACGCCGCTCGCATGCAAAGCCATGCGGGCACGGATTGCGTAAGGGCAGCGCCGAAATGAGTAGAGGATCGGGTGCGGCAGAGTTTAAGCCTTGGCGGCAAACTGCCCGCTGAACGCGATCAGTTGCGCGAGTTTAGCTTTCGCTGCCCCGCTGGCGATCATTTCACCCGCGCGATGAATACCTTCGGCAAGCGTCGCACTCAAGCCCGCCGCATAAATGGCCGCACCTGCATTCATCTGTACGATGTCGCGCGCCGCGCCCGGCTGATTGTCCAGTACACTGCGCAGCATCGCACTGGCCTCCGTCACATTCGCCACGCGCAGCAAGTCGTTCGATGCCCGGCTCATGCCGAACTGCTCAGGCGTGACCGTGTATTCGCGGATTTCGCCGTCTTTTAATTCCGCGATGCAGCTTTCGGTATTAATCGATATTTCGTCCATGCCGTCCATGCCGTGCACGACCAACACATGATGGCTGCCGAGGCGCTGCAGCACGCGCGCCATGATACCGACCAGATCAGGGTGAAAGACACCCAGCACCTGATTATCAGCACCCGCCGGATTAGTGAGCGGCCCCAGCACATTGAACATCGTGCGCACCCCCAATTCGCGCCGCACAGAGGCGGCATACTTCATCGCGCCGTGAAAATTAGGGGCAAACATGAAGCCGATGCCGATGGTATCGACACAGTGCGCGACTTGCTCAGGCGTGAGATTGAGGTTGACGCCCAGAAACTCCAGCACATCCGCGCTGCCGCAAGTCGAGGATACCGAACGTCCGCCGTGCTTGGCGACGCGCGCACCGGCAGCGGCCGCAACAAAGGCGCTGGCAGTTGAAACATTGAAAGTTTGAATGCCATCCCCTCCCGTGCCGCAGGTGTCGACCAGATGCTCGCGGTTGATAACCGGCACTTTAGTGGCAAATTCGCGCATCACAAATGCGGCGGCGGAAATCTCTCCCACCGTTTCCTTTTTGACGCGCAGACCGACTAAAATGCCGGCGATTTGAGCGGCCGATACCTCGCCGCTCATGATCTGGCGCATCAGCGACAACATTTCGTCATAAAAAATTTCCCGCTGTTCGATCAGCCGGGTCAGCGCTTGTTGCGGGGTAATCATGGCTGGCCTTCCAGGAAATTTTTCAGCATGTCGTGACCATGCTCGGTCAGGATAGATTCAGGATGGAACTGCACGCCGTGCACCGCCAGCGTCTTGTGACGCACGCCCATAATCTCGCCGTCATCCGTCCAGGCGGTGATTTCCAGACATTCGGGCAGCGTTTCGCGCTCGATCACCAGCGAGTGATACCGCGTCGCGGTAAACGGATTAGGCAGGCCGGTGAATACGCTGCGATTGGTGTGATGAATCAACGACGTCTTGCCGTGCATCAATTGTTTGGCATGAATAATTTTTCCGCCGAACGCCTGACCGATGCTCTGATGACCAAGGCATACGCCCAGCAGGGGAATTTTTCCGGCAAAATGCTGAATCGCGGCAACCGAGATCCCCGCTTCATTCGGCGTACAGGGGCCGGGCGAGACGACGATATGCTTTGGATTCATGGCTGCAATTTGCGCGACGGTGATTTCGTCGTTGCGGCGCACTTCCACATCGGCACCCAGTTCAGCGAAATATTGCACCAGATTGTAGGTGAATGAGTCGTAATTATCGATCATCAAGAGCATGTTGATTCCTCATCTTGGTTCTTGTTACTCAGCATGGCGCGAGCGACCGCTTCAGCGACTTCGATGCCATCTACGGCTGCCGAGAGTATGCCGCCTGCATAGCCTGCGCCTTCCCCGGTCGGATACAGGCCGCGGGTGTTGATGCTCTGGTAATCGTCCGCATTGCGCTTGATGCGTACCGGCGACGAGGTGCGCGTCTCAACCCCGGTCAGCACCGCATCGCTAAGATCGAAGCCTTTAATCTGTTTGGCAAAGGCGGGCAGCGCCTCGCGAATTGCCTCGATCGCATACTCGGGCAACGCGGTGGCCAAATCAGTCAGATGCACGCCGGGCGTATAGGACGGCTGTACTTCGCCAAATTCAGTTGAGGGACGCCCCGCGATAAAATCGCCGACCAGTTGCCCGGGCGCCTGATAGGTTTCGCCGCCTAATTTAAAGGCTTGCGACTCCCAGCGCCGCTGGAATTCGACACCAGCTAACGGATCGCCGGGAAAATCTTCTTGAGGGGTGATGCCCACCACGATGCCTGCATTGGCGTTGCGCTCGTTGCGTGAATACTGGCTCATGCCGTTGGTGACCACGCGCCCCGGCTCGGAGGTCGCGGCAACCACCGTACCGCCTGGACACATGCAGAAACTATAGACTGAGCGACCATTGCTGGCGTGATGCACGAGCTTGTAGTCGGCAGCGCCCAGCAACTCGTTGCCGGCATGCTTGCCGAAGCGCGCCGCATCGATCAGGGATTGCGGATGTTCGATACGAAAGCCGATGGAAAAAGGTTTCGCTTCGATGTAAATGCCCCGTTTGTGGATCATCTCGAAGGTGTCACGCGCGCTGTGACCGACCGCCAGCACCAGATGTTCAGTCGCAATGCGCTCGCCGTTCGCCAGCACCACGCCGCTCACCTGACCGTCCGTCATCTCAATATCGTCTACACGACTGCTAAAGCGGATCTCGCCGCCCAGAGACAGTATCGTTTCGCGCATTTTTTCGACCATCCCGACCAGTCGGAAGGTGCCGATATGCGGATGGCTCTCATACAGAATTTCTTCGGGAGCGCCGGCCGTGACAAATTCTTCCAGCACCTTGCGGGAGAGATAACGCGGATCCTTAATTTGACTATACAGTTTTCCGTCCGAAAAGGTGCCCGCACCGCCTTCGCCGAACTGTACGTTCGATTCCGGATTGAGCACCCCCTGACGCCACAGGCCGAAGGTGTCTTTCGTTCTTTCGCGAACCGCTTTGCCGCGTTCCAGAATCAGCGGACGAAATCCCATTTGAGCCAGCAACAACCCCGCAAACAGCCCTGCCGGCCCCATGCCAACGACGACGGGTCTTGCGGATAAATCAGCCGGCGCTTCTGCGACAAAGTGATAGCTGGTGTCGGGCGCAACTTTGATGTGCTGATCGTTTTTGTATCGTTCAAGAATCGCCGCTTCGTCGCAGACTTCGGCCAGCAGCGTATAGGTGAACAAAATGGCATGCGCCCGGCGCGCATCGACGCCGCGTTTGAAGACACTGTGACGGATCAAGTCCGCCTCGGCTATCCCCAGTTTTTTGAGGATCGCCGCCTTGATTTCGCCATCCTGATGCTCGATGGGTAGTTTGATTTCGGTCAGTCTGAGCATATTAGCGGTGCGCCTGCACGTCCAGTCCGTCGAGCGCCATTTCGGCGGCGCGCAACACGGCGCGCGCCTTGTTCTGCGTTTCCTGCCATTCGCTATCCGCCACGGAATCGGCGACGATGCCCGCCCCCGCCTGCACATACAGCGTACCGTCTTTCACGACAGCGGTGCGCAAGGCGATCGCCACATCCATATCGCCGTTAAAACCCAGATAACCGACCGCACCCGCATAAATACCGCGCTTGGAAGGCTCGAGCTCGTCGATGATTTCCATCGCGCGCACTTTCGCAGCACCCGACACGGTACCGGCAGGAAAGGTGGCTTTGAGCACATCCATCGCGGACAGGCCTTGTTTCAATTTGGCTTCAACGTTGGAGACGATATGCATCACGTGCGAATAGCGCTCGATGACCATCTTATCGGTTAATTTTACGGTACCATTTTGCGCCACGCGACCGATGTCGTTGCGCCCCAGATCGATCAGCATCAGGTGTTCGGCCAGCTCTTTCGGATCGGCTAATAACTCTTGCGCGAGCGCCGCATCAAGCTCCTGCGTTTTGCCGCGCGGACGGGTACCTGCGATCGGGCGCACCGTCACCATGTCGCCTTCGAGACGCGCCAGTATTTCCGGTGAGGAGCCCACGACGTGGTGATCGCCCATGTCGTAATAGAACATGTAAGGCGAAGGATTGATGCTGCGCAGCGCGCGATACAGCGCCAGCGGTTCTGCCGAAAAAGGTTGCGCCATGCGTTGCGACAGCACGACCTGCATGATGTCGCCGTCGAAAATATATTGACGGGCTTTTTCGACCGCAGCCTTGAAGGCGGCCTCACCGAATTCGGATTCAGCTTCGGTTCGGTGTACTGCCGGCGCAAAAGGGATGTCCACCGGCCGCCGTAGCATGCCGGTCAGCTCGCGCAAGCGCTCACAAGCTAAAGAATACGCGTCGTCCTGCATCGGATCAGCATAGACAATAAAAGTCAGTTTTCCGGACAGGTTGTCCACGACTGCCAGCTGCTCGGTGAGCATCAGCAAGATATCAGGCGTACCGATCGCATCGGGCTTGACTACGCCCGCCAAGCGGGGCTCGATATAACGGATGGTCTCGTAACCGAAATACCCTGCTAGTCCACCTGTATAGCGCGGCAGACCGGACAAGGGGGCAACCTTGAAGCGCGCCTGATATGCTTCGATGAAATCCAGCGGGTTAGCTACTGCGTGCGATGTTTCACCGGCACAGGTCGTCAGCGTGACCTGTTTGCCACGCACCGTAATGCGGGTATCGGCAGGCAAACCGATAAAGGAATAGCGGCCGAAACGCTCACCGCCCTGTACGGACTCGAGCAGATAGGAAAACGGTTTGTTGGCGAGTTTCAGATAGAGCGACAACGGCGTGTCGAGATCGGCGAAGGTCTCAGATACCAGCGGAATGCGGTTGTAACCCTGCGATGCTAATGCGTTAAATTCTTGTTCGGAAATAGGGTGCAGCATGAAAAACCTCCTGTGTTGTTGTGCTATCGGCCGGTCGCGTACCCGGCACTATCGTATTCAGTACGATTAACACCATCGCCAATAAACTGATTGATGCAGGAGGTTATTCAGATTCATTTTCAGGCAAGCTTCATTAATGGCAAGGCGGCTGGCAGATTCGCAATCACCGCGTCCAGATCCAGCGTTTCGACAGGCTCACCGTGGTTGTAGCCGTAAGGTACGCAGAACACAGGACATTCGGCGGCGCGTGCTGCAATCGTATCGTTGAGCGAATCGCCGATCAACAACAACTGTTCGATAGGCACGCCAAAGAATTTGGCGGCATGCAACAATGGCATCGGATGCGGCTTCTTTTCCGGCAACGTATCGCCGGCCAACACGATTTCGAAATACTTGGACAGACCGACACCCGCCAATAACGGCGTCGTGTAACGCTCGACCTTGTTAGTGATGCAGCCTAAACGGTAACCCGCGGCCTTCATGGCTTCCAGACCTTCAATGACACCGTCGAAAACTTTGCTCTCAAGCAACAGTTCGGTGTAGTGCTTTTCGAAAATCGGCAGCGCATGGTCGTATAAAGCGGCATCCGGTGTCGCGTGCATATCGCCAGTCAACGCGCGCTTAACCAGCCAGCTGATGCCGTTACCGATGTAGCTTGCCAGCAATTCCTGTGCAACAGGCGCATAGTGAATGTCGCGCAACATGCGGTTAGCGGCTTCGGCGAGTTCAGGCGCGGTGTGCAGCAGCGTGCCGTCCAGATCGATGACGATGGCCTTGACGCTGACCGGTGTTGTGTATCGTTTGATGTTAGGCATGGTATTCCTCAATGCGATTTTTTAGGTTTTTTCTCAGGCTCAGCAGGTTCTACTGCATCAGCGGTCGCTTCTTCGCCTTTTTTGGCGGACTTTTCGTCTTTCGTTTCATCTGGCGCGGAGGCCGCTTTTAACTGTATCGCCATAGAAGGATCAGAACCCATGCTAGGATCCAGCGTTTTTTCCTGTATATCTTTGTCTGCGGCTTTCCAGCCTGTCAGAACAGAGGACGTGCTCTGCGCCTCGTTTTCTTTCATGCAGTCTTCGGGTTTTTTCAGCGAGACGCGACAGGCATAACCTATCGCTTCTGCATCAGATGTCTTTTGCTCAGCCGCACCGGTGATCTGGTCGCAACCGGTGGTTGCAACAGCGATCAGCAGCCAGACGATGGCGTGGCGGAGCAGCATGATACTTATACTTTTGCTAATTCAGCACGCATCGCAGCAATCACGGTGTCAAACTGGTTTTTGTCAGCTGCATTACGCGCGTTGAAAATCGCCGAACCCGCAACGAACGTGTCCACGCCTGCAGCCGCAACTTCGCGAATATTCGCAGGGCCTACGCCGCCGTCGATTTCCAGAAGACAGTTGTAGCCGCCGGCATCGATCATCGCGCGAACTTTGCGCGCCTTGTCGAGCGTGTAAGGAATAAATTTCTGACCGCCGAATCCGGGGTTGACCGACATCAGCAAAACCATATCCAACTTTGGCAACATGTATTCGAGGATATCGAGCGGGGTAGCTGGATTGAATACCAGACCTGCCTTGCAACCAGATTCCTTGATCAAGCCGATCGTACGGTCAACGTGTTCAGACGCTTCAGGATGGAAGGTGATGAAGGTCGCGCCAGCCTTGGCGAAATCAGGAATGATGCGATCCACGGGTTTCACCATCAGATGCACGTCGATGGGTGCTGTCACGCCGTGCGCGCGCAATGCATCGCAAACCAGAGGGCCGATCGTCAGGTTAGGCACATAATGGTTATCCATTACGTCAAAGTGAACGATGTCCGCGCCTGCGGCCAAAACGTTGTCGACTTCTTCGCCCAGCTTGGCGAAATTAGCGGAGAGGATGCTTGGAGCGATCTGATACATGATGTTTCCTTCGTTAAAATTGATAGTCACAAGGCGCATTCTAAACCGAATGTGCCGTTTAGTGGTTATTTGGACAACGTCAGTCCAGCTGTCTTATAGAATTTTTCCAAGTCGCTCAAGTCGTCAAACACGGCCGCCGCACCGGTGAAATCGTGATTGCGCGTGTAATGATTGATCGTAACGTAAGTCTTGATGCCTGCCCCCAAGCTCGAGCGCAGCCCGTTTTCGGAATCTTCTAAAGCGATGCAGTCGGCAGCTTGCAATCCGAGCTTTTCAAGAACCCAGAAATAAATATCGGGCGCTGGCTTCTTGTGCGGCACGATGTCGCCGCACCCGTTGGCAAAAAATAGATCGGCCCAGTTTTTACCCAGCCCGACTTCCAGCAGCGCCGACACATTTTCAGGGGTCGTCGTGGTCGCAATGGCGAGCGTGATACCAGCGGCATGTGCATCGAGGATCAACTGTTTGATGCCGGGGCGCAGCGGAACGCCGCCCTCGCTGATCATGCTGGTGTAGTGGCGTGTCTTGACGGCATGCAGATTTTTAACGAAACCGTCAAAATCAGCCGGTTTTTCGAAACCCGTCAAGAAGTCACTGACGAAGTATTTAATTCGCTCCTTGCCGCCGGTCACTTTAAGCAGCTTATCGTACAGCGCCACATCCCAGCTCCAGTCGAGACCGCACTCGGCAAACGCTTTATTAAAAGATAAACGGTGTCCGTCTTCTGTATCGGCCAGCGTGCCATCCACATCGAAAATTATCGCTTTAATCATAATTAATAGTTGAAAATTGATAGTTGAAAATTAAAAGTGGATAAGTGACCGTTGTTAATTAACCATTGCCTTTTAGCGCATCCCAGGCAGTTTACCGGCCATGCTGCGCATCATTTTAGCCATGCCGCCGCCTTTGGAAAACATTTTCATCATTTTTTGCGTCTGTTCAAACTGGTTTAACAGTTGATTGACATGCATCACTTTCACGCCCGCGCCATCGGCAATGCGTTTCTTGCGCTGCGCCTTAATGAGCTCAGGATGACTGCGTTCCTGCGGCGTCATGGAATTAATGATACCTTCCAGACGATTGATCGATTTGTCGTCCACTTTCGAGTCGGCAGCCGCTTGCGACAGCTGTGCGGGCAGCTTGTCCATCAGCGCTGACATCCCACCCATCTTGCGCATCTGCACAAATTGCATCTTGAAATCATTCAGATCAAAACCCTTGCCGGCCTGCATTTTTTTGGCCAGCTTTTCGGCTTCTCCGTGATCCACGCCGCGCTGTGCTTCTTCGAGCAACGACAATACATCGCCCATACCGAGAATACGCGACGCCATGCGCTCAGGGTGGAAGGCTTCAAGGCCATTAGGCTTCTCGCTGACGCCGATGAATTTGATCGGACGACCGGTGACATGTCGAACCGAGAGCGCAGCACCGCCACGCGAATCGCCGTCCATTTTAGTTAAGACAATGCCGGTCAGCGGCAGGGCCTCGCCAAATGCGCGGGCGGTATTGACCGCGTCCTGCCCGGTCATCGCATCAACCACGAATAGCGTCTCGATCGGCTTTAAAGTGGCGTGCAGTTGCTGAATCTCAGCCATCATCGCCTCATCGATCGCCAGACGCCCGGCGGTATCGACGATCAGCACATCATGGTGATGTTTGCGCGCAAAATCCAACGCCGCCAGCGCAATATCCTGCGGCTTTTGACTAATGTCAGACGCGAAAAAATCGATGCCAAGTTGCGTGGCCAGCGTGCGTAATTGCTCAATCGCCGCCGGGCGGTAAATATCGCAACTGACCAGTAAGATTTTTTTCTTGTGCTGATCGTGCAGCAGTTTAGCCAGCTTACCGCAGGTAGTGGTTTTACCCGCGCCTTGCAGACCTGCCATCAGAATCACAGCAGGGGGCGTCGTGGTGAGGTTTAACGCATCGTTGTGCTCGCCCATCAAACGGGTCAACTCGCGATGCACCACACCGATAAAAGCCTGACCGGGATTGAGGTTGCCAATGACCTCATGCCCTAAAGCGGCTTCTTTAACCTGAGCTGCAAACTCTTTTACAACCGGCAGCGCCACATCAGCTTCGAGCAGCGCCATGCGCACTTCGCGCAGCGCATCCTGAATATTGCTCTCGGTGAGCCTTGCCTGACCGCGCAGATTTTTAATGACACCGGAGAGGCGTTGCGTCAAATTGTCCAGCATATCCGTCCTTAGTAGCTAATCAAACCGGCATAGCAAAAAACCACGCCTAAATAATTTGGAAGATTCTAGCAGGGTTGCGCCCGATCAACATCAAATCGCCAGCGTTTAAAGCGGAAATTTTGTCCAAAACACCTCAACGCGCAAGCACATTGAGCCGTGACAGTGTCGAATGAACCCCAACTCGCAATAGGGTTTAGCAGGAATATTCCCCGATAGCCAGCAACTCGCAGGTGGTTTTAGCAAAGATACTTCCCCGCAGCCAGCAACTCGCAACTCGCAACTGGTTTTAGCAGGGATGACATCCAATGAACAGCAACTCGCAACTGGTTTTAGCAGGGATGCTGCCCAGTGGGCAGCAACTCGCAAAGCAAATGAGGTAGAATTCACGAGTCCAAAATATCCCGAAGAAAAATGCCGAATCTTCTCCTGTCATTTGTTACCTTTGTCGCTTATGTGCTGCTGGCCGCTTATTTCTGGCGCGCGAATGCCTGTGCCGATTGCGATGCGCGCTGGCGCGGTGCAGTTGGACATTTAACGCTGATACCCATCACCCTGCACGGCTATTTGCTCTGGCAGGGCATCTTCGCCGGCGGCGGATTCGATCTGGGTGTGTATAACGCACTGTCGTTAATTGCATGGCTAACCTTGCTGGTGTACTGGGTGGCGCGCTTTTTCTACCCGATCGGCGGTTTACAGGCGCTGGTCCTGCCAATGGCTGCGGTGACGCTGCTGCTGCCCGGCGTATTTCCTGCCGACCATCAGTTAGCCCACACGGACATGCTGGCCTTTAAAATTCACATTGCTGTCGCGATGCTCGCCTACAGCCTGTTCACTATTGCGATGGTGCATGCCATTTTGATTTCTTTAGTGGAAAAACGCCTGCGTCATGCCACATTGCCGCGCGTGTTGCGCAACCTGCCGCCGCTGATGACCATGGAAACGCTGCTGTTCCGGATGATAGGCATCGGCTTCGTGCTGCTAACGCTAACCCTTGCGTCGGGCATTTTGTTTTCGGAAGAAATCTTCGGCAAAGTCTGGCAGTTCAATCACAAAATACTGTTCGGCTTCATATCATGGTGCGTGTTTGCAGTGCTGCTGTACGGCCATTATTTCTATGGCTGGCGCGGCAAAATCGCCGTGCGCTGGACGGTGAGCGGCTTTGTCTTTTTGATGATGGCGTATCTGGGCAGCAAATTTGTGCTGGAGCAATTGCTGCATCGTTAAACGCTGTCCGGACGCGCGCCAAACTCTTTGATTATCAAGGTCCTTGCTATCAACAGGCCTTGTGTCGTAGAATGCGCGCCCTTTCGTGGCGATAGGGTTCGCACAGGCGAGCCCATTGCTGACGAATAGCAACTCTCCGGCACAACGGAAATTGCTAGTAAAGTTTTGCAACCCAAGTCTTTTTTTAGACTGATAATTTAGATAGGTTTTTTATGGTCATCATTCGTCTTTCCCGCGGCGGTTCAAAGAATCGTCCATTCTACAATGTGGTTGTTGCCGATTCACGCAATCGTCGCGATGGTCGCTTCATCGAACGCGTAGGTTTCTACAATTCGATCGCCAATGAAAAACAAGAAGCATTGCGTCTGGATCTGGCACGCGTTGCATTCTGGCAAAGCCGTGGCGCGCAGTTGAGCGACGCTGTTGCAAAGCTGGTTAAACGCGCTGCCGGTGCAGTTGTTGCAGCCTAAGGTCTCCGAACCCATGGTTATCATGGGTCGCGTGGCTTCGGCATTCGGAATCAAGGGATGGGTGAAAATCCAGCCCTTCAGCGAGTATGTCGATAGCCTGCTGGGATATAAAACCTGGTATCTGGGCCATGAAAATGGCCCGTGGCGAGAAGTGACGGTTGCTCAGTGCGAGACGCATGACAAGACGCTGGCTGCCCAGTTTCCGGATTGCCCGGATCGTACTGCCGCCGAAAAGCTCAAAGGGCTGTTGATCGCCGTGCCGCGCAGTAGCTTGCCGACGCAAGAAGAAGGTGAATACTACTGGGCTGATCTAATCGGCATGTCGGTAATAAACGGCGCAGGCGAAACGCTGGGCACGGTGATTGAGCTGCTGGAAACCGGCGCCAACGATGTGCTCATCGTCAGAGGCAACGGCCCGGATGTGCTGATTCCCTTCCTGAATAGCGTTATCGGGCCGGTCGACGTGACGACCAAGACCATACAGGTCAACTGGTCGGCGGACTTTTTGCTTTGATCTTTGATGTAATCACGCTGTTTCCGCAGATGTTCGATGCGCTGACGCAATGTGGCATCACGCGTCGCGCGGCTGAACAGGGACGCTATGTTGTTAAGACGTGGAATCCACGTGACTTCACAACAGACAATCACCGCACCGTGGATGATCGCCCTTACGGGGGCGGCCCCGGCATGGTGATGCTGGCAGAACCTTTAGCGGATGCGATCAATGCAGCGAGGCAGCGTCAGGCGGCGAGCGGAATTGCAAAAAGCCGTGTGGTGTATCTGTCACCGCAAGGTCGGCTATTGACTCATGCCGTGGTCAAAGAAATGGTGGCGCAGCCTGATGAAGGACTGATACTGCTGACCGGTCGTTACGAAGGCATCGACGAACGTTTAATTCGCCAGATGGTGGACGAAGAGATTTCCATCGGCGACTATGTATTGTCCGGTGGCGAGCTGGCGGCGATGGTGTTGATGGACAGCATGGTGCGGCAACTGCCCGGTGTATTGGGCGATGCCGACTCCGCGGAACAGGATTCGTTTGTGCAGGGTTTGCTAGACTGCCCGCACTACACCCGCCCGGAAATGTTTAATGGTGAAGCCGTGCCCCCGGTGTTGCTGTCTGGCAATCATGCAGACATACAACGCTGGCGGCTTTCCCAGTCGTTGGGCAGAACGTGGACACGCCGTCCGGATTTATTGGTTGGGCGTGTTTTGACAAAAGAGGAATCTGGTCTTCTGGCATCGTTTCAGAAGGAACAAGATCCGAAAACTAAGGAGCAGTAAATGAATTTGATCGCAATTTTGGAACAAGAAGAAATCGCCCGTTTGGGTAAAGTTATTCCTGCATTTGCGCCAGGCGACACCGTTGTTGTCAGCGTGAACGTAGTCGAAGGTGAGCGCAAGCGCGTTCAGGCTTTCGAAGGCGTTGTGATTGCCAAGCGCAATCGCGGTTTGAACTCCAGCTTCATCGTGCGCAAGATGTCTGCCGGTGAAGGTGTAGAACGTACATTCCAAACTTACTCCCCTGTGATCGCTGAAATCGAAGTCAAGCGTCGCGGTGCAGTTCGTCGCGCTAAGCTGTACTACCTGCGCGATCGTTCAGGCAAGTCAGCACGTATCAAAGAAAAATTGCCAGCGCGCAAAGTAAAGACCGTTGCAGCAGCGTAAGTTGCCTGCATGATCTAAAAAACGGGAGCCTTGGCTCCCGTTTTTTTTATCTTCAATTCGCCCGCTTAGCCTTCAATCAACTTATGTCGTATCGCATAGCGAACCAGCTCGGTTTTCGTTTGCATGTTCATTTTTTGCATGAATCTCGACTTGTGGGTACTGATCGTCTTGATACTCAAACAAAGTTCACTGGCTATATTTCCAACGGATTTCCCCGACACCAGCATGAGAAAGACCTGATACTCGCGTGCCGACAGGCTTTCATGGGGAATGCCAATTTCCCGGTTGAATACCAGCGTTTCAACCAGAACAGGATCGATGTAATTCCCCCCCGTGCGTTTTATGCCCTAAAACCGCCACCAAAAATGCTCCAAACCCACCACGTATAATACTTCAATAGCGCCATCTGTAATGCTCGCAAACCAGCCACTCATAACACCCAAATCCGCCACCCTATAAAATAATAAAGCCGACGCCTCTTTCGGGTAGCGTCGGCTCATCGCTGAATTTGGAAATATTGCCAGTTTACTTACGTAGTTTCCGCATCGACTCACCTTGCAACGGAATACGCAATGATCCGCTGATTATTCGATCCAAGATTGCATCGGCAACGGTAGGATTTCCGCCACTTAGGTAGCCATACCAATTTTCCACGGGAATCTGGCTGGTGACGATGGTTGAACGCCCTCCCACACGACTATCAATGACCTCTAGTAAGTCACTCCGCCCTTGAATAGTTAGCGCTGCCATTCCGAAATCATCTAGTATCAACAGATCGCATTTCGCCAGTTGTGCCAAGCGCTTTCTGAAACTGCCATCCGCATGGCTGATTTGCAACTCCTCTAGGAGAAGTGGAAGCCGCTGGAATAATACCGTTTTCCCCTGCCGACATGCCTGATTGCCAAAAGCACACGCCAGCCATGTTTTTCCCGAACCTGTCAGGCCGGTCATGATCAGATTCACACCTTTCTCAATCCACTGGCAAGTCACCAGCGAAGCCATTTGGCTCTTGTCCAATCCGCGATTGTGTTGGTAGTCAATATCCTCGACACAGGAATTGAATTTGAGCTTGGCCGTTTTCAGCAGGCGCTTTAGGCGCTGGTTTTCACGGTAAGTGGTTTCCTGATCAATCAGAATTCCGAAGCGTTCCTCAAAACTGAGGCTCATGGCCGCCACACTCGATAACTGATCATCAAAGCCCTTGGCCATGCCAATTAGGTGTAGATTTTGAAGTTTGGTAATAGTCTGCTGAATAAGCATTTCGTTCTCCTTAGTGGAATGGGTCAGTGGTAATATTGGGGGCCACGAATGTTGTCGTGGTCGAAATTCGCTTCCTGTACAGCTGGTGCAGAAATGGGCTGCTGATCAAGATTCTTCTCCAGAATGCTACGCACACGACTCACATGATTCGCTCCGATGGCAAGTGCCCGAGCACACGCCGACTCAAGTCGATCTTCGCCGAACGCATTGCCCATGGACTTCAGCGCACTGTCTGCACGCATGGATTGTTCCCGGCGAGCTAACTTGGATAGAGCCAACTTCAAAAAACTATGCGTATTGGGGCCGATACCCAGTGCCCAGCCCAACGCTTTGTCTTCATTCCAGTCCTGCTGATAGCGATGGGAAGAAGGCATGTGCTCCTTGTCAGTTGTTTTTCCTGGCCCGTTAGCGCGTGGATGGGTCGCAATGCGGCGGCCACCATGAAGGATTTCGACGGTGGTGGCTGTCACACGGACATCAACGTTCTTTCGAATTAGCGTGTAGGGCACGCTGTATAGGTGTCGGTCGCCCAGATCAATGTGATAGTCGTGATCGACACAAAATCGGCGGAATTCTGCTAATGTATATTTTTCGAGTGCCAAGGGGCGGAGAGCGGGCTGGTCGATAGCCTCAAAAACGGAGCGACGGCAGCCAGGTAGCTTCTTGAATGGGCGGTTATTAACATCAACGAGAAGTTCTCGAATGGCATCGTTCAGATCAGCTAAATTAGTAAAGATGCGTTTGCGCAACCGGAAGAGAATCCATCGTTCAACGATCAGAACTCCATTCTCCGCATGAGCCTTATCCTTCGGTTTGTATGGCCTGGCGGGGATAATCATGGTTCCGTAATGATCAGCCATGTCTTGGTAGCTGGAATTAATGGTGGGGTCGGTTTTGCTGGCCCGAATGACGGCAGACTTTAAGTTATCACACACAACAACGGCGGGCACCCCACCAAAGTGCTCGAACATGCGCGCATGGGAATCAATCCAATTGGGTAGACTCTGGCTCCAGACTGCATCGGCATAAATGTAGCATGACGCCCCCAATACGCCGACGAAGATTTGGGCCTCTTGGATTTCACCTGTAGCAATATCGGTTATTTTCATCGTGGGACCAACGTAGTCCACAAAAACCTTGTCGCCTGCCACATGGATTTGGCGCATAGAACGCTTCAGCGTTTTTTCGAATTCCCGGTGACGCTGGCAAAAGTAACTGTAAGATAGTCCAGTTGGATACTCGGCTAGATATTCCTCATGAAATCCTTGGAGCGTCGCGCCTTTTTGCTTCAATTCCTGATGGATTTTCATCCAGTCGGGTTCAGATTTGCGCAAAGTATTATCCTTGGGCAGAGATGGGAACAGGCGTCGCTCCAACTCGGCATCATCCATATCTGATGGCAGAGGCCAAGATAGACCCGCTACCGCTGAACGTGTCAAGTAATCCGAAACGGAATCGCGGGAAATTCCTATACTGCTGGCAATGGCGCGTTTGCTCTGCTCCATCTCAAAGGTGAGTCGCAGCACCTGCCTTATCTTCCTCATATTTAATCTCCTGTTACACATGAATATAGCCGGCTATATTATGATTCTCAAAAAATTCAGCGAGCGAAGACCTTGACCAACAAGCCTTTGGCCAATTCACCCGTGTAGTGTCCGGATTGTTGGCTGCGTTGTGCAGGACGTATGACCTGGATGCTGTTGCCATCGGCGATCATCAAACCAACATGTTCCGGTATGCACTCCATGCTCAGTTCCGATGTGCGTCCATGGGTTGCAACCCAAAGGAAGTCGCAAAAAGGGGTTTGTCGCTCAAGCAATTCGTAAGTGGATCTACTAATAAGGTAACTCCCTTTAATCTCAATCCCATGGAATGTAAGAGGGGCTGACTTATGGGCGCGCACTGCGGCCACTGCGTCAAACGTAAATCTCTGGCGAGCATTGAGAGGTGGTTCTGGGCTAACGTGCATGAACAATTCGTAACGGTCTGGACGTTCAATGCCAGTCCATTCAGATCCGTTAGCGGATAACGCTGTAAAGACCTGCGCCTCCAGCATGGACTCAGACTGAAAGGAATCCGCTGGATTGATTTTTGGAACTGCTACACCCTTTCCACGCGCTGTCCTTCCTTCTAGTACAGGACGATAGGCAAGCCAGGTTTCTCGCAGTTCCGCACGAGTTACGGTGCTAGCCACGACTTGTTGTGCGATTTTCCGAAAGACATCATCGGGCATAACACGAGCCAGTTTTGAGAGAATTTCGATATTCTCGGGACTCACCTTGTCGGATAATTCATCAAGGGAAGGAATGGATACACCACTAGCAATTAAAGTCTTGCGTAACTCCTGGTAATACCTTGCTGCCGTGAGGTAACGCCAAAGGCTGGCTTCTTTCAAATTAAGGGAAGGACTTAATGCCTTGAGCCATTCCGTAAAAGAGCCGGAAGATTTTTGCCAGTAGCCGCTATGATCTACCTGATCCAGCAGCAGACCAATTTGCGCCCATGAGCGAGCCTCGCCCTTTGCCATGGAGACGAGATCTGTGTTGATTTGTTGTGTAATCTGGCTGGTTGTCATGATCGTTGATTGTAAATTAGCAATCACTATAGCCAGCTAAAGCATGTAGGTCAAGCATTCTCAGATGGATATGGAATGGCTATGCGCGAAGCCCGCTCCGCAGCCGCCACATACTTCGGTGGATGGAATGAAATATTCGGATAGCAATGCCTTACATTACAAAACGTTCTAATTCACAAGTGCTGATTGGCTGGTATCAGATAGCAAGCGTTCATAGAATTAGAAATTAATCTATCGGAATAATGTGCCATTACCCGCCCTTGGCATGAAGTTTCTATTTTGTATGTTTTTATCTTGACATTAGCTCCTGCATCTGAAAAACTCAGCGCATGTCCAGTTTCGTCCGAAAATTTATCGCTGTGCTTTTAGCCATCTGGCTACCACTGTTTAGCGGTGGAGCGCTGGCGGCTAGCGTATCCATGCAAATACAGAATGGCTCGTGCCATGAAGCTGGCATGGATACGATGCAAGATATGGATGAACATCAACACGCGATGTCGCATGATCAGTCACCCAACAACGATCAGGACGGAACATCCTGCACCGCCTGTGCTGTCTGCCATCTGGCATGCAGCGGATATTTGGGTGTGCAGGCAATCAAGAACCTAGAAGTTCTGCAATCTGCCATTTCGGTCACGCCCTATTTATTCTCGTATCATTCCATCACCTCCACACCTGTCGTTCCTCCACCTCTCGCTTAGTGCTCTACAGGACGACTCCGTCTACCAGTTTCGTAAATTGATCTGACTCTAGCTCGTCCTTAGTCTTTAAGCGTCTGCGTTCGCCCTTGTTTTACCGGTTTGACGCACGCACACATTTTGTTAATACCAATGCTCGTGGTTTGCTGATCATTCTCACTGGTGCAATAACAAAGACGGATTTGCAGCGTAACTCGTTACGAGTCCGTGAGGAATAATATGAAAAATCTGATTTCAATGCTGTTTGGCTGCGCCTCAAGCTTTGCGGCAATAGCTGCAGAGCCACCTTTAGGTGCAGACTTACAGGGTTTATTGAGTTATGCGCGCGAACACAATCCGGCTCTGACTGCGATGCGATATGAGGCCGAGGCCGCCTCGCTGCGCGTGCAACCCGCCGGTGCATTGCCTGATCCGGTGCTGCGTACCGAGTTGATGGACATTACTAATCAAGGCACGAATAAACCGCCGAGCTTGTTGCCGTCACAGGTAGGCGGTACGCGTTATTTGCTGATGCAAAGCGTTCCGTGGTTCGGCAAGCTCGATTTACAGAGAGGAATAGCCGAAGCACAAGTTGCCGGGGCGCGCGGACAAACTGCCATTGCATGGGTGGATTTGAGCGGGAAAATAAAAACTGCCTATGCGATGCATTACTACCTGTCGGACAGTATCAGACTGACCCGTGCAACATTGGATTTAACTAAGCGCCTGGAAAAAATCGCGCAAACTCGCTATGCAAACGGGCTGGGTACACAGCAGGAAGTGATACGCGCGCAAATCGAACAAACTGATTTGCAAACTATGCTGATTGAATTGGACAATGAACAGCATCATGTGCATGCAAGCCTGAACAATCTACTGTCGCGTCCTGCCAATGCAGATCTGGCGGAGCCGCTGCAATTGCGTCCAATTCCCGCCTCAGCACGACTTACGTCGCTGGAAGATAGGCTGCGTGCGCACAATCCGCAGCTGCAAGTGGCTGATGCGAGCGTCAACGAAGCCCAGCAGAGCCGCGACCTGACCTATAAAAACCGTTATCCCGGATTTACTCTTGGCGTCGCCCCAACACAGAGCGGCAGTGTCGTGAAGAGCTGGGATCTGATGGTTGAATTCAATCTTCCGTTGCAACAGGAATCGCGCCGTTCTCAGGAGCATGAAGCGGAAGCGAAGATGGCCGCATCCGCTGCGCGTCAGGCATCTCTGCTCAATCAAGTGTTGTCGGAATTATCGGAAAGTGTATCCGGTCTTGAGACCGCGCAGCGTACCGAGACACTCATCGCTACGCGTTTTCTACCTCAAGCTGAGCTGAGTTTTCAATCTGCGCTGAGTGGGTATGAGACTGGCAAACTTGATTTTGCCACACTGCTCGATGCGCAGCGTCAAATACTGAAAGCGCGCCAACAACGCATCAAAGCGCAGTATGACGCGCAATTGCGCCTAGCTGAAATTGAACGCCTGATTGGAGAAGAGTTATGAAAAAAATCATAGTATTAGTGTCAATTATTGTCGTCGTTTCGATTATTTCGGCTGGCAGCTATAGCTTGGGAAAGCGCTTCTCCGGGGTGACAGCGCCGGTTACAGCCGATGCCGTAAAGGAGGAACGCAAGATTCTTTATTACCGCAATCCGATGGGTTTGCCGGATACCTCGCCGGTACCCAAAAAAGATGCGATGGGGATGGATTACGTACCGGTGTATGACGGTGATGCTGTTCAGGAGGAGGGGGGTGTCAATATTAGTGTTGAAAAAGTGCAAAAACTCGGCGTAAAAAGCGAAGCAGCCACGCTACGCGGTTTAAACAAAACCATTCATGCCACCGGACGCATTGAAATCGATGAACGCCGTACCTATACCATCGCACCGAAATTCGAGGGCTGGGTAGAACACCTTTATGTGAACAGCACCGGAGAGACTGTTAACCGTGGACAGGCGTTGTTTGATGTGTACAGCCCCGAACTGGTGTCGGCGCAGCGCGAATACGCGATTGCCGCACAAGGCGAAGCAAAACTTGAGAATGCAGATGAAGAAACTAAAGCGGGCATGAAGCAACTGGCTGATGCCAGTCTGGCACGCCTGAAAAACTGGGATATTACGCCGGGAGAAATAAAGCAATTAACCACTGGAAAATCCAGACGCAGCCTGACCTATTACGCGCCGGTATCGGGCATCGTACTGGAAAAGAAGGCCGTACAGGGCATGCGCTTCATGCCGGGAGAGACGTTGTATCAGATCGCCGACTTGTCTCAAGTGTGGGTGCTGGCAGACATCAACGAGCAGGATATCGGGCAGGTAACGACAGGTAGTGACGCACAGGTCAGTATCGGTGCATACCCGGATAAGTTGTTCAAGGGAAAAGTCGCCTTCGTCTATCCGACTTTGAATTCCGCGACGCGCACCGTGCAAGTACGCGTGGAGATTGCCAATCCACAAGGTTTGCTTAAGCCATCCATGTTTGCCAACGTGACGTTGCCCGTAGGCAGTAATACTCGGATGCTGACGGTGCCAACTTCGGCGGTGATAGACAGTGGCATGCGTCAGGTGGTGCTGGTGCAATTAGCACAAGGCCGCTTTGCGCCGCGCACTGTCAAATTGGGTAGCCGCAGCAACGATTATGTCGAGATACTGGATGGCCTTGTAGAGGGGGAGCAGGTAGTTACTTCGGCCTTGTTCCTGATCGATGCGGAAAGTAACCTCAAAGCGGCGTTGGGTGGTCTTGGTGGTCATGCAGCACATGGCGGGGCTACACCCGTCGCAGAAGATCACTCAGCGCATGCAACTCCTGCAGCGCCAAAGAAAAATCCTGCAACAATAGGTCATCAGGCAGCAGGCATCCTGAACGGCATCAATGAGGATGGTTCTGTGAGCATCACCCATGAGCCGATCAAATCACTGGGCTGGCCCGGCATGACCATGGACTTCGCTTTGACTAATTCCTCATTGGCCGCCGGTATCAAACCAGGTAGCAAGATCACCTTCGAACTCGTCGAGCGAAAACCCGATGAATGGGTGATTACCAAGTTGCAAGCGCTTGCGCCGCAGCAACACGAGGGACATTAAGATGCTAAATTCCATCATCGATTGGTCTGCTCGAAACCGTTTTATGGTTATTCTGGCAACCTTGTTTGTTACCTTGGCGGGCATTTATGCGGTACTCAAAACGCCACTGGATGCCCTGCCTGATTTATCCGATGTGCAGGTAATTGTTTACACTGAGTATTCCGGACAAGCTCCGCAGGTGGTTGAGGATCAGGTCACCTATCCGCTCACCACCGCGATGCTGGCGGTGCCGAAATCCAAGGTGGTGCGCGGCTTCTCGTTTTTTGGCGCATCGTTTGTATATGTGATTTTCGAGGATGGCACCGACATCTATTGGGCGCGCTCCCGGGTGTTGGAATATCTCAACAGCATCGCGGGACGGCTGCCTAAAAATGTCGCGCCGCAACTGGGGCCGGATGCAACCGGGGTGGGCTGGGTGTATCAGTACGCGGTGTTGAGCGAGAAGCATAATCTCGCTCAGCTGCGCACCATGCAAGACTGGTATTTACGCTACCAGCTTACCAAGGCACACGGTGTTGCGGAAGTCGCCTCCATCGGCGGTTTTGTACAGCAATATCAGGTGACTGTTGATCCCATTAAACTGCGCGCTTATGGTATTCCTTTGAGCAAAGTGTCACAGATTATCCGTGACTCGAACCGCGATGTTGGCGGGCGCGTGGTGGAGATGGCCGAGACCGAGTATATGGTGCGCGGGCGTGGCTATCTGCGCGGCAAGAGTGACATCGAGAATCTGGTCGTTAAAGCCGAGCGAGGCACCCCTGTGCTGCTGCGCGACATTGCCCGTGTCGAACTGGGGCCGGATGAACGGCGCGGACTGACTGAGTTAAACGGCGAGGGTGAAGTCGTATCAGGCATCGTCATGGCGCGCTATGGGCAAAACGCATTAGAAGTCATCCACAACATCAAGGAAAAGATCGCTGAAATCGCTCCCGGTTTGCCGGAAGGCGTAAAGATTGTTTCAGTATATGACCGTTCCGATTTGATCCATCGCGCCATTGAAACATTAAAAGGCACGCTGCTGGAAGAAAGTTTAATTGTCGCACTGGTGTGTATGGTGTTCTTGATGCATGCACGCAGTGCGTTGGTCGCCATCGTGATGCTGCCTGTTGGTGTTTTAATTTCTTTCATTGCGATGCGCGTGCTGGGGCTGAACTCCAACATCATGAGTTTGGGCGGGATTGCCATTGCCATCGGCGCGATGGTAGATGCGGCTATCGTGATGATCGAGAATGCACACAAACATCTGGAGCGGGTAAAAGAAGGTGAATCGCGCACAGAAGCGATGATTGCGGCGTGCAAGGAAGTCGGACCGGCACTGTTCTTTTCGCTGCTCATCATCACCGTATCGTTCTTGCCAGTATTTACGCTGGAATCGCAAGAAGGACGAATGTTTTCTCCGCTGGCTTTCACCAAAACCTTTTCCATGGCGGGCGCAGCGTTGCTCTCGCTCACACTGGTGCCGGTGCTGATGTTGCTATTCATACGCGGAAACATCAAACCAGAGGCGCAAAATCCGCTAAACCGTTGGTTAATCACGGGCTATCGTCCGCTTATTGCTGCGGTGCTGAAACACAAGAAAATGACCATCGTCGTTGCTGCACTGGTTTTGATATTGTCAGCCTATCCCGCTACCCGATTGGGTAGCGAGTTCATGCCAACGCTCAATGAGGGCACGTTGTTATTTATGCCCGCCTCCTTGCCCGGCATGTCGGTGACCAAGGCGGCGGAATTGTTGCAGACGCAGAACAAGATTATCAAGAGCTTTCCTGAAGTGATGTCCGTATATGGCAAAGCTGGGCGCGCGCAGTCTGCAACCGATCCTGCACCATTGGAGATGTTTGAGACGGTCATTAACTTAAAGCCGCAGGAGGAGTGGCGACCTGGAATGACGATCGACAAACTGATCGGCGAGATGAACAAAGCATTGCAATTTCCCGGTGTGGCAAATTCGTGGACGATGCCGATCAAGGCGCGTCTCGATATGCTGGCAACCGGTATTCGCACGCCGATAGGCATCAAGGTGTTTGGTAAAAATCTGGATGAAATGGAGCGGCTCGCCAAGGAAATTGAAGCTGTGGTTAGGAAGGTTCCGGGTACCACCAGTGCTTTTGCCGAACGATTAACGGGCGGTTTCTACCTTGATATTGAACCTGATCGCGTTGCCCTGGCACGTTACGGGATTGGCGTCGGTGATTTACAGGAAGTCATTTCTACCGCACTGGGTGGTGAGATGGTCACGACGACGGTAGAGGGGCGGGAACGTTTTGGCGTGACAGTACGTTACCCGCGCGAATTGCGTAGCGATCCAGAACAGATTGCCCACGAAGTGCTGGTGCCAACCATGGAGGGTGCTCAAATTCCGCTTGGACAGCTTGCCAAGGTCAGCCTGAGTAAAGGTGCGCCTGCTATCCGTACCGAGAATGCGCTGCTTTCCGCTTATATTTTTGTGGATATACGTGATCGTGACATTGGCTCTTACGTGGCCGATGCGCGCAAAGCAGTTGCAGCACAGGTGAAATTTCCGCCTGGCTACTATGCAACCTGGAGCGGGCAGTTCGAATACATGGAACGTGCTGCCGCGAAAATGAAGATCGTCATTCCCATCACGTTGCTGATCATCTTCCTGTTGCTGTATCTCAATTTTAAACGCGTCACCGAATCTTTGGTGGTGATGCTGTCCGTACCGTTTGCGCTGGTCGGCGGTGTGTGGCTACTGTGGTTGCTCGATTACAACTTGAGCGTCGCCGTGGCGGTTGGCTTTATCGCACTGGCGGGTGTGGCAGCGGAGACGGGGGTGGTGATGTTGATCTACCTGGAGCAGGCGTGGCAGGACGTTCAGTCACGTTGCTCTGATGAAGGCCGTCAACCGAACGCCGTCGATCTGCACACAGCCATCATGCACGGCGCTGTGGAACGGGTACGTCCCAAGATGATGACCGTGGTAGCGATCATGGCAGGGCTGTTGCCGATTTTGTGGAGCAGCGGCACGGGTTCGGAAGTGATGCGCCGCATCGCAGCGCCTATGGTGGGAGGCATGATTTCCTCAGCGATTTTGACGCTGCTGGTGATTCCGGTGATCTATGCGCTGATCAAGAACAGAGAAATCAGATAATTCAATAGGTGAAAAGTAATGGCTGATTGTTGCAATGACAAAGCATGCGAGATCGACGCACTTCGATATCGCCAAAGCTCGACACTCAAGATAGTGCTGGGTATCAATGCCGTCATGTTCGTCGTAGAACTCACGGCAGGACTGCTCGGCAACTCGATTTCGCTGGTGGCGGATTCGCTGGATATGCTGGGCGATGCAATGGTGTACGGCTTCAGCCTCTACGTGGTCGCACGCAGCGCCACCATGAAAGCCAGAGCGGCACTGCTCAAAGGCATCATCATGGCGGCCTTTGGCTTCTTCGTCCTCGGGCAGGTGATCTACCGGATCGCGTTCCCGCAACTCCCTGTGTATGAGGCTATCGGGGCAATCGGCTTGCTGGCACTTGCCGCGAATGGCACATGTTTCTTTCTGCTCTGGCGACATCGTGCGGATGACATCAATATGAGTTCGGTTTGGTTGTGCTCGCGCAACGACATCATTGCGAATATCTCGGTATTGTTTGCTGCCGTGGGCGTGTGGCTCACCCATTCCGGCTGGCCTGACATCCTTGTTGGTCTGGCACTTGCCGCACTCTTTTTACGCTCGGCACTGCATGTATTGCGCGAGTCGATCCGGGCACTGCGTGCCATTCGCACCAATAGCGCGATACAGCCTGATAATTTCAATTAATGAAAGAAACACGATGAGAATTTTTAAACTACTGGCAATCACTCTAGCACTCACCTTGGCAGGTATAGGTGCAGCGCAAGCCGCAACGGCAGTGACTCTTTACAAGAGTCCGACGTGCGGCTGCTGCGAGAAATACGTGGACTATCTGCGCGAGAACGATTTTACGGTGAAGGCGGTGAATGAGTCCGACATGAGTGCCGTCAAGAAGCGTTATGGCATGTCACATGCCGCTAGTTGCCATACGGCGTTGGTGAATGGCTATGTCATTGAGGGGCATGTTCCCGTTAATGCCATTCGCAAACTGCTCAATGAGAAGCCCGCGATTGTCGGCATCAGTGTGCCCGGAATGAAGATGAATTCACCGGGGATGGGAGAGACAAAGAAGGGAACGCTGACCGTTTACGCCGTCCCGAAAGATGGGAAAGAACCGTATGTGTTCTCAGTCGAATAACTAATCTATTTGCACTCATAAATTTAAAAGGGCAGTAATGATTGAAATTATTCCAAATTGGCATCCGGTGTTGGTGCATTTCCCAATTGCCTTTGCCACGGCTGCGGTAACCTTTATTGCCGTAGGTACGATATTCAAAAATCGCTCATGGGCGATGCAGTGCCTGACGATGGGTCGCTGGATGTTGTGGGCAGCGGCCATTTTTTCCTGTATCGCAGCGGTGTTCGGCTGGCTAGCTTATAACAGTGTCGAACATGACGAAGCGGGACATCTGGCCATGACGATCCATTGTAACTGGGCACTTGCCGCTCTCGGTGCGCTGGCTTTGCTTGCCGCTTGGGATGTGTGGCGCGGTCGTTCTTTTACGGCACCCTCGCCAGGTTTTCTGGTTTTGCTGATCGCGGCGTGGTTGCTAGTGGTCAGCGCTGCCTGGCATGGTGGCGAGGTGGTCTATCGGCATGGCTTGGGTGTGATGTCCTTGCCTGCGCATGAGGAGCATACCCACTAATTATTGAAAGGAGGTGTCGATGCGCGTTTAAATAATTTTTGTTACAGCATATTTTTTAACCACCACCATTCGGAGAATAAAATGAAACTTAAATCTACATTGCTTGCTGCCACTTTGGTTATATTTTCTGTTTTCAATGTAACGGCATTTGCCGTTGATGTTCACGACACCAACACCGGAACGGAAAAAACTGAGACAGTTAAGACTGAAAAGGCAGAGGCAAAAAAGCCTGTGAAAAGACACAATCATATGGAAGAGAAAACCGGCATGCCTGTCGGAAGCACTGCGAGCGGTAAGAGTCATCGTGAATCCATGCCTAAAGACATGCCTATGCACGATCACTTGAAAGAGAAGCACTAAATTACGTGTTTCAGTGTGCGCCAGGATGAACAATATTTTGGCGTACATTTTTTCCCCTTTTGAATTGATATGTCGGCTTTTTTGACAAAGCCAGCAAGTCAACTATCAATCAGATTCAAATAAATTTGAAATGAGGCATTGCAGAAAATCATGTTTGCAGCCATTCCCAATAATTCCAGAGAACTCCATCGTTATCTGCTTACAAGATTTTTTGTATCAGGCATATTGATCAGCGTACTTGTCGGCACACTTGTTTTTTATCTGGAAAACTGGAGAGTCGAAAAGATGGCCTTTGAACAAGCTGCGGCAAGTGCCAGACATTTCGATTCCCCTGAAATGCGGAAACTGGTTGCGGCGGACTCTCAAATGAGTCTGCTTGAACTTGCCAAACTATTGGAGAACTCCAGCTTTGCAGGCATCCGTATTTTCGATTCATCCGGAAAATCATTGATGGAAGCATGGGGGATGGAGGCCGGCAGTCTTCGAAGTACTGTGCAAGCGCATCAGCATGTTTTTCCAAAGCCAGGCAAGCAACACTATAACTGGCTAACGAATGAGGATGAAGATTTCGTGCAAGTGCTCATACCACTGCTTGATTCGATGCGTGTGACGGAAGTGTATTTTGAAGGCGTCTATCGTCTTGATGTTGGAACGCGATATGCAAGAAAACATCAGGCGCGCAATGCAACACTGACTTCTTTCGTTGCGGTGATTTTGATTTTAATCTTGCTCTACCCCGTTTTACTTGGATTGACGCGGCGGTCCGAGTCCCTGTCTCAATCGCTTTTGGATTCGAACCTTGAATTATTGCAATCATTGGGTAGCGCTATAGCAAAAAGAGATGCCGATACCGATACGCATAATTACCGGGTGACGCTGTATTCGGTCAGGCTTGCCGAAACAATGAACCTGAATCGAGATAGCATCGAATCGCTGATTGTTGGTGCTTTTCTGCACGATGTCGGAAAAATTGGAGTTCCGGATCAGATACTACTGAAACCGGGGCGACTGACTGCGGATGAGTTTGAGATTATGAAACGCCATGTTGTATTTGGCGGGGAGATTATTCAGGATTCAACTTGGTTGAAGCGTGCCCGGGACGTGGTGCTTTTTCACCATGAGAAATTTGATGGCAGCGGCTACCCACACGGCATTTATGGCAAGGATATTCCTCTTTCGGCACGATTGTTTGCTGTGGTTGATGTGTTCGATGCTTTGATGTCAAAACGGCCCTATAAGGAGTCCTTATTGATTGATGACGCATTAAAAATTTTGCAGGATGGAGCCGGGGGACATTTTGATCCTGAAGTAGTCGGTATCTTCATAACTGTCGCCGCCACGCTATACGGCGAGATTGGACAATCCGATCGAGGATATTTGCAGAAAACACTAAAAGTGATAATAAAAAAATATTTCTAGTGGATTTCAATAACGATAGGGAAATTTATGGAAAACTCGCATGGGAATAAATGCAGCTGTCAAATGTTAAGCCTAGCTGTTACGGGAAGGCCCAGTGCGTGCCGCTATGATTATTGCAAAAATGTCCTGCAGCGTCGTTGGACAATGACCTGTAATCATGGGCAATCACCTTCGACAGAAAAGCCACCTGTTTATGAACCTGTTGTGATGCATGAGGATGGTATGTTGAATTTATTAAAGAAGACATTAGGGTAAGCACCGAATGAGCGGATGAGTCGGGTGACATGTCAGTAATGCATGGACACACTGGAATTTAATCATTAGACTGAATTCGACTGAATGTGAGGTCAGCATGACGCAGCAACAATCTGAGACGGCTCTATCCATAAGACCCATCCAATTTGGAGCGGGTGCATTTGTGTTGCTGCTCGCCATTAATTTTGCTGTGGTCAGCCTGATTTCCGGGGTGGATTTCACACTCGAACAGTTTACAAAGTTCTGGTATTTCTTCGTGTCCCTTGCGTTGGGATTTGGCATTCAGGTCGGTCTCTACACCTACCTCAAGCAACTTGTCGGGCAACATGGCGCATCAGGCAAGGTGGTAGCGGTGTCCGGCACGACCTCCACTGCGGCAATGGTTTCCTGTTGCGCACATTATCTGGTCAATATCTTGCCTGTTCTGGGTGTCACCGGCTTTCTCACCATCGTTGCAGAATATCAGATTGAGTTGTTCTGGGCAGGTCTTGCCTTTAACGTGGCCGGTATTCTCTATATCGTACCTAAAGTTATCAACGCTACGCGGGAGCATAAAAAATGCTGAAAAAATATTTGAGCAGTTTTGCATTTGCAACGTTGATTGCCTTTGTGCATAACGGCCTTATTACGACATGCGATGCGGCGGAGATTGCGCCGCAAATAAGCAACGAGCGGGGCATCAAGGTAACCACTGCGCTGCAAGCTATTCCTGCGGATGCGAAAACATGGACTTTTGAGGTGACGCTGGAAACCCATACGCAGGCCTTGAGCGATGATTTGACCAAGTCTGCAACGCTGATTGTTGATGGCAAGCAATACCTGCCGCTGGCCTGGGACGGCGCGCCGCCCGGAGGCCATCACCGCAAGGGGCTGTTGCGCTTCAAGGCGGTTGCTCCTCAGCCACGATCAATGGAACTGCAAATACGTCTGGCAGGCGACAAGTCTCCCAGAAGCTTCAAATGGTTGATCAAATGATTCACTGAGGCAATTTTCACCACCGGAAAGGGGCATGCAATGGCAACTGATCCCGTATGCGGCATGACAGTCTCTGCCGACAGCACGTACCGCCTCGTAGAGAGCGGACAAACTTATCTGTTTTGCAGCGTGAAGTGTCTGGCCAAGTTTCAGGCAAATCCCACTGAATACCTTAAGCCGGCTGTGACGGCTACTGTTCAAATTGCAGGTGTATTCACCTGCCCGATGCATCCGGAAATTCGCCAGCCTGCGCCGGGTTCATGTCCCAAGTGTGGTATGGCCTTGGAACCGATTGCACCAGTTACGGCCAAGTCAGGTGCTACCGAATATACCTGCCCGATGCACCCTGAGATCGTGCGCAATGAACCCGGTAGTTGCCCGATCTGCGGCATGGCACTGGAGCCGCGCAACGCACCTGATGATGACAATACCGAATTGCATGACATGACGCGCCGTTTCTGGCTAAGCGCGGCGTTGGCCTTGCCGGTGTTCGTGATGGCGATGGCATCCGATCTGGCACCGCAATTCATACCGGATTCCGTTTCGATGACGGTGTTGCAATGGCTGGAATTTTTTCTGGCAACCCCGGTTGTGTTGTGGGGCGGCTGGCCGATCTTCCGGCGCGGCTGGGCTTCACTGGTCAACCGCAGTCTCAACATGTTCACGCTGATTTCGCTCGGTGTCGGCGTGGCGTGGACATACAGCGTGATTGCGATGTTGCTGCCGGGGAATTTTCCACCTGCAATGCGCAGCATGGGGGAAACCGTGCCGGTTTATTTCGAGGCTGCTGCGGTGATCATGGCGTTGGTGCTGCTGGGGCAGGTGATGGAATTGCGCGCACGCAGCCAGACCAGTGCCGCAATCAAACTGCTGCTGGGCTTAGCACCAAAAACCGCGCGCATCGTGCGTGCTGACGGACACGAGGAAGACATTCCGCTGGAACAAGTGCAGCCTGGCGATGTGCTGCGCGTGCGTCCTGGCGAGAAGGTGCCGGTAGACGGGGTGGTGCTGGAAGGTAACAGTTCGCTGGATGAATCCATGGTCACCGGCGAATCCATTCCGGTGGAAAAAACGACAGATGCAAGGCTGATCGGTGCCACGGTGAACGGCACCGGCAGTTTGTTGATGCGCGCCGAGCGCGTAGGGGCAGACACCTTGCTGGCGCAGATTGTGCATATGGTGAGCGAGGCGCAACGTTCACGCGCGCCTATCCAGCGGCTGGCCGATGTCACTGCGGGTTATTTTGTGCCGGCAGTGGTGCTGGCAGCGCTCGCCACACTAGCGGTATGGGGACTCTTTGGGCCGGAGCCGCGCCTGGCGCATGCCATCGTCAACGCGGTGGCGGTGCTGATTATCGCCTGCCCGTGCGCGCTGGGACTGGCCACGCCGATGTCCATCATGGTCGGCACCGGACGCGGTGCCTTGGCCGGCGTGCTGATCAAGAATGCCGAAGCGCTGGAAATTATGGAAAAGGTAAACACGCTGGTAGTGGACAAGACCGGCACGCTGACCGAGGGCAAACCGAAACTGACTTCGGTCATTCCGCTTGCCGGATTTGAAGAGGATGAGGTGCTGCGGCTGGGCGCCAGTCTGGAACGCGCCAGCGAACACCCGCTGGCTGCAGCTATCGTGAACGGCGCAGAGAAAAAGGGAATAACACTCAACACAGTCAGTGATTTTAAATCGTTCACCGGCAAGGGCGTGGCGGGCACGGTCGAGGGCAGGGCAATCGCGCTGGGCAATCTCAAACTTTTTGAAGAATTACACATCGATGCAAGCGACTTGCACATCCGTGCCGAGGCGCTGCGCAGCGACGGACAGACGGTGATGCTGCTGGCAATCGAAAATAAGGCGGCGGGACTGATCGGCGTGGCCGATCCGGTCAAGGCATCTACGGCAGAGGCGATCCGCGCCCTGCATGAAGAAGGCGTGCAAGTCATCATGCTTACCGGAGACAACCGCATCACGGCACAAGCGGTTGCAAAAAAATTGGGCATAGACCGTATCGAAGCTGAAGTGCTGCCTGAGCAGAAAGCCTCCATTGTCAAGCAGTTGCAGGCAGAGGGGCGCATCGTGGCGATGGCAGGCGACGGCATCAACGACGCGCCTGCACTGGCTCAGGCGCAGGTGGGCATCGCGATGGGCACCGGAACCGATGTGGCGATGGAGAGTGCAGGCATCACGCTGATCAAGGGCGACCTGAACGGCATCGTGCGTGCGCTGCGTCTGTCACGCGCCACCATGCGCAACATCCGCCAGAACCTATTTTTTGCCTTCATCTACAACGTACTCGGCATTCCGATTGCGGCAGGCGTGCTGTACCCGTTCTTCGGCTTGCTACTCTCGCCGATCATCGCCGCCGCAGCGATGAGTTTCAGTTCTGTGTCGGTGATACTGAATGCGCTCAGGCTGAATCGGGTGAAGATGTAACAAGGTTTTTTTGGACGTAAACTTTTTCCTGAAAGGAGAACGTGATGAAACAGGACGAATCTACTAAGCAAGATGCACACTGTGTACCAAGGGGATACAACTGGATTCTGGTGGTATTTCTGGCGATTGCTGCATTTTTTCTGTTTACCGAACACCGCGCCCACCTGCTGGGTGCATTGCCATTTCTGTTCTTGCTGGCCTGCCCGCTGATGCACTTGTTCATGCATCATGGCCATAACAACCATGACCAGCATAATCATGGTTCATCCGAAGGAGAGTCAAAATGAATACGGACGCTCCCGATTATGGCCTGTGGTCGCTGGTCATCATCAACTCGCTGGTGTTCATCATATTTGCATTCAGCTTCACCAAGCCAGAAACGCCGCGCGACTGGCGCTCGTTCAGCGCGTTCTCGGCCTTCATCGTGGCGCTGTTCGCCGAAATGTATGGTTTTCCACTGACGATTTATCTGTTTGCCGGCTGGTTGCAAACCCGTTATCCCGGTGTCGATATTTCCTCCCATAATAGCGGTCACCTCTGGCATACCCTGCTCGGCTGGAGGGGCGATCCGCACACCGATCCGTTACACATGCTCAGTTTTGTGTTCATCGGCGGCGGATTCATCCTGCTTGCATCTGCATGGAAAATTCTCTATCAGGCGCAGCGCAATCATCAACTGGCGATTACCGGGCCTTATGCCAAAATCCGCCATCCCCAGTACGATGCTTTCGTACTCATCATGTTTGGTTTCTTGTTGCAATGGCCAACGCTGCTGACCCTGTTGATGTTCCCTGTGCTGGTGTGGATGTATGTGCGTCTGGCGCATACCGAGGAGCGAGATGCAGAAGTCCGTTTTGGCGCGCAGTGGCGGGAATATGCGGCTCATACATCAAGGTTCATCCCGCAACGAACACGTTCAAAATCATAGGAGGTGCGTCATGAACGCCGAAGACCCGGTTTGTCACATGCAAGTCCCAACAACGTCCCATGTCTGCGAATACGAAGGCATACAGTATGCTTTTTGTTCTGAGCAGTGCCGCGAAAGATTTCTGGCGAATCCGCGTTTATATATCGGACTTCCCGGACACAAAGCACCCGCACAACTAGGCAAAGAAGTAATCAAGAAACGCAGTCTGATGCTATCGGAACCACTGGATGCCGTTCAGTCCGAACAGGTGAAAAAAGCGCTGCTTTCGATGATGGGGATACAGGCGGTTCGCATTGCGGCAAACAAGATAGAAATACAGTATGACTTGATACAGGTTACCACTGAGCAGATCGCAGACAAGCTAAGCTATATCGGTTCCGAGCTCGGCGGAGACTGGGTAGATCGTCTCAAACTGGCCTTTATCAATTATCTGGAAGAATGCGAGGTTGGTAGTCTTGAGGTCGCAAATAAAAAGGGTTGTCACTAATTGCCTAAAGCAGCGGCCACGAACCTCAGGCTGACGGACTCATTCAGATGCGCCACAACAGATAGAAACCAAGCAAGATAAGCAGGCTACATTCACACAACATCGAAATAACTTCTGCTATCTAATCAGACGTTCAAAAATATCTAAACAGCAGGTGGCGCTATTACACCATTTTCGGTGGCGGAATTGCGGGCATTATGGGTGGAGTATTTGAAGTATTTCAGGTGGCGGGTTTGGAGCATTATAGGTGGCGGTTTTCACCAGAATACGCACCCCCGAATAAACTTTTCGTATGGCATCGATGAGAATTTCAGGCTCGTTATCCTTAGTCAGATAACCTGATGCCCCCGCATTAAGCGCCCGACTGGCAATCTGCCCTTCGATATGCATACTTAAAACGAGAATAGGCAACACAGGATGATTGGCACGCAGCTGCAAAATGAGTTCCACACCGGAGAGTCCCGGCATATTCATATCCAGCAGCAGAACATCGCATGGCACTGACGCCAGCGCAAGGAGCAATTCCTCACCGCAGCCGGCTTCGCCGACAACACGAATATCGGGAACCATAGAGAGAAGTTGCTTGAGGCCATGCCTGACGATGGCATGATCGTCGACAATAAAAAGTCTGATCATATTCAAAATTTAAAAAATTATAGTTACGCCACGGGAATATGCACACGAAGACATGTTCCTGCCCCCTGCCTGCTTTCAATTTCAAAATGCCC
Organism: Gallionella capsiferriformans ES-2; assembly: GCF_000145255.1. Taxonomy (NCBI): domain Bacteria; kingdom Pseudomonadati; phylum Pseudomonadota; class Betaproteobacteria; order Nitrosomonadales; family Gallionellaceae; genus Gallionella; species Gallionella capsiferriformans. Next base: position 2,931,952 of record NC_014394.1, read on the forward strand.
GCTGAGCATGGCGACACGTTCGCGGATGCCGATCAATCCGAATGATTTGCAATTTTCGATTGCGCCGGGGTCGAACCCTGTACCGTTGTCGCATACCTCGAAACAAAGTTCGTCCTCGCTTCGAGTTACGATCACCTCAACCTGCGTCGCCTGTGCATGGCGCGCGATATTGGTCAACGACTCCTGAACGATACGAAATACGGCCGTTGCAGAAAATTCATCCAGTGCGATATTGCCATCATTGAGTGCCAGTTCGCATTGAATCTGGGTATATCCGGTAAACTCCTCGGCCAACCACTCGAGCGCGGCGACGATCCCCATATCCAGCGCACCCGGGCGCAAACTCGATGTAATATGACGCACAATATCGACGGTGCGCTGTACACGCTGACTCATCGACTGCAGGTGCGTCAGCAATTGCGGGTTGGCCTCCCCAAAATTCAAACGCACAAGTGAAACATCCATCCTCAGTGCGGTCAGTGCCTGACCGAGTTCATCGTGAATTTCGCGCGCAATATGCCGGTGCTCGTCTTCGCGGATATTTTCCAGATGGGCTGAAAGCTCGCGCAACATCTGCTGCGAATGTAACAACTTTTCTTCAATGCCTTTACTCTCTGTGACATTGACTGCAACCCCGTCCCAGATACAACCTCCGCCCGCCAGCATTCTCGGTGTGGCACGTAAATTAATCCATTTGATGCCATTATCGGCCGATAAAACACGCCCTTCCCAATTCCACAGCGTCATTTCCCGATGAGAATGCGTGAGTGAGTGATTAAACGCATCGACATGCTCAGGCAAAATGCGCGCGAGAAATTCGTTAGCATCGTGTTCGATAGCCGTTGCACTGACACCCAGCAGCCATTCTGCGCCGTTGCTGATGTAAGTAAAATTAAAACCCGCTTCCCGCTGAGTGCACTGAAAAACCATACCGGGTACATTTGCTGTCATCACCTGAAAGCGCGCCTCGCTCTCGCGGAGATTCATTTCAATCTGCTTTCGATCGGAAATATCCCGCCCGACAGACTGAATCTCAACCAGCTGTCCGTCAGCATCAAACAGACCGCGATTGTTAAACTGCATCCAGTGAACTTGCCCGTCAGACGAGTAGACTCTGTTTTCGATCATGACGACCGGATTTTCCAGACTCAACTTGGAAATCTCTGCATTGACCCGCAATAAATCGTCCTGATATACGATGGGATGCCATCCTGAATTGAGCAACTCCACTGAAGATTTTCCGAAAAATTTCAGAAAAGTTTCATTTGCAAAAATATAACTGCCATCGACACGCAACCGTGAAACAAGCTCTGTCTGCTCCTGCACGATGGAACGATAGCGCGCTTCGCTTTGCTGCAAGGAGTGGGCATTTTCCCGAAGCCCTTTCTCTGCCAGCTTGATCGCCGTAATATCGGACACTTGAACAAAAAAACCGACCACGTTGTCGTCAACGATATCAGGGATATATTCAGCCAGCGAGTATCTCACCCCCGTCCCATCAGGCACAGGGATCGTACGTTCAAATTTCTGCGGCACTCCTTGCAGTACGGCTTCAATATAAGGCAAATTGAGTTGATAAATCTGCTCGCCCAGCAACTCACGTATATGCTTGCCGAGCAATTTTACGGGTGACACGCCAAACCAGGTCGAATAGGCACGATTACTAAAACGGTTGTGCAAGTTACGATCCCAATAGCCTATCATCGCAGGCATGCTGTCCAGGATTGACAGCAGCGTCTTCAGCCGTAAGCTCGCACCATCAACCCGCCCGTCCCGCAAGAAAAGACTGCGCAATTGCTCGCTTTCACTACAAGATTGCGCAGTCTCCAGTTCAAGCGCACAAACCCGATTTTCAAGGATGGTTTGAATGGACATGACTATTGTTTAATTTCTATCGGCAGCACTGAGATTTGTAAATAACGAACAAGATGGGTAGAAAAATCATGCGGTAACAGGTACTTCATTCTGAACCGATTCTATCCCAGAACAATGCCAGATAACCTGAAAAACCAACACCCAGCGCTGATTAATTGCATTGCTGACCGATTCTGTTTTCACATACCAGATAAATCTTACAACCAGGTAGGCAATAGTGCCGGTAAAAATCAGAATTGACCGACTACATTTCATTATCGGCTAAGTGGATAATAAATTTGCGCGGTAATCAAGTTTAGCGATGGGCTCGCTCAGTCTTCAAGTTAGCGCGCAAGAATGATTCTCAGATCGATATCTGCCACACATCCAGAAAAGAGGTTGCAATGCCCTTAGAAATCGGCAAAATCAGACAACGTCAGCTGACCGTGGCGTTGCTGACCGCAATGATTTGCGCAAGCGGTGTCTATCTGATGCATACGCCATTTCACGACTGGCTGCATCAGGCATCAGGATTATCCGACCAAATCGCCGATGCAACAGGTACCGCAATCATTGTTTTGATCAGTTTTATGGTCAGCAATCTGGTTTCCATCACGCTGTTTAAAGATATTATCTTAGGCATGGCAGCGACTCAGGAAACGCTGTCGGCCTCATTGAATTGCAGCGAAAAAATTATACAGAGTGCCGCGGACGAACTTAATGAGCTCCCGTCTCTCACCAGCTTGTTCAATGATCAGTTGCAATCCGTCACAGTTGAAACGGAACGATCCGCTTTTCAAATTATGGAACGATTGCAACTGATAGAGCGTGTGATCGATAGCTTGCTCGAGACCGTGACAACAAGTCAGCAGGAAATCTCCACACGTGTAAATCAGGACGATACCGAGTCAAATATTCAATTGATTCAGAATCTCAATCAATATATTCAAGACCGGCTTATTGAAGCAAATCAAGATCGTGACAGCATTGCGATCGTGGTTGAGCAAGCCAGATCCATGCAAGCGCTGGTCAACATGATCAAGGATATTTCTGCTCAGACCAACCTGCTGGCACTCAATGCGGCCATCGAAGCGGCCCGTGCCGGTCAATTTGGCCGCGGATTCGCCGTGGTGGCCGACGAGGTGCGTCGACTATCGGGTTCAACTGAACTGGCCGTAGCAAAGGTCCAAGATGGCATTAGTAATGTGGTCAAATTAATCGACGACCAATTCGGCAGTAAGCTCGAAGACAGCTGCATAATAAAACAACAACAGCTACTCGAAAAATTTTCCGCCCATCTGGACAATATGCGCGAGAGCTACCTTCAGTTGAAGCTGCGTGACGAGGAGATGATCGCGCACCTAGAAAAAACGAGCCAGACCCTGTCATCGATGTTTATGGATGTGATGGCCAGCATTCAGTTTCAAGACATCACAAGACAGCAGGTAGAGCAGGTCCAAAAATCACTCAACAAGCTTGATTCTCGCATATCAGACATGGTTGGCATGATGCGGAATAAGCATTTTATCGATACGCCCTCAATCAAAGCACAATTTGATAATATCTATTCTGAATATGTCATGGCGAGTCAACGAGAAATACATCAAATAGCTGTTGCAGGAGCAAATCTCCTTGGCGCGCCCAACAAAATTGAATTGTTCTAACTTCACCTGCCACACTCAAACGAGTTGTCACATTAAGGCACACACTAACGACTGGAGTATTAGGTAATGCGCACAAATCTGCCCGTAACAGACAACGAATATTTACTGCAAGACGGCACAATGCTGGTATCAAGCACCGACCTGAATGGCGTAATTACCTTTTGCAACCGGAATTTCATCGAAGCGAGTGGTTACTCTGAAAAAGAGCTGCTGGGACAACCACACAATCTAGTCCGCCACCCTCACATGCCGGCAGAGGCATTTGAAGATATGTGGGAAAACTTAAAAAATGGCAAGTCCTGGTCAAGCATCGTCAAAAACCGCCGCAAAAACGGTGATTTCTATTGGGTTATGGCGAATGTCACCCCCGTGCATAATGACGGAGTGGCCACAGGCTACATGTCCGTACGCAGCAAACCGAGTCGCGAACAGGTGGCGACAGCTGAGGCCGGCTACCGAAATTTACTTGCGGGTGATGCAAAAAGCCTGCGCATACAGGCCGGAAAAATCGTTCGCCACACGCTTTTGAGCGCACTGAAAATACAACTCAAAAAGCTGTCTATTGGGCAAAGGCTCGCGCTCGGCTTTGGCATGATGATGCTATTGCTCGCGATTATCGGTGCTACTTCGTACAGGGGCATCACAGAATTCGGTCAGCAATGGCAAAATTACCAGCAAACTGTCAACCAGAAGCGCACCTATCTGGAACAGGCGCGTATCGAACTGGGCGACGGCATACACCACTTCAAAAATTATCTGATCCGGGGCGGTGAATACAAAGAAAAATTTTATGCTGACATGTCCGCAATGGATAAAACTATTACAGCGTTCAGTCAGGTGCCGGGCATCACAAGTGACGAGATTGACGCGCTAACAAATCTGCGTGAGGGAAAAACGCGCTATTTAGCTGCCATTGATGAAATGGCGCGACTCAAAGCGCTGGGGAAAAGCATCGCCGAAATTGACAGCAGTATCAAAGGTGCGGACAAAGCAATGGGCAGCGCACTCGAAAAACTCAGTCAACACATTAAAGATGACACAGGTCAGCGAACTGAAAATGTAACCTCCGGCATTACATCAGCAACCCGACTTTTATTGATACTGCTCGGCGTCTCCTTGGCCATTAGCGGACTACTCAATCTCTGGACAGCTAGAAGCATTTTGCTCCCGGTCAGAAAAGCAACGCGTGCAGCGCAGGCTGTTTCCAGAGGCGAGTACAGCCATGAAATTGATGCGGAAGGCCGCACAGATGAACTCGGACAGATGCTGGAGGAATTCAAAGTCATGCAGATCAGGACCGGGTACTCAGTCAAGCACGCCGAAGAGAATACCGCTGAAGCACTCCGCATCAAAAGCGCATTGGATTCAGTTTCATCATGCGTGACCGTATCGGATGAGCGCAACGAAGTCATCTACTTTAATGAAGCGATGCGCAAACAAATCAACCTGATGCAGCCTCAAATGCAGCGACTGTTCCCTGACTTTAATACGGAAGACATCATCGGAAAACGTGTCGGTAATTTCTTCGAGAGCGACGAATTACGCACAGCCTATGCCGCGCCGCTTGATGCACCAAAACGCTTTGAAGTACCGATGGCAGGACGCGACATGCGACTGGAGCCTTGCCCGATCTATAACAGTCAACGCACTTATCTCGGCCGCGTGACCCAATGGATAGACCGCACCAACGAAGTGGCCGTAGAACGTGAAATTGCCTCGATTGTCGCTTCAGCCGCAGCGGGGGATTTTGCCCCTCGTGTCGAATTGACTGGCAAAGAAGGATTTTTCCTCAAGCTGGCCGAAGATATGAATCTATTTTTGTCCGCCAGCGAAAGTGGTTTAAACGAGGTCGTCAGCGTATTGGGTGCACTCGCAAAAGGCGACCTGACACAAACCATGAACGGCAATCACCAGGGGACTTTCCGGCAATTGCAAGATGATGCAAATACAACATCGGAACAACTGACGGATATTATCAGCCAGATAAAAATTGCCGCAGAAACCATCAACATGGCATCGAAGGAAATCGCCTCAGGCAACACCGATCTTTCTCAGCGCACCGAGCAGCAGGCAGCCAGTCTGGAAGAAACGGCCTCGAGCATGGAGCAGATCACCGCAACCGTTAAACACAACACCGATAATGCACATCAAGCCAACAAAATCGCGCATGGCGCCTCCGAAATTGCGCGGCGTGGCGGCGAAGCCGTGGGGCGTGTCGTCCACACCATGGAATCCATCAGCGAAAGTTCGAAAAAAATCGTCGATATTATTTCCGTGATCGACGGTATTGCTTTTCAAACCAACATACTCGCACTCAATGCAGCCGTTGAAGCGGCACGCGCAGGCGAACAGGGGCGCGGTTTCGCGGTCGTCGCAGCAGAAGTGCGCAACCTTGCCCAGCGCAGTGCCGTAGCCGCGAATGAGATTAAAAAGCTGATCACCGATTCGGTCGCTAAAGTGAGCGAAGGAACCCAGCTGGTCGGGGTAGCCGGTCAAACCATGGGTGAAATTCTCAGTGCGGTCAACCGAGTAAACGACATCATGTCGGAAATCAGCGCGGCTTCCGATGAACAAAGCACGGGGATAGAGCAGGTAAACCGTGCGATAACCCAAATGGACGATGTCACCCAGCAAAATGCAGCGCTGGTAGAACAAGCCGCTGCAGCCGCTGAATCGATGGAAGAGCAAGCGCAAGAACTCAATCGCCTCATGCTGACTTTCAGATTAAACTCGGGTGCGCCAGCCGTGCACTATCCGGCCAGACAGCCTGAAAAACGTCCCGTACAAAAACCCAAAGCACTCCCAAAAGCATCAAACGATAAAGAAACATGGGAAGAGTTTTAATGCAGCGTGCCGGGGTTTGTGCATTTTAAACTAGCTGACGAGCGATTGAAGTCGTGAAATTTCCCGGATATTTTCCGCTATGATGGCGTGATGGACTATCAGGCAAAACTATCCGCCCCGTTTGGCATCCTCGGCATCCGCTGCGAAGACGATGCGCTGACCGGAATCGATTTTTTACCCTTAACACACTCAGCAGAGCGTGCCAGCGGTCCGTTTGCCCAAACGGTCTGCGAACAATTGGCGCGTTACTTTGACAAACCCGATGCACAATTTAGCCTTGCGCTCAAATACCCGGCAACCGCGTACCGGCAACGCGTCTGGCAAGCGATATCGGCTATTCCCTGCGGCCAGACGCGTAGCTACGGCGAGCTGGCCCGGCAATTAAATTCGGGTGCACAGGCAGTCGGTCAAGCCTGCGGCGCCAACCCGATTCCCATCATCATCCCCTGTCATCGTGTCGTGGGCCGTGCCGGATTAGGCGGGTTTATGAACAGTACCGGCGCTACCACACTGGATATCAAACGCTGGTTGCTGGCGCATGAAGGAATAACAGGGTGAACAACGCCGAACTGCTCGATGAATTCGCAGATTCACTCTGGCTGGAAGACGGGCTGTCGCGCAATACGCTGGATAGTTACCGGCGCGATCTGAACAAATTTTCTGACTGGCTGAGAAACCAGCGCGGGCAAGATCTGTTGCAGACCACGCATGCCGATCTGCAAGGCTATATCGCCGATCTGTTCATCGTACAAAAGGCCAAACCCAGCTCTGCTGGACGCAATCTCTCCAGCCTCAAACGCTTGTTCCGCTATCTGCTGCGTCAGGGGAAAATTGCGATCGACCCCACCCTGAAAATCGACACCCCCAAGCTGCCGCGCAATCTCCCGCAGTCGCTGACCGAACAGGACGTTGAGCAGCTTTTAGCCGCCCCCGACATCGAAACATCGCTGGGGCTGCGGGATCGCACCATGTTTGAAGTGCTGTACGCTACCGGCTTACGCGTATCGGAACTGGTATCCCTCGGCATCGGCCAGCTCGACATGGATATGGGCGTAGTGCGTGTCGCCGGCAAAGGCAACAAGGAGCGGCTCGTCCCGCTGGGCGAAGTCGCGCTGGACTGGCTGCAAAGCTATCTTGATGACAGTCGCGGCGTACTGCTGGCAGGACGCATCAGCGACGATCTGTTCGTCACCGCCCGAGGCTCCGGCATGACGCGGCAGATGTTCTGGTATCTGATCAAAAAACACGCAAAACAAGGCGGGCTCGACAAGCCGCTCTCTCCGCACACCTTGCGCCATGCCTTTGCCACGCACCTGCTCAATCACGGCGCTGACTTGCGCGTGGTGCAGATGCTGCTGGGGCACGCCGATATTTCGACCACACAGATTTACACCCATGTCGCCCGCGAACGCTTGAAGCAACTGCACGCCAAACATCACCCCAGAGGATCACCGGCGCCCGTCGGCCAATGAGTCGTGCCTACAAACAAAACGGCCGAATAGAGTAAACTCGCACCGCCATGAATGGACAACCGCTATGAGCGAACTTTTTATCTCCGAATCCCGTGCACGGCTGCGCACGCTGCTGGCGATCGGCTATACCCTGTTCATCGCCTACGTCAGCCTGTCGCCTTTTACCGGCTGGCGCGACCAGGGCCTCCGTTTCAACGATGTACTCAGCATACCGCTGCTATCGACATTTACCCCGTTTGATGCCGTCGTCAACGTGCTGGCGTATATTCCCTTCGGTTTTCTGGTTGGCCTGGCGCTGCGGGCGCGTTTCGCCGTAGCGGCGAGTTTACTCGTCGCGCTCGCGTGCGGCATCTGCTTGTCGGCGGGCATGGAGTTTCTGCAAATGTACCTGCCTTCGCGCACCAGTTCCAATCTGGATGTGCTGACCAATAGTAGCGGCACCTTAATCGGCACCTTGCTAGCAGTGAATGTCGCCTCCTGGAGCTGGTTTCGTCTGGGGCTCATGCGCTGGCGCAGCAGCCAGTTCCATCACGGCCGCGAGATGGATTTTGGCTTAGCACTCCTCGCACTCTGGGTGTTCGGACAGATCAATCCGTCCTTGCCAATGCTGGGCAACGTGTTTATCACCGAAGCGGTGCATCAACCCTTTGTAGCGCCGTTGCCTGAGCCATTCAGCTGGCGGGAAACCGGCGTCGTCACCCTCAACTTATTGATGTTAGGCGCTTTGCTGCTGTCTTTACTTCGCGCCCCGCGCCGCGTCGCATCGTCCCTACTGGTGGTACTGAGCATGGTCGCCTTGATAAAATTTATCGCCGCTGCCGTACTGCTCAAATCCTGGGCGCTGCTGCTTTGGATCAACGGCGAGGCGATGCTGGGCATTTTACTGGGCCTCGCGATCCTCATCCTGCTGCTATGGATACCGCGGGCGACCGTGAATGCGGCAGGTGCGCTGGTGGCAGTGAGCTATTTTTTAATGGTGAATTTCATGGTGGATGGCAACACGCCGGCCGCCGCGATGTCGGTGTACCACTGGCATTACGGGCACTTGCTCAATTACAACGGTCTGGCGCAAACCATCACGCTGATTTTCCCGGCCTTGCTGTTATTTCATCTGTGGCGGATACGCAACGTATAATCAGCGCATATTAATTTGGAGCCGAGCGATGAGTCATTTCGATAAGCACGTTTTCTTCTGCACCAATCAGCGTGAAGACGGCAGCGATTGTTGCGGCAATCACGGTGCGCAAAAGGCGCGGGACTATGTCAAAAACAAGGTCAAAGAACTGGGTATTTCTGCACGCGGCAACAGCATCCGGATCAATTCCGCCGGCTGTCTCGACCGCTGCGATGAGGGGCCGGTTCTGGTGATTTACCCTGAAGGCGTCTGGTACACCTTTATCGATGAATCGGATCTCGATGAAATCATCGCAGAACACTTGCAGCATGGCCGCATCGTCGAGCGTCTGAAGATTTAATGGTGACGCAAAGCAAAATCACCCTCGCAGGCCCTACCGGTCAGCTCGAAGGCATGCTGCATCTGCCGGATTCTGAACCCGTCGCCATTGCCGTGGTAGCGCACCCGCTGCCCACTATGGGCGGCACGATGGATAACAAGATCGTCACCACGCTATGCAAGACTTTCGCAGAGCTAGGATTTGCCACGCTGCGTTTTAATTTTCGCGGCGTAGGCGCAAGTTGCGGCGAATTCGACAGTGGCAACGGAGAAGTGGAAGACCTGCTGGCAGTCGTGCAGCACGCGCGGGATGCCTTCGGGCATCTGCCGCTGATCCTGTCGGGATTTTCATTCGGCGGCTATGTTGCCGCGCGCGCAGCAGAGCATATTCAGCCGCAACCCAACAAACTGGTATTGATTGCGCCTGCCGTCGTGCGTTTCGCGATGCCGCCCGTGGCCCATAATTCGCTGGTGATCCACGGCGAACAGGACGAAGTGATACCGCTAAGCGATGCCCTGGACTGGGCACGCCCGCAGCATTTGCCGCTGGTGGTATTTCCCGAGGCAGGACATTTTTTCCACGGCAGATTGCAGCAGCTCAAGCAAATCGTGCTTCGCGAATTTAACGGGTGTCGTCTATGAACCGCGTCATTGTGGCCGAAAATCTGGTGAAGCAATACGCAGGTCAGCGCGTCGTCGATGGCATCAGTCTCGATATCGTGCGCGGCGAATGTTTTGGCCTGCTGGGGCCGAACGGTGCGGGAAAAACGACCACCTTGCGACTGCTGCTGGGCTTGATTGCACCGGATAGCGGCCATATCGAATTGCTCAATCACCCGATACCAGGAGATGCCCGTGAGGCGCGGCTGCGCGTCGGCGTCGTGCCGCAAATGGACAATCTCGACCCCGACTTTACCGTGACAGAAAACCTGATGGTATACGGCAGATACTTCGGCATGACGGATGCGCAGATCAAGGCGCGTCTACCGGAACTGCTGGAGTTCGCCAATTTGACGCATAAGGCCGATGCGAAAGTCCCGACGCTGTCAGGCGGCATGAAACGGCGTCTGACGCTGGCGCGCGCACTGGTCAACGATCCAGATGTGATTTTTCTCGACGAGCCGACCACAGGCCTTGATCCACAGGCACGCCATCTGATCTGGCAGCGCCTGCGCGAACTGACGGCGCGCGGCAAAACGCTGGTGCTGACCACGCACTTCATGGATGAAGCCGAGCGACTCTGTCATCGTCTGGCCGTGATGGACAACGGGCGCATCATCAGTCAGGGCTCACCGCGCGACCTGATTGCCGAAAATATCGAGCCCGAAGTCGTCGAGGTATTTGGCGAACAGGCGGCCGACTGGGCGATTAGCCATGCGGCACATCACACTCAACGCTTCGAAGTCAGCGGCGAATCGGTGTTTTGCTATGTGAATGACGCGCAGCCGCTGCTGCTCGAATTGCAGCAACATGCCGAATTACGCTACGTGCATCGTCCGGCCAATCTCGAAGACGTATTTCTAAAACTAACGGGGCGGGAGATGCGGGAATGAAAGTGAATATCTTTGCACTACCGCAATTTAGTCTGCGTTTTTTCCCTATCTGGCGGCGCAATTACATGGTCTGGAAAAAGATGGCAGGCCCGTCCATTCTGGGACATCTGGCCGATCCTGTGATCTATATGCTGGGTTTAGGTTACGGCTTGGGCGGCATGCTGCCCGAAATCGGCGGCATGTCCTACATCGCCTTTTTGTCCGCCGGCACGGTCTGTTACAGCACGATGAACAGCGCCAGTTTCGAGGCGTTATATTCCGGCTTCGCGCGCATGCACGAGCAACGCACCTGGGAAGCCATCCTCAACACCCCGATCACGCTGGACGATATCGTGCTCTCGGAGATGTTCTGGGCGGCGAGCAAGAGCCTGTTATCGGGCATCGCAGTGCTGATGGTGATCTGGGTACTGGGCTTATCGCACTCGCTGATGTCGCTGTGGATCATTCCGCTGGCCCTACTGGTCGGGCTGTGCTTCGCGGCCCTGGGACTGATTGTGACGGCACTGGCACCGGGCTATGAATTTTTCATGTTTATACGGACGCCAAATAGTATTTGATGGATAATATTTTTTCAATCATCACGAAGTTATATGGAGAGTAAAAAAGACTCGATGTAATTTGCGCACTTTTATGCCTAATTTACCACCTAAGATTTTCCATATGCAATCCAAATGGTTGGCTGAAATATCTTAGATTTGAATAACTGGTATTGTGGCGTAAGCAGTCGTAGAATGACGCGAAAATATACATTTGCCACAAGCGGCTTAGTGCCATTTGCGGATGGTCAATTGGCAAAATTGATCGACTGCTTGCTAATGGACAGCGGTCGTTGGATGCTTTGGTGTTGGCCGGACAAAAACATGAACAATCCAGCCGTTAAAGACTAAATCTTATCTGCCCCGACAGTCAGTTTCTCTTCATCCTCATCTCAAATACATACCGGCCCCTCTTATAACTCCCGCTTTAGTGTTGAAGTATCACTACTGTCCGGTTAAAAATCGAATAGATTCAATTGTTTACTGATGTCCGGTTCGTCAAGATTCTGTATCGCATTTGCAACCATTTGATTTATTGGGGTTTTATCGAACATATTGACCTCAAAAAGATTCAGTAAAATCTGCTGGGAGGCAGGAAGATTGAGCTGTTTTTTGGCAATGCTGACCAGCAGGTAAACGCATATTGCGATCCAGATTTGGGATTTGACGGCATTGAGGGAATTGCCATAGAAATGTTTGATGGCAAGGTTTTGCTTGAGCCACTTGAAGAACAGTTCGATTTGCCAGCGATTTTTGTAGATATTGGCGATGGTCAGCGCGGGCAAATCGAAGCGATTGGTCAGGAACACCAAATGCTTGCCGGTTTCCGGGTCGCGGAAAGAAACCCGGCGCAGGCGTTCCGGGTAAGCGGTTTTTGATTTGGGTGTCGCCAGCAGTATGGTTTGATCGCAGCGTAATCCAGTGGCTTTGTCCACTTCGCGCGACGCAATCCAGGTAAAGCGGAGATTGTTCTTTGCGCGGATGACAAAGGTAACTTGGCGCTGGTGTAGCGCATACAATCTGGCGAAGTGCAGGTAGCCCCGATCAATGACGACGATGGTGCCAGCGGGGAATGGGATCACGTCGAGCAGATTGACATCGTGAACCTTGCCGGTGGTAATGGACAGAAACACAGGGATTGAACCGCGCAGATCAATGATGGTGTGCGCTTTGACGGCGGCCTTGGTTGAACGAAATTCCGCCCAGGGGAACAGCGTCAGGCACAGATCGATGGTGGTCGAGTCCATGGCGTAGAGCGGTTCTTTGAGTCCCAGGCCGATGTCCTCGTCCCGGTACAGTTCGAGCGCTATGGAGATCAAACGATGGCCGAGTGCCTCGAACAGCCGCCAGTCGCGCCGTTCGTTGGCATCGGCCAGTGTGGAACGGGATACTTTGCTGCGGATACCGATATGGTAAAGCTTGCTCTTCTGAGAATTGAGACAGGCAACCAAATCACGCAAGCCATCGCGCCGGGTCAGTTGTGCATAGGCCATGCAGATGAATTGGCTCCATGCGGAGAAATGCTTGATCCCGTGGTTGGCGGCAAAGCGCTCGGTCAGATATTCGAAATGATTGAACGGCACGAAGTCCAGCAATTGTGCGAAAACTGTTTTGCCCCGATTCATGCTGCCGCTCCGTCTGCCGATTAAAGGGCAAACGATACGGTTTTTTAACCAAAGGCGATTCCAGATAGTATTTGAAATCGTCGGAATGCAAAAACGTGCTGAAAGCCACGTCAATAAAGGGCTACAGCGAAATGAACTTAAAATCTACCGGACAGTAGTGTTGAAGTATTAATAATTCACAAAACTTTAACAAAAGCTTAATTCGCTTGAAATAGTTCTAACTCATGATGTGTGTCATTACATATCTAGACATCTACCTCATGAGTCTTTACGCAATTGATCGCGACACCGGAATTACCCTTTACGCACAAATCGCCGAAGTGCTCGAGCGTGACTATGTTCGTCAGGGCGCGGCGGGCGATCGATTGCCTGCGGAAGGTGAGTTGGCGGCACGCTTTGCCGTTAATCGTCATACTTTGCGTCGTGCCGTTGATGAACTGATTTCGCAAGGATTGCTTGAGCGGCGTCATGGTGTAGGTATTTTTATTACTGATCAGTTGCTCGATTATCGCGTAGGTGCCAATACGCGTTTTACTCAAACGTTGGCCGATATCGGTATTTCTACCGATACACGCGTGATACGAAAAATGATTACTCCTGCGCCTGCGGGTGTTGCGCGCAACTTGGCGCTGCTGGCTGACGAACCTGTTCTTTGGCTTGAAACATTACGCTTGGCCGATGGCTTGCCCTTCTGTGTTATTTCCCATTTTCTGCCTGTTAAACCATTTAGCGAATTGCTGGATGACTATGCCGGCGGCTCGTTGCATGACTTTTTAGAGAAAAATCACGGCGCACTTCATCGTACCGAAAGTCTGGTAACCGCCGTGCTTCCTCAAGGCGACGATGCAAAGCTGCTGGGAATTACCCAAAATCGGCCCGTCTTGCGGGTCAAGAGTTTGAACGTGCTGGATCGGGATAACTCTCCGGTCGAGTACGCCATTACCCGGTTCCGCGCAGACCGGATCCAACTGCGCATCACACCCTAAAACCTCCCTACCAAACTGAATCCAACAGGAGTTTCAACATGCAATTTAACAAACTTGTTCTTTCCATGCTGATCGGCGCTTCGCTGATGAGTGCAACTGCAGCGGTACAGGCTCGCGAATTAGTACTTGGCTTGATTCCAGCTGATAACAACGAAGAAATGATCAAAACCTTCGAACCGATGCGCGCCTATCTGGAAAAGAAGCTGGGTCAAAAAGTGAAAATGTTCACTGCAACGGACTACGCCGGCGTGATTGAGGCGATGAAAAAGAAGCGTGTTGATATCGCCTGGTTCGGCCCTTTGTCGTATTACCTGGCTGAACAAGAAGCAGGTGCTGAAGCTTTTGCCGTCGGCATTCGTGAAGGCAGCAATTCAGCTACTTACAAGAGCATCATCGTTACGCCTTGCGACAGTGGCATCAAAAGCATTATGGATTTACAAGGCAAGAGCGTTGCGTTTGTTGACCCAGCCTCTACCTCTGGCGGTTTGATGCCGAGCTACATGGTGAAGCAAGCGACCGGCAAGATGCCTCAGGAATTTTTCGGTAAGTTTACCTATGCTGGTTCGCACGATGCAGCGGAATTGGCTGTGAAGAACAAGACCGTTGATGCGGCGGCAGACAATGACATTACCTATCCAAAGATGTTGGAAAAAGGTCTGATTACCAAGGAAAGCAATTGCATCATCGCCGAATCATCACCGTTGCCAGGTTCTCCTCTGGTTTACCGCGGTGATTTACCTAAGGAACTGAAAGCACAAATTCGCGATGCAATCTTGAATGCAGACAAGGAAATCAAAGTAACAGGCTACGGCAAGATCAGCCATTACGTTGCGGTTGAGCCTAAAGATTATCAAATGATCCGCAATATGGTTAAAGAACTTGGCCTTAAGAAAGAGCAGCTGAAGTAATTGAAGTGTCGCGGTCGGCAAAGTAGATGCCGACCGCGAATTAATTAGGAGGTCGTATGGCTAAAATCATTATAAAAGACATCGGCAAACGTTATGCCAATGGATTTGAAGCACTCAAGGGCGTTAGCGCAGAAATTGCAGCGGGTTCTTTCACGGTTATTCTCGGCCCGTCTGGCGCGGGGAAGTCTACTTTATTACGCACTATCAATGGGTTGGAAACAGCTACTGCAGGCACCATTCAGATAGGAGAACAAGTCGTCACGCAAAACAATCTTCGTGAAGTTCGTTCACAAGTTGGCATGGTGTTTCAGCATTTCAATCTGGTGGATCGATTGTCAGTCATGACCAATGTGCTCACCGGGCGTTTGTCGCATCGTTCGTGGCTGGGAAGTCTTTTGTATTTATTTCGTCGCACCGATCTGGATCTTGCGCACGATGCGTTAATTCGGGTGGGATTGACAGACAAAGCCTGGAATCGCGCTGATAAATTGTCAGGTGGACAACAGCAGCGTGTCGGTATTGCCCGTGCGCTGGCGCAACAACCGCGTGTGATTCTGGCCGATGAGCCGGTCGCCAGCCTGGATCCTGTTGCCAGCGAGGAGATCATGGGGTTGCTGCGCGAAATTTGTACGCGCGACGGAATTACCGTGGTGGTCAATCTGCATCAGGTCGAATTGGCTAAGCGTTTCGCTGACCGCATCATCGGACTGAATGACGGACTGGTGGTGTATGACGGTCCTGCCAGCGGCTTGGATAGCGCAACGCTGAGTCGAATCTATAGTCGCAACGGAGATCAAGTCGATGAGCAACTCGAAACTATGCTGGCCTACGCCTAACGGACGACCTGGCTTGGTACCGACGCTGTCACTACTCGCCTGTATCTTGCTTTTAGCGATCAGCGCACCGGCGGTCGAGCTTGATTTTGGGCGGATTGTCACTGCCATTCCTCGCATGTTGGCTTTTGCGGGAAATTTGCTGGTTCTCCCCGATTGGGAATACTTGCCGATATTGGCTAAAAATATCTTGCAGACCATCGAAATGACGTTTCTGGCGACCAGTATTGCGCTGGTCATTAGTCTGCCATTGGGCGTTCTGGCGGCTAAAAATACCAGCCCGCATCCTGCTGTTTTTCATGCGACACGCAATTTACTGTCCTTGATGCGCGCGCTGCCCGAACTGGTCTGGGCATTGGTGTTTGTCTCTGCGGTGGGCTTAGGTCCTTTGCCGGGAATCATGGCACTGTCATTCGTGACGGTCGGCTTCATGGGCAAGTTTTTTGCCGAAAGCATTGAAGTGGTCGATCAGCGTCAGCTGGAAGGGGTGGTGGCACAGGGGGCAAGTTGGTTGCAACTGCGTACTTTCGCTCATTTTCCGCAAGCATTTCCTGACTTTGTTGGCACGGTGATGTACGTGCTGGATCACAACCTGCGGGCCGCTGCGATTCTAGGTTTGGTGGGCGCGGGCGGTATCGGATATGACCTAGTGATGGCCATGCGGATGTTCGACTATGACCGGCTGCTGCCCATTGCGCTGTCTATTTACATCGTGGTGACGTTGCTGGATCGCGCATCCGATCACTTTCGCATGAGGATGATTTAAATGGCTGAGAAAATAATCGAACGTCCTGCCTTACCTAAGAAGCCGTTCAATCCTACTTCCGTCTGGTTGTCGGGTTGGCTGGCGCTGATTTGGCTAATTATTGTCGATCTTGAGTTGTCATTTGAGACGCTGCTGTATGGCGTACAGGACATTTTCGAGTATTTCAGCCGCTACAGTCGCCCTAATTTTGAGGACTTATCTAGATATGTAGAACTGTTGGGGCAAACGCTGGCAACGGCGTTGTGGGGAAGTACTCTGGCGATTGTCGTGGCGGTGCTGTTAGCGCCGTTCGCCGCTCGAAACCTGTCACCGAATGCCGTGACCTATCGTATTGCGCGTGAATTGCTCAACTTTATGCGTGCCATGCCGGATTTGTTGCTGGCATTGATTTTTGTCGCTGCACTGGGCTTGGGGCCGTTGCCGGGCGCCTTGGCGTTGGGCGTACATACGGCAGGATTTCTGGGTAAGTTCTTTGCGGAAAGTCTGGAACGCGTAGATAACGGGATTTATGAAGCCGTCACAGCGACCGGTGCATCGCGTATTCAACTGGTGATGTATGCAGGATGGCCGTCTATTCAACGCGAAGCGCTGGGTTACATGCTCTATATCTTCGACCGCAATGTACGCATGGCCGCAGTATTGGGTCTGGTCGGCGCGGGTGGTATTGGTCTTGCTCTGCATGACACCTTACGCATGTTCAATTACGACCAATCAGCCGCGCTGATTGTGGTGATTCTGGTCACGATTTTAACGATTGATTATCTGTCTACCTGGATAAGAGGAAAACTTAACTAATGAATATTCTAAGAAATGATTGGCCGCGCGCGCTCTGTCAATTAAACGCGGCTGAGATCAAAGCGGTTGCTGCAAGCCTTAGCAGTGACATTGAAGTGCGCGATGTGGTCTTG
Source organism: Gallionella capsiferriformans ES-2 (assembly GCF_000145255.1). Taxonomy (NCBI): domain Bacteria; kingdom Pseudomonadati; phylum Pseudomonadota; class Betaproteobacteria; order Nitrosomonadales; family Gallionellaceae; genus Gallionella; species Gallionella capsiferriformans. Next base: position 2,949,354 of record NC_014394.1, read on the forward strand.
CCACAGGCAGGGCTAGGTCTGTTGAGTCTAACCGATGGTGCGTTTCATGAGCCGTTTTACCTGGGTGAAATCCCGGTGGCTCGCGCCGAGGTGATCTTGAAAACAACTGATGGTCGTGAGGTTCAAGGTGGCAGCGTATTGGTTGATGACCGAGCACAACTGGCTCGTTCCATCGCCATTCTCGATGCAATCCTGTCGGGTAAGTTACCGGGTTGTGACGTGGCCGAAAAGCTGGTTAAAAAGGGAGAGCTGATGCGTATGCAAAAGATAAGCGAACGCCGACAAATGCTGGCTGCCACTCGTGTCGATTTTTCGCTGCTGGAACAAGAGGATGACGAAGATGCTGAATGAAACGATCAATTGTTCGCCGGCTATCTGGCAACCCATGATGCAACAGCAGGTATTTCGCGGCTTGCTTGATAGCTTTAGCTATCCGGGACGCATTACCCCCTGTGCCGATCATGAGACAAGCGCTTGTCTTGCAGTTCTGATTGCGCTGGTTGATGGCGAAACCACGCTGGCAGATCCTCAGCAATTGTTGAGTTCAGCATTGTGGGCCAGGTTGGAAACGCGCCCCTGCGTTTTGGAGAAGGCGGCGTTTATTCTGCTGAATGGTGCTCCAGAACCTGATTTTGATCCGTGCATAGGCACACTGGATGCGCCTGAAACGGGGGCTACTATTTTATTGCGCGTGGCTGCATTGCACCCCGATTTGACTGGCAATCTTAGCTTGCATTTGAGTGGTCCCGGCATTGAAAGTACAACGTCCATCAGTGTAGACGGACTGCATCCCGCGTGGATTGACGCGCGTCAGGAATGGGTATCGGCTTTTCCACTTGGTGTCGATTTTCTGCTGTGTGATGAACATCATTTTGTGGCAATGCCGCGAACCACGCAGATCACAATAGGAGATGCAGCATGAGTTACGTTGCAATCAAAGGCGGTAAAGCGGCCATCGATGGCGCCGCCGCCGCGACCGATTATATGCGCTGCATGAATGCAGTTGATGAGCCGATCAAGTTGTCCGTCATCGAAGATCAGTTGCGCTTGTTGACCTCAAGAATCGTTTCCGAAGGCGGGCTTTATCACCCGAAACTGGCCGCACTCGCGCTCAAGCAATTTCAGGGCGATACGCTGGAAGCGGCTTTTGCCTTGCGCGCCTATCGCTCAACCAAGCCCAGATTGCTGGAAACACCGCTACAAGACACGTCGAAAATGCGCTGTATTCGTCGCATCTCATCGGCCTTCAAGGACATTCCGGGCGGTCAAATGTTGGGTGCGACGTTCGATTATGCCTTGCGTCTGTTGCGTCTCGATCTGGCAAATGAAGACCCTGCTGCATTTCGAGAAGTTGCCAAAAATTTCCTCAATAATACGCCAGAGGCTGATTTGCCGGATAGTTTTCCGAAGGTGCTGGACGCGTTGCGTGCCGAAGGTTTACTGCCACCGTTAGGCTTGATGCGCGAGCAAGCCTTTGATATTACACGCGACCCACTGGTATTCCCGGTGCCGCGCTCAGCAGCACTCGCTACCATGGCGCGTGCTGAAACCGGCTCTTTGCTGGCGATGGCGTATTCAAATATGCGTGGTTATGGCGATGTGCATCCTACCGTGGCAGAGCTCCGCGTGGGTTATCTGCCGGTCATGCTGCCGCATCCTGTGACCGGTGAATTGATGGAAGCCGGTGAAGTACTGATGACCGAATGCGAAGTGGTTGCGATGTATGAAAGCGGCAACGCCGGTGACATGCCAGTCTTTACCTTGGGTTACGGTGCGTGTTTTGGTCACAATGAAGTCAAGGCAATCAGCATGGCGATCCTTGATCGTTCATTGCAAAAAGGTATGCGTGACGGTCCTGATAACCCTTCAGAAGATCCTGAATTTGTCTTGTTGCATGTGGATGGGGTTGATTCAATGGGCTTCGCCTCTCATTACAAAATGCCGCATTACGTCACCTTTCAGTCGGATATGGATCGCTTGCGCACCACGCAAGGCAAGGTGCGTAAGTCAGGAGAAACAGAATGAATTCAAATTATGAACTGCCGCTAGAGGATGCAGGCTACTCATTTGGTTTTCTGGATGAGTATGCAAAGAAAGAAGTGCGTCGTTGCATCCTCAAAGCCATTGCTATTCCCGGTTATCAAACACCCTATGCCTCGCGTGAAATGCCGATGGGTCGAGGGTTTGGTACGGGTGGCCTGCAAATTACCCTGTCGTTGATCGGCGTTCAAGACACGCTGAAGGTGATCGATCAAGGCTCGGATGATTCGGTCAACGCCGTGAATTTACGCCAATTTGTGCAGCTGACTTGTCCGGGCGTTGACGTCACCGAGAAAACGGAGGAAGCGAGCTTGCTACAGTCGCGTCACCGCATTCCAGAAAAGCCGCTGACGGAAGCGCAGATTTTGATTTTGCAAGTGCCGTATCCCGATGCGCTGGTGGTGGTTGAAGCATCAGAAGCGCGGCGAAAAATCATGCATGCCGAGGCAGACTATTCACGTTTGCTGGTCAAACTTTACGAAGACATCGTGCATTTTGACGAGATCACCATCTCGCATCGTTATCCGACGCGGATCAACGGGCATTATGTGATTGATCCTTCGCCGATTCCGCGTTGGGATGTACCCAAATTACATCAGTCCAAAGCCCTAGTTTTGCTAGGTGCGGGACGTGAAAAGAAGATTTACGCCGTGCCGCCTTACACGCTGGCTGAACCGCTTGTTTTTGATGATATCGCTTTTCGTGTGGAAAATTTTCGTGATGCGACGGGTGTACGTCATGCCTGCCGATGCTGCGGTTCAACGGTGAGTTTTCTGGATGAGTTCAGCAATGATCAAGGAATGGTGGCATATCAATGCTCGGATTCCGCCTATTGCGAAGAACAGCAACAAACTGGGAGTGCAGCATGAGTAACAAAATACTCGAAGTACGCGGACTGTCGCGTATCCACGGCAAGGGCTGTCCGCTCTGCACGCAACATACCGGCCCTGAATTTGATACCAATATCTGCCCTTTTTGCGGGAGTGTGGTTGCCGCTCATGATATTAATTTCGATCTGTATCGGGGCGAAATTTTGGGCATCATCGGCGAGTCCGGCAGCGGTAAATCAAGCACGGTCAAAATGCTGTATTTCGACGATGCACCGACTTCCGGACAAGCAACTTTCTTCGATGGTGCAGAACAGCACGATTTGTTCAGCCTTAACGCGGCCCAGCAACGCAGTATGCGCAACAAACGTTTTGGCATGGTCTATCAGAACCCGCATCTGGGTCTGAATTTTCAGATATCGGCAGGCGGTAATATCGCGGAACGCCTGTTGATGAGTGACCTGAAGCATTACGCTGAGATTCGCCGCAGGGCAGGTGAATTACTCTCGCGCACGGAGGTATCACTGGCGCGTATAGATCAAAATCCAAAAACCTTCTCAGGCGGGATGCAACAGCGCGTACAAATTGCCAAGGCGTTGGCTACCAGGCCGCCGCTGCTGTTCCTGGATGAAGTGACCACGGGCCTTGATCTGTCTGTACAAGCTGCCATTCTCGATCTGATTCTGGAGATTCAAAATGAACTCGATACCGCGATGATCGTGGTAACCCATGATCTGGGCGTGATCAGGTTGCTGGCAGGACGCACGCTGGTGATGAAACACGGCCGTGTAATCGAGTCCGGTCTGACCGATCAAATTCTCGAAGATCCTCAGCACGCGTATACCCAGCGGCTGGTAGCTTCCGCACTGTGAGATGACTATGACACAAGCAATTTTAACCATTGAAGACTACGCCAAGACGTTTCATTTACATGAACGAAACAAAGATATTCCGTCGGCATCGGGTGTTAATTTGAGCGTTTATCCGGGACGATTAACTGCTCTTATCGGACCTACTGGTGCGGGGAAGTCTTCTGTTTTGAAGGGGATTTACCGCACTTACCTGCCAAGCAGCGGACGTATTCTGTATCGTAGCAAAGCCGGAAATGTCATTGACCTGGCAAAAGCGGGCGAACATCAGATACTCGAATTGCGTAAACAGGAAATCGGTTTCGTGACGCAGTTTTTGTATTGCCTGCCCCGCAAATCAGCCATTGATGTGGTGGCTGAACCGTTGTTTGCACGGGGTGTGGACAGCCATGAGGCACGCGGCCGTGCTGAGAAATTATTAGCGCAACTGGCGGTGCCAAGTCATTTGTGGAATGTTCCACCGGCGACCTTTTCGGGTGGCGAGAAGCAGCGTGTGAATCTGGCGCGCGGCTTGATTGCACAGCCTCGATTGTTGTTGCTGGATGAACCTACCGCTAGTCTGGATCCCGCGACAACTGAGAGAGTAGTTGAGTATATTCAATCACTTAAAGAAACTGGCATCGCCATGCTGGCCATCTTTCATCACCCTGACCTGGTACGTCGCCTGGCCGATGAGGTCGTGGAACTTTCTCCCCCAATCGCAGTAAATGAACTTAGCAAGGATTAGCATGAAAAATCAATTCTATCTTACCGGCGCACAGGTGGTGCTGGAAAATGAAACCCTGAAAAGCGCTGCGGTTCTGATTGAAAACGGCGTGATCGTTGCAATTGACCCGGCAAGCAACAATGGCGCGACGGAGATCGATTTGACCGGGCATATCCTGATGCCGGGCATGATTGACCTGCATTGCGATGCGCTGGAAAAGGAAGCGGAGCCCCGTCCCGGCGTGCATTTCCCCTTCGATTTCGCCTGCGCTCAGGCGGATAAACGCAATACGGCTGCGGGTATTACCACCATTTATCATGCTCTGTCCTTTGCTAATGCTGAACTGGGCGTGCGTAATAACCAGACCGCGGCGGCGTTGGCGCGTGCGGTGCACGCTTGGCAGGAACACGCATTGGTGGATAACCGGGTGCATGCGCGTTATGAGATTACCGATCCGACTGCACCTGCCGTACTGCACGAGCTACTGGAAAATAACGAGATACACCTGATGTCCTTTATGGATCACACGCCAGGGCAGGGTCAATTTAAAGATACCGATGCTTATCGTAACTACCTTGCGCGTACCTATAAGAAATCACCCGCTGAAATAGATGCGTTGCTGGCAGACAAGTTGGCACAAGGGGATGGCTCTTTTGCGCGCATGCAGGAACTGGCAAAAGTAGCGCGTCAAAAAGGTATTCCATTGGCGAGTCACGATGATGATCGCCCTGAAAAAATCAGCATTGTGACTGACTTAGGGGTGAGAATTTCCGAGTTTCCGATAAACCTTGAGACCGCACAGGCGGCACGTGCCGCTGGCTTGGCAACATTGTTCGGTGCGCCGAATATATTGCGGGGAAAGTCACAATCAGGCTCGATGCGTGCGCTGGATGCCATCATCGAAGGAGTGGCAGATTGCCTGTGCGGCGACTATTCTCCTGCGGCGTTGTTGCCTGCAATCATGCAGTTACCTGTGATGGCCGGTATTCAACTGCATCAAGCTGTCGCGCTAGTGAGTGCAAATCCTGCGCGTGCAGCCGGTCTGAATGACCGCGGCATCATCGCTGTGGGCAAACGTGCCGATTTGATTGCGGTGCGTAATCTGGGCGGATTGCCTCAGGCGGCGCGCGTATGGTCAGAGGGAATTGCTGTGATGACACTGGCTTTCGATCATGGTGCCTGAGATGAGCGGTGTTTTACTTTATGTGATTGGTCCGTCCGGCAGCGGTAAGGACAGTTTGATGCTGCATGCGCGGCATGCGCTGGAACAGGATTCCAGTGTTGTGTTCGCGCATCGTTACATTACTCGCCCGCACGATGCCGGCGGTGAAAATCATGTGGCGTTAAGTGAAGCAGAATTTGATTCCAGAATGGCACGAAAATTGTTCCCCTTGCACTGGCACAGTCATGGAATGCGGTATGGCATCGGCTGCGAAATAAATCAGTGGCTGGCAAAAGGACTGGTCGTGATTGTGAATGGCTCGCGGGCTTATCTTCAACAGGCATCAAAAAATTATCCAGAACTGATTCCGCTATTGATAGAAGTTTCGGCTGATGTATTACGTGGCAGATTACAGTCGCGCGGACGTGAAACTGATAGTGAGATTGAAGCTAGGCTGATGCGGGCAGAGGAGTTCACAGCCTTGCAGCATCCGAGATTGCTACGATTTCATAATGACGCACCACTCGAAGAAACAGGCCACGCGTTCGTCGAATTGATCCGCTCTAAAACACGAGTAATGCAATGCAGCTGACTTTTCTGGGTACGGGTGCTGCGGGTGGCGTGCCGCTGTGGGGGTGTGACTGTCTGATTTGCCGCCGCGCCCGGATTGATGTCAGCGCTATACGACGTCCGAATTGCGCGCTGATTGAGGCTGATGGTGTGAAATTACTGCTGGACGCAGGTGTAATGGACGTCTGCGAGCGTTTCCCATCTGGCAGTTTATCCGCCATTTTAATTACTCATTTTCACCCGGATCATGTGCAAGGCTTATTTCACTGGCGTTGGGGCGTAGGTGAACTGAATGTGTTCGCGCCGCACGACGTGGAAGGATGCGCGGATCTTTACAAGTATCCCGGCCCGTTGAAATTTAAGCACCTGTCTAAATTTGAATCGTTTGAGGTGGGCGGGGTACGCATTACGCCAGTGCCACTCGTGCATTCCAAACCGACGCTGGGTTACTGTATCGAACATAATGGTGCTCGATTGGCGTATCTGACGGATAGTCGTGAAATTCCGCCCGCTACCACAGAATTTTTGACCCAATGGCAACCTCATACGATCTGCCTTGATTGCACTTATCCGCCCGGCGTAGAGGGAAAACGGAATCATTTTGATTTTCCGGAAGTACTGGAATTGAGTAAAATTTATCCGGATAGCTATATTGTGCTGATGCATATCAGTCACAGTCTTGACGTCTGGTTATTGAATCATCCTTTAGCACTGACCGGACGGTTATCTCTGGCGCGCGATGGCGATAGACTGGATATTCCGGGGCTATCATGACGCCGTTGATGGCCGTAGGAGCATCCGTTTTACTGCACGTGTCCTGGAATCTTTTGACCAGGCGGACGCCCAGTGAGGCTAATTTTCTATGGTGGATTGTGGGGCTGTATGTGCTGATATTCGCGCCATTCAGCTTGCCGGACTACCTGCGTGCCGCAGCACAGGCACCAGAACTGTATCTCTGTGTGGCCATTAGCGGTACAAGCAATGGCCTGTATTTTTTAGCACTTCGGCGGGCCTACACATTGGCACCCGCCAGCGCGGTCTATCCGATGGCACGCAGTTCACCGTTGTTGATTGCGATTGTTGAAGTGCTGTTCTTCGGTCACAGTTTTCCGCTGTTGTCCTGGTTCGCCATTCTGCTGGCTTTGTCTGGTCTATGGATGATTGCAAGCAGCGCACAGGACGGGGTGACGCGGCTGAGTCGTGCCTGGACTTATGCTTTGTTTGCCGCCGCGATGACGGTGATTTACAGTTTGAGCGACAAGCTGGCAGCGGTAAATATTCCTGATTTCAGGGCCGCGCTGGGTTATGTTTGCGTGAATTTTGCGATTAGTTGGATTTTTCTGCTGCTCGAACAAAAGTGGCGTACAGGTCGTTGGAAGCCCGCAACGATCCCGCCGGTTTACGCGCTGATCATAGGAGCATCGGGCGTTGGTACGGCATACGCCCTGGTGATCTATGCGATGCGCGCGCTACCCGCTGCCTATGCGGTAACCCTGACTAATGCAGGCATTGTATTGACGGTATTGCTAGGCATCGTTTGGCTGAAAGAGCATCAAGGCTGGCGACAACGTCTTATTGGTTCAAGTTTGGTTGTAATCAGCGTCATCGTCGTGAGCATAATGGCTGATTGATTCAGCCTTATAAAAACTGGTAGGCAGGTTCAGTGAGTGATTGGTGACAATTAAACCAAGCGATTTATACCAAAATCAACGACCGCTTCACGTCCCAGAGCTGACCGTCATAGCCACTTTGGCTATGACCGCTGTGTCTCGTCAGCGGCAGTTGAATCTTCGTTGGGATGAACATCCGCTATCTGAACCAAAGCAGATGTTCACGATGCGGAACAAAAAACATTCAAATTTATTTTCCCGTTGAAATTACTGGCGGAATTTACTGGCAGAGCGAACTGAACATCTGCATGAGTGAATATTTTTAATGGCTGGGTCACCACATGGGTGGGTTAATATAATAATTACACGCGGGGTCTATATTCTTACCGTTACAAAATCCTTCATAGACAAGCTTTACGAGACTATTAGTACTGAGGGCATTATCCAACCATAACTTGGCAGCCTCAATGTTTCCTTCACAAAACATATAAATACATCGGAGAGCCATTAAGGACAGGCGTTTAAGCGTCCTATTGTCAGCATTTGCTAAAACTTGATTGTTTCGGATAATTCGTTCCAATCGAATTGAAATCTCGGCCCATTCATCTTGTTGATCGAGCAACTCTTCAAAGCCAGAGGTATCCTTAGGCTTAATAGCAAGCGTTTCAATCCTTATTTTCTCATTTGAAACAGGAGGCACTAAGTTGTTATTTTTACCCATTTTAATCATGTAGAGAACTTCTTCAGAGGGTAAGTATTCACGACGAAATCCACCTCGGCCTTTTCCGTGAAGCTCAACGAATTCCCATTTCTTCTCTTTAACGAGCTTATCCCACCCTTGCCTGCTCTTTGGGTGGCCTACTAATTGAAATTTGGCTAGCTGAGCGCAAGAATAACGCAAGGTATTTCCGTATGAAACCAGTTGTAGATCATGCAACTTATCACGGCCAGAGGTTACATTAGGATTTGTGGCGAGCATTTCCATTCCTGTTTTCTCACTTGAAACCGGAGGAGCTATATCGGAATTTTTGACCTTTTTGATCAAGTTAAGCACTTCTTCAGATGGTAAATATTCGCGACGGAATCCACCTCTGCCTTTTCCGTGAAGCTCAACGAATTCCCAATTCCTCTCTTTAACCAGCTTATCCCACCCTTGCCTACTTTTTGGATAGCCTAGTAATTGAAATCTGGCTAGCTCAGCGCAAGAGTACCGCATGGCATCCCCATATGTAACAAGACCAATAGTTGCTTAATAAAATTACTTGTCATAGATATCGATAAATTATCGTTAATTTTATATTCAAACTACGGGGAAGCAAAATAATACTTCAAGATATAGTTGACATGTCAAGTTGCATTGACATATAGTGGTAACATGTCAACACAAAGCAACCAAAAAGACATGTAAAGCTAGCGCAAAATGGGCAGAAGGACCACCCAAAGAAAAGAGGTTGGAGTTTATGAGCCATTCCCGTTCTCTTAGTTACTGTGGTCGCCTATTCCAAAGACTGAGCGCAGCGCATTGTCTCAGAAACCCTTGTGCGTGACATTAAAAGAATATGTCCTCTAGGTTATCAACCATATGACACTCCAAACGGTGAAAAAAGTAAGGGTGGAAAACAATGAATTATAGTTATCGAGTCATATATTCGGAAATGAACACCCTTACAGGCGCCGGATACGGAAAAGTTGCCAGGCTGCCGTGTATCTTTGATTCGCGGCCAAGTTACCACCGTGGCGGATCACGATATTTACAGGATCGTGGATTAGGGCTGTGGGACATGGAGTACAGGGGGGGGAAAGAGATTCAACCACCCCCAGCATCAATAAGCATGAAAAACTACGCACACCGGCTTGCAAATTTTTTGGAGTGGTGCGATGTGCGAACTCTCGACCCGATGAAGGTAGAATATGCCAGTGACTTGATCGGTCGGTACCAGAAGGAAATGGTCCAAGGCATTTGGTCGCGCGGCAACTCAGGACTTTCCGAAAGGACAATTAACAGCCGCGTGGATACTGCCGTCGAATTTCTCACATGGGCAACTGACAAGGGCATGCGTTCACCGATGGAGGTTGCAACGGTGACACGTACATTTTTGAGAGGAAGTGCGACAAGTTCGGTGTCTCATCTCCCCGTTCAAGTTAAGGTACGTAAAGGAAAACTGAGAGAATCCAAACGTCGGCTTGGATTTCCAGATGAGAAAATAATTGCGGTGTGGCTTGCTGAAATTTTTAACAAGGAGCTTGTTGGCCCAACGGAGGGGCTAATATGCGAAATGATTTTGGAAACTGCACTGCGTGAAACTGAAGCTGCATGCTTCCGAGTGGACACACTGCCGCGAAATCAGGGCGATTGGAAGATTCCCAATCCAAACGCTGCGATTGAAAATCAGGCAGTCCTTGTTGAGGTGCGCTATGGCACTAAGGGCCATGAATATGGATTGAACCATGGTGACAAGATCGGGCCGTTGGGAACCATCCGTATCCCTATGCCGTTGGCACTCAAACTCCATCAATATCGTGAAACGGTACGACCTAAAGCACTTTCGGTGGCAATCCGCCAAGGCCGAACAGCTGCGGAGCAACGGAGGATCAGGGATGATACCGTTCATCTCTTTATCAACCCCAGAACCGGGCGGAGATACTCGGGCGGAAACATCTACGACATTTGGCGTAGCGTAGAGCGGCCAAAAGGCTGGTCACCGCACCTAGCTAGGGATTTTTGGGCTTGTTCTTTGCTCTGGCGCAGGATCGAAGACCAGCGCAAGTTGCTGGAATACGCCCTCAGAACAAATGTTGACGACTCAATTCTCACCGCTTTGCAATCAAATGCTTTGGCCGTCATTCAGTTGGAAATTCAGCCACAACTCCGGCACCGCAGCAAGGAAACCACAATGATCTATTTGCAATGGTTAGCAGATCGGCTTGGTGTGAATCTCAACCTGCATAAAAACTGGGTTGAACAACTCAGCGAGGGGAGCAACGACGAGGGTGAGTGCGAATGAGTATTCGCAATATCAAAAAGGATCACTTGAAGGAACATGCCAGCGTCGAACTTGTGACGCCTGTAGACCTACCACCGCTTCCTAACCACGAAGACCCGCTGAAATTCTGGACACAACATGAAACGGAAAATATGTTGGTTGACCTTACTGTTTTCGCAAAAGGTGAGCTGACAAGGCAACGAAAGGGTGGTTCATGGGTGGGTTCATTCACGGGGCGACCGCAGTTAATTCTTCAGATGGCACCAGCGATTGAAAAAGTTACTTTTGGATATGTAAAGGGGAGCGTCAGACAGCTTATCAACTCTATGCGGTGTTGGTGGCGCCTGTTAGATACTGTTGAGCAAGCAGCTACGATGGTGGGTCAGAATATGGATCGCGTTGAAGATGTACGCCTGCTTTCGCGCGTACATCTTGAATTCGTCCATCGGAGTGGCATGAGAACAGAAATGTATTATCCGTTCTACCGCATCGTAAATGCGACTCTCAAACTACATAATTCTTCAGGATTGCATTGGCATCCGCCCGAAAATCCGGATCCGAAGCGTTATTTGCCACCCGAAGATCAGGTCAAGTCGCTCCGCATTGCGCTCAAACAGGAGTGGGAGAAAGTGAGGCAGTGCTGGGCGCAGTCTGATCTGGTTTGTGCCAATGGTTTCAAACCGCAGACAGAAAAAGAGTCCACCATTCAGAAACATTGGCAACATTTCGTAAAAATTCAGGAATCAAGCGGTCGTGCTCTGCCTACTACTGACGAGTTGCGCGAAGGAAAAGGAAAAGGAGTATTTCTAAAGTCAACCGGTATGGGCATTTTAAAGATGCGAAATATCATTTTTCCCAGTCGATGGGAAGTAGAGACCGCTTTTCACTTGTGTCTTGCTAACACGGGTTGGAACCCCGCAGTGTTGTCATCACTTGACGCATGTAACGGATATGAAGATTTCCTCCAAGATCACCCGCGAGATCCTGACAGTTATTTACTGAAGGGGACTAAGGTTCGGGCTGGCGGAAAAGAGCAGCTTGTGAAAGGCCTATGGAAAACAAAGGCTGGTCCAGGATTTATCATCAAGACGTGGCTGGAACGTGTCGCGCCGTTGCGTGAGCAGTTGAAGACAATGCTTGTGACTGAGAAAATCAGATATTCACAGATGGTGAATGAGGGCGCATCGGCAGATGAGCTTACGTGCCAGTTAAATAAAATTCAGAAGATTGAGATGGGGTGTCGCAGCGTCTGGCTTTATGTGAGTCAGAGGGGGGGAATAGAATGGTTGCGTCCAAATTCAAGTGTAGGCGTTCGTCTCAACGGTAAACCGGTTACATACATGGCAAAACTCATTGATCAAATCAACCGAGAGCGAGCTATCCTCAGTGAAGCGCCAATTTCTGTGGTGGCTCCATCGGACTTCCGCGACTTGTTTGCCCTTTATGTATGGCGTAGGACGGGTGGAAATATCCTGACATTGATGCACACACTCAATCATGCGCATTTGCGCACCACACAAGGCTATACCGAGAACAACATCCTTAATGCGGAGCGCGACAGTCAGGCGAGAACCTTCCTTGACCATCTGTTTGATGAGTTAGATAAAGGGCGTGTAGACATCACAATTCTTGCCCACCTGCAACGCCACGGTGCAGTCAGCAAGGAAATGGAGCAGCGCCTGACGGAATTTCGAGCGCATCAACGCAGCCGGATGGGTATGGCCTGTAAAGACCCGTTCCATCCGCCAGCAGGCATCCAGCCCGAGTCGAAAAAAAATCGTATGTGTGGCTCGCAGAGATGTCTCCTCTGCAAGTCCCATGCGGTTATCCTCCCTGAGTCCATGACAGGCATAGCCATGAGGGTTGAGGAGCTGAATACGATGCGAGATGTCTTGCCCGTCGGGATTTGGCTTGAGTCGCGGTTTCCTGAGGAATTACGCAACGGCATAGATATTCTCAGGCTGTTTTCTCCTGATGAGGTTCTGGAAGCGCGCACGCACTGGGCTCAAGCCATTGATAATGGATCACATTATATCCCTGGGCTACATATAATCAACAACTTGAGCGAGGCAACATGAGTGACACTTTCAAAGACTTGTCTGCTGCAAGCAGCGTGCCGGCCATGTCAGAATCTGGCCGACGGATCGATGAAGCACTTCGCCTCTTCCCATTGGAAAACTTGCAATATCTGGATCGTGAGAGTGCCATCCGCTGCCAAACAATCCTCGGTCATGGAAGCCGCTTCGGCATGTGGGAAACTCCTGACGCAATGATAGGACGCAAACAATTTAGAAGTTCGCAATGCGTCGATCTGCGCAAGCGTCTGAAGAACTTTATACCCGGGGCCACTATCTCGACTATCTCGTTACCATCTCTGGATGCTCTGCTCGACGAAGGCGTACTCTGGATGACCCGCTACGCCTTGTTGCTTAGGATCGGCCCGTCTGGTATGAATAAGGGCAATGGTCGTTCACTTGACGTCACGATGATAGCAACTCGTCTATATGCAATAGTGCCACAGATTCTTGCTAAAGGTATCCTGCGCAGCCTCGAACTTGATAGCCGAGAATATGAAGTATTTGTGCGTTATCTGACGTCTAATGCTGTTCGCGAATTGAATAATATTGACAAAGCTATCGGCGTTGAATTTAGGCGAATGCGCATGCTAGCAGATCAGATGTTGTGGAGGGATGCCCTTCTGAAGGCTGATATCTCGATAACAACGAACCCAAAGGGTGAGGCTGTAATGCCCGCAGCGCAAAGCATTTCGATACCCTATCCTCCAATTCCTGACGATTATCTGGCTGAGATGGGGCCACGTATCCTTTGGTTAGTACGAGACCTGGCACCCAATCTACTCTCTATGTTTGAGTCCATTCCTGAGTTGTTCAGCGACATTCTATTTATTCCAGGTTCGAACCATAAGAAGGCAAAGGCAGCTCGTTTAGGACCGCAACTTTCTCAATACAATTGGCGTGACCGCAATGGCGAAGCAATTATTGCGCCACCTTTCCCACTCAAGCTTGGAAGAAAATTAAATGGCCGAGATCCCTATGCGTGGCCACCACGCTATTGGGAAAATATGAGTATTCTGGCTGTGACCTTACAGGCTGCTCACCTTTGGGTCGCCCTGCTTGGAATGGGCGGTCGTATCAGCGAAATATCATCCTTGAAACGCGACTGTATCGACTGGGCTCGCGACGGAAAACCATTTGCTAACGGTAAGACGTTCAAGCTGAGTGCAAATTTTGCTGGAACGGATCGCGATTGGCCCGCCCCGGAAATTCTCGTGCAGGCATTGGCGCAGCAAGCGAGGCTGGTTTCAGCATGGGAACGGATCGCACGTTTAGTCAAAGGGTTAAGTCAAGAGGATAATGAGATGTTGGTCTTCGATGGCGAGCATTTATGGGCGTCACTCGGAGCTGGCCAGAACGACCCAGAATCTCAACTTATGTCATTTGGTCAAGCTTTGCAGAAGTTAGCTGAGCGCACTGGCCTCACCCCGAAACCGGGTGGCAAGAACCTGCACCCCCACCGTTTCCGGAAGACAATTGCGCGTTTGGTTGGAATTGCAATCGTCGATAGCCCGCGCGTGCTGATGAAGCTTTTTGGCCACAAGGACATCGCTATGACCTTAGGTTACATCCTGACCGACAAGGCACTTCAGGTAGAGATCGACCAGGTGGCACGGGAACTTCGCATCATGCGGTGTCAGGAAGTCATTGAAGATATGCATACAGCACTTCACACTCCAGATGCTTCAAAATTCGGTGGGCATGGCGGCGGTGCAGCCCCTTTCATAACTGAAGCTGTCAAGACACATGAAGAAGAACTTCACCGCACCGGTCAGTTGTGGGACGCTAATTCATCCTACGAACTGTCCGTTATCTTGACTGGAAACGGCCAATACTTCCGCATGACTCGGCCAGGTGTAGTATGTCTAAAAGAATCACGCGAGGCGGGTCCATGCACCTGTGACTCAACGTGCATAAACCGGATAGAAGAAAAAACAGCACGGCGCGATGTCCGCAAAGTCATCCCTGTACTAATTGACGAAGGCAAGCGAGCACTGGTCGAGAATCAACTACTGTTGGTAGCCGACAAGGTTCAGCAAATCAACGAGGAGATATTACGCTTTGATGATATCAAAGAGGAATTTGTCAATCATCCCGACGTGGTTTTACTGAGAGAGGCTGTTGAATGAGTAATCGATTTGAGAAGGCAGCGCTAGTGCGTGGCGAGGCGAGATCCGCCGATATTGAACGCAAGGTCAAAGAGGCCATGAATACCATCATGGCAGAGATAAAGTCCAATGGTGGCATCTACCCGGCTAATGGCGGAGCGGTTAGCAAAAACGAGGTGGCGCGCCGAGCAGGTATTAGCGAGACTACACTATTCACCCCCAAGCAAAAGGAGTTGGGGAAAAAGGTCACGCTCTGGCTGGAAGCCCTTAAAAAGAAAGAAACCATCGGTCGCCAACGTGTGCGACGAACCTTTGAGGATCGCGCAGAGGACTGGAAAAGCCGCTTTCTCGCATTACAGGACAGTCATATCAAAACCGAGCTTGATCTCCAGGTTGCACAGTCCGAGCGCGATGAAGCAATCGCGGAGGTTCAGCGATTGCGCAATGAAAATGCAGTCATCTTGGACCAGTTGAGACTAGCAGGCAAGTCCAAGATTACCCCAATACCAAAAAGGGAGAACTGATGCCTCGTCCAAGCGTCATACCAGGCATCAAGGCACGGCTTGAAGAATACCTCGATCAAAAGGAAGCTGAGTATCTGGCACAAGATGACCTAAATCGCCAGCCAACCCTCCCCTGCACGCCTGACGGAAAAATTAACGTCAGGGCAGTCGCTACCGCTATCGATCTCACCGTCAACCAGGAAAAGTACCTCTTTGAGAGGAAGGAACTGACCGATCTGATTAACTGTATTGCTGAAGGGCAGGAACTATTGTCAATAGGGTCCAGATTGCACCAGTCAGCCTCAGATAAAGCGATCAAGGCTCGACTGACAATGCAGGCCAAGTCAGCACAAGAAGACTCACAAGCTGCTGTAGAAGCGGTTTCTACACAGCAGGAACTGCTTAGCCGCATTGCTCAGCTATCCACCGAACTGGAGGAAACAAAGGCCGAAAACGTGCGACTCCGTGCGCAGCTTGACGCGGTTCGAGAAGGTCTTTGGGTGAGCATAGAATCGTGAGTGCATTTGGTTTCGATCAGGAAGTCACGGTAACTAAGGTCTTCTCTCAGATGGAAGGCGGCGCTATCTTCACGTCCGTCACGTCAGATGGGGAAGTTGTGCGGGTCAAGTATCAGGGGCGAGACGTGATCCCGTTGCCAGGCGATACCTTTCACATAAAGGGGCAATGGAAAAATTATACGGATAAATATCGCCGGATCCATCATCAGGTTGATAGCAAGATCATGAAACGGAGAGTGGTCGTAGGGGATCTGCTCGGCCCGTGGCTTCAACGCATTCCAAACATTGGACCGGAGCGCGGTAAGCGGCTCTTAGATCGCTTTGGCCATGATCTGGTGACTGTCCTCAAGGACGCGACTCGTATGGCAGAAATCGCCGAGACGATCGAGCCGAATAAACCGGCATTGGCCGCTCGCCTTGCCGCGCAGATATATGCAGCCATGGTCAGCAAGACCGCAGCTGACCAAGTGAAGGTCGCGGAAGCCGAGTTTCTGGCTTACTTGGAGAAGATTGGGCTGCGCGAGCCGCGTACCGCGTTTCGCCTCTGGCGGTTCATGGCGGGATCTAACGCCCCGGAACAATTGCTCAAAAATCCCTATGTGCCAGCGCACCTCATGGATTGGAGTGTCGCTGACCGACTAGGGAAGCGCCTGCTCCGTGAGAGCGAAGTTTCTGAGAATCTGGATGTACATCCAGCCCGTTTGATGGGAGCACTAGCCAGCGTTTGGCGCGAACTCATTGGTAATGGTGACAGCGCAGCAAGCGAGCAATGCGTTCGGGAGATGCTTGTTGATCGAGGTGTCGATCCAGACCTCGCGCTTGCGCACGCCAGATGTCTTCATCACCTTTACGAATCCGGCGACCTCATTCGTGCGCCAGGTGCTGCCTGGATTGAAAATGAGGTGGCACGTGCCTTTGAGCGGATCGAGTCCTACCCTCCTACCATTCCGGTACCTCACGATGCTGCCATCGATAAAATCATCGGCGACGGCGAGCGTGCCACCGACCTCCGACTGACAGATGAGCAGCGCGACTCACTCCGAAAGCTTCTGCACAATCCAATTGGTGTCCTGCAGGGCGGGGCCGGTACGGGGAAGACAACCGTGATGAAGGTTCTGGCATACTGCTGGGAGCGTTTAGGCGGCAACGTAGTTATGGGGGCGCTCGCTGGAAAGGCGGCCCTGCAGCTCTCTCGTGGCGCGTCGACTCATAATTGTCCTCGTCTTGCATACACCCTTGCCCGATTGATAGGCATGCTCGAAGAACAGGCGTTCCTGAATGTAGAGACGAGATCAAAAAGACGGCCAGACGTAACCTTTGACTCCATGACACTGCTGGTCATTGATGAAGCGGGCATGATGGACACGCCCACACTCCATCGAATACTGGCACTATTGCCAACAGGAGCTCGGTTGCTCTTTGTAGGGGATTGCGGGCAGTTGTTTCCCATAGGGTTTGGCAAGGTGTTTCACGATCTCGTAGCCGATGGAACTCGCGTTGTCAGGCTTACCAAAATATTGAGGCAGGCCAATGACAGTGTGATACCACATGTCGCAAACCAGGTTCACTGCGGGATAACGCCTAGTCTGCAGGAATGGCGAGGAGAAGCCAAGGGGGTATTTACCGTGCATGTAAACCAACGCGAGCGTGTACAGAGAGAGCTGCATGGCGTCGATTTCTTAGTTGTGGCAGCTCTCAGAAACACTGTAGCCAGTATTAATGAATCCGAAGCAGAGGCACGGCAGGACCAGCATGTTCCAACTCGCCGCCTTGGGCCGCTGGCGACGGTTGCTGTCGGCGACCCCATAGTGATTACCGTCAATCGGTACAAGCATGGCCTATTTAATGGCTTGTTGGGCGTCGTAACGGAGATATCCGAGGCGAGGGTTCAAGTTCGGTTTGACGGCGAGTCAGAGTCGCGCGACTTGCCTGAAGAAGCGGAAGGCGACGTTGAACTTGCCTATGCGATTACCTGCCACAAGGCGCAGGGATCAAGCGCCAATACGGTAATGGTGCTCGTGGAAGCCACTTCGTTGGCCACGCGGGAGTGGTTGTATACTGCTGTTACGCGTGCAAAGCAATTGGTGCTGTTAGTAATTGGTGAGAGTGGTGATTTGGAACGCGCAGTAGCGCGAAGGACTGTGCGAACTACAGGATTTCGCGTTGGTGAAGCGAAGGGCTGTCAAGGCACCGTGGAATAAATGGAGGGATCCCGCGTAGCGGGGCGGATGCCGTTTATGCCGCGAAAGGCCTGGATAGCACAAGTGAGCCATATGCTCTGTGGCGAGCGCGGGGTATGGGGCGGAGCCCCGCTGTTCATCTTGGATATATCGGCAATTTTATATTGGAAAATTTTACTGTGAAGCTGATCGCATACCCAAGCATTTCAATGAGAGCCATTTATATCTGGCGACGGAATTTTTTCGTCTGGAAGAAGCTGGCAATTGGTTCACTGCTCGGCAATCTAGCGGATCCGATGATTTATCTGTTTGGACTTGGGTACGGTTTGGGTGGATTATTACCACAAATAAACGGCGTGTCCTATATTGCCTTTCTGGGTAGTGGTACGGTCTGTGCATCAACTATGAACGCCGCGTCATTTGAAGCACTGTACTCAACCTTCTCCAGAATGCATGATCAGCGCACGTGGGAAGCGATTATGAACGCACCAATCGCGCTTGAGGACGTGATGTCCGGTGAACTGCTATGGGCCGCTTCCAAGGCAATGCTATCCGGCACAGCTATGCTTATTGTTCTCTTTGCGCTTGGCATAGTCACCTCCCCTATGGCCTTGTGGGCATTGCCGGTGATATTTCTCGCCGGGCTGACATTCGCCTCGCTTGGATTGATAGCCACGATGCTTGCTTCATCATATGATTTCTTTATGTTTTATTTCACATTGTTTGTTACGCCAATGATGATGCTGTCGGGTGTGTTTTTTCCGCTCGATCAGATGCCATCGTCGGTACAGGTGGTGTCAGGCTGGCTACCTCTGACGCATGTAATTGCCTTAGTGAGGCCGCTTTTGTTATCTGGCGAAGTTCCGGTAGCACTCATCAGTCACGCCGTGTCTCTATTCGCGACATCGTTAATCGCATTCTGGATTGCCGTTATTTTAGGCCGTCGTCGCTTTTTACAGTAGGCGCTCGATGGTTGGTCATCGGCAATTTTTCTGCTGGCTGGGTACTACGAACCACTCAGTCGAAAGATAAATTCGCTCATATTCCTGCTCAAGCTGATCTTCTATATCGTCCACCGCATCAGCAATATTACTCAAAATTGCACTATTGGCTTCCTGACGAGTAAATTTGCTTGCATCGAAATTTTTGAGCGTAACTGCTCGGCGCAGCTCTTTAAGTAGGGTTGGGCTAATCACGAATGAACCAAATGGATGGCGCTTTAACTTGGCAATAATGCGCTGAATATCAAACAATAGTGAGCGGGCTACATCGCCTTGGTATGAATCTGACTGATGAAATCGGACTGCTCTTTCCTCAATTGATAGTATTGCAGTGACTAACTGATCAACACGTTCACGCGCTTCTTTGCGTTGATCGCGCTTTTGGGACAGATGATGAACCACAAACCAACCAGCAACAACGATAAGCCAAGTAGGTATCTGTGTTAGAAACTGACCATTCGAGGAATAACACATGAACTATTCGGGATCGCTGCCGTGATTAATATAATCATGTATTTCTGCTACAAGGCTATTGTCCTCACTAATCAAAGTAAATGTCTGCGTAACGGTGGCAGGTGCAAATCCTTCTCTTACGGCACCACCAAACGCCTCTTCAAGAAAAGAAGATCCATATCCCCTAGTTCCATCAAGCTCTATAGTCAGGCCCTTTGCTTCCTTGAGAGAGGGAAGCAAAAATTTGTCACGGAAAGCCTGTCCACTTGCGGGTCCATCCTCAAGGTATCTACCTGCGGGATACCTTGAGAAGTCCCGCGCCACATTAACCACGGACTGTTTCATCTGATAACCCTCCTATTGGCACTTGCCACATAATAAGCGTGCCATAAATATCGTCTTTGAATTGCGAAATACGTTCAGACCCAGATTTTAAAGTAAAACGCCCCTTGTTACTGAAAATATTGACCTGCCCGCCGTCCAAATGGGCGATTACATCAACTAATTGCTTAAGCCCCTTGCCCCTGTGGTGCAAACCAGTACGTGTCCGGCTTTCACCAATCGCCTCTTGTATTGCATGAGCGTCCAGTTGGCTTCCAAATATCTGGATACGCTGCCAGAGTGTTGGTTTCTTAATCGGTAATGTGCCAGGAATTCCAATCCCTAAATCGCAAAACACAACCATCAGTTTTCCATCTTTTTCTTGCGAAAACATCCACCATTCCCTAGGCTCATTTGATACATTAAGCCCATCCGGTCTCACACCAATATAAGCATGATGATGGCAATTGGTCATCGCTTCAGTAAATCCTAGATAAAGATTTCTGCTTAGCGCATCGGTGATTTGACCATCATAATGGCCTAGCACTTCGTCAAATTTTTCGCCTGCTACTTCATGGCCTTTCGCACTTCGCCAATGGATAACATCTGCATGAGTTGTCTCAATTCTTTTTCGGTAACCAACCAAATCAAATATGCCGACCTGTTTAAGAACCTGAGCCACCTTATGGCTACGAGGGGGAATACACCTTATTTTCACGCTACCCTTCAAACGATTTATCCGGTTGAGTTCCGCATAAAATAATAATGTTCCATCAGCAATCATTTTCTGTGTAGCAGTAAAGTCAATGCAAACTGAATGTTTACGAAGAACAACGGTTTTACGTAATTTTTCCAAAAAATTCAAAAGACTGTGACGCTTATCTTCCGTACTGATAGTGAAGGTATCAGGAGCCTTTATTGTCGTAAGGTTCACTCGGAATTTAATACTTTTGTTACGCACCAATTTTTTCTTCCGAATGCGGCACAGCTGTTGCTGGGCTAAACGAATTTGGCGTTCCCGAGCTTTCTTCGTAAGTTTTTTCATGGATTTCCCTTTACAGCAAACACCTTAGCCAGCAATGCGTCGAAGGTGGCTTGCGCCGTCGTGGTAGCTGCGGCTTGCTGGGACTGGATGGATCGGACTTCACTGACACGCTCCACAAAATCTCCTTGCTTAGGAAGTGGTGGGACCATTACAGGGATTTGGTTCATTGCCGCCTGATTGATTCCTGAAATGGTGATTCCTGATATTCGACTCAAAACATGCGCTCGCCGTGTGTTTTCGTCATTTAAGTAATAAAGAAGATATTCAGTGCGCACTTTCCCAGAATCGGGTATCAGGCGGATGAAAGAAGATTCAAAAAGAAGTGGTTCATCCGATGCTGGGATACCGCAGAGTTTTGCTGCGCCATCGTAGGTCAGTGAACGCCGCGCAACCAAGAGATCATTTTTCGATAGACCGTAATCCCGGATTTGTTTTTCTTCAGCGAGCACACGTCGCAGCCCACCTCTTTTCACCTCCCCATAGAAGGCATCAGACATATGAACCATTTCAACGCCCTCACCGGACTCCTCGGGCGCGTATTTTTCCTTTGGTAGATACAAACCGTTCTTGAATGGGTAAGCTAATACGTCAGGGAGCATCACAACCGGCCACCCCTTCGGATTCGTCGCTGGATCGCCGAACATATCAAGGAACAGCGCGGGGATCAGCTCGGCAGATTTTTTCTCTGCCTCGCGCCGCAGTTTCACGATGCCCCCGGCCCGGGAAAGAATATCAACGATGCGGCGTTGCTCGACGATGGATGGTAGTGGCAATGACTGAGCTAATACCTGCGAATCTGACACGGCTGGATACAATGCCCCTGCCACAAGCGAAGACAGAGCATCTACGAACTTGCGAGATATCACAAAGTAAAACAGGTACTCCGGCAAAACCTTGGTTGTGGCGCGAAGCACGCAAAAACCTGTGCTCGCGATTTGCCCATCCAAATCTGCTGTGACAAGTGCTACCGCATTCAGGTTTGGCCGCACAGTGGACACCAAAATATCTCCTGTGCGAATTAGCTTACGTGCTCGACTCGGTGCCGCATTACCCAAGATATTCCTTGCGCCAAAGATAATTTTTTGGGTGTTATCCACAGCCGCCACATCGACGTAAATAAAACTATCATTCGGTGCTTTGGTAGGATTCCGAGTGCCAGTTGTTTTCTCTACAACAGCTCCAAGCGTAGCGAGTTCTAGCATTAGGCCAATTCTCCTAGAACCGCCCGCAATGCTTCTACTTCCTCGGCAATCTCCGTTTCAATCGCGGCTAGCTCATCCAACAATTCGCGCGGGTTACGATGTATGACAGCAGTCTGGCTCATAGGGCGGTAACGTCCGGCAGAAAGATTGAAGTCGTTGCTGCGCAAGGTGGCGGTATCTGCAAACCACCATTGTTGAGTCCACTCCGCTGCTACATCCCGCGCAGCCCATTCTGCCCATTTCTCTTTGCGGCTCAGGTATGCATCTGCCAGCATTGGTAAGTCGTCTGCAGCTATCGGTGTGTCGTGATTGGCATCCATTTTATAGCCGTCATTGTCGGCATGCAGGAACATCACCTTGTCAGTCGTGCCGCCTTTTTTGAAGAACAGCACGGAGGTCTTTACACCGGAATATGGCTGAAACACGCCGCCAGGTAGTGACAGTACGGCTTCAACGGTATTGTTCTCAATCAATTGGCGACGCAATTCCTTGTGCGCGCCAGTGGAGCCGAACAGCACACCTTCAGGAATGATGACACCGCAACGACCACCCGGACGCAGGCAATCCATCATGTATTTTAGGAACAGGATTTCGGTAGCGGTGCTGGTGCCGACCTTCACTTCATCTACGATGCGGTCTTTGTCGACGCGACCGGAGAAGGGCGGATTGGCCAGCACGACGTGATAGCCTTCCAGCGGCAAACCCAACTCGGCCTTGCGTTCATTGTCCTGTGTAGTGGTCAAGCCGTTGCGCAACTGGATACGCACATTCGGCAGGCCGCGCAGCGTCAGGTTCATGGTGGCTAAGCGCACCATCTTCGGATCAACATCGTTTCCGTAGAATGTGCTGTTTTGCAGCACGGAGACTTGTGCAGCCGACAGTTTGTCACCGATGCCACGTTTTTGCAGTTTGCCATCTGATTCCGCATCGCTAATCCCGCTTGGCGATGAGTTAGCAAGTCGAATGTGATTGTAGGCCGCTGCCAGAAAGCCCGCCGTACCTGCTGCAGGATCGTAAATCGTTTCACCAATTTTGGGGTCGAGCATCTCAACGATGGCGCGAATCACATGACGCGGCGTGCGGAATTGACCGAGTTCACCCGCCTGCTTGATCTGACGCAGCACATGCTCAAACAAGTCGCCCTTGGTGTCGGCATCGGCCTGATCAAGACGCAGACCATCCACCAGATTGACCACCTGTGTCAGTACGGTAGGTTCGTCGATAGTGAGACGCGCACCATTCATAAAGTTGAAGGCGGAACGTTCGGCGACTTCGGCAAAAAATGGGAATACCTCGTCGCGCACAAAGCGCACCAGTGATTCACCGCTCAAGCCTTTCGCCCATACCGACCACTTGAAACGAGATTTGGTGATGGTTTTACTGTCAGATTCAGGCGCGTTAAGCGGGTTACGCAACGTCCATTCACCCGCAAAAAGCGACTCATAGGGCTGCTTCATCACCTTAGCCTTCATGGTGTTTTCAGCATCTATCCCTTCGATGAGATAGAAAAAAAACAGGAAGGACAGCTGCTCTGCGTTGCTCATTGGATCGGGATAACCGCCACCGTAGAGGTAGTTGCGTATCTGATCTATGGACTGGCGCATTTCGGGTGTTAATGACATTACGGATACTTTCTGTGGTGATGCAGGTTATTACATGGGAGTGTGAATATCCGACGCATCGGATTGAAATGTACTTTCGTCTTGGAACACGTTGGCGTTGAGGCTTTCCATGACCTCATCCAGTTGAGCTTTACCGCCAAAAACGCGTAGTGCATTTTGGTAGCCGCCCTGTGAACTGAAGATCGGTAACGCGAAATAGTCACTGGTGAACTCATCCCAAGTTTCGGCATTGGCGCGTATCTGGCTGCCGACCACACGCAGCAGGATTTCCTGTGCCGGGCATATGTCAGTGCGCGATAGCAGCCAGGCCTCAAAACGTGCGCCCATTTCGTTCGCTTTCAGCTCGGAGGCTTCCGGGAATACCATGTTGCCGTCCTCATCTACCGTGACCCATTCACGGGTGGTAGGGTCGATTTTGTCGTCAACATCCAGCGAGAGCAGGCGGCGTGGTTCATAAGGCTTCTTGGGTGGCTGTTTGGCCACCACGATTCCGCCTTGCGCGTAAACATCGTCGTCGCCGTGGTAATCAGCAACACCGACAAAGTCAAACATGGTAAATACCGGCTTATTCTGCGCCTTGCGTGTGCCGCGACCGCGCATCTGCTGGTACAACGTGACGGACTTGGTGAATCGTGCAAACACCAGATTCGCAACCTCAGGGCAGTCGAAGCCGGTATCCAGCATGTTTACCGATACCAGTATTTGTGGGAACGGCTCTTTCTTGAATCGTTTGATCCTGCTCATCGCATCTACAGTATCGTCCTGCCCCATGCCAGAGACAACATAATCGGCATAGCGCACATCCGCCGACGATTTCTTGTCGGCAAAGGCTTCGTCAAACATCTGGGCCAGCGTTTCAGCATGGCGTTTGGTGACAGCAAACACGATGGTCTTGCCCAACAATGGCTTGCGCTGAATACCCTTGTGGTCAATGTAGCCGTTGTCCATTACCTGACGGAATTCACGTACCAAGGCGCGGTTGCGTTCCGGTATGGTGAAGCGGCGCTCCAGCGCATTCGGGTCTATCATCACCGAATCAGAATCCTTGAACAGCACCTCAAATTCCTGCCGGGTCTTCTCATCCATTGCCGACCAGTCAAGTTCACTGCGTTTGACTTCAAAGCCACCTTCAGCAGCAGTTTTAACGGTCTTGGCCTTATATATCTGGTACGGCACGAGATAGCCGTCTTTGATCGCATCTTTCATCTTGTAGCTGAAAGTAGGCTTGTCCACCTCGAAGAAACGCATCGTGTCCCGCACGAATAGTTTGTCATCCTCATTCTCGGTAGCCGTATCTTCGCCACTGACGCATGGCGTGGCGGTCAGGCCGATTTGTATGCCGTCGAAATGCTTGAGTACGCCGCTCCACTTGCCATAGATACTGCGGTGGCATTCGTCGGAAATAATCAGATCGAAATATCCGGCAGAGTATTCGCCGTAGATGTTGACCATGCTTTGCAGCGTGGTGATGGTGATGCGCTTCTCATCCTGAAAACGACGACCAGATCGCAGTACATAAGATGGGTAGTCCGGCAGATTTTCGGCGAAGGCATCTTCGGTCTGTATAGCCAGCGGAATGCGATCCACCAGAAACAGCACGCGGGTAATGGCGTTTGCCTCGAATAACCGCTTGATGAGAGCTGCGGCAGTGCGGGTTTTACCAGTACCAGTTGCCATCTCCACCAGTAACTTGCGACGCCCTTGCTCAATCTCCTGGCACAAGGTCTGGATGCAGGTTTGCTGGTAGTCACGACCGGCAATCTTTACATCAATGGGAACGGACAACGGCTTGCGCGCAACTTGCAGCGTGGCAAAGCGGCGTTCCAAATCATCTTGTTTGAAGAACGTTTTAACGGGACGAGGATAAGCCTCGCGTTGCCATTCCCAGAACTTAATTTCATTGCCGTTAGCAAGAAAAATGTAGGGAACCTTAAGCTGCCTTGCGTAATTCTTGGCTTGCTCCGTGGCATCGCCCGGACTAACTGAAAAACGCTTTGCCTCGATTACGGCAATCGAGCGGCCATGACGATCACACAGCACATAGTCGGCGCGCGTACCGTCTTCCATCATTACTTCGTATCGAACACTGAAACCATCAGCCAAACTCCAGCCCTGTACGGTGAGCTGGCTGTCGATGACAACACGTGAGAAAGCTTCGTTGGTAGATTTCATGGAATGAGAGGTTAGCACACAGCGGACTTGCCGTGCGAAAACACAATGTCAATAAATTGACCTATTCGTGAAAAACTGACTATTGATAACAACGCCTACCCTTATTTCCAATAGGTACACACTATAAGCGCCTCTTTAGCTTAAATTTGATACTACAAGTGTTGATTAGAAATGTTGTGGCATTAAAAAACACTTGAAGTGCAAAATACCCTTATAAAACAACATTTTAATTGAATTAAATAGTGTTTGATGTTAGTCTTAAAAACGCCAATCAAGGTCGAGTTCATTTAAATTAATTTTTAAGGATGTGCAAGCGTGAAGAAAAAAATGCTGCTTGAAGAGATGTTGATTAAAAGAAAAAATATCGAG
Source organism: Gallionella capsiferriformans ES-2 (assembly GCF_000145255.1). Classification (NCBI taxonomy): domain Bacteria; kingdom Pseudomonadati; phylum Pseudomonadota; class Betaproteobacteria; order Nitrosomonadales; family Gallionellaceae; genus Gallionella; species Gallionella capsiferriformans. The sequence continues at coordinate 2,975,691 of NC_014394.1, forward strand.
TTGAGAATCGAGACTCTTTATTTTCGCAAAAAAAATCACGATAACTCATTGAATGTAAAAGAGTTATATTTTTTTGAACGTCAATATAACATCATTGATCGCATAATTTATTATCAACGTCTGGATGACCTTAGAAAATCAGTTATTAAGATGGCAATAAGATAATTATATTACTGTATTGATAGGGAAGATATGTTCAGTTTTTTTAAGACTAAAAGCAGTAATAAAAATTACAATGAATGCGATGAAAAAATCGAGGGGATGTACCATATTTGTATCCAATTCTCACAGAAAAAGCACAGCTTTGAATTCGATGTCGATGGGCTTGGAAAATTAACAGATGCCTTAGATATATCAAAAAGTGATGATATTTGTGATTTTTTACTTTGGTCTTCATTAAAAAATAATGGCTCTGGATATTTAATTAATATTAAAAATATTAATTATATAACGATCAATCAATCCGTAAAGAGAATAGAAGGGGACGATAAAAGTGGATGCACTGTGTTTTTAGCGGAAAAAACATTCCTCATCGATAATGAAGAAGAAATTCCAGGGATTAACAACGTATTCAGTTCAGCCGCGAGTAAGGCAAGCCTAATAAAGCTAGGGGATTATTATTTTAGTAGGAGTGAAGTCGACTTAATTGTTTGGAAATAATGAAAAATCTAAGGCAGGAAAAGCTCAGGCTAATGCAGCGTCAATATCACCGTTGCAATCAATGGCGTTTGAGGATGGGCGGGCTTTATATTCCACACTCGTATTCAGACACAAAACCGGACGGTCTTTCGTGGTGGGATGACGTTGGCTTTATTTTGAACGGTCGGCGTATCATCGTCTGGTGGCAGCATCCGCGTCTCATATATGCAGACGCGATTGATGAGCAATCTTTACAGGAAGCTGGCGATAGTCCGCAAGACAACTGGCTTACAGATGGCAGTACAAAAAATTACAAGCCTGCCGGTGCGTCACGCAAGAAGATTGTCAGCTATACCAGTCGCCAACCCTCTGAAGCACAATCGCAGTATTACGACAAGTTGCGTATCATCGGTAAGCGTTTGGCAAATAAAGGCATAGAGAAAGATGTTGCGCCATCGTGTAAATTTGAACGCCTGAATTGGGCAATGGGAATTAGCTTGGTGGCACCGATGGAAGTTCGTAATGGGAACGAATTGGCAATGGTTGCCCTCTTAGCAAAGCGGCTTTTGCTAAGACAAACTACGCTAGAAATAGAGTTCCCAGGCTATTGCTATGGCCGTGCTGAATGGCTTAATGAGCGGGAGAAAAGGGCGGCTTAATGAAAAACTTAAAACAGGAAAAGCTCAGGCTAATGCGCCGTCGCGCTGTTTTAATCAATGGTGGTTGGTGTGGGGTAGGATTGAGAAGTGAATCATCTATTAGCTTAACGCGCCGTGAGATGTTACGGGTGATCGAGCTGATAGACAATCCACCTCCGCGCAGCAAAAAATTCCAAGAGGCTCAAGCTCGATATGTAAGGCTGAAAATATCGGCTGACGAGCACTGGCTTCATGAGCCTGCTATGAAAGAAAAGTTGGATCGTGCTAGAAATTATATGCTCAATAACCCCGCAAGAGAAACCAATTTTGAAGACCTTTTTCGCGAGAATGGTATAGATTGATCCAATGCAAAATATGCACAAAATTTTAATGAAGCACCAATTTACTGACGCAAGGGATGTTTGCATTGAGTGGTGTGCTGACTTCGGAAAAATGACTCTAGACCTGAAAATTGAGCACCAGCCGATAGTCAGCCCTTTTCTGATGTTAGATTTTTTGGCGAGTTTACCCAATTACGACGATCGGTTTGGCAAGACGGGGATAACAGATCCACTACAAATAACGAGCGAATTTGTGGTAACAATGAGTCTTGTTACTGGTAATGGTTTCCGCGTTTACGCTTACCGCCCAGGCTGGCCGGAAAATTCACCCTTGCAACTGGAGTTTATTGAGGTCGCAAACAACAAAGAAAGTTAAATATGATTGACGAAAAAGAGCAAAGGATTCTTGTTGACGGGCTTGTTGAAATTCTTAAAACAGATGAGGCCGCGAGTCTGTTGCAACATCTAAAACAGTTGAATTGCGATCTGTTTATCAAATTCAGTGATGACAGCGTCGTCACCGTCCCATTACCTTAAAGTGTGGTACCAGACACTTACGCATGCCCACCTTGCCGCGTTCATCTACGCCGTGATTCTGGAAAACAGTTTTTTGCCAAATCAATGCCAATTGTCGTAATCTTCATATCGGATTCCCCTTTCTATTTGAGTGGTTATAAGCAACCACTGCTTTGGCACTTTGATGCCGTTTTAGGAAGTAGGTGGTGTCCCACCACTATATGGAAAGCATACTTTTTAGTGATCTCCATCGTTTCATCTAGTGATGTCGCGCTATATGAGCAATATATTTCATGAAATACAACGAATTGGGATACTCGTATAGTGTTCCGCAACGTATAATTGATTATTACTTCACACTGGTCATCACGCCAATGACCCTGCTGTGCGGCGTGTTCTTCCCGGTCGATCAACTGCCATCAATGCTGCAAACGGTCTCTTCCATTCTGCCGCTGACCCATGCCGTCAATCTGGCACGCCCCTTGTTGAGCGGCAATGTTCCGGGCAGCATCCTTGCGGATGCTGCGGTGCTTGCAGGTTATGCGCTGACCGGCTATTACGTCTCGCTGGTGCTGTTCAGAAAACGGCTGGCTCAGTAACAAACCGGTTGATCCTCATGGACGGAATAGCCAAAAACCGCTATGCTGCGCACTCTTCTGAAACTGACCTGACAAGTTTCCGTTTAAGTCAGGCATCGTTATCGGATGTCACGTTGTCATTTTCACATACGCGCTCGTAGCTCAGCTGGATAGAGTATTGGTTTCCGAAGCCAAGGGTCGTGGGTTCGACTCCCGCCGAGCGCACCAATTCAATATGAGTGTAGGCACTAGATTATTAGTGCCTATTTTCATTTGATGCATCGCAAGGGCGGCAAATCGCCCTTAATCTGGACTGACTGATCCCCAATTTGCTGCGTGCAGGTTAACCGTGTATTGCCATGCATGCTATCATTGCCACTATGAAACATCTGCCCGACTCCCTCTTCCGCTTCTTATTTGAACATGCACCGATCCGCGGCGAACGCGTACATCTGGACGAATCATGGCGCAGTGTACTCGACCGCCACGATTACCCGCCCCTGCTACGGAAACTGATGGGCGAACTGACTGCCGCCGCGGTGCTGCTGGCGGCCACGCTCAAGCTGGACGGCTCGCTCCTGTTGCAAATACAGGGGACGGGGCCGATCAAATTGCTGGTAGTGGAATGTGGCGGAGACCTGAAGTTGCGTGCAACTGCAAAATGGGAAGGGCCGTTACAGGGCTGTTTGTCCGAACTTCTCGGCGACGGACGCTTTGTCATCACACTTATCCAAAAGGATGGAAAACCTGCCTATCAGGGTATCGTGGAACTGGAGGGGGAAAGTGTTGCAGAGATCTTGCAAAACTACATGTCCCATTCAGAACAATTGGACACCCGATTGTGGCTGGCGGTCGACGAACATTCGGCCTCTGGCATGCTGCTGCAAAAATTGCCTGATCAGACGGAAGAGGACGTTGATGCCTGGTCGCGCTTTACACAACTGGCCGACACCTTGCGCGATGACGAGCTGATGCAACTGTCCACACAGGCCTTATTGCTCAGGCTGTTTCACGAAGAAGAAGTACGCTTGTTTGAGGCCCAGCCGGTCGCTTTTTGCTGCTCCTGCTCGCGGGATAATGTCGCGCAGATGCTACGCATGCTGGGCGAAGAAGAAGTCGATGCGATCCTGACTGAACGCACCACCATCGAGGTGCATTGTGAGTTCTGCAATCACCGCTACGAATTCGACAAAGTCGATGCGGCACAGATTTTCTCAGCGACCGCGCAAGTCGCCGTCAGCGAAATGCGTCATTAACACGCTCTGCCTTAAGCCGATCTGCTGTAAAACGCTGATAACCGCATCAAAACGCAGCTAGCATTTTTCCAGCGCCGATGCGTATTGCAACTTCAGTGATTGATAAAGCGTTGCACGGACGTCGCTAGCATTCAGGTCTGTCATCTCCAGCACATCGACCAGATATTCATTGTCTTCCCGCCCATGCCATATTTTGAGGTATGAGCCATCCTTATAGCCGTGATCCTGACGAAATACATTCAGCACATTTTTGCCAATATATTGCCCGTACAGCAGCGTCCAATCCATTCCGCAATCGGTCAGCAGTGATTCAAACAAGGCCAGACTGGTGCGTTTGACGGTAGCCAAGCCGACCAGCAAATCGAGCTTTGCCAGCAAATTCATCTGTGCCAGCACAAAATACTGGTTATCGAACTGAACGGTTTTCTGATGCAGATTTTGTTCCGCCATCATATCGAGACGTGCTAAAGCCACATTGCCATGTTTATGCTGAAGAGCCGCGGACAAAATAAAATGCCAGATATCAACCAGCTCCATACGCAGCTGCGCCATATCGCAATCCTGCTTTTTCCACCACTTCCAGCCGTGATGTTCAATCGCCTCAACGCCTTCGACCTGAATGGCCCGATGCCAGTTATTGTTTGCCAGAACCCAGTCTGTATTGACCTTGCTGTTCATATCGTGCTGCATTTGCAACATGTCGATCAATTGCGATTCGGTAAGCGTCATTATTCAAGTCAGTATTAAGTCGTGCACGCATTCTACCAAGACAGCCTAACAGTTTCTATCCCGCACCTAGCCAATTTAGTCTGAATATTCACGACAAGAGGATAATTCAACGGAGAAAATTGCCAATCACCCCCCCCTTAGTTATGATGCGGCTCGTCCAGTTATTCTGATCCTCGCTACTGTAGCCGAAAACATGCCAAAACGATCCAGATTCCGCCGCAAAGTCCTACTGGTTGACGACAGCAAAACCTTCCAAAGCGTATTCAAAGCCACTTTTAACAGCGATACCTGCGAATTGTTTATTTGCTCAACCGGACAGGAGGCGCTGGAGCTAATCGGCAGTCGCTACATCGATTTCATTTGCTCGAGCTTTTATCTGCCTGACATGGAGGGTATCGAACTGTGTCAGCGCGTGCGACACCTGACAAAAAATATTGCCAAACCGTATGTTTTACTGACTTCGGTTGACAACAGCAATGCGATCAATAAAGCGCTGCCGGCCGGGGTCACCGATATTTTTCACAGGCAGGATATCGCCCAGCTATTGGCTTTCATCTCGCGCTTCCCGTCATCGCATGCTCGCATGACAGGCCGCATACTTTATGTCGAAGATAACCGAAGTCAGCGCGATGTTCTCAAAGCGATCCTTCAACATCGCGGACTGACCGTAGATAGTTTTGCATCCGCAGAAGAGGCACTGCAGAATTTCAAGGACCACGACTATGATCTCGTACTTACCGACATCGTACTAGGCGGCTCGATGAGCGGGCTTGCCCTCGTTAATCAAATTCGCCGAACCACCAGCACTAAAGGTGACATTCCAATCATCGCCGTCACCGCTTTCGATGACAAAACCCGGCGCATCGAGCTGTTTAATCTGGGGGTGACAGACTATATTCATAAGCCGGTTGTCAAAGAGGAGTTATTTGCGCGTATTAGCTATCTGTTGGAAAACCAGCGCATGGTGCACAGGATAGAACACACTCAGCAGCAACTGCATGCGAATGAATTAAGACAGGCCGCGAAAAAAATCAATGAACTGGCCTTCTTTGACCAACTCACCGGCCTGCCAAACCGGGTGCTTCTTCTGGACAGACTAAAACAGGCCATGAGCGCCAGCACCCAGAACCGCTGTCATATTGCGCTGCTGTTGATTGATCTGGACAAATTTAAAACGATCAACGAAACACTGGGCCACGACATGGGCGATCAGTTGCTCAAACAGGTCGCAGAACGGCTCAGCCACTGCGTTCGCTCCGGCGATACTGTTGCGCGCTTGGGCGGCGACGAGTTTGTTGTAATGTCGGCAAATCTCAACACCCATGAAGCGCTCGCGGCCACACAAGCTGAAAATATAGGCGAAAAAATCCTTGCTGCACTCAACCGGACATATCACTTTGACGCCATCCCGCACCATAGCACCCCGAGCATCGGTGTTACCTTGTTTTGCGGTGAACAGACTGATGTCGAAATTCTGTTAAAACAAGCTGAACTTGCGATGTACAAATCAAAGGAGGCGGGACGCAATGCCCTGCATTTCTTCGATCAGGATATGGAAACCAAAGTGACCCGCTATGCCAACATGGAAAATGATCTGCGTGTAGCGGTCCAGCAACAACAATTTATACTGCATTATCAGCCACAAATAGCGGATCAACAGCTGACCGGTGTGGAAGCGCTGGTGCGCTGGCAAAAACCTGATGGCAGCATGGTGTCGCCCGCCGACTTCATCCCGATGGCGGAAGAAACTGGTTTGATCCTGCCGCTGGGTCTGTGGGTACTGGAAACAGCTTGCCGGCAACTGGCTATATGGGCCAATCAACCGGAACGCGCGCACCTGACCATCGCAGTGAACGTCAGTGCACATCAGTTTCGCCAGGCGGACTTTGTTGATCAGGTGCTTGAAGTCATCAAAAATAGCGGCGCCAACCCGCATCGTCTGAAACTTGAATTAACAGAAAGCCTGCTGTTAACGAACGTGGAAGAAATCATCGAGAAAATGATTGCGCTGAAATTAACGGGGGTCAGCTTTTCGCTCGATGACTTCGGCACCGGCTACTCGTCGCTGTCTTATCTTAAGCGCCTGCCGCTCGATCAGCTGAAAATTGATCAGTCGTTCGTGCGTGACGTGCTGATCGACCCTAATGACGCGGCCATTGCCCGAACGATCATCACACTGGCGCAAAGTCTAAGCTTAGGCGTCATCGCCGAAGGCGTTGAAACTGAGGCGCAAAGAGCGTTTCTGGCAAGTGCAGACTGCCATGCATATCAGGGCTATTTATTCAGCAAACCCCTGCGTATAGATGACTTTGAGACCTTCGCACATCGCTATAAATAATGCACAACGATGCGTGCCTAGGGTACAGCTAACTTAAGTTTGCTACTTTGCAACATCAGCAGCAGCTTTAGCGGCCGTGCCCAGCACCAGTTTGACCGGCACAGTGAGCCCTTCCGCTATCACTTTTTCGGCGGCCAGCACCGATAAACGCTCATTCGGCGCACCTGCATCCTTCAGAGCAACTAAAGTCGCTTCCCCACGGGAGGCCGCCAGTGCAAGCAACTGCTTGTCCTCAACCACAATCGTGCCGCGCAGACGTTCAAACAGTACGGCATAAAAATCAGCCCCCTTCATTTTGGCGATTTCCTGTTCGCTCAACGTGCGTTTTTCGCGGAACAGCCCCGTCAAACCGGACATCATTTTCCCGGCAGTGCTCTGTTCTAGCTTACCGGGATTTGCCAGCCGGTAACCCGTCTTAACGGCGGCCAGCTCCCCGCCTCCCAGACGATCCGAAAACTGACTCTCCAGCGCTTTCTGAATCTTAGGCTGATGAATGGCCAACGGCCCCGGATCCTCATCCGTTTCAAGATGCTGACCCGATATGCCGACGATGGTACGGCGCAACTGCAAATCCTGAAGCGCGGTACGATCCATGTCGGCATAAACCCCTTGAACGGCCAGTGACAATCCCGGACGCTTGTTCAATATCTCTGCCAGTCGCACCAGTTTTTCCCGTTCAGGGGGCGTCAGCAGTGGGCTGCCAGCGTCAAAAACAATGCGCTCAAATTCATCATCGCCACCGAACAGCGCACCGAGCGCACGGAAAGGGGCAGTCACAATTTTGCTGAGCACGTTGCTAATCGCCTGCCAGATAATGCCGCCATAACTGAACTTAGGATCATCGAGGCTGCCGGATATTGGCAAGCCAAGATCAATCCGCCCCTCAGAATCCTGCAAAATACTCACCGCCAGATCCAAGGGCAAATCATGCGCTTCAGGACTAGCAACCTTTTCGCCCAGTGTCAGTTTGTCCATCACAATCTGATTCTTGCCCTGTAACTGACGCTGAATAATCTTGTATTCCAGATCGAGAGACAACTTACCTGAGGTGATGCGACGTCCGGCAAAAGTGGCCGAATAGGGCGTCAACCGGGCCATTTCAATATTTCTGAACACAACCTTGATATCCGTGAAATCGGTCGGATTCATTAAATCGATTTTACCGGCCGCTCGCGCAATGCCATATTCATCCACCTGCCCATCCAGCACCAGCTGCCCCAAGGCATCGGGACGGGTAGAAAGTCCGCTGACAACCCCTTTCAAGCCGTGTATTCGCGTGCCAAATGGCAGAGCCAGTGAATAATCGGCAAAATCCATCTCGCCGCGGCTAAAGCGCAAGCGTTCTAAATTAACCACAAACGTCGATGGTTTTGCTGGCGCGGCGGAGGCTTGTGATGGCTTTAAAATGCGATTAAAACTGAGCGTTTTATCCTTATTGATGATCAGCTGGGTGTCTAGCCCGTCGAGCGTCAGTTCCGCGATATCCAGTTTAGCGGGCGACACTTCAAATGAGCGACTCGTTAGCGACTTCCAGCTTAAAAACACCGGGCCGCCCTCCTCCAGCAAGCGCAAATCGCGCAATGCAAAGTCTCCCTTATAGGCCGCACTCTGCGGATTGTAGATAACCCGCCCCGCCGTAGACAGACGCCCGCTGGCAAGTTTTAATCTGACCGATTGAGACAAATAGGGTTGTGCCGGTTTCAGGCTCAAGTCGGTCAGTTTAAGCTTGATATCCGCACCCGGCAGCGCAGGAACGACGCTCCCTTCGGCAGAAAAGTCTCCCCCGCCGACAACTTTAAAGGCCGCTTTTAAGGGGACCGCTACCGCCCAGTCCTCGCTGATCCCACCCAGCGATAGCGCGATATCGCTGGCTGCCAATTTGGCCGCGGGCTGAATAGCCTGATCATTGAATTCGGCAGCAAACCCTGCCAGATCGAATTTTTCCAGTTTGTAACGCCACGGCGTCGCGACAGGTTTAGCCGCAGACACGCTGGCAGGCGGCGACATAATTTTCAAGGCCTGCAGGAGATCGATTTCCCCCTGCGCGTTGCGCGCCACATGAAGATTCCCTTCGTTCAGCGCGACCCGGCCGACCGTTGCCTGACGTGCGCCCACATTCACATCAATCGCGTCTACCGCAAAACTACCGAGCGCAAAGGCTTCGCGGCCCTGCGGCAAACTAAACCGGCTGCCGGAAATGTTCAGACTATCCAGCAATAAGCGGTTCTTCGCCAGATCGAAACGTCCCTCGCGAACTTCAATCGACTTGATCGAAACACCGGGGCCTGCCGGATACGCCAGCTGAATACCGGACAGTTTGGCATTCAGATGATCCAGATTGAACGACAAAGCGCCCTTGTCATAACCTACGCGATAATCGGTCGTGATGCCAGCCACCCCCTGAGACAGTTTAACGGGCAGACTGTCTTTGAAATAGCCCGACAATTGAGCAAGATTAACCTCGCTCACCGCCACATTACCGTTAGCAGTCAACGTATCTAAGCGCACCTGCCCCTGCCAGAGCAATCGCGCACCAAAAGACGTCGTGGCCGATAGCCGGAATTTCCCCTGATCGCCCGGCAATGAGGACAACTCATTGAGTTCCAGATCCATAGGTTCGATGCGCGTAGTGAACGCGGGTTTGAGGCGGTTATCGGTAAAGTCCACCTGCGTGCCCGATAGTGTAATGTGGCGGATATCGAATCTGGGTAGCGGCGCATCAGTCGCTGGCGTCTCCGGACTTTGCAGCGCCGTAATCAGCCCTGACCAGTTTAATTTCCCCTCCGGCAATAAGACCGCCGTTGCTTCCAGCCCATCAACCTTGATATTGTCGAAAACCAGTGCGCCCCGATACAGGCTGGCAGAGGAAAAATTAACTAGCAATTCGCGAAATGCGAGCAGCGGCTTACCATCGGGCTCGGTCAGACGCAAACCGGACAGGCGCAAACTCAGCTCAAAAGGATTAAAGCTGGGAGTCGCCATGGTCAGATGGTGACCAGTCTTATCCGTGAAGTATTTTTCTGCCTGCGACTGAATGAGGTGCGGCAAAACCAGCCAACTGAATAGTATTACGCTCAGGATCAAGCCCGTAGAAGTCAGTGCCAATACCTTGCGTGAGGGAAGACGTAACGTCATGATCAACCTTGAATATGCGATATGCGCCGATTCTAGCCCCTGCCCAAACAATTGCCCAGAGTTTTGTAATAACGCTGTCACACAGCGGCGCTAGTGTGCGCCTCCTCAAGACAGATAACGGAAAACGCATGTTAGCCATCCAAACCGCTGAGCGCAAACGTCCCTCTCACCTCTCTCTCCATGTGGAATTTCTGGACGATCTCATCATGGCGCAGGAACAAGCCAAAACACCTCTGCAGGAAATCATCGCGCAGCGCAAACTGAGCGCGTTATTCCAACCCATCATCGATCTAAAAAGCGGTGATTTTTTGGGATTCGAAGGCCTGATACGCGGCCCGGCTGATAGCCCGCTGCATTCGCCTATCAATCTATTCGGTGCAGCCCTACAGCAAAACTTATCGCTGGAAGTGGAGATGCTGGCGCGCCAAACGGTACTGGAAGCATTTTCCCGGCAAAAATTACCGGGCAGCCTGTTTCTCAACATCAGTCCGGATACACTCACGCATCCCAGTTTCAAAAATGGGCAGACGCTTGAATTCATGCGAACGCTGAATATCGATCCCGCGCGCGTCGTGATGGAAATTACCGAGAACCAACCCACTTTCGATTTCACCGAGATGCGCAACGCGCTATTGCACTATCGAAACATGGGCTTTAAGACTGCCATCGATGATCTGGGCGAGGGCTTCTCCAGCCTGCGCCTTTGGTCCGAATTACGTCCCGAATATATCAAAATCGACATGCACTTCGTGCAGGGCGTGGATCATGACCCGATCAAGCTGCAGTTTCTGAAGTCGATACAGCAGATCGCGGAGAGTTGCGGCACGCGCGTCATCGCCGAAGGAATTGAAACCGAAGGCGAATTGCGCGTAGTCAAGGACATCGGCATCGCGCTGGGCCAGGGCTATTTCATCGCACGCCCCAGTCCCACCCCGCCCCTGCTGGCCTCCTCTGAAACCAGCCGCATCATCAGTTCGAACAATATCGCTATTTTTCCGATGATGGAAGTGAGCTACCGCTCGCAGATGACAGCGCAAAAACTGTTGAGCTATATAGAACCTGTTCATCCTGACACCTCAAATGAACAGGTATTCGAGCGCTTTTCCAGCAACGCCGCGCTGCACATGATTCCGGTGGTAAAAAATGGCCTTCCGGTCGGTCTGATCAACCGCTATCAGTTTATCGACAGCTACTCAAAACCCTTTCAGCGCGAATTATTAGGTAAGAAAGCTTGCAACAAATTTATTCCGGCCACTGCGCCACTGCTGGTAGAAAAAAGCATGCCGATCGAAGAACTGAGCTATTTTCTGGCTGAAGCGGATAACCGCTATTTTGCAGATGGCTTCATCATCACCGAAAACAATCGTTATATTGGTGTCGCTTCAGGTCAGGACTTGCTCCGTGAATTAACCCGGATGCAGATTGAATCGGCGCGTTATGCCAACCCGTTGAGTCTGCTGCCGGGCAATGTACCTATCAACGAACACATCGAACGACTTCTGCTGGCAAACACGTCTTTCGTCGCCTGCTATTGCGATCTGGATCACTTCAAACCCTTCAACGACACCTACAGCTACCGCAAAGGTGATGAAATGATCCAGCTTACCGGCCGATTGCTAAACTGGGCGTGCGATCACAAGCAGGATTTCATCGGTCATATTGGTGGCGACGACTTCATTCTGCTGATGCAAAGCCGTGACTGGAAAGCGCGCTGCGAACAGGCACTGCGTTCATTTGAACAAGCAGCGTCTCTGCTATTTAAAGAAGAACATTTAATTGCCGGCGGATATACCAGTGAAGGACGTGACGGACAGATGCACTTTCACCCGCTCACCAGCCTCTCAATCGGTGCTATCAGCATAGCGCCGGGCCAGTTTATCTCTCACCATGAAGTGTCGGCGGCAATGAGCAGCGCAAAGAAAATGGCAAAAAAAATCTCGGGCAATAGCCTGTTTATTGAACAACGCGGCATAGAAGGAAAAATCTAATCATGACATTGCAAGCTCAATTACGCCTGATTGCCCTCATCACGCTGATTTGTCTCTCCGGCGTGGTCATTTTCGCTGTGATACAACTCTCATGGCTGCGCAACAGCTTTGACCAATACCAGAATCAACAGGTCTTTTCCGCCAATCTCTCTGCCATTAAAAGCGAAGCACTCTCGATTTCCCGCGCCGATCCGATTTTGCAGGAAACAAGCCAAAAATTAGCGCTGGCTGACAAAAAAATACGCGAATTACATCAGGCGACCATGCTGGTCGCGAGTGCCGGACTCGATCAGACGCCATTGACTCATGCGCTGTCCGCGTGGGATGCCTATGCAAAAGGGCTCGCGCTTGCCGTACAGATCGCCAGTACAAGCCCTGCCGATGCCGTGACTGCACAGGATATGCTCTATGGCATGCATACCGGCCCGATGATCAATGACATCGACACGCTGATTACCGCTAACGAATCGAACCTCGCGTCCGCCAAGCAATCGATCAACAACGCCGTTAACCGGATTATCTGGATCATCGTATTGCCGCTGTTTTTCTCAGGCGTCATTATCATCTCGTTTCAGGCACGCTTTAACCGCCACCTTAAAAGACGCGTCGACGATGTCATCAGCACAATGGATCACCTGATCAACGGCGATCTAACGCACCGGCTGCCCACCAGCCATGCCGACGAAATCGGTGTTATGGCAAGCACCGTCAATTCTTTCATCGCCAGCTTTGAAAGCATACTGCGCGAAGTTAACCTATCCTCCGATCAGGCATCTAAGGCCTCGAGCAAAGTCCTGCTCATGACCCATGCCGTCAGCAACAACGCCCATGCGCAGTCCGAAAAAGCATCGAATGCCAACGATTCGATTCAAGAGATGCGTAGTACGATCGCCGCCATCGCAGATAATGCCAATTTTGCCGCCGATGCCGCAAACAAAACACGCGAGCAGGTCAAGGAAGGCAGCGAGGCCGGCCGTCAGACACTGGAGGCGATTTCGAATCTCGACGCCACGATGACCGACTCAGTCAAAACGATGGACGGACTCAATCAGACCTTGCAAAAGGTCAACGATATCAGCCAGATGATCAAAGACATTGCAGGTCAAACTAATTTGCTGGCGCTCAACGCGGCCATTGAAGCTGCGCGTGCCGGCGATCACGGGCGCGGATTTGCCGTGGTGGCCGATGAAGTCAGGATACTGTCAGACCGTACCGCTGCATCGGCCAGAGATATCTCCATATTGCTCGATGAGGTACATGTATCGGCTAAAAATGCGGTCGGGGCAATGCAGTCCGCGCGCGATACGGCCAAAATCGGCCTGACGCGCGGACAAAAAACCGATACGGTACTCGCTGAGATCGAACACTCCATGCAGCTGGTCGCACAACGTATGCAGCAAATCGCTCAGGCGACCCAAGAGCAATCCTCTTCCGGAGAACGCATTGCCAACCATATCGCCGAGGTGCACAGCATCAGCAGCAATACCAGCACCGACATTGAGAATACCCGCGATGAAATGGTCGGGCTTGCCCAAACCTCGGAAGGATTACACCGCAGCGTCTCGCGTTTTCGCATCACCTCAATCGCACCAGGCACCCGGGTTGGCGGCGTTGAATTGTTTGCCTGACAACAGCTGACGTCTCGATCATGCCACGGCATAAAATTATCGCGCTCTTCCGCGCAGCGCGCATGGCACTGCATCTGGTCTATGGCCTGATGATTGCGCTGATTTTCCCGCGCTTTGATACCGATAAACGGCGTCGTATCGTGCGACGCTGGTCGGCAGATCTATTGCACATCCTCAACATCCGGATCGAAGTTACCGCAACGGACGCGCTGCATAAGCTTGCATCCGGCCTCATCGTCTGCAATCACATCTCATGGCTGGACGTGTTCGTGCTGAACTCGGTGATGCCAACCCGTTTCATTGCAAAAACAGAAGTTAAAAGCTGGCCTGTGATCGGCTGGTTATGCGCCCGCTCGCAAACATTATTCATCAAACGCGGCCATGCACGCGATGCGGCGCGCCTCAACAGACAAATCCTCGATTTGCTGCAAAGCGGCGACTCGCTGGCCGTCTTTCCCGAAGGCACCTCGACCGACGGACGGCATGTGGCAGACTTTCACGCCTCGCTGCTGCAACCCGCCATCGATGCGGCGGCTAACCTATATCCGCTTGCCCTTCGCTATCAGGACGCCGATGGCACACATAACACAGCACCGGCCTATATCGGCGAAATAACCTTCGCCGCCTCGCTCTGGAATATTCTCAAGTGCCACAATTTACACGCACATCTGACTGTCACGCCAACCCTCTGCGCAGCGGATTTTAATCGTCGGTCTCTGACTGCTGCGGCCCAGCAACAGATTCGTGCGGCAATCGCTGCGATGCACGAAGATCATCAGCTACCGGAAGGTACAGCAGCGGATCAACCTCTCGAAGAAAATATAAAAGCAATGTATAGCATGCTGCTTCCCATGCCCGGCAGTTATGAGAGCGATGATGTGGCTCTCCATTCGCGTTAATTTAATTTTTAAATTTTCGAGGCAACACAAACTTCGCCGATGTATTAACAATGCCCCCGGAGATACTATGCATTTCGCCAAGGCTTTATATGCTGCGCTGGAGCTTTAGATGATTCGCCAATGCTTTAGGCGCTTCGGCGAGATTTTAGCCAAATCGCCGGGGCTTTAGTCGATTAGTCGGTGTAGTAAGGACTTGCCCGGATTTCCTCAACATTCACTGTGGATTCACTAGTAGCGCCGTGGACTCTCCAGCAGTTCCGTGGTTTCACAATCAGCGTCATGGATTCCCCAGCAACTCCAGGGGAGTCCTCTTCAGGGATATTCCTAGTCGCAATCATCAAATATCGCCTTTAAAATCATCATTGCCCGATATACAGAACAAAACAGACACATTAAAGTCTCCCTGACAGCCAAACAATTTCTTTAAGGAGATTTGCAATGAGCAATCAAGGTTATTTTCCCCACAGTGAAGCTGAAAGCATTTCCTGGATTGTCCATTTTTGCGACAAACTTCCTGTACAAGGACCGATTGTAGGCATCAGTGAAGAAGAGATCACCACGACCATTGCTGAGCTGATGCATTATGTTTGGCTGGTACAAAACTGGTATATCAGTACGCAACAATTTGCACTGGAAGCGACCGCACACAAGCTCAGCATGGCGATGGATGAATCCGCTGGCACTCCACCTTTACCGATGCCGGTCGTCTTTGACAATCCTCCGTCTCCCTTTCCAGCTGGCATCCTTGTTCGCCTGTTTAAACTGGTGAAACGCATTAAAAACAGCACAAATTATACCGAATCAATCGGCCAGGATCTTGGTTTGATCGGCATCAACAAGATCGACACGCATGCCTACCCGAAAGCAAACTTGATAATCAAACGCGATGCGAACGGAGAGTTGGTTGAAGTTGGATTTAAAAAATATCACCATCCTGCCGTTTTGATCGAAACACGACGCAATAACGGCAATTGGGAATATTTAGGCGTTGCATTGATCTCCCCCTGGCTGGACAATCGTCCATTGCAAACCCCATCAGTTCCTGAGATTCGAGAATACCGCTTATGCTGGTATGAGAACAATAAGATCAGCGGTGATTTCAGCCCGATACAAAAAATAACAGTCGGGCATTAAGTGCAACTTTCGTTTTCTCGCTCGCACCGGACACTACTCATCACAACCGGCTATCGGTTTAAATCGACTTTTGTTTTTTATTTTCCAGCTGGAAAAGGCTGATTGGTTTAACTATCCGCTTTCGGGCAAGAAATTTTAAACCTTTAGTATCCGGTAACGAGACAGAGCCGATATTCAATTTCCTATTTCTTGATGCGACCTTTTTTTGTCGGGATCAATTTGGCGGTAGCTTCTAGCTGTTTCATCAACTCTGCTTCGCCCGCCACTTCCTTTTCTTCACGGCGCAAGGTGGCATACTGTTCATATTCAGCGCGAGCTTTCTCATCGGCTGATTTTTTGCTTACGCCGCCCGCATCCGGCAACACGTCACGGTCATTGAAGCGTAAAAACTCATCCAGCTTGGTTTGCCAGTCGCGCATAAATACCTGCTTGCGTCGCGTTGCCTGGTCTTCGGAAAAATCCAGCCACATGGTGACGATGCGGTTCAGTTCGGTAATTTCCTCGCTGTTAAGGTAGTTCTTCGCAATCGTCACATCCAATTTGCGCACCTCGTCTCGCGCCCAACTGGTCAACCCTGAATTCGGCAAAGTGTGATTGACGCGCGCGGCAATGAGTTCGGCAGCCGTCATGCCCGTGGTGGCGAAGTGCAGCTTGTTTTGTATGGTGCTGAAAAACAGGTTGGTTTCCGGCAAGGAAGGTTCATAGTCGGCGGCCAGTGCAAAAATTTCACGCACCCGCAAATACATGCGCCGTTCGCTGGCACGGATATCGCGAATGCGCGCCAATAAATCAGCGAAGTGGTCTGGCACAGCAGAACCCGCAACAGGTGGATTTTTCAGGCGCTCGTCATCCATAACAAAGCCTTTGACGATGTACTCTTTCAGTTGCTGCGTAGCCCAGATGCGAAAACGCGTTGCTATCAGGCTTTTAACCCGGTAGCCGACGGAAATCACCATATCCAGGTTGTAACTGTCCAGCTCCCGTTGCACTTGCCGATTGCCTTCCTGGCGAACCCACAAGCTTTTCTTGTGAGTTGCCTCATCCGACAACTCGCCCTCGGTGTAAATATTTTGAATGTGTAGGCTGATATTTTGCTGCGTAGTCTGGAACAGCTCCGCCATTTGTTGCTGCGTCAGCCATAAGGTCTCATTTTCCAGCCGCGTCTCCAGCCTGATCGTGCCGTCTTCGCTCTGGTAAAAAACAATCTCGGCGGTCATTTGACGTCCTCAGAATGTGAGTTAGTGGCAAAAGCTGGAGCGGATGCTTCTTTGTGCACCGTAAGGGAGAAAAAGTAATCAAAATACTCTTGATATCTTATAAAATTTTCTTTAGAAATGGTGCATTTACTATGAACAAGGCCATTCCGTATTTCTCGAATCGTTGTTCTTGATGAAAATCCAGTTGGAGCCTGAGCAATTTTTGATGCCAGTAAAAACCTCAACCGCTGTTCATCAGCATCTGGTGCACTAAGCTTTAATCCGAAAATTACATCACCTACGTCAATATATTCACGCCTGCTTCCATACATTTCCTTTGCTTTATAAAATGAAATATCAATGAGCTGAATACGGAGTCCATTCTTTTCAATATCAACATGATTCGCAAGTAATTTTCTCAGCAGACTACCCGAGATATTTTCTGCGACTATTGAAGCCCGATATGTAATTTGAATATTTTTGGCAATCACCTCAACAAGTATCCACATTGCAATGAAAGATTCGGTGTAGTAACCAGTATCAGATAATTTTTTGCAGTGTTCTATATCGGAAACATACTGTCTAAGCTTTAGCTTGGTATATTGCCTGTCAAAAGTAAAATTTCCCACAACATCTCTCCCGATATTATTTCCACTTATTCGCTGCAATTTAAATTTTAATGCGCGCTGGAATTACCAAACCTATTTTTCTCAGCCTACTTTCTCGCTCAGGCAATAGCAAACCATTTTTACAAGATTGTTTGTTGTTATGCACCCAAATTCCCAAGCGATATCCATCACTTGTTTGATATTTTGCCGTGACTTCACAATGGCCCTCATGAGCTAAAAATTCTTCTAAGTATCTAAATCCACGCTCCCATTGTTCAGAAAATACACTCCAAATCCAGCCTGGCGTAGATTCAAGCAGTTTTTTTCGGTCTGGGCGCAGACTTTTATATTTTGTTCTTTGCACTGTCACCCATTGACCGAGTCGATATCCATCCGCTGTTTGATAATCTCCAAGAATATTACAATGCCCTTCGCGATCTGCAAATTTCGTCAAATGGTAAAACCCTAGCTCCCACTGCTCAGAAACCACCTCCCATAACCAACCGGAAAGCGCCTCAAGTCGTTTTTTTCTCTCGACAGACAATTCTTCCATGAGCATTCGTTGACTCGAAACCCAGACCCCCAATCGAAATCCATCATTTGTTTTATACCGTTGTTGAACTTCGCAATTCCCTTCACGCTCTGAGAATTCCGTGAGGTATCGGAAGCCGATTTCCCACTGCTCTGAAACTGGATCCCAAATCCAGCCGGGAATAGATTCAAGCCTTTCCTTACTCTCGACTGATAAATTATTCTTTTCTGTTCGCTGTTTCGATACCCACTGACCCAAACGGTACCCATCGCTCGTTTGATAATTCACAGGTAATAGTCTACCCCCCTCGCGCTCAGCGAATTCCGAGAGGTACTGGAAACCAGTTTCCCACTGGTAAGTACGGACATCCCAAACCCAACCCTGTAATGCCTGAAACCGTTCCTTCCGTATTGTTGTCAAAGCACCGATATTCACTCGCTGATGGTGTATCCAATTACCTAATTTGAATCCTCCCACAGTCAAGTAATCCCTAGGCACTCGGCAATGTCCCTCTCGTTCGGAAAATGCTAGCAACTTCCCAAAGAACTCATCCCAAGATGCTCCAAGACTTTCTATACACTCCGCCGTAATCGACTCTCTTATCGTTTCCAGCGAAACGTCAGGTCCCAGCACTTCGACGCGTTCGCTGAATCGGCTTTCGTTATAGCCGCCCGTGCGGCCTTTATCTTCGCGCATCTGGCGAATGATGTCGGTCAACACCTCGTCCTGCTCGCGCATCGCGCCAAGCAGATCCCATATATCATTGAAGCCTCTGCGTTGTAACGCTTCCTCAATGGACTCATCGGCAGCCTGTTCGACAAATAGCGGCACCATCACATAGCCGAACTGTTTGCCGGGCGATTTGCGCATGGCGCGACCCGTGGCCTGAACAATATCCACCTTGGATTTGCGCGGCGAGATAAACGCCACCATATCTACGGCGGGGACGTCCACACCTTCAGTCAGGCAGCGGGCATTGGAAATGACCGCCTTTTCCGCCTGACGAAACGCCTTCATGTTGTCTTCGCGTCGGGAGGTGGGCATTTCGCCGCTGACGTGCAATGTGGAGAAATCCGGCAAATGCTGTCGGATGCCTTCGCCATCACCGGAGGTGAATGAACGCGCGGCGGCGACCGAACCGTGAAAAGTAAAGATTCGGCTCACACCGTATTTCTCTACGGCCTTTTGCAAAGCGATTTGCAGTGCAACCTGACGCGCCTTCACCGTATCGCCCGCAACGGTCACTTCACCGTGCTTGAGCAATTCGTCGTTGACCATTTCGGAGGTGACCACCGAGATCACTACCTTGTAATCGCAGATGATGTCGCGCCTTGCCGCTTCGGCAAAACTCAAGGTATGAATGACCGGACCATAGACTTCCGGCCTGTCCATCGAATACACCAGCGCGTTGTCGCCTTCCTTGTCCTTCTTACGAACATCGTAATGGCGAGGGGTAGCGGTAAAAAACAGCCGTTTGCGGATCGGCAGGTTAGCGTCCTCCAGCGCGAAGCTGAAACGCGTTCCCTCGCGACTGGCGGTCTTATGCGCTTCATCAAAAATCGCCAGATCAAATGGCAACGCCATGCCATCTGCACCGACAGGCATGCCCTCTGCCACGACATGCGCCGACTGATAGGTGGAAAAGACGATCCTGATGCCATCGAATGCTTTGTTCAGAAAGCGGCTAACGACGGCACTTTCTGTCGTCACAGGGAAATCGAGATCGGCCTGATGCACGACCAGATTATCCGCCCCCTTGGCGACAGTTGGATCGGAGCACACGCACATAAAGGTGAAACGCTCCCAGGCGGTTTCCCGCAACCACTCATGCAGCAACTGGCGAACCAGTGCCAGCGACGGCACTAAAACCAGAATGGCTTTGCATTCGCGTTGCTCGGCAGCCCACAGCGAGACCAGCGACTTGCCCGTGCCGCAGGCCATTACCACGGTGGCGCGGTCATTTGTCTGCAATCCGTCCGCAATCGCATCCAGCGCTTCCTGCTGGTGTGGCAACGGGTGCTTGCGAGACAGCGTTATCCGCCCGCTATGCAGCCATTCCCGCATCGCAGCGAAATCATCGGTATTGAGGCGATCCAGATCGCTACCGCGTATGGGGACAAAACCGCTGCGGTCCTGCATCAGCGCGGGCAGCGTCTCGCAATTGGTAATCAGCACCCGCTGGCTGACCTGATCGGTCAGGCCCATAAAGGTAGAAAGTTCATCCCAGGTGAGCGCCGTGCGATTGCTGCGAAATTTGACCTGATAGGCGCGTAACTCGCCATCAACGGTCAGATAAGTTCCGTCCACGCCCATGTCTCGCCCCGTGTCGAGCGAAAGGAGTTTGCGCTGTTCCAGCGGCACGGCCTCAAACGGCCAGACTTCCTGCGCCTGAGCTATTTTCTGGGTCGCCAGATAGGCTTCGGCAAATATCTCAAACGCGTCGCCGCGTTCCTTGTTGCCGGGCAACGCGGAAATTCTGGCTTCGAGTTCGGTGAATAAATTCAGGTTGTCGAACAGTCCGATATTCAGTAAACGACTGGCCGATGAGTGTCTGGATGTCATATTTTATGAGGTGTATTGGACGCGCGCTTACTCAAAAAAATGTCGCTGGAGGAAGCCGAAAATCAACAGAAATGGCAGGATGACCAAGACAATCAGCCAGAATCTGGCGAAGAGCTGGTTGGCTGCTGCAATCAGTCGTTCGAGCATACTCGTCTGGTAATGCAGTATCCCGAAAATCTCATTGCTCGCCCCTGGAAATTATTGTTTTGAGATTGTCGTTCATAGACCAGTAATAAATCCAGTCTATTTTTTACAGGTACCTCGGACGAGAAGGTAAATCAGACTCCCGGTCTGCTTATCAACTCTCGGCCTAATATGAACTCCATTTGAACGAATAGCTCAGGGTGCCATCGTCCAGTTTCTCATAAAATATTTGTGCATTGCCTTCATCGCCCCAGCAATAGGGATACTCCGAACCAATAGACCACAACATTTGTGGCATATCAGCAGCGCTATACTGAATGTCATAAAATGTTCCGCCCACATGATATCCACTCGGATCAAATAGTGAACCTAGCCCATTCACCAGCTCAATGTACCGATCTTCTAATCGGCAAATTCGCTTCGCTTTTGAATATAAGGCCTTATCCAACGGGCTAATCTGCTCAATTTCATAGCGATTGATCAGCGGCTCGCCATTAAATAAACTTTGAGAGGTAAAGTACAAATCGCCATAACCTGAAACAGTCCATGCTTCATCATCTGTCAGCCAGTAGGTAGGAATAATGAAGTTTTTGTTGCCAGCTATTTGATTGAGCAGAGGATGCCCATGAATAAGATACTTTTCCTGCACATCACGTCTGGGGATGAGGCGGAGATAGAACTTCGATACATCCTCCTGATCTCCCCATACCTGTAACATTCCAGTGCCATACTCCGCTTGCATGACTCTGCTGCATTCCGTTAAATTTATTTGCACACAAGGCAGCATATACAAGCCGTTGCTGTTAACCGGCCATGGGTGTTTTTCAGAAGCGAACAGTGGACCGCTTAAAATATCGCCACATCTATCCAGCTTATCTAATGGCACTCGACTCACAAAAGGTCGTCTTGCCCAACCGGCACGGAGGAAAAGAAGGTCTAATCGGTCAACATCCCATTGATCCAAATAGTCAGCAGCCTCGGCTTTAATTTTCAGCCAAGCCCTGTGGGCATCATTAAATTTTTTTGGATTGAGCGGCATTAGCGAATCCCCATTGAAATTTTAAAAATACTCATAAGACAATGCCGGTGTCCAAACGTGATATCCGGCTCTTGAGATTGATGCGCAGCCTGCGAATCCAGGATACTCGCAAGATTCTGAGGCTAGAGAAACTCATAAAACAATTTCCGCACGACCATGGAGATGAATAATCCAACAGCTACCGTGATACTGTGACCATCTGGCACCTATCTTCCATAAGCGCGGAATCATAAGTAGCTAGATAAAACCCTCTGCTCTGTTAAAGAGGTCTTCTAGACAATATATCCCCGGTTTCAACCACGTAGAAAATTATCTCGGCATCATCCATGTGCAGCTCTCGGTCATAGATGTCTCTATTCGTGCGATTGCTGCTTGTAGGCGGAGCTGTACCTCTTCCGTATATCTGTAAATAGGGAGTGTGCAATTTCCCAACAAATAACATTCCAATGTTTAATCCCTTGTACTCTTGCGCCTGAGAACGCGGCATTGGTAAAACATACCTGAGCGTCTTCACTTCGCCATAGGAAAGTTTTTCGGCATAGCCAATCTTTTCCTTCAATTTATCCTGATTTCTTTCAGTGAAAAGTATGTGGTATCTATTGACTTTTTGTACATCCACATTAAACCGTTCCCCATATCCATTTTGGGCAACATATGAACCTGTATTGATTGTTCCAGTGTGAATATGGATGCTCAGATTTTTGTTAAAAGTATATGATCTTGTCGCGAATCCGTCGTCATCTTCAAAATAAAAATTGTAGGCCTGAGACTCAGCATCATATTGGCTCGTTAAGCTAATTTTGATTGCATATTTTGATAATGCATCGATCGGCAATATCATTTGGGGACCATCGCGTAATATTCTCTGATTCCACTCTTCCATGGTTTCATACTCATCTTTATAAAAGTGATTCTTTATTAAAGATTTATGCAATCCAGACTCAAATTCACCAATCTCTAAACCAATATAATTTGCAGGCAGTTTTTGGAGGCTTGCGTCGAATGGAGTCGGAGTCCAAATTGACTCAGATTTTGGTTTTTCCCCATTGATTGACTCAGATTTTGGTTTCTCCCCATTGTTGGTTTTATTTTTTACTTCCTTCGCACTGGTAGTAAGCGGCAGAAACAACGCCACTAGTAAAATAGTGGCAACAATTTTTTTACTCATATAGAACCCTTAAATTTGAGAAAAATATACCTCAGAATGCTACACCTTTTGAAACTTTAACATATCCCAAAATGATACGACTCAAATTTACACAAGAAGTGTATTGATATGGAGGAACGATTATCTGCTGTCCATCCAGATTACAAAGGACACACAACGTGCTGGTTACTAGCCGCCCATTTTCAACATCGAATGACTGCTGATGGGACTCAACCGCTGAACGGTTTAGATGATAAACCGACTGAAACCTGCCCTTGAAAATTTTTCTCGGTTCAAAATTTAGCCTGCCGGATTACTGATCGTCGCGTCGAATTATTGCCGATACACAACAGGGATTCACTATCGAAATAATAAGGAAAGCGCTTACCAAAGGTTATCAGTTAAGCACCCACATAGATATTGGAAAATTCTTAGAGACGAGCTTATTTTCTCGTTTTTATTGAAGCACCTCTGGCCGCCAGATTACAACCTCGAACGACTGCAATTGGCACATTGTCGCCTATCGTCACTGTCGGCTTTGGAGTGATTAAACATGTGATCCATTCAGCATTTACAATCACGTAACTGCATGACAATCGATAATTTCAATTAACTTTAAAAATTTCTAGTTTACGATCAATAGATTCGCATCTAACAGCCTGTCATCATAGTGACAGTTTCGTTGAATATATCAGCGTACTCCGTTGCAATTTAGCAGCTTATACACGAAATAGATATTAGCTTATTGGGGGGGGTGATAAGTTAGCGGTGCCTTAGTCTGTGCCATGCACTGCACAAGTTGGTTTGATTATTAAATCGATCAGTCAAAAAAAGATTGGGCAGCTCGCGGTTGCATTTAATTTTTTGTTCATATTTGCTTAACCCTCCCGCAATACACCCCCCTTAAGCTGTTCGTATCTACCCGACGGAGAACGACCATGCTAGATCTGATTCGCCAGCCCGCTGCAAACCCTGTACGCCGCTTAAGTTGCGATTTGGCAACGACCCATACCCAGATGCAGGAAGCCCAGCGCATTCGCTATCAGGTCTTCGGCGAGGAAATGGGCGCAAAATTGCCGAGTGCGGCGACAGGCCTTGATGTGGATCGTTTCGATATGTATTGCGATCACCTCTTGGTACGCGACCAGAATAGCAACAAAGTTGTCGGCACCTACCGTATTTTGCCGCCCGAACAGGCGCGCATGGCCGGTGGATACTATTCTGAAACTGAATTCGATATGAGCAAACTGGCCAGCCTACGCGCAAATATGGCGGAAGTTGGACGCTCCTGCGTCGATGCCGATTACCGCGACGGCGCAACCATCACCCAGCTGTGGAGCGGCCTGGCAGACTACATCACGAAGCACGGCCATGAATATTTGATCGGCTGCGCCAGCATGAGCATGTCCGATGGCGGGCATTACGCCGCCAGCGTGTTCAACAAGGTGCATAAACTGCATGCCGCACCGGACGAATATACCGTCACCCCGCATAACCGCCTGCCGCTCGAATCACTCAATGGCGAAATGGAAGTCATCATTCCTCCGCTGATCAAAGGCTATCTGCGCATGGGCGCCTATATCGCGGGGGAACCGGCCTGGGATCCGGAATTTAATTGCGCCGATCTGTTTATCCTGCTGCCGGTCTCTCGCATCACTGCGCGCTTTAGCAAACACTTCATGCGCAAAGCCTCGTAATACCGTCTGATTGCAGCTTTTTTTGATGCAGACATTTTGTTGTCATGTTTTTACGCCATAATCGCTCCCTTTACTTCTGGAGTGCTTTATGGAGAGCCCTTACAAAGGAAAAACCGGTTTAAGACGTCTGCTCAATGCGTTCGGTTATTCCCTCGCCGGTTTTCGCGCCGCCTACAAGCACGAGGATGCGTTTCGTCAGGAAGCGCTGCTGGCCGCTATCCTGATTCCATTGGCGTTCTGGCTGCCGGTCAGCATGACGGGACGTGCACTGATGATAGGCAGCGTGCTGCTGGTGATTATCGTCGAACTGCTGAATTCGGCCATCGAAGCCACGGTCGATCGTATTTCGCTCGACAGCCACGATCTGGCCAAACGCGCCAAGGATATCGGCAGCGCGGCAGTCCTCGTCAGTCTGGTTAATGCAACGGTGATCTGGGTGCTGGTTTTACTGGCTTAAAGTCATGTGTTACAGGCCTGCCAGCCAACGCCTGATGATCAGTCCGGCCTGCGTGGTATAGCCTACCTCAACAAAACTTATCGTCCCGTCCGGTGCGATGATGAAACTGGCCGGAACGGCATGCACACCCCATGCACGGGAAATGCTGCCATCGGGATCATTCACCACCGGAAAATCAATGCCCTGCTCACGCATATGAGCCGCAACCTGTGCTGGTGATCCGCTCTGCATCGCAACGGTGATCACATTGGGATCCTCATGCGCGAGCGCTGCAATGGAACTCTGTTCAGCACGACAAACGGAACACCAGCTCGCCCAAAAATGCACCAAAACAGGATGTTCGGGATGTGCCGGCAAATGGTACGGCTGACCTGCAACCGTAACGCCCTGCAAACCGGGTGCCGCACCGCTTACCATATCGCGCTGCTGCCAGAGACGAATGCCCGCAATCAGCACCACAAACAGCAACAGATTGAGGGCGCGCTTATTCACCATTTCTGAATTTTTCGATCTCGCGCCGGTCTTTTTTGGTGGGACGATACTTGAAGACAGCAATCTCGGGTTGCATTCTGTGCTGTTCGGCCATCAAAGCGCGACGCGCGGCACTTTCATCGGACTCCCGATATAACTGATGTGCAACCGGCGCCGGCCCGCGTTTATCCGAAAGCGCCAGCACCTCGATATCGAATTTAGCCTGGCCAAAATGCAAAACGATATGATCGCCTGTCGCAATGGTTTTGGCCGGTTTAACACGTACCCCATCCATCAGCACACGGCCATTTTCAATCGCATGCAGTGCCAGCGAGCGCGTTTTATAAAATCGTGCCGCCCACAGCCATTTGTCGATACGCAGTTTTTTGGTAGTGTCGCTCATGATTTTCGACTTACCACTTGCCACTTTTAGTGCAGATTTACCATCGGCATAAAGCCCAACTTGCTACGCAGCGCTTCACGACTGTTGCGTGCCTCGATCTGACTGGCATAGGGGCCAAGATGAACCCGGGTCTTGTTGTCCTGACTGAACAAGATCAGCTGTTTGCCTGTCTCGCCGAGTTTTCCGCGCATTTCCGACAGGAATTTTTCAGCGGCCTCTTTACTGCCGAAAGCGCCCAGCTGCAAGAATACGTTGCTGCCTGCTGCTGCCGGCGTTGCGCTATTTGTTGCGACAGGATCCAGCGGTACGCTCTGCACCGCTTCAGTTCTGGCGATCGGCCTGCTGTCTGCAGTCACACTTTCAATTTCAACTTCCGAACTGCCGCTACCGGTAATGCCCAGCTTATGCGCAGCGGTATAGGACAAGTCGATGACGCGGCTATGCAGGAAAGGACCGCGATCGTTAACGCGTACCACGACCGACTTACCGCTTGCAACGTGAGTGACTCTTGCATAGCTCGGAATAGGCAAAGTCGGGTGCGCAGCGGTCATCTGGTACATGTCGTACTTTTCGCCGCTCGAAGTGCGCTGACCGTGGAATTTTTTGCCGTACCACGATGCGATACCGCGCTGTTTAAAATTACCGGTTTGTGTCAGCGGCGTATAGCTCTTGTCCAGCGCCGAATAGGGTCGGTTAGCATAGCGATGCAGCGGTTCATTGACCGGAATAGCATCGGGAATTGCATCGATATTTGCCGGAGGATTTGCGCCCGGGCCATCACCTGCAAGATAACCGCCGCCAACCGGTTTATCGTCGGTTGAACGGTCTTCAATCGGCGCGGGGGTTGCGCGTGATTCTGTCTGACGTTGCGGCGTCGTGCCGCAGGCAGTGAGTACCAGAACAGACATTGCCACGACAAAAATATTTTTACTCATACTTACTCCTTATTTAACTCTTAACGAGCTTCTTGTGTGTCTGTATGCTCATCAGCATACCAAACCCCAGCAGCAGCGTCAGCATGGAAGTCCCGCCATAGCTGACCAGCGGCAGCGGTACACCCA
Organism: Gallionella capsiferriformans ES-2; assembly: GCF_000145255.1. Lineage (NCBI taxonomy): Bacteria > Pseudomonadati > Pseudomonadota > Betaproteobacteria > Nitrosomonadales > Gallionellaceae > Gallionella > Gallionella capsiferriformans. The sequence continues at coordinate 3,002,827 of NC_014394.1, forward strand.
CGATCGGCAAAATACCGCTGACCATGCCCATATTGACGAAGGCATAGGTTGCAAACGTCAGCGTGATGGAACCTGCCATCAGACGTGTGAAATAAGTCGAGGCGTTTGCCGTAATAACAAAACCGCGCGCGATCACGAAACAATACATTCCCAGTAAAATCAAATTGCCGAGCAGACCAAACTCCTCCGAATACACCGCGAAGATAAAGTCGGTAGTGCGCTCCGGCAGGAAATCCAGATGGGTTTGCGTACCATTGAGATAGCCTTTACCCAGAATACCGCCTGAACCAACGGCGATCATGCCCTGTATCGTGTGATATCCCTTACCCAGTGCGTCTTGCGAAGGATCGAACAACATCTCGATGCGATGGCGCTGATAGTCATGCAACATCGACCACAAAAACGGCGCACTGGCGATTCCTGTGGCTAACAATCCACCCATCACGCGCCAGGAAAGCCCTGCCAGAAACAGTACGTAAAAACCGCTCGCTGAAATCAACAGTGCAGTGCCCAGATCCGGCTGGCGCGCGATCAGAGCGACCGGCAACAGCAGCAGTAAGGCGGCCACCACGTAATTTTTAAGCGTCAGGCCCGCTTCGTATTTCTCGAAATACCAGGCCATCATCAGCGGCACGCCGATTTTCATCAGCTCGGACGGTTGTATGGTTGCCACCCCGATGTTCAGCCAGCGTCTGGCACCATGGCTGATTTCGCCGAACAGCGCCACTCCAATAAGGAGCAGCATGCCCAGCACATAGATCGGCACGGCTGTGCGCATCAGATAATGCAGCGGCAGATTAGCCACCACCCATAGACAACAGAAGGCCACCAGTATGTTCGCACCCTGCGCCAGTACCCTGTCGAAACTATGGTCGCTTGCGCTGTACAGCGTCAGCAGGCTGGCGGCCATCAGCAACCCCATCCCGGCCAGTAAAGGCAGATCGAGATGCCGAATAATTGCCTGCCAAATTCGTTGTCTGGTCATCAGTCAGCCTCAACTTCCGGAACGCCCGATGCGGCCGGGTTAGCATTTATCACCGGTTTTACAACCGGAATCACGGGTGCGGGCACTTTACCAAGCAAATAGTAATCCATGACTTTGCGCGCGATGGGAGCTGCTGTACCGCCGCCGTGTCCGCCATTTTCAGCCAGCACCACCACCGCGATTTTGGGTTTATCAACCGGCGCAAAAGCGATGAACCACGCATGGTCGCGATGACGTTCGTCGATTTTGCTCGCATCGTATTTCTCGCCTTGCTTCATGCCGACGACCTGCGCCGTACCGGTTTTACCGGCCAGCGTATACAGCGCCCCCGCGGAGGCTTGCGCTGCCGTACCACCCGGTTGCGTCACTGCGGTCATGGCGCGTTTAACGAGATCGATATGCGCGGCATCGAGCTTAATATCAAAGGCCGGTTTATCTTCCAGCTTGCGAATTTCACCGCTAACCGAATTTTTTATTTCGCGAACCAAATGCGGCCGATAGCCTATACCGTCATTGGCCAGTGTCGCCGTCGCCGCCGCCAGTTGCAGCGGAGTGACCAGACTATAACCCTGACCGATGCCAACCGAAACGGTGTCACCGGTAAACCATTTCTGTTTAAAACGCTTCATCTTCCATTCCTGCGAGGGCAACAGGCCGGATGTTTCACCTTCCAGATCAATGCCGGTCTTCTTGCCGAAACCAAAACGAGACAGAAAATTGAAAATATTGTCGATACCCATCTCGACCGCTAAACCGTAATAATAAGTATCGCAGGAAATGACAATGGATTTGAATAGATCGACCGTGCCGTGCCCGCCCTTTTTCCAGTCGCGGTACTGGTGACTGCTACCGGACAGGGTGTAATAACCCGGATCGCCTATCGTCTGGCTTGGCGAACGGATGTTGTAAAACAGGCCCGCCAGCGCCATGAAAGGCTTGATGGTAGAACCCGACGGATATTGTCCGCGCAGCGCACGGTTATTGAGCGGATGATCCGGCGATTCATTGAGCGTCTTCCAGCTGTCCGCATCGATACCGTCGACAAACAAACTGGGGTCATAGCCCGGACGGCTGACAAAAGCTAACACTTCGCCGTTGGCAGGATCAATCGCAACCAACGCACCGCGATAATCGCCAAAAGCCTGTTCGGCGATATCCTGCAACTTTGCATCGATACTCAGAATCAGCGTGTTACCTGATACCGGCGGGGTACGTGACAGAATACGCACCGCACGCCCTGCCGAATCTACCTCGACCTGTTCAATACCGGTGGTGCCGTGCAGCTCATTTTCATAGTACTGTTCAAGACCTGTTTTGCCGATGTAATCGGTGCCTCGATAATTCGCGGCGGTCTCATTTTCTTCAAGCCTATCCTCGTCCGCCTGATTGATGCGGCCGATATAACCCAGCAAATGGGCGGTTTTTTCGGAATACGGGTACTCACGGAACAGGCGCGCCTTGATTTCAACACCGGGAAAACGATACTGCTGAGCGGCAAAGCGCGCCACTTCTTCGTCAGAGAGTCGACTGCGTATCATCAGTGTCTCGAAATCATGGCTTTCGGCATGCAGCTTTTTGAAACGTTTGCGGTCTCTGGGCTGTATATCCACCAGGGTCGCCAATTCGTCAATAGTTGCCTGCAGATTTTTGACATGGCTAGGGGTAATTTCCAGCGTATATCCGGAAAAATTATGCGCCAGCACCACACCGTTACGATCGACGATCAGGCCGCGATTAGGCACGATAGGCATCACCGAAATACGATTTTTTTCGGCCAGCGTCTGGTAATAGTCATGGCGCATCGCTTGCAGATATACGAAGCGCGCCAGCAAAATAGCCAGCAAAAGCAACGCAAAGCCGATGCCGATAAACAACCGCAAGCGAAAATTGAAAATCTCTTGCTGGTGGTTTTTCAGTTCAACCTGTCTGCTCATTCCCTGTCCACGCGCATCTGACGCATCGACTGAAACAGACTGCTCATCGGAACCCACAACAGCGTCGAAGTCAGACAACCTAAGAAATAGGTCCAAACAATCTGGCCGTTTACCTGCCATTGCACCAGCGCATACACTGCATAGGTCGAGAACAAAATCACCAACACCTGAGTGGTTTGCTCGCGCAGATCAAACATCCTGATACGACGGCTCAACACCACACCGCCGAATGCCAGCAGGGTATAGGCCAATGCGTGTTGCCCGAACAAGCTGGCATCTCCCACATCAGCCAGTATGCCAATCGCCCATGACAATCCGACACCGATGCGCAGCGGTTTATGCGTACACCAGTAAAGCAGCACTACCGCCACAAAATCGGGGTGCAATGTCAGCCACAGCCCGCCCCACGGCAAGCCGTTGAGCAACAGCGCGGTGACGATGCTGGTCACGATGAACATCGTGCTGACCGGGCGCAATATTTCCGGCTGAGTGTGATTGAGAAACGGCATCAATTGCCTCCCGATTTCTTCAATTGCCCCCTGACCGGCTCCGGCTCAGGACGTTCGGGAAGTTTAGGGGACGCAGACAACACCAGCAACTGGCGGTATTTATCCACGCCGCCGACTGGCAGACAGGCGATGCGCGCAAAGGGATAGGCTGCATCGCGCTCAATTTTTTCAACTTTTGCGACAGGAATTCCCGGCGGGTAAATACCATCGATACCGGATGTCACCAGAATGTCGCCGTTTTGAATATCGGTGCTGACCGGCATGTAGCGCAGCTGCAGCTGGCTGGTGTCACCCGCGCCAAACGTCACACTGCGCAACCCGTTGCGCAACACCTGCACCGGCACCGCGTGATCTTTTTCAGTAATCAGGGTCACTTCAGACAACCAGGGGAATACGCGGGTGATTTGGCCGACGATTCCCTTGTCGTCCATCACCACCTGACCCGGTTGCACGCTGGCGGTGCTGCCTTTATTGATCAGCACTTTACGCCTGAACACATCGCGTTCGGTGTAGACAATCTCGGCAAACTGGCCTGTGTACTGACTGCGTTGCTGCAATGCGATCAGGTTGCGCAGCTGCATATTTTCCTGCAACAAGGCTTGCTGCTGTACCAACTGCACGCTATCGATTCCGTGCTGGCGTTGCAACGCGGTCTTGTCCGCGAGCAGGCTGTTTTGCGTGACGAAAAAATCACCCGCCTGTTGCATCAGCATTAACGGCATCGTTGCCAGCCGCTGTAGCGGCGAGACGAGCACCGACAAGGCGCTGCGGGTTGATTCAAGGTAGCGGAAACGCGCATCGACAAACATTAGCAGCAATGATAACACGGCAAAAAACACGAGCCGGGCTGCCGGACTCGGGCCCCGGTTAAAAACCTGAAATGTTTGCGTGCTGTCCATTTTAACTAGGAAGTGGTGAGTGGCAAGTCGTAAGTGAAAAATGGAAAGTGGGAAGTAAATTCACTCCCCACTGAGGCACAAAGTGCCGATCCACTGACTACTCCCCCATCAAGGTTTATTCAGTGGTAAAGATGCCAGTCGATTTGTCCATGCTCTCCAGTGCCATGCCGGAACCGCGCACGACACAGGTCAGCGGATCATCGGCGATCAGCACCGGCAAACCGGTCTCTTCCATCAACAAACGATCGATGTCGCGCAGCAACGCACCGCCGCCAGTCAACACCATGCCCTTGTTAGCAATATCCGCACCCAGTTCTGGGGGCGTCTGCTCGAGCGCAATTTTCACCGCACTGACGATGTTGTTCAAAGGATCGGTCAGCGCTTCGAGAATTTCGTTACTGGAAATAGTAAAGCTGCGTGGCACGCCTTCAGCCAGATTGCGCCCCTTCACTTCCATTTCGCGCACTTCAGAACCCGGGAATGCAGAACCGATCGTTTTCTTGATTTCTTCGGCTGTGGTTTCACCGATCAGCATGCCGTAGTTGCGACGGATGTAATTGATGATCGCTTCATCGAACTTGTCACCGCCCACACGGACCGAACCCGAATACACCGTGCCGCCCAGCGAAATCACGCCGACTTCGGTCGTGCCGCCGCCGATATCGACCACCATCGAACCCGTTGCCTCTTCGACCGGCAAGCCGGCGCCGATTGCAGCCGCCATCGGCTCTTCGATCAGTTCCACGCGGCGCGCACCGGCACCGACTGCAGATTCGCGAATTGCGCGGCGTTCAACCTGAGTGGAACCGCACGGCACGCAAATCACGATACGCGGGCTCGGGCTGAAGATACTGGCCTTATATACCTTGCGGATAAACTGCTTCAACATCTGCTCGGTCACGGTGAAGTCGGCGATCACACCATCCTTCATCGGACGAATCGCCGTGATATTGGCAGGGGTACGGCCCAGCATTTGCTTGGCGCCCAAACCGACCTGTTGAATGATTTTTTTGCCGTTTGGTCCGCCTTCCTGACGGATGGCCACCACCGAAGGCTCGTTCAGTACGATACCTTGCCCGCGCACCCAGATCAGCGTGTTCGCCGTCCCCAGATCAATCGCCAGGTCGTTAGAAAAATAGCCGTTAAAAAGTCCAAACATGTTGATTCCCGAAAAGTCTAAAATGGTGTGCTGAATAATCACGATATGATACCCTATCAGCCTCATTAATATAAAGCTTTTACTATGTCATTAAGTACAGCCGACGTTCAGAAAGTGGCGCGCCTTGCCCGCCTTGCCATGAACGACACCGAAATTGAAGCTGCCAGAACGCAGTTATCCGGCATTTTTGAACTCATCGCCGAAATGCAGGCGGTCGATACCACGGGCATTCAACCCATGTCGCACGCGCAGGATCTGTCGCAGCGACTGCGCGAAGATCGTGTCACCGAAGACAATCAGCGCGAACTGTTCCAGCGCATCGCGCCGCAAGTCGAAGACGGCCTCTACCTTGTCCCGCAAGTCATCGAGTAAATACCATGTTGAATTCCAGCCTCTCACAACTGGGCGCAGCACTGCGCGCCAAAAAAATTTCCAGCGTCGAATTGACACAGTCCTATCTCGACCGCATCGCGACGCACAATCCGGTCTATAACGCCTACCTCACAGTCGATAATAAAATCAGTCTGGCGCAAGCTGCGGCGGCCGATCAGCTGCTAGCAACAGGCGCCGCCCAGGCACTGACCGGCATTCCGATCGCGCAAAAGGATATTTTTTGCGCCAAGGGCTGGCGCACGACCTGCGGTTCGAAAATGCTTGCCGACTTTATCGCGCCTTACGATGCACATGTGATCGAGCAGTTCAACCGTGCGGGCGCCGTGAATCTGGGCAAGACCAACATGGACGAATTCGCCATGGGCTCATCCAACGAAACATCATATTTTGGACCGGTCAGAAATCCGTGGAACCCGAAAGCGGTGCCCGGCGGCAGTTCAGGCGGGGCTGCCTCTGCCGTTGCAGCGCGGCTTTGTGCTGCGGCGACCGGCACCGACACAGGCGGCTCGATCCGCCAGCCAGCCGCCCTTTGCGGCATCACCGGCATCAAGCCGACCTACGGCACCGTGTCGCGCTACGGCATGATCGCCTTCGCGTCGAGCCTGGATCAAGCAGGCCCGATGGCGCGTAGCGCGGAAGATTGCGCGCTGATGCTCAACGTGATGACGGGATTCGACGAACGGGATTCGACCTCCTTGCAGCGCGACAAGGAAGACTACACGCGCGATTTAAACAAACCGCTGGCCGGCCTGCGTATCGGGCTGCCGAAAGAATTTTTCGCCGAAGGCCTGTCTGCTGATGTAGGCGCCAGAGTCCAGGAAGCGATTGCCGAATACCGCAAACTGGGTGCGACGATCGTCGGCATCAGCCTGCCCAACACGCGTCTGGCCGTGCCGGTGTATTACGTGCTGGCGCCAGCGGAAGCGTCCAGTAATCTGTCGCGCTTTGACGGCGTGCGCTACGGTTATCGCGCACCGGAATACACAGACCTGACAGATATGTATGAAAAGAGCCGCTCGCAAGGCTTCGGCGAGGAAGTCAAACGCCGCATCATGATCGGCACCTATGTACTCTCGCACGGGTATTACGACGCCTATTATTTACAGGCACAAAAGATTCGAAGGTTGATCGCACAAGATTTCACCGATGCCTTCCAGCAGTGCGATGTGATCATGGGACCGACCTCGCCTTCCACCGCGTTTAACCTAGGCGAAAAGGGCGACGATCCGGTGCAGATGTATTTGTCCGACATCTACACCATCGCGGTGAATCTGGCAGGGCTGCCCGGCATGTCCATCCCCTGCGGCTTCGGAACAAATAACATGCCCGTTGGCTTGCAGATCATCGGCAACTATTTCGACGAGGCACGCATGCTGAACGTCGCCCACCAATATCAACTGGCGACCGACTGGCACAGTCGCGCACCACTGTAAGGAATGCTTATGACTTGGGAAATCGTCATCGGGTTGGAAGTGCACACGCAACTGTCCACCCGCACCAAAATTTTTTCGGGCGCCTCCACGACCTATGGCGCAGAACCTAACACGCAGGCGGATGCCGTGAGTATCGCACTGCCCGGCGTGCTGCCGGTATTGAACAAGGGCGCCGTCGAACGCGCCGTCAAGTTTGGTCTGGCGGTCGGCGCACATATCGCACCCCGCTCGGTATTTGCGCGCAAAAATTATTTTTACCCCGATCTGCCCAAGGGCTACCAGATCAGCCAGTTCGACCTGCCGGTGGTCGGCATGGGTGCATTGACCATACAAGTCGAACCGCTGTCCGGCAACGCCAAGCCCTATGAAAAAGTCGTACGCATCACCCGCGCCCATCTGGAAGAAGATGCCGGAAAATCGGTGCACGGTGCATCGCAAGGCATGACCGGCGTGGATTTGAACCGCGCGGGCACGCCCTTGCTGGAAATCGTCTCCGAACCCGATATGTGTTCCGCCGCCGAAGCGGTCGCTTATGCGAAGACCTTACATAACCTAGTGCGCTGGATCGGCATTTCCGACGGAAATATGCAGGAAGGCTCGTTCCGCTGCGACGTCAACGTGTCGGTGCGCAAACCCGGCGAAGAACTCGGCACGCGTCGCGAAATCAAGAACTTGAATTCATTCAAGTACATGCAACAGGCGATCGATTTTGAGGTGCAGTGGCAGATCGACACCATCGAGAACGGCGGCAAGATCCATCAAGCCACCATTCTGTTCAATCCGGATACCGGCGAGACGCGCGCGATGCGCAGCAAGGAAGACGCGCACGATTACCGTTACTTCCCCGACCCTGATCTGTTGCCGCTGGATATCACGCCCGAAATGCTGGAAGCGATGCGCGCCGAACTGCCTGAACTCCCCGAGGCACGCCGCACGCGTTATGTCAGCGAACTCGGCTTATCCGCCTACGACGCTAACAGCCTGACCTCATCGCGCGAAATGGCGGATTATTTCGACACCTGCGTCACCTCAGTGGGCAACGCCAAATTGTGCGCCAACTGGTTGATCGGCGAACTATCCGCCCAACTCAACCGCGACGGTCTGGACATGGCGCAATGCCCGGTCTCACCTCAACAAATGAGCGGCATGCTGGTACGCATCGCGGATAACACCCTCTCGAACGCAGGCGCGAAGGAAGTTTTCCGTACCCTGTGGAGCGATGGCGGGGACGCGGATACGATTATCGAAGCCCGCGGCCTGAAGCAAGTTTCCGACTCCGGCGCGATCGAAGCTCTGGTGGACGAAATCATCACAGCGAATGCCGATAAGGTCGCCGAATATCGTTCAGGCAAAGACAAACTGTTCGGCTTCTTCGTGGGTTTAGCCATGAAGGCCAGCAAGGGCAAGGCCAATCCGGCTCAGCTCAATGAAGTCCTACTAAAGAAACTGGCCGGATAATCGATGAAGTTACGGACGCTGCTCTTCGTCTGCACCCTGCTGCTCTGCGGCCTGTCGGTTGCTGCTGACCAGGAAAACCCGCCTTCGGAACAGCCGATGACTTTGTCGGCATCGGTGAAAAATCTGCTGAATTACGCGCGTAACTTTGAAGGAATATTGTACAAGCGTGGCGGCAATAGTCCGGAGAGCGGCTTTGATTGCAGCGGATTCGTGCGTTATGTTTTCAGCCGGGCCGAGGATGTGATAATCCCTCACAGTTCAGTTGCAATTAGCAAGCTCGGTGATTACATACGCAGACATGATCTGCACCCGGGTGATCTGGTATTTTTCAGTTTCACGAACACCATTTCTCATGTCGGCATCTACCTTGGCAACGATCAGTTCATCCACGCCTCGAGCACTCAGACCGGCAGCGTGATGGTTTCTAGCCTGAATGACAACTACTGGGCAAAGCATTTCACGCTGGCCCGGCGTATTCCGACCTCTGCAGACGCAGCAAAATAGGCGTTGATTTATGGCGGCTTACAACGAGAGCGTTGTGAGCCATTAGGGTTGAGCCATTAGGGTCAGACTCGATTTATCCATAACCTCCCGCTATTCGTGCCAGGTTACAAATAGCCGTTGTCAGCTTTCGGGCTTTCCAGCATAATTCGCACTGCCGTCAAGACCAATGGGAGAGCGTGGTTTTAACCACCGCCGAAGGCGTAACACCCGTAACCGCTCAGGCACAAAGAACTATTGGCACAGGCAAATCTGGAGAGCGCGGACTAAATCCGCCACCGAAGGGGCACACGATTAAATGCCGATACCAACCCTCAGGGTTATTGGCGTTATTGTAATCTCTCAGGTACCAAGGACAGATGGGGCGCAGCGCGATTTCGTGCTGCGCCTTTTTTATTTTCTGAAAGCGAATATGACTCTTAAGACTACGCCACTTAATGCAGCACACCGCGCGATGGGCGCAAAAATGGTGGATTTCGGCGGCTGGGATATGCCGGTGAACTACGGCTCGCAAATCGATGAACACCATCAGGTGCGCAATGACGTCGGCATGTTCGATGTGTGCCACATGCGGGTGGTCGATGTCAAAGGCGCTAACGTCAGAAGCTTCTTGTGCTACCTGCTGGCCAACAACGCCAACAAGATCACGCTGCCGGGCAAAGCGCTGTATTCGGCGATGCTGCGCCCGGATGGCGGCGTAATTGACGATCTGATTATCTACTTTATGACGGAAGACTGGTTCCGCATCGTGGTGAATGCCGGCACGGCCGATAAAGACATCGCCTGGATGAAAGAACAGGCAGCGGTACATGCACCGATGCTTACCATTACCTCACGCGATGATCTGGCAATGGTCGCCGTACAAGGCCCGAACGCACGCGCTAAGGTATGGCAGGTCTTACCGCAGACACAGGCGGCAACCGAAGGCCTGCAAAACTTCCAGGCTGCCGATTGCGGTGAACACTTCATCGCACGCACGGGCTACACCGGCGAAGATGGTTTCGAAGTCATGTTGCCGAAAGAAAAAGTCGAAGCGTTCTGGTACGACTTGAACAAAGCCGGCGTCGCACCGATCGGGCTTGGCGCGCGCGATACCCTGCGTCTTGAAGCAGGCATGAACCTGTATGGTCAGGACATGGACGAAACCGTAGGTCCGCTGGAATCAGGTCTTGCCTGGACGGTGGACTTGAAGAGTGAGCGTGACTTTATCGGCAAAGCGGCGTTGCTGGCTAATCCGCCAACCCAGAAGCTGGCAGGTCTGCTGCTGCTCGATCGCGGCGTATTGCGCGGCCATCAAAAAGTGCATACCCCGCACGGCATCGGCGAAATCACCAGCGGCAGTTTCTCCCCGACACTGGAAAAATCGATCGCCTTGGCGCGCCTGCCGATCGATGTTGCAATCGGCGATACCGTACAGGTCGCAATTCGCGATAAGATGCTGAACGCGCAGGTAGTAAAATATCCGTTCGCACGAAATGGAAAAGCAGTCGTTAGTCTCTAGTCGTTAGCGGCGAGTTAACGACCACACAGCGACACCCCCAACCAATAACTTACGACTGATTTTGGAGAACTCATGAGCAACCCGTCCAACCTGAAATACACCGCCTCCCACGAATGGGTCAAAACAGAAGCCGACGGCACGGTCAGCGTCGGTATCACGCAACACGCACAGGGATTGCTGGGCGACATGGTATTCGTCGAAGCGCCGGCTGTCGGCCGCCACCTGAAGGCTAAAGAGGAATGCGCAGTCGTAGAATCAGTCAAAGCTGCAGCCGACGTCTATGCGCCGGTATCAGGCACCGTGACCGAAATCAACGTGGCGCTGGACAGCAGCCCGGAAGACATCAACAACGATCCTTACGGCGCTTGGATGTTCAAGCTCACACCCGACAACGCAGGCGATGTAGAGGCACTGCTTAATGCCGCGGCTTATCAGGCCGTCATCGACAGCGAAGCACACTAAAAATCAGGATTGAGGATTGAGTAAAACCAGCTTTTCAATCCTCAATCCTGACGTTTCAATCCTCACTCCTAATTCCTCACTCCTATGAATACAGACCAATTTGTAAACCGCCACAACGGCCCGTCCGACAAAGATGTTCAGGATATGCTCAAAGCCATCGATGCATCGTCTCTGGATGCGCTGATCGACCAGACGATCCCGGCAGCAATCCGTTTAAAATCGCCACTGAACCTGCCCGAAGGACTGTCCGAGCACGCCTATCTGCAACACCTGCGCGGCATTGCGGCGAAAAACAAACTGTATAAATCCTACATCGGTCTGGGCTATTACGACACCATCCTGCCGCCGGTGATTCAACGCAACGTGCTGGAAAATCCGGGCTGGTATACCGCCTACACCCCCTATCAGGCTGAAATCGCGCAAGGTCGCTTAGAAGCGCTGCTCAATTTCCAGACCATGATTGTGGATCTGACCGGCATGGAAATCGCCAACGCGTCCTTGCTCGATGAAGCCACTGCAGCAGCCGAAGCGATGACCATGATGCACGGCCTGCGCAGTCGGGACGCTGCTGGCAAGAACAGCTTTTTCGTGTCGCACGAATGCTTCCCGCAGACCATCGAGTTGCTCAAAACCCGCGCCAAACCGTTAGGAATTGAGCTGGTCATTGGCGACTTCAAGACCGTCACCCTAAACGACAAACTGTACGGCGCATTGCTGCAATATCCGGCAGCCAACGGCGTGGTACACGACTACAGCGAGTTTGTCGGACGCGCGAAAGAACACGGCATGACCATCGCGGTTGCCGCCGATATCTTGAGTCTGGTGCTGCTGACGCCGCCTGGCGAATGGGGCGCGGACATCGTGCTGGGTTCTACGCAACGCTTCGGCGTACCGATGGGCTACGGCGGCCCTCACGCGGCTTTCTTTGCGTGCCGTGATGCCTACAAGCGTTCGATGCCGGGACGCATCATCGGTGTGTCGGTGGATGCCGACGGCAACCCCGCCCTGCGCATGGCGCTGCAAACCCGCGAGCAACATATCCGCCGCGAAAAGGCCACCTCCAACATCTGCACAGCACAAGCGCTGCTTGCCATCATGGCCAGCATGTATGCCGTCTATCACGGCCCGCAAGGATTGCGCGGTATCGCACGCCGTGTTCACCTGTCCGCCGTCGCACTGGCAAATGAGCTGAAAAAACTGGGCTACCAGATCGCGCACGACACATTTTTCGACACGCTGAAACTGACCCACACGGACAACGTGAAGATTCATGCCTTAGCCGAAGCCGCAGAAATCAACTTCCGCTACAGCGGCGAAGGCCTGGGGATTGCGCTTGATCAGACAACCAGCATCAACGATTTGAATGCGATTCTCGCCGTGTTCGCACAGGCGGCAGGAAAAGCCACACCGCGATTGAGCGAATCGCAAGTGACTGCGTCTGCGATGCATCTGACGGTCAGAAAATCGGCCATTTTGAACCACGCGGTGTTCAATTCCTACCACTCAGAAACGCTGATGATGCGTTACATCAAGCGCCTCGAAAACAAGGATCTGTCACTAACGCACTCGATGATCGCGCTGGGTTCCTGCACCATGAAACTGAATGCCGCATCCGAATTGCTTGCGCTGACCTGGCCCGAATTCGCCAGCCTGCACCCTTTCGTGCCGGTCGAACAAGCCACCGGCTATCAGGAACTCATCGCAGGGCTGGATGCCGCGCTATGCGAGATCACGGGCTTTGCACAGATGAGTTTTCAACCCAACAGCGGCGCCTCCGGCGAATATGCAGGTCTGCTGGTGATTCAGGCGTATCACCGCTCGCGCGGCGAAGGTCAGCGTAACGTAGCGCTGATCCCCTCCTCGGCACACGGCACCAATCCTGCCAGCGCGGCGATGTGCGGACTCTCCATCGTGGTAGTCAAATGCGACCAGAACGGCAATATCGATGTCGCCGATCTGCGCGAAAAAGCCGAACTGCACAAGAACGATCTTTCATGTCTGATGGTCACCTATCCCAGCACGCACGGCGTGTATGAGGAGTCCATCATTGAGATCACCAGCATCATCCATGCTAACGGCGGCCAGGTTTACATGGACGGCGCCAACATGAATGCGCAGGTTGGACTCACCAGCCCCGGCAACATCGGGGCGGATGTGTGCCATCTGAACCTGCACAAGACATTTGCGATCCCCCACGGCGGTGGCGGCCCGGGCGTCGGCCCGATCGGCGTGGCGGAACATCTAACTCCATTCCTGCCCTCTCATCCGCTGGTTAAAACCGGCGGCGAACAAGGCATACACGCGGTATCTGCTGCACCCTTCGGCAGCGCACTGATCCTGATGATTTCCTACGGCTACATCAAGATGATGGGCGGCGCAGGCCTCACGCAAGCGACCCGCATGGCGATACTGAACGCCAATTACATCAAGGAATCGCTGAAAAATCACTATTCAACGCTGTATCAGGGCACAAACGGCCGCTGCGCACATGAAATGATCTTGCAGTGCATCGACTTTAAAAGGGAAGCTGGCATCGAAGTCGCCGACATCGCCAAGCGCCTGATGGATTTCGGTTTCCATGCACCGACCACCTCATTTCCGGTGGTAGACACGCTGATGGTAGAGCCGACCGAAAGCGAGTCAAAAGACGAACTTGATCGTTTTTGCGAGGCGATGATTGCAATACGCGGTGAGATCGACGAAATTATCGCCGGTCGCGCCGACAAAAAGAACAACGTGATCAAACACGCGCCACATACCGCGAAAGCCGTGGTATCGAGCAACTGGGACCGTCCGTACAGCCGCGAGCAGGCAGCCTATCCGCTTCCCTGGGTACGCGAGAATAAATTCTGGCCTTCTGTCGCGAAAATAGATAATGTGTATGGCGACAAAAATCTGGTTTGCGCCTGCCCGCCTATTGAGTCCTACCTCTAACCTAAAGGACACACCATGACCCGTAAAAAAGAAGCATCCAATAAAGTTGCCGTCACGCTCGATGGCAACCCGGTCACGCTATACGGGACATTTCCAGCCGTAAACCAAACCGCACCGGCGTTCACGCTGGTCGATAAAGACCTCCAAGACGTGACGCTGCAAAGTTTTGCAGGTAAACGCAAGGTGCTCAATATCGTGCCAAGCCTGGACACGGCGGTGTGTGCCACCTCGACACGTCGTTTCAATGAAGCGGCGAGTGGGCTGGAAAATACCGTGGTACTGGTAATTTCTGCCGATTTGCCGTTCGCGATGAGCCGTTTTTGCGTGGCCGAGGGCTTGGACAACGTAATTACATTGTCGCTGATGCGCGGCCGCGATTTCATGCGCAATTACGGCGTGAAGATCGCCGATACCGCACTGGCCGGACTCACTGCCCGCGCGGTACTGGTACTGGATGAAAAAGACCGTGTGCTGCATGCCGAACTGGTGAGCGACATTACGCACGAACCTGATTACGATGCCGCGTTACGACAATTATCAATTGATAATTAACAATCCGTTATCAACTTTCAACTATTAATTGGGTTAACCACATGAACACACTTATCTGCGGCTCTATGGCTTACGACACCATCATGGTGTTCAAAGACCAATTTAAAAAACACATCCTGCCTGAACAGATCCACATTCTGAACGTCGCGTTTCTGGTACCGGAAATGCGCCGCGAATACGGCGGCTGTGCAGGCAACATCGCCTACAACCTGCATCTATTGGGCGGCAACCCGCTGATCATGGCGACGGTGGGCGACGATTTCGGCCCTTATGCGAAGCGCTTGGAAAAGCTGTCCATTTCACAAAAACACATCCGCCATGTACCGGACAGTTTCACAGGTCAAGCCTTCATCACGACCGATCTGGACGACAATCAAATCACTGCCTTCCATCCGGGCGCGATGGGCTTTTCCGAACAGAACAAGGTTGCAGAGGCAACCGGCGTGACACTGGGTATCGTATCGCCTGACGGACGTGACGGCATGATCGAACATGCCGAGCAGTTTGTCGCAGCCGGCACCCCTTTCGTGTTCGATCCGGGTCAGGGTATGCCGATGTTTGGCAAGGACGATCTGCTGCGCTTCATCGATCAGGCCACCTACGTGACCGTGAACGATTACGAAGCAAAACTACTGCAAGACAAGACCGGCAAGACACTGGCCGAGATCGCCAAATCCGTCACCGCGCTGATCGTAACCTTGGGCGGCGATGGTTCGATGATCTACACGGAGGGGCGCGAAATCGCCATTCCGACACCGAAACCTGCCGCGATTGTTGATCCAACCGGCTGCGGGGACGCCTATCGCGCTGGCCTGATGTACGGCATTCAGCGCGGCTGGGCTTGGGAAACCACAGGTCGTCTGGCCTCGCTGATGGGATCGATCAAGATCGCCAGTCGCGGCGGCCAAAACCATGTGCTGACGCGCGGCGAGATTGAAGCGCAATTCGAACAGCACTTCGGCTTTGCCATCACGCTGTAATTTATGAGCCGCCTGTTTTTCCTCTGTGTCCTGCTGCTGGCCGGTTGCGCCAGCGGTAAGGGCGTCACGGCTAAAGATACCGTTAAATACGGCGTGCTAGAAAGCGTGACGCCCATTGAAATGGACGCCAGCTCCAATACCGGCTCCATGGCGGGCGGCATCTTCGGTCAGATCGGCGGCGCGAACACCGGCGCCGGACGGGGTGCCGTTGTAGGTTCCGTGTTAGGCTCCGTGCTCGGCGGCACGCTGGGACAGCGTGCTGGCATCGACAGTAAGAATGGTCTTGAATTGTGGGTAAAACTGGACGGTGCAGAGCAGAGCACCTATGTGATGCAGCCCGGCAAACCGGAAGCCTTCCGGGTTGGCGAGCGCGTGCGTATCGTACAGAAAAAAGGCGTGGTGCGCGTCGAGCCGGACATTAAGTTCGCACCCTGATTTTTCTTTCAGGCCTTCTGCTTTTTCACGCGCCAGGTGGAATCTGACTGCAAACCGGGGCGGATATGAAACATGCTGAATGCACCGTAGTTTTTTGCACTCGGCAAGGTACCTGCATATTCGAACGTCGCGCATTTGTCGCCTTCCAGCTCCAAAATCGCAACAAATGCTTCCGTTCCGAATATTTCACCGGGCGGCGTAACAGGTTCAATACGCGCAGTTTTGGTAACCTCGTTGCTGGAAAAAGTTTCCTTCTGCTCGAAATGATCGTAAAGCGTGAAAACCGGACCGTAATGCAGCGCCGTCCTCATCATCAAGGGCTCCTGCAAATCGAGCATGGACTGGTCAAGCTGTGCCAGCGCTTCGTTCAGCGCGAAGGCGATCCGCGCCGCAACTGAAGCCTTTTTCGTGATCATGTAAATGCCGTCGCCCCAGGTATCGATGAGCTGAATATCCGGCCTGAATTTTTCGATAGCTCTGGCAAGATGCGGATTGAGCACATTGAAATACCACAACACGTCGCGATCACAAAGCTTGCTGTACCCCCTCACGTCTGAAAACAGGATCGCATGCGGTTCGCGGCGCGCCACGACATCCGGCTGTGTCAGCACCTTGCGAACGTGACTGCTGTGCGGATAAGGAATGACACAGGCCGAGTGGCCAAGATCGCGCCATTTGTTCACATTGCGGTGCGTACCTGAAAATCGGGCAGAGGCAATTTCATTCCATACCGCCACCTGCAATACTCTGGCGCTCAAGATATTGGCGCGCGTGATGGACATCCCCATGGACACGTCGGCGCAATATTCAAAAAGGGAGTCGTCCTTCATGAAACTCGAATCAGTTGCATAAGAAACCGAATGCGCGCGAGCAAGACACGATTCGAAACGCGCAAGCCAGGCGGCACCTGCGGGCTGCACGGCGGCTTCGCAAAAGTCGGACTTTTTAAAAGGCAACCAGACATTGAGCTCCCCGCCCCGTTGCAAGATGCACTCGGCAAACAGGATGTCCGCACCGGCAGCGAGTGAACCATACGCGATCGCCACTTTATTTTCCGACAGGATGCTTTCAATCCGACGCACAAGTTCAGCCTCCTGCGCCGGCAATATCGTCTGATCGAAAATGTGACCGCAGTAATAGACAACCATTTCGGGCAGCAGCGAATCCAGAATCGACGCATCAAGATGCAGGTAATCGCAAATCAGTTTGAGCCGCTGCCGGGTCCTCGCCCTTCTTTGCAGATTATCGCCTTCAAGACAGGCCACCGCGTCTATCACCCGTTTTGCATCGGACTGCCGATCCAGCATAAGTAGCGCGGCCGCCTGCGTCGCCATCTTGAAAAAAAGATCGCCCTCATCCTGAGCCGCCAGTTCAAGTGCATGTTGCGCCAGCGCGACAGACTGCCCCCTGTCTCCCGAGAGCAAATACAGCGTCGCCGCATTGATCGCCCGGTAATAGCCTCCGGCCTGGCTAAGTATCCTCTGGTAAGAATCGGCAGCCTTGCGCAAGCTGACGGCGTCATAACTGGCGAAGGCCAGATGTTTCAATATCAGCGCTTCCAAGGCCAGCACATCTTCACTCGGGTGCAGATACAGTTTGTACTGATAGAAACAATCCAACGCGCGCTGCGTGGCATCGCATTTTGCCAGCGCGAGCACCAGATGGTATTGAAGAAAAATATCATCTGGATGGGTTTTGAGCGCTTCTTCAGCCAGCTCGTAGACCATCAGGTGATTTCCTGATTTTTGCGCCGCTAAGATCTGTTCTGTCATCATTTATTATGACTCCCGGCTTTCAAGCGCTGCGATGATGATGTCCATGGCCCTGTCTGTCGCGCCTTTGTGAGAGGCCACGAACTGCATGCCATGCTGGCGCATCGCAGCCAATCTGCCTTCATCGCAAAGCAAATTCCCCGCAACCTGAAACAACTCGGCAGCATCCTTCACCCGCACTGCGGCCCCTGCCTCGACGGCCAGTCGGGTGGCGTCCGTAAAGTTATAGGTGTGCGGACCGACTAACACCGGCGTGCCGACCGAACAGGCTTCGATCAGATTCTGTCCGCCGAAGGGCAGCAGGCTGCCGCCGATATAGGCGATATCGCAGGCCGCATAATAGGCAAACATCTCACCCATACTGTCGCCCAGCACGACCTGAATGTCGAATGCAACGTCTCTGTCCTCGCTTCTGCGCTGATAGCGCAGGCCACGGCGCTCAAGCAGCTGTGCGATCTCGTCAAAGCGCTGCGGATGACGCGGCACGATGACCAGCAGCGCGTCCCCGTCTTGCCAGGCATCGAGCAATAAGGCTTCCTCACCCTCGCGGGTGCTGGCGGCAAGAAAGGCCTTTCTTCCCGGACCGAACTGTCCGCGCAACGCGGCGCCCAGCGTCAGCATTTTAGAGGGAGGGGCGATGTCGAATTTCAGATTGCCCATCACCGACACTGACCACGCGCCCAGTTGGATTAAACGCGCCGCGTCGTCAGGCGTTTGTGCGGCGATGGCCTTGAGTTGCCGCAACGCATTGCGCGTGAGTTGCGCTGCGCGCGCATAGCCTCTTGCCGACTTTTCAGACAGGCGCGCATTGAGCAGCAAGACCGGCACCCCTGCCGCATGAGCTTCATGGATCAAATTGAACCAGATCTCGGTTTCCATCAATATGCCAAGATTCGGTTTGAAATGGCGCAGAAAACCCCGCACCGCAAACGGATAGTCGTAGGGCAAATACACGCGCAGCACGTCATCGCCGTAGAGTTGCTCGGAGGTTGCGCGACCGGTCGGGGTCGTATGGGTCAGCACAATTTGATGATCAGGATAGCTCGCGCGCAGTTTGGCAACCAAGCTCACCGTCGCACGCGTCTCGCCGACCGACACTGCATGCAGCCAGATGACAGGTTTAGTGCTGCTAACCTGATAAAAACCGAAACGCTCGCCCAGATGCTGTAAGTACTCAGGCTGACGGCGTGAACGCAGCAGCAGCTTCAAAAAAATGAAGGGCAGCAGCAGCCACAACAGCACTGTGTAGAGGAATCTCACCAGTGTTTCGCCACAGAGGAATCGGCGCAATCGACCTGAATGATTTCGCGGTCGTCCAGCCGTATCGCCGTCAGCGGCCCGCCCCATAGACATCCGGTATCGAGTGCCACGGCGTTGGGCTTGATCATCAACCCCAGCGCCGACCAGTGGCCGAAAATCACCGTCGCATTGAAACTGGCGCGCCCGGCGACATCAAACCAGGGGCGATAGCCTTCCGGAATGTTCTGCTGCTCCGCCTTGAAATCGAATTCCATCCGGCCCCGCTCGGTGCAAATGCGCATCCGTGTCAGCGCGTTGGTAATCACGCGCAGCCGTTTATAGCCAGTCAGCGTGTCATCCCAAGCATTGGGCTGATTGCCATACATATGGGCGAGAAAATCCACGTAATCCGCGCTTTGCAAGGCGTTCTCGACTTCGCGCGCTAAACCCGCCGCCTGCGCCACCGTCCAGCCCGGCAACAACCCCGCATGCACCAGCACAAATTCGCCCTCGACGTGCAGCAGACGCTGATGACGCAACCAGGTCAGCAATTCTTCGCGATCCGGCGCGTTTAAAATCTCGTCCAGCGTATCGCCCCGATGCAACCTGCCCTGACCGTAGGCGACGGCCAGCAAATGCAGGTCGTGATTGCCGAGCACCGTGATCGCGGCATCCCCCAGCGATTTGACCAGCCGCAATACCTGCAACGAATCCGCGCCGCGATTGACCAGATCGCCCACCAGCCAGAGTTTATCGACGGCCGGATCGAACCGGATTTTTTCGAGCAACTGCACCAACTCGGTGTAGCAACCCTGAATATCTCCTACCGCATAGATCGCCATGAGCAAACACCTGTTAAAATATCGCTAAAGATTAGCAGATTAACCTCTCTGCCCCATTAATTGCAGCCCATTTACCGCACATGCCAAATATTGCCAAGAAGTTTTACCCCGAAATCCAAGGTATACGGGCAATTTCTATCATCGCGGTCATTTTGTTTCACTTCGGCTTCCATATCCTGCCGGGCGGCTATGTCGGCGTCGACATGTTCTTCGTTATCTCAGGCTATCTCATCACGCAGATGATCGCCGGCGAACTCGCCAGCGGCACCTTTTCGATCGCCCGTTTCTACAAAAATCGCGTCGTCCGCTTGCTGCCCAATCTGTTTTTGATGATCGCAGCCTCGGCAGTCATCTCCTATTTCGTACTGAAGCCGTACGACTTTTTTCAATATGCCAAGAGCCTGCAATTTTCTGCCATCTATTTGACCAATATGGTTTTTGCACGCCAGCAGGGCTATTTCGATATGTCTCGCGATGCCAAACCGCTGCTGCATACCTGGTCGCTGTCGATTGAAGAGCAATTTTACCTGATCTTTCCGGTTTTTCTCATCCTGCTCTACAAGTTCAAGACGCACCGGATCGCGGCACTCATTGTCATCGCCGCGGCATCGCTCTGGGTTCGCTTCGACTACATTCAACACTATTTGCCGACCGAGGGATTCTTCTCCTTTGCCGGACGCATCTGGGAATTTATCATCGGCGCGCTGGCAGCCCTGATGTCCGTTGAAATCAAAAACCGGCTTCTCCATAACGGGGCTATCTCGCTTACCAGCCTCGCGCTGATCGCGGCCTCTTTGCTATGGCTGGACGAGAGCGCATCCCCCCTGCTGCTTTTGATTCCCTGTCTTGCGACCGCGCTGTTTATTTTATCCAGCCCGAACACGACAGCCGGCAAATGGTTGAGCGGCAAGACACTGGTATTTATCGGCGGACTGTCTTATTCACTCTACCTGTGGCACTGGCCGCTGATCGTGTGGTTCCACAATGCCGATTACAGTTTGAACGATACCGTTCAGACAACCCTGCTGCTTTTTCTGACCGTGCTGATCGCCTACTTAGCGTGGAAATACGTTGAAGAGCCCTGCCGCCAGCGACGTGAAAAATTTAGCGGAAAATCCGTCGCCCTGCTGACCGCAAGCTTTGCCGTATTTTGCATCGCAACGGGCATGTATGTTTATGCAAAAGGCGGCATGGAAGAACGCTTCCCTAGCTGGGTCAACGCAAAAAACAATCTAGCCGCTTTCGATTTTAAAGCCGCAACCGGTACGCAAATCAACTACCCGGCCAACTGCCTGATTGGTGATGATCCCGATGCCATCCTGAAGCATTGCGCATTTGGCGACTCAAGCGCGGACAACCGCTTCCTCGTGCTGGGCGACTCGCACACCGCCGCCTGGTATCCGGCGTTTCAGGCCGCCGCCGAAGCGATGGATGCGCAAGGCGTACTGGTGACCTTACCCGGCTGCCCGCCAATTTTTGGCATCAGCAGCTTTGACGGCGCAAAAAATATCTGCGCAGAAGGCTTCGACCGGCGCATACGCACTTTAATTGAGACGCGCGCCTTCCGGAAAATTTTTCTGGTCGCCTCGTGGAGCATGTACACCGAAGGCGACCCGAACAATCAGCCGAACCACTTCATCTCGGACGCCACAACCTCCTCCCAGGATGCGGCCTCCAGCAAGAACGTCATCTCGCGTCACCTGACGGACACCCTTAGTCTGATGAAGGCACAAGGCAGCGAAGTCGTCATCGTACACAGCGTGCCGGTACTGCCCAAAGTCATCCAGAATCTGCCGGTTGATTTCACGCAGCCGCTCGCGCAGATTCGCCATCAGAATCAGTTCATGACCGAGTTTATGAAGCAGAATCCAAATACGGCCTTTATCGATCCTGTCAGCGTATTTTGCGACGAACAAAACTGCCAAACTCGACGCAATGGTAATATTCTCTATGGCGACAACAATCACATCAGCCCGGCCGGTGCCGCTTTGCTCGTCAAACTGATCGAACGTGAACTACTCCAACCCGTCAAAAACATGGAACATAACTGACCCATGCTATTCAACTCATACAGCTTTATCTTTATCTATCTGCCGATTGTATTGCTAGGCTATTTCCAGCTGGCGAAAATCAAGCACACCTATGCAGCAGCGTGGCTAGCCTTTGCGTCGCTGTTCTTTTACGGCTACTGGAATCCGGCTTACATCGGATTGTTATTAGGCTCGATCATCTGCAACTACGCGTTCGGCATGTGGATAGCGAAAACACCGGCGAGTGGTAAGTCGGAAGTGGTGGGGGGAGGCCGCAAACCGTTATTGGTCGTGGCGATTGCCGCCAATCTGGCGCTACTTGCGTATTACAAATACGCCAATTTCTTCATCGGCAGCGTCAACAGTGTTGCCGGCACGCAATGGAGTCTGGGCGAAATCATCCTGCCGCTGGGTATTTCCTTCTTTACCTTCACGCAAATCGCATTTCTGGTCGACACTTACCAAGGGAAGGTAAAAGAATACAACTTCATTCATTATGTGCTTTTCGTCACCTATTTTCCCCATCTGATCGCAGGCCCCATTCTGCATCACAAGGAAATGATGCCGCAGTTCGCGCATATTTCCAGCTACCGACTGAACTGGGATCATGTCGCCACGGGACTCATGCTGTTCACACTTGGACTATGTAAAAAAACGCTGGGAGCTGACGCACTGGCGCCTTTTGCAAACGGTGTTTTCAGCGGTGTGCAAAATGGGCTGTTACCCACCAGTTATGAAGCATGGGCCGGAGCGCTGGCGTATACCCTGCAACTTTATTTCGACTTTTCCGGCTATACCAATATGGCGCTGGGCATCGCGCTGCTTTTCAATATTAAACTACCGATCAACTTCGACTCACCTTATAAGGCAACCAGCATCATCGATTTCTGGCGTCGCTGGCACATGACCCTATCGCGCTTTCTGCGTGACTACCTGTACATCCCGCTGGGCGGCAATCGCAAAGGACCTCTGCGACGTTATCTGAATCTCTTCACGACCATGTTGCTGGGAGGGCTGTGGCACGGCGCAGGCGTCACTTTCATCGTGTGGGGTGCATTGCACGGTGCATTTTTGACCCTCAATCACCTATGGCGCGAAACCATTTCAGAACGTTATCTGCGTTGGGTACCTAACTGGATAGGCGCATTGACAGGCGGTCTGCTTACCTTCATCGCAGTGGTTGCCGCCTGGGTCGTATTCAGATCAAGTGACATTCATCAGGCCCGCATCATGCTGGAAGCGATGTTCGGTATCAATGCACGCCAGATCACCTTCGATTCCGTGCTGCACGGACAATTACTGCTCGTTACCGACTTATCAGGACGCGACCTGTTAAAACTGCTAATTTTGTCACTGGCCTGGGTCTGGCTGCTACCTAACTCCAGCCGACTGGTATTTATAAAGCGCAATCTCATTCTGACCGTAGCCCAGGCAGTTGCTGTCGTGTATCTCATGTGCCTAGCCATAGACCAGTTTGGCAGCTACAGCCCTTTCCTCTACTTCCAGTTCTAGGAAAATGAAGCACACCAGATTGTTCACCCTCATCGTATTATCCAGCGTGGCACTCTATGCCGCAGTGGGGTTTTATTTTCTGCCGCTGGCGACCTTTACAGGGCCGCTGACGCGCATGGGAATGATGCCGGAATCCTTATTTGGCTGGACTAAAGAGCAACCAACCGTCAAAGCTGAACTGCTTGTAAACGCCTCCTGGCAAGAGGCGGATGTGCTGGCCATCGGCGACAGCTTTTCTATGCCTCATCTGTGGCAAAGCGTGTTGGTCGAGCGAGGAATCAAGGTGCATACCGAAACCTGGGAGAGTATGCGCAACATATGCGAGGATTTTTCCGGATGGCTTGATCAAAAGGGCTTCAGAGGGCGCCATGTCGTGATTGAGGTTGTCGAACATAATTTCGAAGATCGACTCAGTCGCTCTCTGCATTGCAAGAAAATGGATTACCACCCCATGACAGAATTGCCTGTGACTCCGCCACTGCAACAACTTCCCCGCGCCACAGCAAACCTGTCCGGAAAGCTGTCCATCGGCATTCAAACCAGACTCAACATACTCACATATCAAAAGTTGATAGCGCGAACTGATTTCAGCACATGGAACATGTCAAATACTGTGCGCATGAACCGTGTTAGCAACGGATGCGAATTATTCAGCCATGCTCAATGTCGGGACGTACTGTTTTTTGCTGACGACCATGTCACGGATTTCAGCGAGCAAACGCTAAATGACATGAAAACGATTAACCAGCGGATGAGTAAAGTCCATCCGGTCTGGGTTGTCGTACCAGACAAATCGACGGCCTATCTTCATCCTGACAAACAATTCTGGAATAAAGCCGAGAATGACTTGCACGCGCCGAACGTATTACAGGTCTTGCGCAAAGCGATCAGCAATAAAACCATTGACCTATATCCTGCAAATGAGACTCATCTGTCCACCGCTGGCTACCTGATACTGGGTAACGTAATTCACCAAAGCCTGCAGCCATGAAACACGCCAAAATTTTTTCCATACTTATTTTTTCGATTGTGGCGCTTTACGCCGCCATCGGATTTTACTTCCTTCCCCTGACAAATTTTGAAGGTGATCAGACACGCACAGGCTTGCTGCCAGAAAGCCTGTTTGGCTGGACCATGCCACAACCTGCCATTGAGCCCGCGCTGATTCAACAAGCCGCGTGGACAAATGCCGATGTACTGGTAGTTGGCGATAGCTTTTCCATTTCCAGAGTCTGGCAAACCGAACTGGTAAGTCATGGACTGCGCGTACGCACCGAGCATTGGGCCAATATTCGCGGGATTTGCGAGGATTTTATACCGTGGTTGCGCAGCAGAGGCTTCCAGGGAAAATACATCGTACTCGAGGCCGTTGAACGAAATATCACGTCAGGACTTGCAGATTCTGTCCGCTGCAAAAAAATGGATTACCACCCCAGCTTCGATGCCGACCTGCCTCGTAGCGCACCGCCAACTACCATTGACCGTAGTAAAGCCGGCTACTCGGGAAAAATTTCCATCGGTTTTCAAACACAGATCAATTTGTCCAAATATGAGCAGCTCAGCTCACACCCTGATTTTAAACGCTGGGATACCGGACGCGGCAGCATCGTGGCTCGCGTAGACAGGGGGTGCGAGCGGTTCAGTCATCCACATTGTGCAGATGCGCTATTTCTAGCAGACGACAGCCCGCAGGACTTAAGCACTGATGTCGTGGACAATATGCAAATATTGAATAAACGACTGACAGGATTCAACCCTTTATGGGTGGTGGTACCCAACAAGACAACCGCCTACCTGTATCCGGAAAAACAATTTTGGAACAAAGCCGCCGAACGCGTAAACACGGTAAATTTACTTCAATCCGTGCGACAGGCCATCGAAAAAAACACGGTGGATGTGTATCCTGCCAACAACACACATTTTTCGACCACCACGTACTTGTTGATGGGACGGGCTATTTACCAGGCCTTAGCAGGTAAATCGTAAGAGCTAATTCCCGCTACTCCATTTTCCTTGTCCGGGCTGTGGATCCCAAGCCTCAATATCACCCAGCGGGTAGTCTTTAGTTAGGCCATAGCCTACGCGACGCAATCTGCCCAGAAAAGAATTACGCGCGAAGTTATGCGGATTACCTTCGGTATTGCCGCCATCCGCATTTTTAAGCGTAGCCAGATACCGGCGGTAAAATTCAATCTGAGTGATGCCCCACTTCATCACGAAAATTCGACCACCCAGGTTATGTTTGATTCTCCTGGTGCTCGCGCAACCGAAGTGGTAGAAGCGACTTTTGCCGACAATACGGTAAGTACGACAGCCAGCTACCCAAAACTTCATCAGCAAATCGTCATCGCTACTCATACCCGGACTAAACTCCAAGCTATAACCGCCCAGCATACTCCACCACTTTCGGCTAACCAGTGTAGGTTGAGAGGCCACCCCCTCGACGTTGCCCCGTGGATCAATCATACATTGAGCCAGAAACTGCGCCTCATTAAAACTAGCGGGTGACTCACCAAAGTTCTGTTTGATCATATTGGCATTTTTGCCAATTTCAGGCTGAATCAACGTACCGAAAAGCATGACCAGATCGCTGCCTGCCGCTTTGATCGCTTCAATAAATCCGGTATCCCAGCCCGGAGCTGCAACCATATCGTCGTTCATATACAGCACCCAGTCACAACTTGCCTGAGACACCAGCAAATTTACCGACAAACACACGCCCACGTTTTTATCAGACTGCGTATATTTGATGCCTTGCGACTTCACCCATTCCAATGAGCCATCCGAACCATCGTTAAGGTGCACAAGAATTTCATGCTCGCACTGTGAGTGCTTCTTCAAGCTTTCCACACACAATTTAAGATAGCTCAGATTGTTCCAACTCGGTATAACGATACTAATCATTTTATAGCCTCAAGTTCCCACACCATATGATGAAGTCCATTCCTTGAAATTCGCCGCCCTAAATCGCGGATAGCTGATGCAAAAGGCGAATGTGGCATGTCTCGATAATTGGTTGGCGCGGATAACTTTGCAATGCGCGCAACAAATCGACCATGGAATCCATAAATACGGCCCGCCGGATGCTCGCCGCAAAAATACTCATGTGTTCCCTGCGCAAGATAATTTACATGTGTAGGATCGGCAAAAGCCAGAGATGAAGGATAGGCGGGTGTCACCGCCAAGAATTTTCCTCCCGGGGTTAATACTCGCCAAACCTCATTCATTATGTTAATGAATGGATAGACCAACTCATTTGAGCTTCCCAAACAAATTTGTCTTGGAATATGCTCTAAAAAATCGATCGCTGAAATACTAGAAAAATAATTATCTGAAAAAGGAATTGCTTCAAAAACCAAATTCGCCTTCTTCATGGAAATTCCTCTTAATGCAAGAACCTGCTCTGCATCATCCCGAATATCAAGGCCGAATAAATTCGCCCTTTTATAAGGATTTTGAGGGTTGGTTCCGCAACCCAAGTCTAAATGGTTCAATATATTTTCCTTATTTCAATAATAAATAGCACCCGTATCATTAACGGTTATGAGTCAACTCATCACAATTATCGTTATTACAACAGGCTAACAAAACGACTCCTGTCAAACTATAAAAAGTAGCGACCATTTTCAAGTTGTACATCTCTACCGTTAGGCCAAATACAATAAATCCAACCACCAAGCTCATGCCCATCAGACCAGCCTTTTGAATTATATTGTTTCTAGATCGCATCGAATTGACAAAAAACTTTAGCGGCACCAAATGTACCAAAAAATAAGCAATCAACCCAAAAATCCCCAACCGGGCCGCACTAGAAAAAATTTGACTATGAACTTCATTCACCCCTAAATCGGCCGCCATAGGGCTAATAACCCCTGCCTTCCCGAGCGACAATATAGCATTATCAAATCCGGAGGGACTGACTCCGGCGATTGGATTAGCCAAAAATATTTGGCTCGCCCCCTTCCATATCTGCAATCGAAATCCGGTTGAAGTTTCTAAATTTCCACTGGCAATCGAACGAATTTCAACATAAGAGTCACTTACTCTTTGTTGAATCGGCGTAAACGCAAAGTAACTTACCGCAAGCATAGCTGCCACAGCCAGCAATCCACCAGCCAATTTTTTGACGTCGTAAACTTTCCAGACAACAAGACAAACCAGCAGTATGACCGGGATGGCAACCCAACCACCTCGCGTACCTGACAAAATTGAGGCATACATTCCCGCTATAAGCCCAATGACCTTTAACATGACCACTAAACGTGAATCCAACCTGAACCAATTTATAGAACAGGCCGACAGAATCCCTAACATCAAGGCCAGATCCCCAAAATGGATCGGATTTAAAAATGTGTTAGTGGCCCTTGTGCCGAACACACCCACTTCTTGATGTTGTATTAATAGTGCTGCTATGGCGCCTAGAGGGAGTCCAAACTGAAATAACTCAAAGACCTTCATACTTTGTTTTTTTAAGGCAAAATATATCGGGACAGCAAACAGAAATCTTGCCGGTGAATCCCAATAGGATACGATTATCTTTCCATGAATTAACTGGCTCAATATTGTCGCAACAAGTATCGATGACATTGCCAAGATGTAAATCTTGTCCTGTGAGTTAATAAATACGGGTTGAGTTTTATTTTTAAGCAACGTCACAATAGACAAAATACACAAGACTATAAAAAACGCACTCAAACTACCCTTCACTGAAAGCATCAGCACAGGATACATCAGCATGATCAGCATCATGCTGCGTTCAATAGTTAAGTTATTTTTCACTCTTGCTCCTGACTTTTTCAAACAGATTTCCAGCAGCGGACTTGCAGCAAGCCGCATAAATATCGCAATACTCCTGCGCAACTTTAGCCCAGGTCCGATCGAATTTCGGCACTTCTAGCTGCCTGGCTAACTGCTGCTCTACCGCATGCACCCAAGCATCTATCGGTGCATTTAAAGGCAGCACCGAACCCGCATCCTGCGAGACATGCTCAGCCGCACCGCAGACATCTGAAATCACCACCGGCACACGCGCTGCCATCGCCTCAGAAATCACCATGCCGTAAGGCTCGGCAATAGCCGGATGAAGCAGCACATCCACCTCGCTGAAATAATCGTTATCCTCACGCCAGCCTAGCAGGCGATAGCCGCCTGTCCAATCGGCGAACAACGGCGCCAGCTCTGACGGCTGCGGCCCTATCACCCAAAGTTCCAGATTCGGACGTGCGCGACGCAATGCGGCGACTATTTCAACTGCTTGAGGCAAGCCCTTGCGCTGCCACTCCCAACCGACGAAACACACCACACCTCCATCCACCGGAACAACACGCGATGCCCGCTGCCGTATCGGCAAAATGCCGGGTGCAATCGGCGCACTCAATTTTTCAGTCATCTGCGGATAATAATGTGCCAACTGCCTGCTGATGAAAGATGAGTTTGGCACAATGACTTGCGCGGTTGCCAACTCGCGGCGTTCAAGATACAGGCGCACCCACACCCTGATTGAAATAAAACGCCACCAACCCTTTTCATAGATCGTGGCGAATGGAGGCCCGTGAAACGTCGTCACATCATGCACACCCAGACGCTCATGACTATGTATGATCCTGTCTGCCGACAGATTATCCTGCACCCAGCGCGTGACCCGCCAGCTAAAACGCACTTGCGATAGCCAGCGAGGACGCTTGGCGGTCTCGCCCAGTTCAACGACACGAATTCCAGCCGGATGCGCTGTGTGGCAGCGTTCGCAAAGCACCGTCACCGTATGCCCCGACTGCTGTAACTCACGGCTCAATTCCCAGACATAGCGCTCCATGCCGCCAACCGGTCCATAGCGCTTCACCACCTGTACGATATTCATTTTGTCTGGCATAGTCGCGCATTGTAGCGTCATCGGCACTCGTGCGCATTATCGCTCTGCGACTTCTACACCCGCCTTGCCCGTTGTGCAGTAAAATTAGACGCATTCGTCATACCTCTCAGCTTGGTAATTTCACATGTTCTCTATCCTGATTCCAACTTGGAACAACCTCGAGTTGCTCAAACTCTGCGTACGCAGCATTCAGCAAAACTCAGCCTACCCACACCAGATTATCATTCACGTCAATGACGGTAGCGATGGCACTCTGGCATGGGTTAAAGAACAAGGCTTCGAACACAGCGCCTCGCCCGACAACATTGGCATCTGTCTGGCTGTAAACGAAGCAGCCATGCACGCCACAATGGATTACATCCTGTACCTGAACGATGACATGTATTGCTGCCCGGGATGGGACACCGCCCTGGTCAACAAACTAACAGAGCTCGATACCGATTTATTCATGTTGTCCGGCACCATGATAGAACCGCGCGACACCAGCAACCCTTGTGTGATCGTAAAGGATTACGGCCGCGAAGTTGAAACGTTCGATGAATCCCTGTTGCTTGCCGAATTGCCACAACATCGCAAGGCAGACTGGGACGGCGCGACCTGGCCGCCAACGCTGGTCAGTCGCCGCTGGTGGTTCAAGGTAGGCGGTTACAGCAGCGAATTCTCTCCCGGCATGAGCAGCGACAACGACTTTTCGATGAAGCTGTGGCACGCAGGTTGCCGCATCTTTCTGGGCGTCGGTGACTCGCTTGTTTACCACTTCCAGTGTAAATCAACCGGAAAAATCAAGAAAAATGACGGCGGCAAACAGTTTCTATTCAAATGGGGAATGCGCCAGTCCGTGTTCGATCGGTATTTTTTACGGCGCGGTCAAGTCGCACAGGGATTAAGACTGGAAGAGCCTGAAGATACGCGCAATTTTCGCTGGCAGCTGCTGCGCAGCCGAATCAAACGCGCACTCAGTTAACGCGCTGCTGAATGCAGCGCGGCCAGTTTTCGGTATTTCAGATAAGTGGTGCGTGCATTCATATGAGCGATGCGCCAACCCGCAGCACCATCGAGCACACCCAGCCTGATGACATAGGTGCGAATGAACGCCCAGCCGCCGCTCAGCACCGCACCCGCCAGACTGGAGCCCTTACCCCCCTCAAACATTTGCTGCGCCGCGGCCGTCGAATAGTGGGCCACCTTGCGCTCCACATCATCCGTTGTCAGATAACTGTAGTGCAGCAGCGGACTGTGCAATTTGGCGGTCTTGCCCGTCAGCAGCACGCTTTCATGCACCAGACTGTCGGAAAACTGACCGGCAGCGCGCTTAAACAGACGCAGCACGTAATCCGGATACCAGCCGCAGTGATGAATAAAAGTGCCGCAGAACTGCGACAGTCGCGGGCAGTAATATCCGTCTGCCGCCGCGTCCCTCATCGCCTGCTCGAGCTCAGCACGCAATTCGGGCGTCACCCGCTCATCCGCATCGATCGAAAATATCCATGCGCACGATGCATAGGACAGCGCGCGATTTTTCTGCGGCCCGAAACCCGGCCAGTCAGCGTGCAGATAAACCCGCGCACCCATTTCACGCGCAATGCTCACCGTATCGTCCGTGCTGCCCGAATCCACCACGATAATTTCATCCGCCCACGCCACCGACTGAATACAGGCGCCTATATTGGCGGCCTCATTCTTCGCAATGATAACGACAGACAGCATTTAAATGTGTTGTGGCTGATATTCAGGAACCCAGCCCTGAAGTGCCGTTTTTACTTCGGCATCAGGTCGGGTCGACGCATCCGTCCATATCAGCAGCTGCTCCAGCCACGCCGCATCCGCCTCGCGCGCCTGAGCGATGCGCAATTTAGGATGCGGCGTCGGCAAGGTGTGCTCGTTGTCGGCGAGCAGCTCTTCATAAAGCTTTTCGCCCGGGCGCAGACCGCTAAACTCAATCTTGATATCGTCCTCAGTAAATCCTGACAGGCGGATCAACTCCTTTGCCAGATCAACGATCTTGACCGGTTCGCCCATATCCAGTACGAAAATCTCGCCGCCCTGCCCCATCAGCCCGGCTTGCAACACCAATTGCGCGGCTTCCGGAATGGACATGAAGTAGCGGGTGATTTCAGGGTGAGTCACGGTAATCGGGCCGCCTTGCGCAATCTGCGCACGGAATTTCGGAATCACGCTCCCCGTGCTGCCCAGCACATTGCCGAACCTGACGATGACGAACCGCGTACAGCCGCTGACCTCAGAGGCGAGTGGCTGCAACGCCTGACACACCAGTTCCGCCAGTCGCTTGGAAGCCCCCATCACGTTAGTCGGATTAACCGCCTTGTCGGTCGAGATCATCACAAATTTGGCAACGTTATGTCGCTGCGCGGCGCGTGCCACGGTCCAGGTTCCCAATACGTTGTTGCGGATCGCCTGCCAGGCATTGTGCGTCTCCATCATCGGCACATGTTTGTAGGCGGCTGCATGAAACAGCACGGCAGGATTATGTAACTGCAAGACTTCATCGACTCGCGCCGCATCGCGCACATCGCCTACCAGACAAACGAAGCACAGCGCCGGAAATGCCTGATGGAGCTCCTGCTCGAGCGTATAAAGCGCAAATTCGCTCTGCTCGAATAACACCAACTTGGCCGGTGAAAATCGCGCGATCTGACGGCACAGCTCTGAACCGATCGAGCCGCCCGCGCCGGTCACCATGACCGTCTTGCCGGATATCAACCCTTGCAATCCCGCCGTATCGAGCACCACGGGATCCCGTCCCAGCAAATCGTCCAGCTCGATTGCACGCAATTGCGACACGGCCACCTTGCCGCTCATCAGGTCGTCAAACGATGGCACGGTCAACGCCTGCACCCCGGCTGCTGTGCACAGTTTGATCGCGCGCTGACGCTGCTGATGCGAACTGGAGGGCATTGCGATGATTACACGCTCGACGCCGAAATGATTAATCCAATGCGCCAATTCGTCTAATTTACCCAGCACCTTCACGCCATTTAGCATGCAGTTTTGCTTGTTGTCATCATCATCCAGAAAGCCCAACAGTTGCCACGTTTCATTTTTCGCCAGATCCTTGGATAGTGCCACAGCGGCATCTCCTGCGCCCAGCACCAATACCGGCTCACTGGACAGTTTCATGCGCCCCTGAAATCGGGTTTCTTTCCACATGCGGTACAAAATGCGGCTGCCGCCCATAAACAGAATCAGCAGTAGCGGATTTAGCACTAATACGGAACGCGGCACGACCAACTGACTGCGCAACATCCATAACATAAACGGGATGGCCGCTGCCGCCAACAATACGGCCAGCACGATACGGCGCAAGTCGTTCAGACTGGCATAACGCCAGATGCCGCGATATAGGCCAAATTTCCAGAATATTGCAACCTGCAAGGGCACGATCCACAGCAAGGTCTGCCGCATTTCAGCCCCGTATTGGGACGGCAATTCAAAATTAAAACGCAGCAAATAGGCCAGCGTCCATGCGAGCACCGCTGCCGCAATGTCGTGCAATATGGCCAACACCGTTCGGACATTCGATTTACGCAGCATTGTTATCTTCCTCTTGATATTTCCGCCAGCGCCGGTCTATCCACATGCTCAACCCCAGATAGATCACCCCCCACCAGGCCAGCAGATTACCCTGCCCCTTGGCGTCGAGACTCAAGGCAAACAAGGCCGATACACCCGCTGCAATCATCAGGAAATATTCCGCGATCGCCGTGTTGCGATGCCCCCATCCCAATTGCACCAGACGCTGATAATAGTGACTGCGGTGCGCCTCGGACAATTTTTCCTTATTACGCGCACGCTTGAACAGCGTCAAGGTTGCATCCATCGCAAAAGGAGAGAACACCAGCACCGGGAACCAGGCCGGCCAGTAACCCGATTGCCAGCCCCATACGCCGAACGCTGAGGCCAGAAAACCCAGCGGAATCGAGCCTGCATCGCCCAAAAATACGCGAGCAGGATGAAAATTATGGTACAAAAATCCCAAGGATGCGGCGCCGACCGAAAAATTCATCATCGCAAAGGCTTCGTTGCCGGCCATCAATCCGCCAACGCCGTAGAAACTAAAACCGAATAGCGCCATACCGCCCGCCATGCCATCGGAGCCATCCATAAAGTTATATAGATTTGTCATCCACACGATGTACAGCAGCACCGGCACCATCCATATCCAGCTAATTCCGGCGCCAATCAATACCATCGCAGCGGCGATAAAATGACCGATCAGACGAGTTTTGGGCGGCAACCCGCGCACATCGTCCACCAGCGACAACACGAACAGCCCAAGCATGGGAAGCACAATCCACCATTGCCAGAATTTGAACAGCAGCACCCAGCCCGCTAATATGCCGGCCATCAAGGCAATGCCACCGGTACGCGGCACCGGCGTGTCATGCAACGATCGTTCGTTAGGGATATCTTGAATCGTGCCGTGTTTGCTTAGTGTCAAAATCAGCGTCAGCAGCAAGGTGACTAAAGCGGAAATTACCGGTGGATAATGGTTCATGCGGTGCTACCTTAGGTTAAGCAGAATGGATTTTAGCACGCACGGGTGCGTCACTGGTGACCAACGACTCAAAGCACTTCTGGCAAACCTGCTGAGGCGTGATAGCCATCTGGCAAGGCGGCTTATCCTCTTTTAATTCGAGTCTCGGGCAGTCTCGCTTGAAACAGGGCGAACAATACAGTCCACTGGTGATATGCAAACAGGATTTACCGAGAATGCCGCTGTATTCCGGCGCTGTCGGACCATGCAACATGATGCCGGAAATATCGAGCACCGTTGCAAGGTGCCCGATGCCGCTTTCAACGCTGACAAACCCTTGCGCATGCAGCAGTACGCTCATCAATTCAGTCAGCGATAACTTCGGCAACACCTGCGCCAACTCGCCTCCCGCCTGCTGCAAGCGCTGCGCACGCTGATACTCGGCCTCATTGCCCCACGGCAACAGACAATGAATGCCCTGCAGGGTCAACAAACCAACCAGCTCAAACCATGACGACTCAGGCCAGTATTTACTGTTCCATGTCGTGCCGTGCAACAGCACAATGGCAGGATTAGCGCGTTCGTCTCCGCTGTCGGGCAGCGACATCTGGTTTTGGCGAAATTGATCCAGACCATAGTCAGCGGGTTGCAAGATGTCGGCGCCAAACAACTGCGCAACAAGTTGCCTGTTTTTATCGACGATATGCAAGCCGGATGCGATGCTGGCGGTCTTCTGATAGAACTTTGCGGCCAGCGATTCGCGTGCGCTTGACGCGTCAAAGCCGTAGATTTCAGTACCTGCCAGTCGCGCCAGCAGCGCGCTTTTTAGCAATCCCTGCGCATCCAGCGCAAGATCGTAATGTTCAGCTTTGAGCTGTCGCTTCAAGCCACGCAACAACTTGGGCAGCTTCCACCACTGCTTCTTATGACTGCGCAACGGCACCGTGATCACTTTATCGACAGCCGCATGCCAGCTCACCATCTCGGCAAATGCGGGTTCCACCAGCCAGTGTATTTCGGCATCAGGCAAGCGGCGGCGCAAGTCGCTGATAGCCGGAAACAAATGCAGTATATCGCCCAGCGACGACAATCTGACGACAAGAATTTTCATATAGCGCACGCCAAAATAGCGTTAATCGTTTTCACTCGAACAGCTCAGCCCCGGCGAGCGATTTTCCCTGCAAATCTTTAGCGGACAAAGCAGGCGGCGCTTGCACCTGCCAGTCGATCGCAATCTCAGGATCGTCCCAGACAATACTGCGTTCAAATTCCGGATACCAGTAATCGGTGGTTTTATAAAGGAATTCCGCCGTATCGGACAACACAACAAAACCGTGCGCAAAACCCTCCGGTATCCAGAACATGCGCTTGTTCTCGGCAGACAATTCCAGCGCCACGTGCTGCCCGAAGGTCGGCGAACTCTTGCGGATATCCACTGCGACATCCAGCACTGCGCCTTGCACCACACGCACCAGTTTGGCTTGCGGGTGTTGAATCTGATAATGCAGACCGCGCAACACGCCTTTAACCGAGCGGGAATGATTATCCTGAACAAAGTCCGCGTCGCGTCCGGTCAACTCTGAAAACTTTTGACGGTTGAAACTCTCGTAAAAGAACCCCCGGTCGTCGCCAAATACCTTAGGCTCTAAGATCAACAAATCCGGGATGGCCGTTTGAATGGCTTTCATGCAAGCCCCTTTTCCCGCAACACCTGCATCAGATAGGCGCCGTAACCGCTCTTGATCAAGGGGGCGGCGAGTTTTTCGAGTTGTGCGGCATCGATAAACCCGTTGCTATAGGCAATTTCTTCCGGACAGGCGATTTTTAAGCCCTGACGATGTTCGATGGTCTGGATGAACTGACTCGCGTCGAGCAAAGATTCGTGCGTGCCGGTATCCAGCCAGGCAAAGCCGCGCCCCATGGTTTCCACCGACAAGCTGTCGCGCTCCAGATACACCCGATTCACGTCGGTGATCTCCAACTCGCCGCGCGGCGAAGGTTTTAAGTTTGCCGCGATGTCCAACACGTCATTGTCGTAAAAATACAGCCCGGTGACGGCGTAATTCGATTTAGGTACCAGCGGTTTCTCTTCCAGCGAGATCGCCCGCCCCGCCTTGTCGAACTCGACCACGCCATAGCGTTCAGGATCGCGCACGTGATAGGCAAAAACCGAAGCGCCTTCCTTGCGCTGTGCTGCATTGCGCAATTGCTGCTGAAAATCGTGACCGTAAAAAATATTGTCGCCCAGCACAAGGGCTGAAGGATCATTGCCGATAAAGTCGCGGCCGATAATGAAGGCCTGCGCCAGCCCGTCCGGTGTAGGTTGCACTGCGTATTGCAGATTCAATCCCCAGTTGCTGCCATCGCCCAACAATTGCGCGAAGCGCGGCGTGTCCTGCGGTGTCGAGATGATCAGAATGTCGCGTATCCCCGCCAGCATCAAAGTCGAGAGCGGATAATAGATCATCGGCTTGTCGTATACCGGCAGCAATTGCTTTGAAACGGCCAGCGTGACCGGATGCAGTCGCGTGCCCGAACCGCCCGCGAGGATGATGCCTTTTCTGGAAAGTCGGGAGTGGTCAGTAGTAAGTGGTGAGTGGGACATAGTTAGTGGTCAGTGGTCAGTAGTTTTTTGCGTAAGCCGGTCAGTAATTTTCCGGCGTGATCTGACAATTCAAAAGCAACGTGGTCAGGTGATGCGAAATTCAGCATCACCGCTAATTGTAGTTGTGTTTCCAATTCGGCTAATGATCCACGGGCAATTCCAATAAAATTCAAAAATTCTTTTGCGCCATTTCGTCCAGCCCCCTCGGCAATGTTACTGGGAATCTACACCGCTGCCCTGCGCATCTGCTGAGCCAAACCATGACGCTCTTCGGCAGGAAAGGCGGCAGTTAGCTCATAAATTGATTTCACCAATTGCATTGCTATTTTCCATGCTTCCAGTTGTTCATGCGGTTTCATATTTGCTGTAAGTCGTGAGTAGTTAGTTGGGAATTCTACTACCTACTACCTACTTTCCAGCACTTCGGTCAGCATCCTTGTAACACCAACCTGCCAGTGCGGCAAATGCAAGCCGAAAGCACTCGTTAACTTGCCGGTACTCAGGCGGGAATTGTGCGGTCGCGTTGCCGCAGTGGGGAACGCGCTGGTCGGCACGGCTTCAATCGCATCCGGCATCACTTTGATCGGCACACCGGCCTGCCTTGCAAAATCGATCACAAAATTAGCGTAACCGTGCCACGAAGTTTCGCCACCCGCAACCAAATGATAAAGCCCGGCAACATCAGGATTCACTAAGGATGTGCGTATCGCATGGGCGCTAACATCGGCCAGCAACTCGGCACCGGTCGGCGCACCTATCTGATCGTCGATCACCTTCATGCTGTCGCGCTCTTGCGCCAGACGCAGCATGGTTTTGGCAAAATTTCCGCCACGTGCGCCGTAAACCCAGCTGGTGCGAAAAATAAAGTGACGACAACCCGATTCCGCTATCAGTCGCTCGCCTTCTAACTTGCTAGCACCATAAACGCTCAAAGGTCCGGTCGGATCCGTTTCCATCCAGGGCTTATTGCCACTGCCATCGAACACGTAATCGGTGGAATAATGGATCAGCCAGGCACCCAAGCGCTTGGCCTCAGCGGCCAACACGCCCGGCGCCAACGCGTTAATGGTGCGCGCCAACTCAGGCTCACTCTCAGCACGATCCACTGCAGTATGTGCGGCTGCATTGACAATCACATCGGGCGCAAACTGTCGCACAGTATTCGTAAGCCCGTCCATATCCGTGAAATTGCAACGATCGGAACCCAACGCCAGCACCTCGCCCAAGGGGGCGAGACTGCGCTGCAACTCCCATCCGACCTGACCGTTTTTACCTAACAGAAGAATTTTCATCTGACTTGGCCGTGTTTGTCTTCCCACTTCCTACTCCCCGTATTGTTTCTCGACCCACTGGCGGTAATTGCCCGACAGCACGTTGCCCACCCAGCCCTGATTATCGAGATACCATTGCACCGTCTTGCGGATGCCGGTTTCAAAGGTTTCAGCCGGCTTCCAGCCCAATTCGCGCTCGATTTTGCGCGCATCAATCGCATAGCGGCGATCATGACCGGGACGATCAGTCACAAAAGTTATAAGACTGCGGTAAGTGGAGAGTGGCAAGTGGGTAACTGCAAGATCAGCGCCACTAACGACTGACGACTCACCACTACCCGGTTTCATAGGGCGCAGTTCGTCCAGCAAGTCGCAGACGGTATGAACGATATCGAGATTGGCTTTTTCGTTCCAGCCGCCGACGTTATAAACCTCGCCCAGACGGCCCTTTTCCAGCACGCAGCGTATCGCGCTGCAATGATCTTTTACATACAGCCAGTCGCGGATCTGTTGCCCATCTCCGTACACCGGCAGCGCTTTTCCGGCCAGCGCATTGACGATCAGCAGCGGAATCAGTTTTTCGGGAAAATGATACGGGCCGTAGTTGTTCGAGCAATTAGTCGTCAGTACCGGCAGACCGTAGGTGTGGTGATAGGCGCGCACCAGATGGTCACTGGCCGCCTTGCTCGCTGAATACGGGCTGTTAGGCTCATAACGATGCGTCTCGGTAAAGGCAGGCTCATCTTTCGCCAGCGAGCCGTACACTTCATCGGTGGACACATGCAAAAAGCGGAAATTTGCCTTTTCGGAATCATTCAGCGCGCCCCAGTACGCACGCACGGCTTCGAGCAAATGAAATGTGCCGACGATATTGGTCTGAATGAAATCCTCAGGGCCGTGAATCGAGCGATCCACATGGCTTTCTGCCGCGAAGTTGATCACCGCGCGGGGACGATACACCGCCAACAGGCGCGCCACCAATTCCGCATCGCCGATGTCGCCCTGCACGAAAGTATGGCGCGTATTGTCATTCAAGGAAGCCAGATTCTCCAGATTCCCCGCATAGGTGAGCTTATCTAGACTCATTACCGGCTCATCGTGCAGCGCGCACCAGTCCAACACAAAATTCGATCCGATAAATCCCGCACTGCCAGTTACTAAAATCATAGGTCTGTTTTCTTACAACGGTTAGTTATGGGGTTCCCGCCGTGAGCTGCAATCCTTGTGGCAGAGTATACGGGGGCGTCCAGTCAAGTTCGCGGCAAATTTTACCATTATCTATCTGTAGAAAACCCAACAGTCTCTCAACCTGATCCGCTTTACCAGTCATGCGCCCCGCCAGCGTCAACAAAGCCTGCGGACAGGGTAGCAGGCGCGCGGGATGACCCATTGCATCTCCCAACTGGCGCAACAGGTCGGGCGTAGAAATATCTTCGCCGTCGCTCACCAGATAAGTCTGCCCTGCAGCAGCTGGGTGAGTCGCACACAAAATTAAGGCATCCACTAAATTGCCGACATAAATGAGGCTGCGCTGATTATTGACCGATGCTAACGGCAGCGGTATGCCACGGGCCAGCACCTTGAGCATTTGCGCAAAATTACC
This sequence comes from Gallionella capsiferriformans ES-2, assembly GCF_000145255.1. NCBI lineage: Bacteria > Pseudomonadati > Pseudomonadota > Betaproteobacteria > Nitrosomonadales > Gallionellaceae > Gallionella > Gallionella capsiferriformans. The sequence goes on from NC_014394.1 coordinate 3,042,200, forward strand.
TTTCACGCCCGCCCCGTAAACCAGCGGCGGACGGACGATCACCACCTCTAAACCTGTTTCTGCGGCAACGCGATGCAAAGCCTGCTCGGCCTCATATTTTGAAACCCCATACGGGTCTTGCGGGTCAGGCACATCCAACTCGGAGAATGTCCTGACACCGTCTGTCGCTTCACCGTTCACTTTAATCGAACTGACATACACCAGCCTTTTAACGCCTGCGCGCGCTGCTTGCCGCGCGAGATTTTCGGTGCCTGCAACATTCACTCGGCGAAATTCTGCCAAAGGGCTGGCTGAAATATCATGCATAACGTGAACACGAGCTGCGAGGTGTATAACGACACTCACACCAGTTAAAGCATCACCCCAGTCAGTCTTGAAATCAATACTTGAAATTTGGACTGTCTCACAGCCAGCAATATCAAGATTCGCTGAATCGCGAAGTGCGGCACGAACATCAAGCACACGGCGCGCCAACTCCGCACATAACATGCTGCCAACAAAACCACTTGCGCCCGTCACCAGCATGCGTGTCATATTTAAACCGATTTGGACCAGACTGTGCGATTCACATAGTCAACATAACTGAGCACAACCCGCAACATCTGCTTGGATACCGCACCAGCCTCGTAATCCTCAACCGCCTGCATCACACGCCGCGTTTTGTCATGCTGGGCAATGATGACTCGAACAGCATCGAGTACATGCTCCCTTTTCAAGCCACTCATAATCAACGTGCCAACATCCATACCTTCAGGACGTTCATGCGCATTACGGATAGTAATCGCAGGAAGATTGAGTAACGAAGCTTCTTCGGTGATCGTGCCGCTATCGGATACCACACACAAAGCCTCCATCTGAAGCTTGACGTAATCGCAGAAGCCAAATGGCTTAAGAAACTGAATAAGTGGATTAAGACCCCCCAACTCCATTGTATCTAAACGTTTTTTTGTTCTAGGATGCGTGGAGACGATGACTGGATACTTGTAGGTTTCCGCCAGAGCATTGAGTGTTTCGACCATATTCAACATATTTTCCGGGCTGTCGATATTTTCCTCGCGATGCGCACTCACGATAAAGAATTTATTCGCCTCAAGCCCCATGCGTTCCAACACATCTGATTGCTGAATTTTCGGCATGTAATGATCCAGCACTTCACGCATGTGCGAACCCGTCTTGATAATTGTTTCCGGACGGATTCCTTCGGCGATCAAATAGCGTCGCGCATGTTCAGTCAGCACCAGATTGATGTCACTCAGATGATCCAGCACCTTACGATTCAATTCCTCAGGTACACGCTGATCAAAGCAACGATTACCGGCCTCCATATGGAACACCGGAATTTTACGGCGCTTGGCTGCAATCACAGCCAGACATGAATTCGTATCGCCATACAGCATGATCGCATCCGGCAGCTCCTTTTCCATCACTGCGTCAGCTTTTTCGATCACCCGCGCGATGGTTTGAGCCGCATTTTCACCAACTGCCTCAAGAAAATAATCAGGCTTTCTAATGCCCAAATCATCGAAAAACAATTGGTTTAACTCGTAATCGTAGTTCTGACCGGTATGAACCAGAATGTGTTTTGTGTGCAAATCGAATTCGGCGATCACACGGCTCATTTTGATCAACTCAGGCCTAGTCCCGACTATGGTCATCACTTTAAGCATTTAATTCTTCCTTAATAAAATCCAGTTTTAACAACAACTCTTTAACTTGCCCCACATTCAGTCGCTCAGTGTTATGCGATGTGTAATCCTCCTGATGAGAGATCTTTTCCTCCCCCTCACTGAAAAATTGCGCATAATTCAAATCGCGATTGTCCGCAGGAATGCGATAGTAACCACCTAAATCTTCCGCCTTGGCCATTTCTTCTCTTGAAATCAATGATTCATAGAGTTTTTCCCCGTGACGGGTTCCGATGACACGAATTGGACTAGCGTTGGAAAATAACTCTTTCAATGCTTGCGCAAGATCCTCCACAGTGGACGCGGGAGCCTTCTGCACAAAGATATCGCCCTGCTTACCGTGTTCAAATGCGTATAAAACCAAGTCGACAGAATCTTCCAACGACATCAAAAAACGGGTCATATTTGGATCTGTGACAGTGAGTGACTTGCCTTCCTTCATCTGAGAAACAAACAAGGGAATCACTGAACCACGGGAAGCCATCACATTGCCATAACGGGTTGCACACAACACAGTCTCGCCATTACATTGGGAACGGGATTTTGCGACCATCAATTTCTCGGCCATCGCTTTTGAGATACCCATCGAATTGATAGGGTACACCGCCTTGTCGGTACTGAGCACGACAACCCGCTTAACGTTATTGGCGGTTGCGGCATTCATTACATGTTCGGTGCCAAGCACATTAGTTCGAACCGCTTCCATCGGGTAGAACTCACACGAAGGCACTTGCTTCAAAGCCGCCGCGTGAAACACATAATCAACGCCTTTCATTGCCTGATTAATACTGTCGTAATCACGCACGTCACCGATGTAAAACTTAAGCTTCGGATTATTGAACGCAATACGCATATCCTCCTGCTTCTTCTCATCACGGCTAAAAATACGAATCTCACGTACCTCCGTTGACAAGAAACGCTTGAGCACCGTATTCCCGAAGGAACCCGTACCACCCGTAATCATTAACACTTTATTTTTAAACATAGAGTATCCAGTTTTATTTATATGCGTGCATTGTGTTAATCAACTCTGGCCACTCTGGAGCGATATAACCTGTCGCCAACTGAAAGCGCTGCGCATCTAACGATCGATCAAGAATCAACTTGTCATCCGGTATGATATCGATCTGTTTAGCATACACATCGGCGATCAACCCCAGTAAATCGAGCTTATTGATTGGCTTCGCCGCAATGTGATACAGGCCCGATAAAGCTAAGTTCGGGATGACAAAATCTCGAATGATTTGCGCAAAAACAACCGTCGGCAGCCCTGAAAAAATGGCCCGAGAATATCCTTTACAACGACCTTCCTGCGCCAGAAACCAATCCAACAAGCCATATTGACTTTGAAGTTCATGACCTATAGTTGAGGTACGCAATGTAACCGTATGAGGGTAATGCAGTTCCCCTAATGCCTTGGATTTTCCATACACATCACGCGCGTCAGCGAAGTCATCTTCGACATAGCGGCCTTTAGCACCGGAAAACACACAGTCCGTACTGACATGTATCAAGCGGGCGCCGACAAGTTTACACAAACCAGCCAAGCGGTGCGGCATCAGCGTGTTGATCGGAATTGAAACCAACGGATCATCAGCCTCCGGCTTATGTTTGGTCAGCCCTGCACAATTTACAACCACATCCGGCCTTATTTGATCCAGCAATTTTACCAGATGATCCGTCTGCTCTACATCAACGCCCGCTACCAGACGCGCAGCTATCGATTCAGAAAAAAATCGCTTACAGTTCTCATCTCGAATACTGCCAAAAACATCGCTATCATTGTTTTCACTTAAAACACGCAGCACAGTGCTACCTATCATTCCGCTCGAACCCACAACCAATATTTTCATTTGTACTCCTTCCCGCTTTGCGATACAGCCTGTAAATGACCGATTAGCTGATCAACTAAACGATCATGATTAAAATACTGCTGATAATAGTTACGCCCACTTCGCCCCATTTGCTCAAGAAGTTCTGGCGGTGATTGGTACAAATTCAATATGGTGTCTGCCAATGCCCTCGCATCCTCTGCCGGCGTTGCTAACCCGGCTCCCGCCTCAACCACCAAGCGCGCTCCTTCGCCATTCAGGCAAGCAATAATGGGCCTACCTGCAGCTAAATAAGCCTGCACCTTATTGGGTACTGTCGCCGCAAAAATCGGCTGATCCGCCAAAGTTACCAACAACGCAGATGCCTGCTGCATAAAACCGGGCATCGTCTCCACCGGGAACCTTCCCGGCAAGTGAAGATTAGTCAGACCACGCAACTTCACTTCATTCAACATCCATTCGCGAGAATTACCATCACCCAGGACAACAAAATGAATGTCGGCATATTCACGCAGCAAAGTTGCGGACTCAACAATTACGCCAACAGCTTGTGCCACACCAATGTTGCCAGCAAACATAACCGAAAAACCCATACCCAAACCATCGACAACAGGTGTAATTTTCGTTGCTGGCATCGCAAAAGTATCATCCACTGAATTAGGGTAGTACACTATCGGCGTATTCGATGCCAGCAATCGAACGGGGGCAACGAACGCCCGAGACTGAACCAGAAGCAAATCGCAATGTCGATAAATAAATCGCACGACCAGTTCAACCAACTTAAGCGCCATGCGATTTTTCACATGCCCAGTGGCCGAAAGGCTTTCCGGCCACAAATCCTGCACCCACAACACTACGGGACATCCCTTCAACCAGCCAAGGAAAATCGCCGGAATCGCCTGAAGTATGGGGGACGGAGCATAAATAAAAATTACATCAAATTCTTTTTTGCGCAACATCCAGGGCGCGAACAACAATCCGGATATCACAAAAGACAAATAATTCAGCGCCAGTCGCAAACCACCACTTCCCCTTGCCAAAAATGGAATCCGATTGATGTTGACGCCTTGATGCAATTCCTTCTGGTATCCACCAGCCCTATATCCCGGAAAAATATGTCCACTGGGATAGTTTGGCTTGCCTGTCAGAACGTCAACTTCGACTCCATTTTCCTGCAGTGACGTAGCAACATCATTGATACGAAAACTTTCCGGCCAATAATACTGGCTAACAATTAATATGTGCATTTAATGCCTGACGGAATTAGCTTTGAGTCTAAATCTCTAGACCAGAGCACTAAACATGGTGCAAGGAAAACAGATATAAAAAGCCATACAGGAAATATCTGCATCCTCATTACAAGCCCAGTCATCACGCAATAACATAAAATCATTAATGCATAAACACTAGACACGCTATGCGTTGCTATATAACTACGTACAGCCCACCAGAATGACATCGTGCATATCCACAACATAGCGATCGTGCCTACTAAGCCCACATCTTGATACAAAACAAGCCAACCTGAATCTCGACCCTCCCCTACAAAGCGCCCCTCGATCGACAGCGATATTTCAGCTGGAACATTGGCTAAATAGCCAAATTTAAACAAAGCATAATTTATCAAATACAGTGGTGATGCGGCAAACCTATCGCCAAGTAAAACAATTTCGTGCCACCCTTTATCGCTGTTAAAGATTGGTATCACAAACCACCTAATCCCGAAGTACATCGTAAAAAAAGTAAGCGGTAAAATAATCAAAGACCACCAGTTAACACGTTTTTGCAATAATAAAACAGAAATAAATAACACCCCTAACAATAAGTAGCCTGCACTTCGAGCCCCCGATAAATAAATAGCAATCGAAGCCAAAATCATTCCCATTAACATAATTTTTTGATGCCCATTATATGCATGCATACCGTAGGCGCAACCAAGATAAACAAAAGAAGCCCAAAAAGCTAACAAGTTTGGATTAAATAAGATGGAACTCGCTCGATAAACCATCGCACCTGAACTTTCAAGGGTCCCTGCCCATGAGTGATGCCAAAAAATTTCATAAAACGCTATGCCATCTGCAAAAAATAATATAAATAATCCACCCAAAAACCATTTGGAAATACTTTCAGTCTTTAATGTATTATTACCGAGAAAGCCAACAAATCCGACCAATAAGAAGGCGAGCATGGCCTCAATAGAGGCGACATTTTTAAGTTGCAATCCGTCACCCTGCCTGATGTTAAAAAAGTATCCACAAAGCAAAGCTGCCATTCCAAAAAGAGTACTAATAATTATTTTTATCTCGTTTCTCTTGATTGTTAAATATCCATTATGTGCGTGTCCAAACAACACAAAAAAAACACTCCCTAATAGCACCAACGTAGACATCTTTGCCAGTGCCCCGCCCCCTTCTTGGTGCATTACAACTAGCAAATTTGCAGATTCGCTTGAAGTCAGTGCAAGTGCCGCAAAAGCGAAATGCAGCATCCCGTAGAAGAACAAAATTATCAGCAACGTTGCGACATCCCTTCGTTGCTTCATAAGCACCAAAAAACCAAACACTGTTACTACATTTATTATTTCAAATACATCAATTTTCATTGTCTACTCATTATAATTTCCGTGTAAAGCGCCCAGTATTGTTGAACAATTACATTCCATGAAAATTTCGTTAAAACATATTCTTTGATTCTTTCTGCCGCATGCTCAATAGCGCCTATATTGGACAACACAACTTCCAATCCTTGAACTAATCCTTCAATCGTAGCCGGAACAACCCAACCGGCACCTACATCGGCCACTTGATTAAACCCGCACTGATCGGTCAACAGTACAGGTATTCCACTGACACCCGCTTCAAGCACGACAATTGACATTGCCTCTTGCCGGGATGGAATAGCAAGAAACTGAGCCGCGTGATAGGCCTGTGACTTATCAGCACCGCCCAGATAACCGAGAAAATACACTCTCCCGTCCACATCCTCATGTTTTACAAGGCGTTTTAATTCTGCGAGCATCCCACCGTCTGGGCCTGCGAATACCAAATTAACTCCCGGGAATTTACTGCTAACCTTACAAAAAGCTTTTAACAGCAAGTCCGGTCCCTTGATTAAATTCAACCTTCCGACAAAAAGAATAAATGGTTGTGTGCCCAAACCATACTTCTTCCTGAAAAGATCATTATCTTTAGCCAGAAAATCAGTCTGCGCAATGCCGTTAGGAATTACACGAATTTTATCTTGAGGCACACCATATTCAGCAAATGACTTTATCTCATCGGGTGTCACTGCAATACACATAGATGCATTGCGGACTATCTTTTTTCCGACAACAAAATTATATATTCTCTTAAAAAGCTTCGATCTTCCGAAGATAGGCAACGAACCAGCGGGACAAACCACATAAGGTTTGTTTTGTTTGCGTATAGCGAAATAGACTAAAGCATTCAAAATAGTCCAGTGCCCCATTAAATGAATGATGTCTGCTTCATTCACAATTACATTAATTGCACTGAAGTTAATTTTCGGCACATAGAACCGCCTAAAAAGGCAAGGAAGCGCAATAACACGACCTGTCCCAAGAAAATTTTTGCGCTCTTCGCTTAACCCTGTGTCTATGGTCAATACGCGACAGTCAGCTCCAGACAGAGCAAGAAACTTGCTCATCTGATAAGATCTTTCGGCTTCTCCCCCTCCTGTTACAGGATCAATCGTGTTGCTTACGTTTAAAATCTTCATCAAAGATATCATTCATTTTTATTATCACAAGATTTTTTGTACCATGTCGCGAATCTATCTATGGCAACTTCAATTTTTTGTGGTTTATCGAAACCCAAATCGGCAAGTTTTTTGTCACAGTATTTTATCGATGGATTCGTATTCGATCTTCCTGCCAGGCGGAGGAATTCCCTAAGAATAAATGCTGGCACAGACAGCCTTGAAATGGGATAGCATATACCGAAAATAGTTAACAATCGGTTTTCAACGTCGCGATAATTATTCGCCTCTGAATCATCATCAGAAATAATGAAAACTTCACGATCAACTTTCTCAGCATCTAGTAGAAATACAAGTGCTGCAACTACGTTTTCAACACAAACGAGATTCATGCTTCTGCGGTTAAACACACATGATCTAATGTAATTAATCCATGGAATCTGGGTCAATAATTCGTTCGCCAGTTTAAGTAAATTTTTACCCCCCGGACCAAACACCGCTGTAGGACGAAGGATCGTAACCTCATATTTTCCAATAGCCGCATCAAGCACTATATTTTCCATACTCAACTTGGTACGTTCGTACTCTGAAGCAGGAGCACACACAGTGCTTTCAGTAACCAAATTACTGCCTGTTCTTCCAACTACAACCGCCGTACTACAATGAATCAGACGCTTGATCTGATTTTTGGCACACGCCATAGCAAGATTAGCCATTGCTTCAAGATTGCTTTGAGCCAGATAAGCAAGATTGATAACGGTGCAGTTTTTTCTTAGCAACACATCCAATGAATCCGGCTTAAGCAGATCACCTTCAATAAAGTTAATGTTGTCATCACTTTTTATTCTACTGCGATGTACCAAAACACGAACTTCAATGTCCTTTCTTTGCGCAAGAGACTTTAAGAGATGTTCGCCGATGAAACCCGAGGCGCCGATCACGACTACAGTTTTTAAATCGTGTGTAGATCGACCGTCACTCATTCAATCACTCTTTTCAGTGCCTGCAAATATTGCAAGCCCCACTTCGTGTCTGGCTCCAGATGATTACCTTCAGCCCACTCGTTCCAGGATTTCACAAAAACGAGCTTGTGTTCATCGTCACGCTCACCAAGCGCACCTACCGCATCATTTAAGTGAGCCTCAAAAAGTGCAGGGGTAGAATTTGCAAGCACTAATCCTTTGCGGCCTTTGCGAGGCGTGTTGTCCCAATTGGGATAAATGCAAGGATAAGCCTCACAAGCAAACTGGTTAAGATCCGGAACAAGGTGTTTGATCGCTTCGCTATACTCCACAACACGCGGCCCGCCCAATGACAATTTTCGCCGTATTCTCCAAATATTTTTTGTCACTTCGTTAACTACCGAATTTGCCGTGTTGGTAACTGCAAGTCTAGATAATGTGACGGCATCCAATCCAAGCTCTCCGGGATCGGCAAAGTCGAGCATATGGATCCCCACTATGTGCAGGCCTTTAAGTCCTGCCTGCAGCGCTAATTCACGCCAAAGATCAAATCGTTTTTTTGCATCAGGAATATCTGTTGGCTTAAATATGACAAAGAGTGGCTTCCCGTCCACCGTTATATAGCGCTTATCCCGGAAAGCTGTTAACAAATAATCAAAATGCGCTCTGTCGTCAGCTTCACCGGGGTAGGTCTGATCAATCAACATTCGGTGCGGCTCGTCCTTCCATATCCCGCTCCAGGAATGATTTGCCCAGCCCAAACAAAATGGAAAATCAGGTGAGCCAGATGAAAGGACCTCATTAAATGGTCGCTCCAACATACGCCGCCCACCAAACCAGTAATGCCAATAGCAAAATCCCTCTACACCATAGGCAGCGGCCATTTCCGCCTGCGCTACTCTGGTCTCAGGCAATCTAAGGTCATAAAACCCCAAGTCTGCCGGAATTACAGGTTGTTCATGCCCTTTAAACAAAGACTTCGCACTAGCGACATTTGTCCATTCAGAAAAGCCACTACCCCACCACTCATCATTTTCTGGTGTCGGGTGAAATTGTGGTAGATAAAAGGCAATTACACGGGCCAATTTCTTCTTGCTTATTTTTTCAGTCATATTTTATCTTCAACTCATACTATCCAGCAAAATTTAAACTATATCTCATTGTTCTTTCTATTCTTCCGAAACTTCCCATTTTTCGCTACTAAAATTGAACTTCTTTAAAATTTTTGCAGGAATTCCGCCAACAATTACATTGTCAGGCACATCACGAGTAACTATAGAGTTTGCTCCCACCACAACCCCATCACCGATTCGAATCGAACCCACAATTGTAACGTTATCTCCGATCCAGACTTTGGAACCTATGACCACAGGTCCGTGTGAAACCAATTTTCGCGCGACAGGTGGCTCACTAGGATGACTTTGCTCTTCGCCTCTATACGATCCATGATTATGATCACTAATATATACGCCACTTCCGAACAAACAATCATCACCAATCTCAACCCTGTTTACGGCAGAAATGTGCAATCGTTCTGAAGCATGAAATCCTTTACCCAGCCGAAGCACTGGAGTGTCTGACATCCCGGAGTATAGATCTACAACCTCAATCCACGCATACCGGCCTATTGATAACCTTTCGCCAACCTCAATTAACCGGGTACCAATTACTCTTGAACCTCGCCCAAGATATGCTTTGTTCCACCCAAGGAAATAGGCAGAAAATTTTCCTTCAAGTATGTAAGTCAACCAGCCAACAAGACGAAAAAGAGCAACAAGAGGCCGTTCTTGTGCGACCACTTTTGATATTTGCAATAGACGCTTTAAAAGTCCCGTCATGAAAGGAATTCGCTGCATAAATGATTTCGTCATCAATTGCTCACACTAAGGCCCAACCAAAAAGACGACGAAACACTTTGAGAAATACGTTGTAACAACCTGCAATAGGTAACGGAAATCGTATTAATGGCGCAAGAAAAATATGGTACCTCCAGTTATCGCCGAACGCCTCTTTCAAACCTGCTGCCATATCCATATCCGAGAACTTGCTCGACCCTTTGCGAAATTCGAAAATGAAGCCCGGAAAAAAATTAACGATGGTGCCATTTTGAATGGTTCTAGCTACTGCCGGCATATCTTTCAGGATCTCATTTGTAATCTTAACCAGATTACATCCAAATACTTTAACGAGCCCATAGCCACCTGAGTTCGAACCTTGCGCTGCAACCACCCAGTCTTCAATAGTCATGAAATTCTTGCCTTCACGCAACAAGGGTAACACCCAACTTAATTGAACAAGATTACTAGCAGTCAATTCAGTTCGGTAATTCATGCCGATACCACTGCGTACTACGAGCCCTGAAATAAACGTCAGCATTACATTCGTGCGACGGGTGAATTCTGCAGCACTTCTGAAGCTTAAAGCACCGTGACTTTCTTGGCACCTTGGTTTTTCCTGATAGCTATCTTTAAACCAGTAGTTATTGACATACAGAATATCGATCTTCCCCTTGAGGAGTTGACTCAACACAATGCCCAGATTACCGGGAAGTAGTACGTCATCATCCCCGATAATCCACACGTAAGGCGTGATGGCCGAGTCATAGCATTGCGCAATATTCTTATCAGGACCAACATTCACAGGGTTGCGCACTGCCTCAAATACACCCGCTTGCATCCCTTGATATTGGGCAATGACTTTTGGTGTAATACCATCTGACGAAGCGTTATCCGATACATAAATTTTGACTAGGCAACGCTGGTCTTCGCTTAAGCCAGCGATCTCCTCAACAATTCTTTTTAAACAGAGATCAAGATACGTTGCTCTGTTATAGGTAGGAATTGCTATTGTCAGCAATGGCTGACTGTTTACACTGAGTTCACCTGCGGTTTGCATCTATGTAATACCTTTCAAACGAGTGAGCCTGCCACTCACCGGTTCTTAATTGAACGTCGCACCACTCTCGAAAAAAGTCTCATAACAACGTGCCGTTCAAAATCCAAATGTGTTATGAAACCACCCCCCCATAGGGCCATGGTTTCACTTTTATAGCGCCGATAAAAATTCAGTCCAATACTGAGCAGTTCTTTATTTTTTATTTCTTTACACTCCATGTAGTAATGAGTGCATAAATTCTCATTTCTCAGTATCGACTGATACCCCTTGGTGGCAGCGGCTAACTCATGAATAAAAGTATCAATAATTAATTTGTGTTTATCTTGCGGTGTAAGCTGCAAGGTGTTTATATGCTTCGAGTAGTTGACTGCCAGTTTCAATCTGGTTTCAGGTGAAAAAAACGCGTTCTTTAATTTACCATTAGTAGTTGATGACTTATGTTTTACTACCATCGTCCCTGTTTCTGGCGTAAATGTTGGTCTGTGGTAAATCGCACCATCCCCCAACAAACATAATTCTGCAAAAGCAAATTCAAGGGGGAACAAGTCGACGAAAGCGTAATCAGAAAATCTCTCGACAAGCTTGATCGATTTCAACATCTCATTATTAAAAACATACCCAGTAGGATGCCGTCCTTGATAGGCGATATTTCTTATCGCCAGATAACCCCTTGGGAAAATCTCACACTCTGCTTCAGATATCGAATCAAACGCACAATACCCACCAGCCAAACTAGGATGCTGCGCTAAAAACGATTTTAAATCGCTTATCTTTGCACTATCGACATGATCTTGGTCAGTGGAATACACAAGGAATTTTCCTCTGCCTTTGTTCAATACATTAACCATATTGAACAAAGCACCTTTGTTCTCTCCATTGCTGTAGACACACAGCCTTTCGTCTTTAACAGTTCGTAAAATATCGAGAGTGCCATCAGTTGATCCATTGTCCAAGACAACAACTTCTATGGTCGGATCGGTACACGATAAAATATTCGTAACCAGCCTACTTACAATCTCGGCGCGATTGTAAGTAGGTATGCAAAAACTCAATTCAATATTATTCATCGGTCAGATTTTTTCTTTTTTGAATGCTACCGTTGGCAATCTCGATGATCTGCGTACAGTTTTTTAAGGTAGAGAGGCGGTGGGCTATTATCAGAACGGTGAGGTCGTCACTGAGAGCCTCAATCGCCTGCATTACAGCCAACTCTGTTTCATTATCCAAGGCACTCGTCGATTCGTCGAAGATGATCACATCGGCACGTTTATATAAGGCGCGAGCAATGCCGATGCGCTGGCGTTGACCACCTGAGAGTTGAACTCCACGTTCTCCAACATTGGTCTGATATTGGCTAGGCCAAGTCTCGATGATGTCAGCAATTTGCGCTTGTCGTGCAGCCTGCCTGACACGCTCGTGATCTATCTGATCTCTAGGTACGCCGAAGGCGATATTTTCTTCTATATTGCTGTCGGCAAGAAAAATGGCTTGAGGAACATGCGCGATATGGGCTTGCCAGGAACGATGGTTTTCAACAGTAATCACCGCTCCATCGATCTCGATGGTCCCCTCGGTTGGCTGAAGCAGCCCCATGATAATATCGAGAAGTGTGCTCTTGCCGCTTCCAGTTGTTCCGATGAAGCCAACTCGGCTGCCTTTGACAAGGCTGAGATCGATGTCCTTAAGGACCCACGGCGTTTGCGGACCATAACGAAACGAGATCTGATGCAATCTGATCTGTTGCTGGAATGGCAGCGGTGAGGCGGAGGACTTTTCGGCATGATCAGGCAATGGCTGGTCAAGTAATTCCAGCGCATCTTGCAATGACGCCTGGGCGCCATGAATGGTAGACCACGCCCCATATGCTTGCTGCAAAGCCGGTAACAAGCGCTGCAAGCCTAGCGCCATTGCAGCCAGCATTGGGATGGCCATAGCAAGACCATCAGGCTGCTTGGCAAGCAGATAAGCCAACGTGGCGATAAGCAGCATAGCCAATGCTTCCATACCGTAACGAGGGCTATTGCTGATAAATTGGTTGCTCCCTTGAGCGCGGCGCAAGGTCTGATCGGCATTGCGGTAGTTAGTACAAAAAATCTCCTGAGAACCATCGATCAGAACATCTCGTATACCACCCAACCCCTCTTGAAGTGATTTGATGACATTAGTGGATTCACGTGCAATGTGCTGACTATCGATCTTAAGTCTGTTACGGGCTAATCTGATTATGAAGGCATAAATAAGGCCAAATCCGGCAAATGCTGCTAACGCGATACCAGGAATAATCGACAGCAGTGCTAAAAGTATCGCAACCAACATGACACTCGCACTGATGAGATTCAAGGTGGGCATCAGAATATAAAAGATGACTTCGCCGACTTTTGTCGAGATCCCGTTGATCACTTCGCTACTGTTGCGAGCAATGTGGACTGCATAAGGTTGATACAGTGTGCGGCGGTATATGCCGTTGCTAAGATCGGCACCGACTGCAAAGGATAGTCGTATAGAGGCCCATAGCAGAAACACGCGCAGCTCACTAGCCACGAGTGCGGCCAATCCAAAGGTTATGGTTAACGGGAGCAGTAACTGCTCGACCGAGGTCAGCCCCAGCGCTTGAATAAAAGGCTGCGCGGCAGGGTGTTGAAAAATGCGACTCGGTGCAGTCAACGCACCGAGGAAAGGCAGCACCGCCCCGATGCTGAGAATTTCAGCAAACGAGGAGAGCGTCATCAAAACCAGCAAAATCCAGAACTGCCCGCGCCGGCGCGAGCCGATGTGATGCCATAATCGGCTAATGAGTTGGGTGATTGGCTGCGTCAGGTTCATGAGAACACTCAAGGTTTGTATGATTTAATTATTTTTAGTTGGCCGCACTCATTGCTGTTGGCTTACCCATTCAACCATACGCGCCACACCATCCTGTGCGGAAACCATCGGTTGCCAATTTAGCAATTGTCTGGCTTTGGCAAGGTCAGCCACGAATACGCGCTGATCGCTTTCTCGTACAGGCAATCGGGTGTAATTCAATTTTGTATTCGATATTTTTTCCAACAGAGTAAAGAGCTCCAGCAAAGACAAACTGTTTTCAATGCCTCCACCGATGTTAAATGCTTGCCCTTTGGCTTTATCAATATTGCTAACTGCAGCCATATACAGTCGCTTCATGTCATCCGCATGGAGTACATCTCGCACTTGTTTGCCTGTGCCGGAGATCGTGAAGGGCTCCTTGAGCAAGCCTTTGCTGGATTCTACCGCTTTCTGACAGAACCAACCGATCCAGCCTTGATCATAGCTGGCGAATTGTCGACCGCCGTACATCGAGGAATGACGGAATACCACTGTCTTTAGACCGAAGATTCTGGCGTAATCCAACATGTACTGATCCGCAGCCCCTTTGGAACATCCATAAGGAGAATGAAAGTCGAGCTGAGTTTGTTCATTGAAACCGTTGGGTTGTTCCTTGCACAGATAGCGGGTCTCATTTTCGCTATAAGTGTATTGCTCCAAGTCACCATACACCTTGTTGGTAGAGGAATACACGACTGTAGCTTCCGGTGCGTGTTGCCGCACCGCTTCCAGCAGGTTATGCGTCCCCATCACATTGACTTCAAAGTCCATACGCGGATTGGCAATCGAGGTAGTCATCGCCACCTGACCGGCCAAGTGAAATATTGCGTCGGGCTTGAATGATTGAACAATCCGGGCAATGTCGTTATGGTTGCGTATATCTCCATGCTCAAAGGTAAATTTCCCTTGCGCTTGCAGCCAAGGCAAATTCTCACGTGAGCCGTTTCGATAAAGATTGTCGAATACAACGATCTCATCACCACGCAATAATGCGTCGGATGCCAAGTTACTCCCCAGAAACCCACATCCACCCGTAATCAATAATTTCATAATTTTGTTCTTTCTTGTTCAATCACTTTTTTCAGCCCAGTTTCAAGATCGTACTGGCATCGCCACCCCAATGCGGCCAATTTCGTTATGTCCGCTTCAGAATGCATCACCTCTCCTTCGCGATAGGGCAACGCACCAAAATCCAAGTAAGTTTTGGAGGCAGTAATACGATGTACAGTTTCGACAAATTCTCTGATCGAAACTGAGCGCCCGCTCCCCACATCGAACTCCACAAATACGCTGTTGAAGCTGTCCATTTTCTCCAGCAATACCATGTATGCAGATACGACATCATCGATATAAATAAAATCTCTTCTTTGCTCGCCTTTGGTTAGCCTCAATTCTGGGACATTGCCAAGACAGCTATTGATTACGTAGGCCGAAAATTTTGTTGGGTCGTCGTCTGGCCCATAAAAATGCTCAAGCCTGATATTCGCAAATCGCATCTTTTCATGTATCGAAAAGAATTTCCCCCACTGCAGAAGCTGATTCTTTGAAAGGGCATATAGGTTCAGATATTTATCCAGAATCGTATCGGTATTAAGAAATGCTTCAACTCCCGCACGACTCCCCGCATCCAATAATCGCAATGGGAATTCGGTGTTGGCCGCAAATATTTCAGTTACAGATTCGTTATTCCGCCCATAACAGGTAGCCGTATGAATGATCGTGTCTATCTTTCCACAATCACGAAAAAACTGATCAAAATCGAGCCCCTCAATATCAAAAAAATCAATTTCGGAAATGATGGACTCAACCCTGTGCAAAGAAGAAGATTTTCTTTTTAATGCTACTACCTCATTACCCGCAGCCAATAATTCTTTGGCCAAGTGACTCCCTAAAAATCCAGTCACTCCTGTAAGCAATATTCTTTTTTTCATGCATTTTCGATTCATCAATTTAGCCTACAACCAACGGAGTTATAATTTTCTTAGCCTCAATCAGTATACATTCCAATGATGTCAAACTAGGCTGATATCCGAAGTCGGCAGCACGAGTATTCAGCGAGTAGTAATGCGACTTGCCACCCGTTGCATTGACGCCGGCGTCATTCCCGGTTATTTCATACTGCAATACGAATTCCTTTTGCATGGCTGCCAACAGCGCCGGTTTATCGATCGGCGCACGGCTGTAACAATCGACTGCCGCATTGGCAGGTGGGGCTGCAAGCAACACACAGACCAGGCTGTAGAAATCGGACGGATGCAAAAAATCTCGCACGATATAGTCGGATGAGGTCTTCAGCACCGTTTTGTCACGTATGGCGCGCAGTATATCGGTGATCAGAAATCTTGCATCAATATCCTGCGTACGACTGAAATAGTTGAATACACGGATATCGATAATATTTAATTCAGGATGCGCACGATGCCTGCATTCGGCATGCAACTTCGCCACGCCATACCATTCGTGCGGCGCCAAATTATTGATCGCCACTGTGGCTGCTGTATCGCGCGTGGCAGGCTCGTTAAAACTTGATCCGTAGGCAGCGCCGCTGCTCAAAAACAAATAGCGACAAGCCGGATGCGTCTTCAGGTAATCCAGCACCATTTCATCGAAACGCAGTGTAATGTCGAAAATGGAACTTCCCATCGCTAGCGCCTGTGCCGGATTACCGACCCCGACGAAGTTGATGACGGCATCAAACTCGTGTCCGACAAACTCCGCAAAATCATCTACCGGATAACACCCTGAAAGCCCTGCGGATGCCAGCCATTTCGCCACTTCATCCGGGCGGCGCGCAAATAGGTGCAGTTTTTTGTCTGCCTCGGCTGAGAACGAGACAATCAAATCTCTAGCTATCTGGCTGGTCGCTCCTAAGATGGCAATTTTCATCATATCGATGCTCAATTAGTCATTCAGTTTGGGAAACTGCTCATCCAGCTTCGAGCCGAAGGCCAGACGCGGACGGCACTCGGTAGCACCTTCCATCATCAGTTCAATCAGCAGCGCGCCCTTATGGTCAGCGATCATATCCACAACACGAGTCATGTCATCCGCAGTTTCGGCGCGATGCGCCTCAATACCGTAGGCGATAGCAATATCCGTGAATGAAGGACTGCTATAGCCCTTTTTAGTCGACTGGTCGCGCCCGTCAAAATACATGTCCTGGAAATTTTTGACCATGCCCAGCACCGAGTTGTTCATCACGATAATGGTCAGATCCAGCCCTAGGCGATTTAAGGTATCCAGTTCCTGAATGTTGATTTGCATGCTGCCGTCGCCAGTAATCACGACAACCTTGCTCCGCGACTGAACCGCAATACCCAGCGCGGCGGGCAGGGCAAAGCCCATCGCACCCATCCCGCCACTGTAATGAACCGCCTGACTCGGCGCTAGACGCAGGCTTTGCGCCGCCCACATCTGGTGATTACCCACGTCGCAGACGTAATCGACAGGCTGGGTTGCCAAGCTGACATTTAGCTTTTTGAACAGCTCACTCGGACTTATTTTCCAGTCTGCATACTCATTGGTTTCAGCACGTTCACGTTGTTCTGTTAAATCGAGCAGCCAGTTCTGGTCCAAATTCTGAAAGGTATCGGCCTGCAGCAAAAAAGCTTTAAACACACTTTCTGCCGCTGCACAGATACTCAGATCAGCCTGAACCCGGTTTTCCAATTGAGCAGGGTCAATGTCGATCTGCACCACGCGGGCCTGCCGGGCGAAGTCGTCCACATCGGAACCGGTTTGCCGTACATCAAGACGCGCACCGATGACGATCAACAGGTCGCAGTTCTGCACCGCCCAATTGGCTTCGCGATTGCCGTAGCTGCCGATCATGTTGAAGTAATTTTGACGCGCGACCACCCGCTCATGCCCCATCAGTGTTGCCACATAGGGGATGCCCAGCGCATTTGCCGCCAGCAGCCACTCATCCATAGAATCTGCCCAGCGTGCCCCGCCACCGACGCAGATCAAGGGTCGCTGCGCAGCTTGGCATAAGGATGACAATTGTTGCAATTGGGCGGAGGTAATTTCTGATCCCGCGCTGATTGCCAATGGTGTACTCAACCACTGCTCAACCAGTTCATCAGGAATCTCAGCGCGCTGAACATCGTTGGGAATATCCAGTAACACCGGGCCTTGTCTTCCGCTCAACGCCAGCGAGAGCGCCTTGTGCAATTGCGGCAACAAATCGCCTGCCTCATCAACTCTCAGCGCATATTTTGTCAGCGATTGAGCGACAGCCACAATATCGAGTTCCTGAAAGCCTTGCTGCCGGATAGCCCGGTCACCCTTGAGCTCCCGCGTATTGACTTGCCCGGTGATAAATAGGCACGGGACCGAATCGAACCAACAGCTGCCGATACCCGTCAGCAAATTAGTCGCCCCCGGCCCACTGGTTCCCATGGCAACTGCAATGGTTTTACCCCGGGTATGTCTCGCTACGCCTTCCGCCGCAAAAGCCGCCGATTGCTCGTGGTGCATCGAGACGATGTTGAATTGCCCGGATTCGGCGAAACTGTCCAACAGGTGCGTGATCATGCCACCCACCAGTTCAAAACAAGTTTGAACCTGATGGGCGATCAGAAATTTTGCTACGGCGTCAGAGGCTTTCAATGCGTATCCTGATTCTCGTTATGCTAGAAATTCACACCAAAAAACGCTTCGATTTTCTCGACGATAAAACTTAACATCTCTTCGTTCAGACCAGGATATACGCCAATCCAAAAGGTGTTGTTCATAACGCTATCGGTATTTGTGAGTTCACCGCTGATGCGATATGCGCGACCTTCGAAATATGGCTGGCGAGTCAAATTACCCGCGAACAACAAACGCGTGCCTATCTTGTATTGATCCAGATATTTCAACAGTTCAACACGATTAATTCCTGACGATTCACGCAGCGTGATCGGAAAACCGAACCACGAGGGCTCGCTGCCTGCGGTGGCTTCGGGCAGAATCATGAATTCCTCACACGACTTCAGACGCTCTTTCAAGAAGATAAAGTTCTGTTTCCGTGCCTCGATAAATCCTGGCAAACGATCCATCTGCGCCAGTGCACACGCGGCCTGCATATCGGTGATTTTGAGGTTGTAACCCAAGTGTGAGTAGGTGTACTTATGATCGTATCCCATCGGCAGTGATCCCAACTGCTGGCCAAAACGCTTGCCGCAGGTATTGTCGCAACCAGGACCACAGTAGCAATCACGGCCCCAGTCACGGAAGGACTCGATGATGGTGCGCAAGTCACGGTCTTTGGTAAAGATCATGCCGCCCTCGCCCATGGTAATGTGGTGCGCCGGGTAAAAACTACAGGTCGCGATATGACCGAAGGTACCGACGTGCTGGCCTTTGTAGCGAGAACCGAGCGCATCACAGCAATCTTCGATAACCCAAAGATTGTGCTTTTTGGCCAGCGCCATCACGCTATCCAGATCAAACGGATTGCCCAGCGTATGCGCTACCATGATGGCACGGGTACGATCCGTCACGGCCGCTTCAAGTTTGGCAGGATCAATGTTGTAGGTAGGAATGTCCACATCGACAAACACCGGAACCATGCCATTTTGCAAGATAGGATTAACGGTAGTCGGGAAACCTGCCGCTACGGTGATCACTTCATCGCCCGGTTTCAGCGCGCGCGCGCCCAACTTATGCGATGTCAATGCAGTGAAGGCCAGCAGATTCGCCGACGAACCTGAAGTGGTCGTCAATGCGTAAGGCACGCCGACAAATTCGGCAAAGCGCTTCTCGAAGGCTTCGTTGAAACGCCCGGTCGTCAACCAACCATCCAGCGAGGCTTCAACCATATTTTTGAGTTCAGGTGCGCCGATCACTTTGCCGGAAGGCGGAACGATTGACGTACCCGCCGTAAAGGTTTTTTCTGCATATTGCAGCGCACTGTATTGCTCGACCAAACCCAATATTTGTTGCTTGATAATTTCTTTATCCACGCTAACCTCGGCTTATATTCAATTCAAATTCATCGTACAGATGATGCGCAATACGCGCTGATCTGCTGGAGCGTGATTTCACGCATATCTTTTTCATCCCGGTAGGCCTGATGCCAGTCCACAATTTTTACCAGCGCTTCATCCAGATGCCATCTCGGATGCCAGTTCAACTGGCCTTTGGCTTTGGAGCAATCGAGCTTCAGGTAATGCGCTTCATGCGGATGTTCGCCGCCATCAACCACCCAGCTCGCACCCTCTCCCCAGGATTGGGTCAATCGCTCAACAATCCATTGCACAGGCTTGGCATCTTCATCGTTGGGGCCGAAGTTCCAGCCTTCTGCGAACGCTGCGCCGTCTTCATAGAGTTTTTGTGCCAGCAACAGATAACCGGATAACGGCTCCAGCACATGCTGCCAGGGACGGATCGCATGCGGATTGCGTATATTGACCGCGCGACCTTCCGTTATCGCGCGCATGATATCGGGAATGAGACGATCTTCTGCCCAGTCGCCGCCACCGATGACGTTTCCCGCTCTGGCTGATGCGATTGCAACGCCATGCTCGTGATATTTTGCGGGGTGAAAATAAGAGTTACGGTAAGCCGCGGTGACCAGTTCCGCGCAGCCTTTACTGCTGGAATAAGGATCGTAACCGCCCATTGCTTCATTTTCACGATAGCCCCACGCCCATTCGCGATTTTCGTAACATTTGTCGGTCGTAACATTGACCACAGCCTTAACACTCCGCGTGCTGCGCACCGCTTCCAGCAAATTCACCACACCCATCACGTTAGTGGAATAGGTTTCAACCGGTTCAATATAGGAATAGCGCACCAGCGGCTGTGCCGCCATATGAATCACAATCTCAGGCTGATGCTCAGTCAATACCGAACGCAAATGCACTAAGTCACGAATATCACCGATGATGCTGGTCATGCCTTGTTCAATACCGGCGACTTCAAACAAACTCGGTTTGGTCGGCGGAGCGAGCGCAAAACCCACCACTTGCGCGCCCATAGACTGCAACCAAAGCGACAGCCAGCTTCCCTTAAAACCGGTATGACCCGTCAACAGGACGCGCTTGCCGCGCCAAAAATCAGCGTTCATGCCCATACTTTCCAGGGCGCTTTGCCTGATTGCCACAACTCTTCGAGATGCATCTTGTCGCGCAGAGTATCCATGGGCTGCCAAAAACCGGTGTGATGAAACGCCGCCAGATCACCTTCTTCGGCGAGACGCTCCATAGGTTCGCGCTCCCAAATTGTTTTATCGTCGGAGATATAATCGAGGACTTTTGGTGATAGCACAAAAAATCCACCATTTATCATGGCACCATCGCCTTGAGGCTTTTCCCGAAAGCTATTGACCTTATTTCCCTGCATGTCGAGCGCGCCAAAACGGCCCGGCGGCAATGTCGCGGTCAATGTCGCCTTAACTTTCTGAGCTTTGTGAAATGCGATCAATTCAGTAATATTAACGTCACTCACGCCATCTCCATAGGTAAGACAGAATGCTTCTTCATCCTTAACATATTCGGCTACGCGCTTTAAACGACCACCGGTCATGGTTTCTTCTCCGGTGTCTACTAGAGTTACTTTCCAAGGTTCAGCGAAACGCTGATGCACTTCCATGTGATTATTCTGCATATCGAAAGTGACATCCGATGTATGCAGAAAATAATTGGCAAAGTACTCTTTGATTACATAGCCCTTGTAACCGCAGCAAATAACGAACTCATTAATCCCGTGCGCAGAATAACTTTTAAGGATATGCCACAAAATTGGCTTTCCACCGATCTCCACCATAGGCTTGGGTCGCGTTGACGTTTCTTCGCTGATCCGAGTTCCCAAACCACCTGCAAGAATGACTGCTTTCATAAACAAACCCTGACGACAATGTATTTATTCACGGAAAATTTCTCACTATTTGTTCAGTTTCACGCTTCAGTTCTGCAATCTCCATCCGCAATCGCTCGTATTCCTCAACCTTAATTTGCAAAAATTCTAAAGTGAGGTGCGCCTTCTGCTCCACACCGCGCGGCGTCAGCAGGTAAGCGTACGCCAGTTTATTGTCGCTGTTGCGGAAATTATCTGCTTTCAAGCAACCTTTAGCGATCAATGCATTCAAGCAAAAATTTACCTTGCCAAGACTAACGCCCAACCGCTTCGCCAAATCTCTCTGGGAAAGGTTGGGCTCATCGGCCAATGTCTTTAGTAATCCGTAACTAGTGGTATCGTCGAACATGCGGTGCGTTCATTAGGTGAACAGCGCACATTAAACAGATCGGAGGATGTGATGTCAAGCTGTGAACTACTTCAGTGCCTCGTTGACCTTGGTCAATTCCGCCTCGCCCAGCGAACCGACTGCAGCTTTCAGTCGCAACTGACTCAGCAGATAATTGTATTCCGCCTGATACAGGTCGCGGCGGGTAGCATAGAGCTGCTGCTGGGCATTGAGTACGTCAAGATTGGTACGAACGCCCACTTCCTGCCCCAGACGGCTGGCCTCCAGCACGCTTTCACTGGAGGTGAGCGCCTGTTGCAGCGCCTGCACCTGCGAGATACCGCTCACGACACCCAAGTACGCCTGACGGGTTTGTGATGCAACGCTGCGGCGCGCGTTTTCCAGCTCCTGCCGCGCCCGTTCGCTGTTTGCATTCGCCTCACGCCACTTCGAGTTGGTCGCGCCGCCCTGAAAGATCGGCAGATTCAATTGCACGCCGACGCTTTTATTAGTGCTGTCGCTGCCGACGCCGAAACTGCTGCCGTTAGCGTAGTTTTTAGAATAGTTCGCTACCAGATCTATCGTCGGATAATGACCGCCGCGATTTCTCGCGACTTCCTTTTCGGCAAGCTGAGCGCCGGCCTGCGCGATGGCGATCTGAGGGCTGTTAATCTGAGCATCGCCCACCCATTTTTCCATATCGGCAGGTTGCGGTGCATCCAGACTGAACTGTTTGCCTAAGGATTTGAGTTCCTTGGGCTGTGCATTGATCAGCTGCTGCAACGCGCTGCGCTTGATTTCCAGATTATTCTGCGCGGCAATTTGTTGCGAGGAGGTCAGATCAAAACGCGCTTGCGCCTCGTGGGTATCGGTAATGGTCGCGCTGCCGACTTCGAAATTGCGTTTGGCCTGCGCCAGTTGCTCAGAAATTGCCGTCTTTTGCGCCTCGGCCAACTGCACGCTGTCCTGCGCGATCAGCACATCGAAGTAGGCTTGAGCGGTGCGCAGCAGTAAATCCTGCTCGGCCACTTTAAATTGCGCTTCACTTTGGGCGACCTGCAGTTCGGATTCGCTGTAAGCCAGCCAGTTTTGCTGACGGAGCAGAGGCTGCACCAGCGTCACGCCGTAACCATGGCTGTTGTAACGCTGATTACCGCCTGGAAACAGGGTCGCGCCCTTGTACTGCGTCGTTAAATCGTTAAAGGTGCTGTTGGCCGACAGATTGACGCTCGGCATCAGCAGTGCGCGGCCTTGCGGCAATTTTTCCTGTCCCGCCTGTTGCGCGGCACGCGCCGCGGCAAACACAGGATCATTGCTTTGCGCGCTGCGGAAGATGTCGAGCAAGTCGGCGGCCTGTGCAAAAAGAGGAGCACCGAGGACAATCGCCAGTGCCAGACGTGAGGTGAATAGCTTAGTTTTCATCGGATTCGCGCATAGTTTATTAGATTTTGCTAATATTATCGCTTGCCGCCCTAATGCGCAAACGATACTTGAAGTGCCGGCAACAGTACCAAGCATTCGCTGCCGGCACAATACCCTCAACCCTTTTTCAAACGGCGCTCGGACATCGACAGCGCCATCACGCCCAGCGCCACCGCAAACCACAGAGTCACAAGCCGAATCAGCACCGTTGCCGCTACCGCCTGCGGTTGCGCGACGCTGTTCAACATCAGCAGCGCAACCATGGTCGCTTCCGCCCCGCCCAAGCCCCCCGGCAGAAAACTGAGCGCCCCGATCAGCATGGAAAACGCATAGATGAACAGCGCGACCTGAAGCGACAAATCGCTGCCCAACCAATGCATGATGTAATAAAACGCCAGCCCTTCCGCACCCCACGCCACCAGCCCCAGCGCGATGCCGTACAACAGCATAGGCAGACTAAAACAATGCCGCGAATGCAGCACGACGTCAACGGCATGCCCGGCAAGATTCCCCAAACGGGCAGGCAGTCGCCGCTGCGCGAAAGATTTTAGCACTTCAAGCCACTTTGCCTGCTGGAGCACCACCAGAATAACAACGATCAGCACGGCCAGGATCAGCACCACAGGCAGCGCCTTGGGATAAATCGCCATGCCGATGGCAACCAGCATCAACATACTGATTAAATTTGACAAATGCTCGGAAAAAAAAGCCGCCAGACTCTCAGGATAGGGCACGCCATGCTTTTTCAGAAACACGCTGCGTATCGCCTCACCCGCCTTACCCGGCAGTATCGTCAGACCAAAGCCCGCAATGTAAATTCGCAGGCTCTCGGGCGCATACACACGGTGGCCCAGCAACGCTAAAAATTTCTGCCAGCGCACAAATCGCACGCCGTAGTTAACCAGCGAGAGCAGCAGCGCAATGGCGGTGCCGACAAATCCGACCCGCACGATTGCCGCCACCACCTCGTGCCAGCCACCCCACAGCGAAAAGGCCAGATAGCCTGCGGCGCTCAGTAAAATCACCAGCAACAGCGCGCGAAACCGCCAGCCGGACAACACAGTGCCCGTCATGAAATCAGCAGCATCGTCGCGAGCAGCCAGGCGCCCAGCGAAATAAACAGGTGGGGGTCGCGTACCAGATCATGCGACGGGTCGCCCCCGCGGCTCTGGTGATGCAGCAGGTAGATGTAACGGAACATCCCGTACATCACGAACGGTACGGTGTAGATCAGATTATTCGTGCCGTGGATGCGTATCGTGTCGGCGTTCATGGTGTACAGGCTGTAGCTCATGATCACCCCTGAGGCGGTGATGCCTATCATCTTATCGAGCAGCACCGGACTGTAATGCGCCAGCACGCGGCGATGCGCGGCCTTGTCTTCGGTCAGCGCGATGATTTCCGCGCGGCGTTTGGCAAACCCCAGAAACAGCGTCACCATCAGACCGCACAGCAGCAGCCATTGCGATGGCGGAATGCCCACCCCCAGCGTGCCGGCGAGCAGGCGCAACATGAATCCGGTGGCGATGATGAACACATCCAGTATCACCACATGCTTGAGCCGCAACGAATAGGCAATGTTCATCAGCGCATAGCCTGCCAGTATCAGCAGCACGACGGGGGAGGCGAGATACGCCAGCAGCAGCCCCGCCGTTCCCAGCGACACGGCGAGCAGGATGGCGGAAAAAACCGACACCTCGCCTGAGGCCAGCGGCCGCAAGCGCTTCTTCGGATGCTGTTTGTCCTGCTCCACATCGACCAGATCGTTGAGCGTATAAATCGCGCTCGACACCAGACAAAATGCCGCAAAGGCCATCATGACCTCTATCACTGCCGCCTGATCATGCCAGGCGTGGCCGAACAACAGGCCGGCAAACACGAAGGTATTTTTCACCCACTGATAAGGGCGCATCAGACGCAGCAGCGGTAACAATGTTTTCATCATCTCGATTCTGGAAATTGCCGGTAATAGGAGAAATCCGCGCTCGCCAGCAATTCGCGATCCCCCCGACTGTCGCCGTAGGCATACAAAGTATAAGTGCTGCGCTCGCCCAGCAACGCCGCAAGGCGCCTGAGCTTTTCTGCGCCAAAACAGTTCACCCCTGACATCCTGCCTGTCAGGGTGCGATCATCGCGTATTTCCAGTTGCGTGGCGATCACCTCATCAAAGCCGGCGATTTTCGCCCAGGGTCTGACGTATAACTCAAGCGATGCGCTGATCAGCACACAGCGATGCCCCTGCTGTTTGTGCCACGCGAGCCGCCGCATCGCATCCGGCCGCAACAGCGCCGGCACCACCTGAGCTGCGAACAGGTCAGCCTCCTGTTGCAACGCATCGATATTTTTGGCCCCTAGACATGCGACAAAGACCCGCTCCTTCGCGATGCCGTTATCGATCAGCCCCAAGGCATAGGCCGCCAGCGTGCGGGATAAACGCAAGGCCTGAACCATCACCGCCCATACCCCCAGCGTGTGCAGCAAAAAAGGCAACAGCGTATCGCGACGCGTTAACGTGCCGTCGAAATCGAATGCCGCCACGACCTCGCTCTGACTCACATCTTCATCCGTTTAAAGACAAACTCGGGGATATGCTTGATGATCAGCATGATATAGCGCCAAAATCCCGGCAGATACACCACATCGGCCGATTTTCCCAGCGTCGCGACGATGCGCTGACCGATCTGCTGCGGGGTGGCGACCAGAAACAGGCCGGGCAAACCATAGGTCATCGCCGTATCCACGAAACCGGGCTTCACAGTGATGACGCGCACCCCGTGAGGATAGAGCCGGTTGCGCAGCCCCTGCAGGTACAGGCTGAGCGCCCCCTTGGCCGCGCCGTACACATAATTACTCTGCCGGCCGCGATCCCCTGCCACCGAAGAAATGCCGATGATAAAGCCGCGCTGCAAGGGCTCGAAATAATTCGCGCACAGGCCGAGGATTGAGACCGCACCGGTAAAATTGCTGGCGATGACTTTGGCGGCCACGGCAAAATCACGCGCCGCCAGCTGATCGCCCAGATAGCCGAAGGCCAGTACCACCCCCGACAACTCGGGCGTATCCGCCTGCACCGCATTAAAAAAGGCCTCGTGTGTTTCGGTCGCTTCCGCGTCGAAAACGCGATAGTGCACCGTCACCCCATAGCGCAATTGAAGATCCAAGGCGCTGCGCCGCAATTCGTCCTCATCGCGAGAAGCCAGATACAGGTTATCGCCCCGCGCGGCAAACGCTGACGCGACCCCGCGCGCAATGGCGGAGGTCGCACCCAGTATCAGTATGCATTCACTCATCAAGCCTCCTTGTGCGCCGTGATGCCCAAACGCCGTGACAAGCTGGAACTGAAGCGCTGCTCAGGATCAACCGAATCTTTTTCGGCCAACCATTCCTGATAGCGCGGATACATCAGAGCAAAGGTCTCAGCTGATAAGCGCGCATCCTTGGCCAGATACACCCGGCCGCCGTAGTGCAGCACGATTTCATCAAGCGTGTTCAAGAGGCTAAACAGCCCCGCGTCGCGGATCGGCAAATCGAGCGCCAGCGTGTAACCCTTCATCGGAAAGGACAGCAGCCCGCGCCCTTCGGCGCCGAAGCGTTTCAAAACAGCCAAAAACGACGGCCGGCGACTCGCTGACAGTGTTTGCAGCAATTTTTGTATCCCCTCATAGGCCGCCGCGTCCGGAATCACGCACTGGTATTGCACGAAACCGCGCTTGCCGTACATCCGGTTCCAGTTTTCCAGCGCGTCCAAGGGATAAAAATACGCATCCCAGCCGCTCGCGAAAGCCTCGGGCTTGCCCGACTCGCGGCGGAAATACTGTGCATTGAATGCGCCTATGCTGATCGAATTGAGTGCCCAGTCGGGAAAGTCGAACGGGATGCGACGCTGAGCGCCCGTTTGCGGCACGGAGGTTGCCTCTTCCGCATGATGACCGCACATCAGGATGCCGCGCCCCAGCTGCGCGCCGGTCGCCATGCTGTCTATCCACGCCACGGTGTAACGATCGTCGATGGCCTGCATCAGCGCGAATAACTGCTCGAGATTCGCGGCCGCATGGTGCCGCACTGTCATCTGCGAATGCTTAATCGCGATGAGCTTAATCGTCACCTCAGCGATAATGCCGGTCAGCCCCATCCCCCCGACCGTCGCCCAGAACAGCGGCGCATTTTGCTCAGCCGAGCAGGTCATGCGACTGCCATCCGCCAGCACGAGCTCGATGGACAGCACATGATCGCCAAAGGCGCCGTCGTGGTGGTGATTCTTGCCGTGCACATCCGCCGCCACGCAACCGCCCAGCGAGACAAATTTAGTACCTGGCGTGACCGGCAAAAACCAGCCTTTGGGCACGATGACCGCCAAAATCTCGCCCAGTGTCACACCGGCTTCCGCGCGCAGGATGCCCTGTGCCGTATCGAATTCAAGCAGCCGGTTCACGCGTTCGGTGAGCAACACGCGCCCGTTTTCGTTGAGCGAGGCATCCCCGTAGCTGCGCCCCTGACCGCGCACGATCAGGTTAGCCGTATCGGGGAGCAACGCTGCATAACGCTCGGGGCGAGCAAGCTCACAGACCTGCACCGGATAGCGCCCCCAGCCACTGATCGCAGTTGTTAAAGTTCCCATCTAGTTCACCTGTTCCGGAAAATATTTTTCGCAGAAATAACACGGCGCATGCGGTAAAAATGCGGGGATTTTATAGTGCCGGCTCAAAATGGGTCTCAATATCTTCTCTTTATAAGCACGGTAATCAAAATCATAGCCCAGCACAAAATAGAAAGGCACGCCGCGCAACTCAAACGTCACAACCTCCACGCGGCTAAAATAAGGCGCGTACAACGCCAGATCCGGCGCGGATTTAATGATCACCAGCACATTGCGCCCGTTCAACTGACGAAAATCGGTCAGCATGTCGTCCTGCCGCGCAAAAGTCGAACCGCTGCCGAACACCGAAAAGTTCTTGCCGTAATGGTAGGAGATGATCGCCGCCGACGTATAGCCGTCCGATGACAGCACAAAGCCCTGTTGCTCATAGGGGCGCACCTTATCGACGATCTCGTCATTCCTGAACATGAACACGATGCCGTCGTACAGGTTCGTGCCCTTCCAACTCTCCATCGGCATCAAAGCGATCACCGCGACAACCGCCAGATGCGCGCCCGTAAACCACAGGGTGAATTTAAAGGTCGAGCGCAGCGCCTGCCCGCTTAGCATCATGCCGAGCATCACATACAAGAAAGGATAGAACGCCAGCACCCAGTGCAGACCGATATCCCGCTTGAGCGACAACAAAGCCAACAAGGTGAGCGGCAGGCAGAACAGCCAGGCAAACAGGCGAAACTCCGGATGGCTGAAGGTTAGCCGCCATTGCGCACGGTGTTTAAACACATAGTAAATCACCGGCGGCGTCATCAGATACAGCTGCACCGCGAGGAAAGTCGCGATCTTATCCGGCGAGAAGTGCTCATTTTCGTTGCGGTTATACAGGTTGAACAGGATGTTGTCCCAGCAATGGGTGTAGTTCCAGTACAAATTGACCAGCGCAAACGGCAGCGCGGCAAGATAGAGCAGCGCGAAGCCTTTGGTCTTTTGCAGCGACTTAGCCGAAAAAACAAAATAGGCCAGATACGCCAGACCCAGCAGCACCGCGAAATATTTGGACAGAAAAGCCATGCCGAACAAGGCACCGGCTAACCCATACCAGCGCAGGCTGTTTTTCTGCAAGGCACGAGAGAGCGCCCAGGCTGACAGGAAAGCGAACAAAATCAAAGGGGTGTCTGTCGTGACCAGCACGTTCAGCACATTCAGCGGGGAGACCAGATACAGCATCGCGGCCAGCTGCGCACGGGTTTCGTCGAACGGCCTGATCAGCCGGTAGATTCCGATGCCGATCAGCGTCGAGAGCAAAATCGCCGGCAGGCGCAACACGACTTCCGAGTTGCCCAGACACAACATCAGCTGCAAAAACCAGCCCGCCATGGGCGGGTGATCGTAATAACCAAAATCGGGGTGATGCGCCCAGACGACGAAATAAGCCTCATCACCGGACAGCGGAATCAGCCAAGCAAGATAAAACTTGATCGCCAGCGTTACCAGCAAAACCATTGCAAGCGGCGACATAAGCTTCATATCGCTCATCGGGTCACAGCTCGCATCAGGCCTGAAAAAATCAAACGCCGCTTAAAATACAAACCGTTTAGGCTGTTGCGCATTTTGCAGCGCGGCAACGGACGTTTCCATGATGTTGACCGTTTCAAAAACATCGGCCGCAACGCGCGTGATCAGCCGGGCTTCCATGACCGGGGCATCGCCGACGATGGCAAACAGGCGTCCGCCGACATTCAGACTACTTTGAAACACCAGCGGCAACACCGGCGTCGAACCCGTCAATACGATGACGTCATATTTTTCGCTGCCCCAGCCATGCGATGCGTCGCCGACCGCCAGCGTCACATTTTCACGGTGCAGCAAATGGGTGCGCGCAATTTCACTCAATTCAGGCACGATTTCGACCGAGGTGACGTGACCTGCAAATGCGGACAGCAACGCCGTCAGATAGCCGCTGCCGGTACCGACTTCCAGCACTTTATCCGAGCGCCCGATATGTAACTCCTGCAACGCACGCGCTTCGAGTTTAGGCTGCCACATCGAGACGCCGTAGCCTAACGGAATTTCCATATCCATAAAGGCCATCGCTTTTTTACCGTCAGGCACGAACTGTTCACGCCTGACGTGATGGAGCAACTCGAGAATCCGCGCTTCCAACACATCACACGGGCGAATTTGCTGTTCAATCATATTGAAGCGTGCCTGTTCCAGATTCTGCATTTTGATCTCCATCCCTGAGTAATTAAGGTAAAACTCGCATTGCGTTTGATTTTATCCCGGCAGTATAGCAACACACCCCGTCTGGCTCAACACAACTACGCGCGCAGGGTTGCTTTTCCTTCATTTTTCCAGTAACTTGCACGACTCGCTGGGGGTCTTTGTCTGTTTTTTTCAGCAAAGTGAGAAACACCCTTTGAACCTGTACGGATAATGCCGTCGTAGGGAAGCACGATGCTTCCCTTCTTTTTAGGAGCATCAGATGAACGCCAACACTAAATTCACCGCTGACGCCGCGCATGTCGATGCCGCCGCGATCAAGCCACTCCCCAATTCCCGCAAAATTTATGTCGAAGGCAGCCGCCCGGATATCCGCGTGCCGATGCGCGAAATCTCTCAAGCCGACACACCCGATGGCATGGGCGCTGAAATCAATGCGCCGATTTACGTATACGATTGCTCAGGCCCCTATACCGATCCTGCCGTCAAAATCGACATCCGCTCAGGCTTAGCACTGATGCGCGAAGCATGGATCGTCGAGCGCGACGACACCGAAGTGTTGCCTAAACTGACTTCCGATTACGGCCAGAAACGCCTGGATGATCCGGAGCTCGCCGAGATGCGTTTTAACCTGAGTCGCGCGCCGCGCCGTGCCAAACCGGGCAAGAATGTCACCCAGATGCACTACGCACGTCAGGGCATCATCACGCCTGAAATGGAATACATCGCGATTCGCGAAAATCAAAAAGTCGACGGCATGAACGAGATGATGCTGCGCCAGCATCCCGGGGAAAATTTCGGCAATTCGATGCCAAAAAAAATCACGCCTGAATTCGTGCGCGATGAAGTCGCTGCCGGCCGCGCGGTCATCACCGCCAACATCAACCATCCGGAAATCGAACCGATGATCATCGGCCGCAAGTTTCTGGTCAAGATCAACGCCAATATCGGCAATTCAGCACTGGGTTCCAGCATCCAGGAAGAAGTCGAAAAGATGACCTGGGCGATTCGCTGGGGCGGCGACACGGTGATGGATCTGTCCACCGGCAAACACATCCACGAGACGCGCGAATGGATCATGCGCAATTCTCCCGTGCCGATCGGCACCGTGCCGATTTATCAGGCGCTGGAAAAGGTCAACGGTAAAGCCGAAGACCTGACCTGGGAAATCTTCCGCGACACGCTGATCGAACAGGCCGAACAAGGTGTGGATTACTTCACCATTCACGCAGGCGTCTTGCTGCGCTACGTGCCGATGACCGCGAATCGCATGACCGGCATCGTCTCGCGCGGCGGTTCTATCATGGCAAAATGGTGTCTGGCGCACCATAAGGAAAACTTCCTTTACACCCATTTCGAAGACATCTGCGAAATCATGAAGGCCTATGACGTGACCTTCAGCTTGGGCGACGGTCTGCGCCCCGGTTCGATTTACGATGCAAACGACGAAGCGCAATTGGGCGAATTGAAGACCCTGGGCGAACTCACCCAAGTTGCCTGGCGCCACGACGTTCAGGTGATGATCGAAGGCCCGGGCCACGTGCCTATGCATCTGATCAAAGAGAACATGGACTTGCAAGCCAAGTGGTGCAACGACGCGCCGTTCTATACATTAGGCCCTCTGACCATGGACATCGCGCCGGGCTACGATCACATCACCAGCGCCATTGGCGCTGCGATGATAGGCTGGTTCGGTACCGCTATGCTGTGCTACGTCACGCCTAAAGAACACTTAGGCTTGCCGAACAAAGCGGACGTCAAAGAAGGCATCATCACCTACAAGATCGCAGCGCATGCGGCGGATCTGGCCAAGGGACATCCGGGCGCACAGGTTCGTGACAATGCACTGTCAAAAGCGCGTTTCGAATTCCGCTGGGACGACCAGTTCAATCTGGGCTTGGATCCTGATCGTGCGCGTGAATTCCATGACGAGACACTGCCGAAAGAGTCCGCCAAGGTCGCTCACTTCTGCTCGATGTGCGGCCCGCATTTCTGCTCGATGAAAATCTCGCAAGACGTGCGCGACTTCGCGGCAAAGGAGGGCATCTCGGAACAAGCGGCGCTGGAGAAGGGCATGGAAGTCAAATCCATCGAATTCGTCACTAAAGGCAGCCAGCTCTACAGCAAATCCTGATGTCCGCGTCCACCAAACCGGTCACTGCACAAAGTCCGTGCGTCGGCTATTGCACGACCGTTTTGGGCGACGACGTGTGCCGCAGCTGCTTGCGGACATTCGATGAAATCACCCGTTGGGTGGAGATGAGCGATGAAGCGCGCTGTGCAGTCAATCAGCGCATCAACGATTTGATGGCGGGTTAAGCCTGATTGCAACTACTGGATTCCCGCATACGCGGGGAAAACAATGGATATTATACTTTTGCTCAAAGCGGTCATCTTAGGCGTCGTCGAAGGCCTGACCGAATTTTTGCCAGTCTCCTCGACCGGCCACCTGATTCTGGTCGGCGACCTGCTCAATTTCAACGACGATCGCGGCAAGGTCTTCGAGATCGTCATTCAATTTGCGGCAATTTTGGCCGTGTGCTGGGAATACCGCGCAAAATTGCAATCGGTCACCACAGGCTTGTTGCAAAAACAGGAGGCAGCGCAGCGCTTCACGCTGAACCTGTTTATCGCCTTTTTGCCGCTGGCGATTTTGGGACTGCTGTTCGGCAAAGCCATCAAGGCGCATCTGTTCGCCCCCGTGCCCGTCGCGCTGGCCTTCATCATCGGCGGTTTCATCATCCTGTGGGCGGAGAAACGCACTCACACCGAATCGATCGGCAGTGTCGATGAAATGCACTGGCGCGATGCGTTAAAAATGGGACTGGCGCAGGCGCTGGCGCTGATTCCCGGCACCTCGCGTTCAGGTGCTACCATCATCGGCGGCCTGTTCTTCGGCCTGTCCCGACGCGCCGCCACCGAGTTCTCATTCTTTCTGGCGATTCCCACCCTTACCATGGCGACACTCTACGAAGTCGTCAAATACCGCGACCAGTTTCACGCCGACGATCTGGGCATTTTTCTGGCCGGCTCCATCGCCTCGTTCATTAGCGCGTTCATCGCGGTGCGCGGCCTGTTGCGCTACATCAGCCGCCACGATTTTACGATTTTTGCCTGGTATCGCATCGCTTTCGGCCTGATCGTGCTGGGAACCTCCTACAGCGGGCTGGTCAGCTGGACGGTTTAACCCGTAACGCCCGCCGGACAGCCTGTCATCTTAATGTCATAATTACGTCACATAATCACTATCACGGAGATACATCATGACAAGAATGGTTCAATGCGTAAAACTGGGCCGCGAAGCCGAAGCCCTCGATCGCCAGCCGTATCCAGGCCCGTTGGGTCAGCGAATTTTTGAAAATGTCTCCAAGGAAGCATGGGCCGGATGGATCAAATTCCAAACCATGCTGGTCAATGAAAATCGCCTGAATCTGGCTGATCTGGCCGCGCGCAAATATCTTGCCGCACAGATGGACAGCTACTTCTTCGGTGAAGGTACGCAAATGCCGGAAGGTTTTGTACCGCCCAAATAAGGTGTCACAACTTGCCTAATACATTCGCTCCGCAGCAATTTCTCAACCGCGAACTCGGTCAGCTCGAATTCAACCGGCGCGTGCTCGCTCAGGCGGAAGATGCGACGATTCCGCTGCTCGAACGCTTAAAATACCTGTGTATCGGCAGCAGCAATCTCGACGAGTTTTTCGAAATCCGCGTGGCCGGTTTGATGGAGCAAATCAAACTGGGGGGAATTTCGACCGGGGCGGATGGCATGAGTGCCCACCACACCCTCAAACTGGTACGCGAACAGGCGCATCAGCTCATCGAACACCAGTATCACCTGTTCAATACCGAAATTACGCCGGCGCTGGCAGCCCAGGGTATTAAATTCCTGCGCCGCACCCACTGGAACGAGGCACAGCAGGCATGGCTAAAAGCGTACTTTTTTCGCGAAGTCATGCCGGTGCTCACCCCGATCGGGCTCGATCCTGCCCACCCGTTTCCCCGCGTACTGAACAAGAGCTTAAATTTTGCAGTCGAGCTGCAGGGCAAGGATGCGTTCGGGCGCAATTCGACCCGCGCCATCGTGCAAGCCCCGCGCGTATTGCCGCGCACGATTTTACTACCGCCGGAAATCAGCGGCTGCCCGCACGGCTTCGTCTTCCTGTCGTCCATTCTGCACGCGCATGTCGGCGAGCTGTTCAGCGGCATGGAAGTATTGGGGTGCTTCCAGTTCCGCGTGACGCGTAACAGCAATCTGTTTGTCGATGAGGAAGAAGTCAAAAACTTGCGCCTGAGCTTGCAAGGCGAATTGCCGCAGCGCCATTTCGGTGACGCGGTACGTCTGGAAATTGCCGACAACTGCTCGGAACAGATCGAAGCCTTGCTGCTCAAGGAATTCAAACTGACGCCGGCCGACTTATATCGCGTGCACGGCCCGGTCAACCTGGTTCGCCTGATGGAAATTCCCGGCATGGTCGAGCGCGCCGACCTGAAATTTGCAGAATTTGTGCCGGGCGTGCCCGGTGTCCTGCAAAAAAAGGGCGCGGACATGTTCAAAGTGATCCGCAAGAGCGATGTGCTGCTGCACCACCCTTATCAGTCTTTCAAGCCGGTGATCGATTTCATCCAGCAGGCAGCCAGCGATCCTGCCGTCGTCGCCATCAAACAGACCGTATACCGCACCGGTGCGGATTCGGCGCTGATGGAGGCACTCATCGCAGCAGCGCAGCGCGGCAAGGAAGTCACCGTGGTGGTGGAATTGCTGGCCCGCTTTGACGAAGAAGCCAATATCAACTGGGCGAACCGTCTGGAAGAAGTCGGCGCTCATGTGGTGTACGGCGTCGTCGGACACAAGACCCACGCCAAGATGCTGATGGTGGTGCGCCGCGAAGAAGGTAAACTCAAACGCTACGTGCATCTGGGTACCGGCAATTATCATCCGCGCACCGCGCGTCTTTACACCGATTTCGGCCTGTTCACCTGCAATGAAGAAATCTGCGCCGATGCCAACGAAGTGTTCAGCCAGCTGACCAGTCTGGGACGCGCACGTACGCTCAACCACCTGTGGCAGTCGCCTTTTTCACTGCATCCGGAAGTGTTGCGCGCGATCCACAACGAAACACGTCTAGCCAAAGAAGGCAAGAAGGCGCATATCATCGCCAAGATGAATGCGCTGCTTGAACCTGACACCATCGCCGCACTCTATGAAGCCTCGCAGGCCGGCGTTAAAGTCGATCTGATCGTGCGCGGCGTTTGTGCGCTGCGCCCCGGTGTTGCCGGACTCTCGGAAAATATTCGCGTACGCTCCATCATCGGCCGCTTTCTGGAGCACACCCGCATCTTCTATTTCCGCAACGATCTAGCGCACAACACCTATCTCGCCTCTGCCGACTGGATGGATCGGAACTTCTTCCGCCGCATCGAGGTATGTTTCCCTATCCTCGACAAAAAGCTCAAAAAGCGCGTGATCGATGAAGGCTTAAAAGCGTATCTGCAGGACAACTCTCAGGCTTGGGATATGGATGGCAATGGCCAATACCGCCATAAACAACCTCGTTTAGCCGCTAAAAAGTGCGCGCAAAACGAATTGCTTACCTTGCTCGCAAGCCCGACCGTCAAAATAACAGCATAGCTTAGTGCTTGTTCGGGCGACCGGTCTTGATTTTATCGAGACCGCTCAACGCCGCAATTAACTGCGCTTCGTTCATCGCACACAATGCCAGCACGCCAGCGCGCAGCACTTCACTCTTCTTAACCTGCAGCCCGGATTTCAGGCCAATTTCCTTGATATCGGCGATCTTCTGATATTCGCTTTGCGGCATCGTAAAACTGTCGCGCACGACTTTTGGCTTAGGCTTTTTGGCAACCTTAACTTCTTTAACCGCCTTAGCAGCTTTGACTTCCTTCACTTCCGGAACTTTCTTTACTTCCTTCGCAACTTTCACTGCAACAGGTTCGGCTTTTTTAACAGCTGCCACCTTGGCAACCGGCTTGACGACCTTTGCGGCCGCAGTGAGCGGCTTGGCAGCAACCGGCTTAGCAACAACGTCCTTGTCTGATTTTTTTGTATTCATTTGATTCTCCTTGGATTAAGATAGCGTGTATACAGTATATACGCTATATTTTGCGGGTGTAAACAGTAATATTTGGAGCCCAGATGGACATAATCTTATGGCGACATGCCGAGGCAGAAGACGGATCGAACGATCTTGCACGTCAATTAACAGAGAAAGGACGTAAACAAGCCGCACAAATGGCAGAATTTTTACATCGTTATTTGCCTGTTGACACCCGCATACTGGTAAGCCCCGCCGTGCGCACACAGCAAACTGCTTCCGCTCTCAGCAAAGATTTCATCACGACACCCTCCATCGCGCCGGATGCCTCTCCGCACGCCGTGTTGCAAGCCGCCCGCTGGCCCAACGCCGGCGGCACCGTGCTGATCATCGGACATCAACCGACACTGGGCTCCGTCGCGGCGCAATTACTCGGTTGCGGACAGGAGTCCTTGCGCATCAAAAAAAGCGGCCTATGGTGGTTCTCCCGGCGAGAGGGCTCGATGGCGACCACCTTGCGCCTAGTCATCACACCGGACTATTTATAATCAGCTCAGCTGTGAGGTTGTCATGTTTGAATCTGCAGAACTCGGTCACAAAATAGATAAAGAGACTTACGACAGGGAAGTTCCGCCACTGCGTGCAGCCCTGCTCGACGCACAGATGGACATGGCCAAACTTGCCAAATTTCCGGTCATCATTTTGGTCGGCGGCGTTGACGGGGCGGGGCGGGGCGAGACCGTCAACCTGCTCAACGAATGGATGGATCCTCGCTACTTGCAGACGCACGGCATGGGAGATCCGTCCGATGAAGAGCTTGATCGCCCGATGATGTGGCGGTTCTGGCGCGAGCTGCCACCCAAAGGCCAGATCGGAATTTTTCTGGGCTCCTGGTACACCTGGCCCATCATCAACCGCGTGCAGGGAATCAGCAAGACAGCGGATCTGGACCAGAGTCTGGAGCGCGCCCGCCGCCTCGAAACCATGCTGGCCGATGAAGGCGCGCTGATACTCAAATTCTGGATGCACTTGTCGCGCGAAAAACAGGAAAAGCGACTTAAAGTGCTCGAAAAAGATCCGAAAACCCGCTGGCGCGTGACCGAACGCGACTGGGAACACTATAAGAAGTACGACAAATTCCGCACTGTAGGCGAGAGTGTCATTCGTCACACCAGCACGGCAGAAGCACCTTGGACTATTATCGAGGGGTACGATCCGCATTACCGCAGCCTGACGATCGGCAAAATCATCCTCGATGCCATCCGCAAACGCCTCGATGACGCCGATCAGAAAATATCTGACGTATCCGCCCCGCCGCCGTTGCCCTCGATCGACAACCTGAATATTATCAAATCGCTCGACTTAAAACAGAAGCTCGACAAAAAAACCTATCAGGATGAACTGGAAAAATATCAAGGCAAGTTAGCCTTGCTGACGCGTAATCCGAAATTCAAAAAGATCACCGTCATCGCGATGTTCGAAGGCAACGATGCCGCGGGCAAAGGCGGCGCGATCCGGCGCATTACCGGCGCTCTCGACGCGCGCTATTACAATGTCATTCCGGTGGCAGCCCCAACGGAAGAAGAACGGGCACAGCCCTACCTGTGGCGTTTCTGGCGACATATCCCCAGACGCGGCAGAGTGACGATTTTCGATCGCTCCTGGTATGGACGGGTACTGGTCGAACGCGTCGAAAAATACTGCTCGGAGGCCGACTGGATGCGTGCCTACAGCGAAATCAACGATTTCGAGGCTCAACTGGTACGGCACAACATCGTGGTGGTCAAATTCTGGCTGACCATCAGTCAGGAAGAACAACTCAGGCGGTTCAAAGAACGCGAAGCCATCGCCTTCAAGCACTTCAAAATCACGCCGGATGACTGGCGAAATCGTGAAAAGTGGACTGAATACGAGCAGGCGGTCTGTGACATGGTAGACAGGACCAGCACCGAAATCGCCCCCTGGACACTGGTCGAAGCCAACGACAAAAATTTCGCGCGCATTAAAATTCTCAAGACGCTTTGTGCACAAATTGAAGCGGCGATGCAGAAAAAAGAACCGTAAAAAGCGCTCAATCCCATCTACCCGGGTAAAAACCATCATGAGCACGCTATCAGACAAACTAAAAGTCCCCGGCGATTTCTGGGGAGGACTGGCCTCAACACTGGTCGCCCTGCCGGCAGCGGTTGCCTTCGGCGTCACCATCTATTCGGCGATCAGCCCCCAGTATGCAGTTTTCGGTGCGCTGGCCGGCATTCTGGGCGCCACCGCACTGGGGCTGATTGCCTCGACCTTTGGCGGCACCGACCGGCTGATCAGCGCACCCTGCGCACCGGCAGCTGCGGTACTGTCCGCGTTCGCCATCGAACTGGTCAATCAGGGCGTGGC
Source organism: Gallionella capsiferriformans ES-2 (assembly GCF_000145255.1). Lineage (NCBI taxonomy): Bacteria > Pseudomonadati > Pseudomonadota > Betaproteobacteria > Nitrosomonadales > Gallionellaceae > Gallionella > Gallionella capsiferriformans. The sequence continues at coordinate 3,080,988 of NC_014394.1, forward strand.
CCCGGCCAGCATCGTCCTGATGCTGACGGTGCTCGGCATACTGACCGGACTGATACAAATACTGATCGGTTTTCTCGGTGTCGGCCGGCTGATCCGCTATATTCCCTACACAGTGGTGAGCGGATATCTGAGCGGCGTGGGCCTCATCATCATCGGCAGCCAGATCCCCCGTTTTGTCGGCACTTCCGCCAATACCGCGTGGTGGCGTGCCGCCGTCAACCCCGCGCTGTGGGATACGCGCAGCATCGCCATCGGTGCCGCAACCGTGCTGGTTGCACTGCTCGCGCCGAAAATAACCAAGGCTATCCCCAGCACGATACTCGGCATTACAGCCGGCATCATCGCCTACTTTGTTCTGGCTAACACCGATGCAACCATGATGACGCTGACCGACAATCCACTGGTCTTAGGTTCCCTCGGCGCATCAAGCGAAGGCTACATCGGCACGATTATCGGACGCTGGTACGACATCGGAGAACTGAAACTATCGCAAGTCGCCGCACTGTTCGGCAGCGCACTCACCCTGGCCGCACTCTTGTCTATCGACACGCTGAAGACCTGCGTCGTCATCGACCAGATGACCCGCACGCGCCATGATCCCAATCGGGAACTCTTCGCACAGGGACTGGCCAATATCGCGTCCTCCGCTATCGGCGGCATCCCAGGCGCCGGCATTATGGGCCCCACCATGGTCAATCTGTCCAGCGGCGCACAAACCCGCGTTTCCGGCATCATCGAGGGGCTGCTGGTACTGATCGTCGCACTGGTGCTGAGCAACTTTATCGCCTGGATTCCTGTTGCCACGCTCGCCGGCATCTTAATTGTGATTGGCCTGCGCATGATAGACACCAAGCCGCTAAATTTTCTAGAGTCGCGTGCGACCGTCTTCGATTTCGCTGTCGTCGCCGTCGTGATCGGCTTTGCGCTGACGGTGGGATTGATCGCCGCTTCTGCTGCCGGTGTCGCCTTGTCCATTTTGCTGTTCCTGAGAGAACAAGTCGGCGGTTCAGTGATCAGGCACAAAACTTTCGTCAGTCAACGCTCCTCGACCTGGTATCGCCCGGAAGCCGAGATGCGACTCATCGCACAAAAAGGTGACAAAGCCGTCATCTTCGAACTGCAGGGCAGCCTGTTTTTCGGCACAACTTATGAGCTCTACTCGGTGCTCGAAGCGGAAATCAAGACCCGCGATTACATCATTCTCGACCTGAGACGCGTGCTGTCGGTCGATATCACCGCCGCCCACATGCTCAATCAGGTGCGCGACATGATGAGAGATCGCGGCATGCCGCTTTTGATGAGCAATGTGCGCGAACATCTGCCTAATGGCAATAATCTGCTGGAATTTTTCAAACAGACCGAACTGATCGATGCCACCGATGCGGTGCGCGTATTCCAGACCATCGAATCTGCAATCGAATGGGTGGAGCACAAACTGATCGGTGATATCGAACTGCCGGTCGAGACTGAAGTGGCCCTTAATTTGCAAGAGATGAATCTGTTTCAGGGGAGAAAAGTAGAAACCCTCACCGATCTCGAAGCGCGCATGGAACAAAGAACGGTGAAAGCCGGCGATTCCATCTACTCGATCGGCGATCAGGAAAGAGAGCTCTATCTGATCCGCCGCGGCGTGGTGCGTATTCTGGCACCGATAGGCGGCAGCCGGCAATTGCACCACATCGCCACCTTCGGACGCGGAGATTTTTTCGGCGGACTGGCGTTTCTGGATGATCATGCGCGCGGAGACAATGCCATCGCCCACACCGATATCGACTTGTTCGTTCTACCGCTGGAGCAGTTCAACCAGCTGGCTGAAGATCACAAAAAACTGGCCTTTTTGCTGATCACCGCAATTTCCCGCACCCTCGCACACCGCCTGCGTCACGCCGATGGCGAACGCACCATGCTACATGTGTAATCCGCCCAATGTGCGCCGGTGACCCGCAAAATCCCACCGCACACCCGACGCTCGCCTAAGAAATTCACGGCAAACAGGGCGATCATGTGAGCTAGTTATCGTCGCCTGCCGGTTGCACCAGCACCCACGGGCTGACCACCACCGCCCACAGCACGGCATCCGCATCCCACCAGACTTGCGCCTGCTCATCCGTGACTTTACCGAACTGACCGGCCGCCATCCACTGACTGATCAGCGGTGCATTGTCCTCAGACATCTGGTATGCGGTCTCGACCAGATCCAGTTCAGGTGCGACAAAAATAGCAGCCCCACTGGCGAAATAGCGCTGCATCTCGCGCCATTGCATTTGCGCCGTTTCCAGATTCACCTTGGCGCGTAATATTTCTTTTGGATTAGTCATTATTTCTTTCAATTTAAGGGAGTAAACCGGTCAGGTAATGATTCTTTACCTCGATATAGTGTTCAGCCGAGTAACGCAAATGGACAAGCTCATCCGCTGTCAGCGCACGCACCGCCTTCGCGGGACGCCCCATGTAGAGCATACCGCTCTCCAGCACTTTGCCGGGTGAGACCAGACTACCTGCGCCTATCATCACCTGATTGGGAATCACCACGTCGTCCATCACGATGGAACCCATGCCGATCAGACATTCGTTGCCGATAGTGCAGCCGTGCAATATCACCGCATGACCGACCGTCACATAGTCGCCTATGATCAGCGGCGAACCTTCCGGTTTATCTGCCGTCTTGTGCGACACATGACCCATCGTCAGATCCTGCACATTGGAGCCGCGACCGATCACGATGCGGTTCACATCGCCCCGCAGCACCGTATTGCACCAGACGGAACTGTCCTCGCCTATCGTGACTTCGCCGATCACCTGACAGGAAGGGTGAAGGTAAACACGGCTGCCGACAAGCGGCGACGTTTCGAGATACGCAGAGGTCGTCATACTAGTTTTCCTGCGCCACTTCGTTAAGCTTCCATTTCATCGTCTCGCCCGCTCGCAACGGCACGAGTTGATGCTCACCAAAGCCTACACTGGATGGAACTTGCCAGTCTTCGCGGCGCAAGGTAACCGTAGCGGTGTTGCGCGGCAGGCGGTAGTAATCGGCACCGTAAAAACTGGCAAAACCTTCCAGTTTGTCCAACGCACCGGCGGCTTCAAACGCTTCTACATACAGCTCAATGGCGGTGTGGGCGGAGTAGCAACCGGCGCAGCCGCAGGCATTCTCTTTGGTGTGTTGTGCATGCGGCGCGCTGTCCGTGCCTAAGAAAAATTTTGGGCTGCCGCTGATCGCCGCTTTAACCAACGCCTCGCGGTGCGTCTCGCGTTTTAAGATCGGCAGACAATAAAAGTGAGGTCGGATGCCGCCTGCCAGCATCGCGTTACGGTTGTAGAGCAGATGCTGCGGCGTGAGCGTCGCGGCGATGGTCTCAGGCGCACTGGCGACAAACTGCGCGGCCTCTTTGGTGGTGATATGTTCGAACACCACGCGCAGATCAGGCATATCCAAAAGCAGCGGTTGCATCACACGCTCGATGAAAATCGCCTCGCGGTCGAAAATATCGATCGCGCTATCAGTCACCTCGCCGTGCACCAGGAGCGGCATGCCGCAGCGCTGCATCGCCTCCAGCGCGGCATAGGTTTTACGGATATCGCTCACGCCCGCATCGGAATTAGTCGTCGCACCCGCCGGATACAATTTGACGGCATGCACGATACCGCTGGCTTTGGCCTCATAAATTTCCGCCGCGCTCGTATTGTCCGTCAGATACAGCGTCATCAAAGGCTCAAACGACACCCCGCGAGGGATGGCGGCTAAAATTCGCTGCCGGTATTCCATCGCCTGCCGCAGCGTTGTGACAGGCGGCCTGAGATTAGGCATCACGATCGCGCGTGCAAACTGGCGCGCCGTATCGGGCAGCACCGACTGCATAAGTGCCCCGTCGCGCAGGTGCAGATGCCAGTCATCGGGGCGAGTCATTGTGAGCTGTTGCATGGGCTTTTCCGGCAAGTTAGACAGACGTAATTGTAACTGATGTCGCAGACGGTTTTCTCAACCCGTCTGGCCAGATTAACTTATCACGCCGCGTGCGCAAACTTCGCGATATAAGCGGGTAGCTTCGCTTTGGGCACTTTTTGCAGCGCGCGCAAAAATTCATGCGTGACGACATCAAGACCCTGCCTGTTTTTAAGGTCAGATACCATCCTCAGCCACAGATGCGCGGTCATTTCGGCATCGGCCAGCGCACGGTGGTGGCGCGCCGTATCCGGCAAGCCGAGAAATCTCACCAACGTGCCCAGTTTGTGATTCGGTGAATCAGGATATAGCCTTCTTGCCAGCAACATCGAACAGGCGAACGCCTGCTCACGACGATGACCCATTCTCGACCATTCGGCATCCAGAAACCGGCTGTCGAATGAGGCGTTGTGCGCCACCCAGGGAGCCGCCCCGACAAAGTCAGCCAATTCCTTCATGACCTGTGCGGCCGGTGGTGCCTGACGGATCATTTCATTGCTGATTCCCGTCAAGTCCTCGATAAAGGGAGGAATGTAAGCGCCGGTATTCATCAAACTTTGATAACGGCTGGAAATTTTTCCGTCCGACACGATGACAACCGCCACCTCTGTCGCGCGGTCGCCCAACTCGGGCGACATGCCGGTGGTTTCAAAGTCGATGACCGCGACCGTCTCCATATCACCTCCTGAATAATGAAAAAAACGGGGAACCCGACTTTCGTCCGATTCCCCGCCTGAGCCGTTACCGGATTCCTCCGGCAATCGTCATTACTTCTTTTTGTTGGCGATCATGTCGTGCATGACCGGTGCCAAAATCACTTCCATCGCATGACTCATCTTGCCGCCGGGCACAACGAGCGTGTTGGCGCGAGACATAAAGGAGCCTGGGATCATCGCCAGCATGTATGGGAAATCCACGCCCTTAGGTTCGCGGAAACGAACCACGACAAAACTTTCATCCGGTGTCGGAATGTCGCGTGCGATGAACGGATTGGACGTATCCACCGTCGCTACGCGCTGGAAGTTGATGTCGGTATGCGTGAATTGCGGCGTGATAAACTTGATGTAGTCCGGCATGCGACGCATGATGGTATCCACTGTTGCTTCAGCCGAGTAACCGCGTTCTGCTTTGTCGCGGTGGATCTTCTGGATCCATTCCAGATTGACGACCGGCACAACGCCGATACCCAGATCAACGTAACGACCCGCGTCGATTCCCTTCGTTTCATCTTTAGCAAGACCGTGCAAACCTTCGTAGAACAACAGATCGGAATTCGCTTCGATGTCTTCCCACGGTGTAAATACGCCCGGCGTCAGGTCCGTCAGACCAAAATGCTTGTTGTGTTCGACGGCCTCAGGTTCGCTATGCACATAGTAACGACGCTTGCACGTGCCTGTTTCGCCGTATGCTTTGAACATTTCTTCAATCTTGTCGAAATGGTTAGCTTCAGGGCCGAAATGACTGAATGTGTTGTGACCTGCCTTGGCAGCTTCAGCGGCAGCCGCGCGAAATGCCATACGATCCAGACTGTGAAGGCTGTCACCCTCGATCACTGCGGCGGAAATTTTTTCACGGCGGAAAATATTTTCGAAAGCACGTTTAACAGTGGTGGTGCCTGCGCCGGAAGAACCGGTAACCGCAATAACGGGATGCTTGCTCGACATAATGACCTCTCCTGAACAATATGATTAAAATTTTGTGGGTGGTGATTTTATATCAAACTCACACTCACCACTACTAGGCGCGACTAATTAATGCAATAAATATTTTGCACATTTCAATTTACCGGCCCATCCTCAGCGCGTTTTGACCTGAATAGCCGGATAAGACAGCGTGCAATTCGCGGGAGCCGCCTGATGCCGCTATAATGCTGAATCCGAAAATTCATGCTGCAATTTGTTAAACCATGCAATCCAATTACCACCCAGCCTCCCTCGAACAAGAAGCCCAGAAACACTGGGATGATTCCGGTGCGTTTACCGCCACCGAATCGAGCGACAAACCCAAGTATTACTGCCTGTCGATGTTCCCCTATCCGTCCGGCAAGCTGCATATGGGTCATGTGCGCAATTACACCATCGGGGATGTGCTCTCCCGCTATCACCGCATGAAGGGGTTTAACGTAATGCAGCCGATGGGCTGGGATGCATTCGGACTGCCTGCGGAAAATGCCGCTCAGGCGCATAACGTGCCGCCGGCCGCCTGGACGTACGATAACATCAACTACATGCGCCGTCAGTTGCAGAGTCTGGGTTTAGGGATTGACTGGTCGCGCGAAGTTACCACCTGCACACCGGAATATTATCGCTGGGAACAGTGGCTGTTCACCCGTTTATTCGAAAAAGGCATCATCTACAAGAAGACCTCTTCCGTTAACTGGGACCCAGTGGATCACACTGTGCTGGCCAATGAGCAAGTCATCGATGGTCGCGGCTGGCGCTCCGGCGCGCTGGTGGAAAAACGCGAAATCCCGATGTATTTTTTCCGTATTACCCAATACGCCGACGAGCTGTTGAACGACCTGGACACCTTGAGCGGCTGGCCTGAGCAGGTGAAAACCATGCAGGCCAACTGGATAGGCAAGAGTTTCGGCTGTGAAATAGGATTTAGGATCGAGGATCGAGTATTGAGCAGCGCGGCAGCCGATCCTCAATCCGCTATCCTCAATCCGGTTCTTAAGGTTTATACCACCCGTGCCGACACCCTGATGGGTGTGACCTTCGTCGCCGTCGCCGCAGAACATCCGCTGGCAACTTACGCCGCGCAGAACAATGCTGCACTTACCGCCTTCATCGAAGACTGCAAACACGGCGGCACTGCCGAAGCCGATATGGCGACGATGGAAAAGAAGGGCATGGACACCGGACTGAAAGTCACCCATCCGCTAACGGGCGAACAAGTGCCGGTCTGGGTCGGCAACTATGTGCTGATGGGCTACGGCGAAGGCGCGGTCATGGCGGTTCCTGCGCACGATGAACGTGACTTCGGTTTCGCCAAGAAATATAACTTGCCGATTAAGCAATCTATTGCGGCAAAGGGAGTCGCGGAGATTTCCAACTCACCACTCACCACTCACCACTTTTCCACCGACGCATGGCAGGAATGGTATGGCACCAAGGAAGGCGTCTGCACAAACTCCGGCAAATACAACGGCCTGGCTTACGATCAAGCAGTGGATGCGATTGCCGCCGATTTGGCCGCAAAAGGGCTGGGCGAGAAAAAAGTGCAGTTCCGTCTGCGCGACTGGGGTATTTCCCGTCAGCGATACTGGGGCTGCCCGATCCCCATCATCCACTGCAAGACCTGCGGCGACGTGCCGGTACCGGATGATCAGCTGCCCGTCGTATTGCCGGAAAACGTCGTGCCGGACGGCGCGGGTTCTCCGTTGGCGAAAATGCCCGAATTCTATGAAACGACCTGCCCGAAGTGCGGCGGCGAGGCGAGGCGCGAAACCGACACCATGGATACCTTCGTCGAGTCATCGTGGTATTACGCGCGCTACACCAGCCCCGGTTGCACCACCGGCCTGGTCGATGAACGCGCCCGCCACTGGCTGCCGGTCGATCAATACATCGGCGGCATTGAGCACGCCATTTTGCACCTCTTGTATGCGCGCTTCTTCCAAAAGCTGATGCGCGATGTCGGGGTGTTCGGCGAAGGCACCGAGCATCTGGCCGAACCATTCAAAAATCTGATCACGCAGGGCATGGTGATTGCACCGACCTTCTTCCGTCTTGAAGCCAATGGTAAAAAGCTGTGGATCAATCCGGCTGAGGTCGATGTCGTGAATGATGAGCGCGGCCGCCCCGTTGGTGCGACCTTGCGGGCTGATGGGCAGCCTGTCATCATCGGCGGCACGGAAAAGATGTCGAAGTCTAAAAATAACGGCGTCGATCCGCAGGCGATCATCGACGAATACGGTGCAGATACTGCCCGCCTGTTCATGATGTTCGCGGCTCCGCCTGAGCAATCCTTGGAGTGGTCAGATGCGGGCGTAGAAGGCTCATTCCGTTTCCTCAAACGCGTCTGGAAAGCGACTCATGATCACGTCGAACAGGGGGTGGTGACAGCCTTTAGCAGTGGCGAATTGACCGCTGCGGCCAAAACGCTGCGCCGCCAGTTGCATCAGACGATCCAGAAAGTGGATGACGACATTGGCCGTCGCAAGACCTTCAATACCGCGATTGCAGCCAATATGGAGCTGCTCAATGCGCTGGTGAAATTTGACGACAAGTCAGATAACGGCCGCGCCGTGGCTCAGGAAATTCTGGAAGCCATCGCGCTGATGCTCAACCCTATCGTGCCTCACACCTGTCAGGCATTGTGGGCAGGTTTGCGGCCTGGCAGCGATATGCTGGATCAGAGCTACCCCGCCGTCGACCCCGCCGCCCTGGCTCAGGACGAGATAGAGCTGATGATCCAGATCAATGGTAAATTACGCGGCAGTCTGACCGTTGCCAAGACGACCGACAAGGCAACGCTGGAACAGTTAGCGCTGGCGCATGAAGCGGTGCAAAAACAGCTGGCGGGCGCAGCGCCTACGAAGATCATCGTCGTGCCGGGCCGCTTGATCAACATTGTTGCCTAGGAGAATCGCAATGCGCTTGATGAATCTACCGATTATGCTGGCCCTTGCTGTATTGCTTGCCGCATGCGGCTTTCATCTGCGCGGCGAGGCCACCATGCCCTTTGCCTCGCTCTACATTGAAGCGGCCAATCCGGCATCCCCGCTGATCGAGGAACTGCGCCAGAACCTGCTCGCCAATCATATCGAGCTTACGAAATCAGCCGGCAAAGCCGACGTGGTGCTAAATATCACTTCAGATATTCCGGAAAAACAGATTTTGACGATGGGCAGCAATGGTCGCGTAAGTGAATTTCAACTGCGCTATCGCGTGTCGATACGGGCTTATGATCAGGAACAGCGCGAATGGCTGCCGACGGATGAACTCATGCTCAGTCGCGACTACAAATATGATGACGCGCAGATCTTAGCCAAGGAAGCCGAAGAAACGCTGCTGTATCAAAGCATGCGCAGCGATATGGTGCAGCAAATCGTGCGTCGCCTGAGCCATGCCAAGCCGCGGGCTTTGCCGGAAAAATAATGCAACTGCCGAGCGAAGCATTGCCGCGCCACCTGTCCTCAGGGCTTAAACCGCTCTATGTCGTGTATGGCGATGCGCTGCTGCTGGTCAATGAAGCGGCTGACAGCATACGCGCCGCCGCCCGTCTCGCCGGATTTACCGAGCGCGACACGCTCATTGCCGAACAGCATTTCAAATGGAATGAATTGAAAAACTGCGCACAAAGCATGTCCTTGTTCGCCGAACGTCGTGTAGTGGATCTACGCATCCCGACCGGTAAGCCCGGCACAGAAGGAGGGCTGGCGTTACAGGATTACGTCTCTGACATGAATGACGATGTGCTGACGCTGATCACTCTGCCCAAACTGGACTGGACTGCACAAAAAACCCAATGGTTCAGCGCACTAGACCGTCACGGCGTGATGATCTGCGCCGACGATATTCCACGTAACCAGCTGCCAGACTGGCTTGCCGACCGACTCCGGCGCCAATCGCAATCGACAGACACAGCGACACTGGATTTTCTGGCCGACCGATGCGAGGGAAATCTGCTCGCGGCCTTTCAGGAAATTCAAAAGCTAGGGCTGCTGTTCCCGGCCGGCGTACTGTCGTTTGAACAGGTTAAAGAAGCCGTGATGGACGTTGCGCGCTACGATATTTTCAAACTGTCAGAGGCCATGCTAAAAGGCGATGGGGCACGCTACGCACATATCTTAGATGGACTGCGCGCCGAAGGCACTGCAACCGTACTGATACTGTGGGCGATCAGCGAAGAAATCCGCACCCTCGGAAAACTATTGCAAGCGATGCAGCACGGCGTAAATTTACGCGATGCCATGCGCGATGTGCGGGTACGCCGCGACAAGCAAAATCTGATTGAAAGTGCAGCGCGGCGCCTGAAATTTCCACACATCGAACGCGCTATCCACCACGCAGCGAAACTGGATAAAACCATCAAAGGCTTGCGTACGGGCGACGTATGGGATGAATTACTGCAACTCGGACTTCGCATCCAATGAGTGAGATACTGTTAGTCATGACAAACCTGCCCGATGCGGCCTCGGCGCTAAAACTAACACGCCAGCTTATCGAATCAGGCACGGCTGCCTGCGTAACCCAACTCGCGCCCGCCACCTCAACCTACCGCTGGCAGGACAAAATCGAAACGGCCTGCGAAGTGCCGCTGCTGATCAAAACGACCCGAGATGCCTATCCCAGACTTGAGGCTTTGATTCTGGCATCCCATCCTTATGAACTGCCTGAAATTATCGCCATTCCCGTCACGGCGGGCTTACCCGCCTATCTGAACTGGGTAAGTCAGGCAACACACCCCAATTTACGCGAGGAATAGATCATGCGTTATGTCTTGATGCTGTTGTTCTGTCTCATTACCCCGGTCACTCTGGCCGACAATTTGCTGGATAAATTGCCTGCGTTTGGCAGCAAACCCAGTTTTTTGCCGCCGGACCAGGCGTTTGGGCTCGAACTGGTCGCGCTCGACAAACATAGGCTGCAAGCGAATTTCAAGATCACCCCCGGATATTACCTGTACCGGGACAAGGTCAGTTTTACGGTAGCCGGAGAATCGCCGAAAATCACCGCGCTCACCCTACCCGAAGGAGAACTCAAGCACGACCCGAATTTCGGTGAGACGCGTGTTTTCCACCGGCCCTTTCAGGCTGAAATCGAACTGGACAACCCCTCCGCCACGCACCTGACGCTCAATGCCTCGTATCAAGGCTGCAGCGAACAGGGGCTGTGCTATCCAAGCCAAGACAAGGTACTGGAAATCGACTTAACGGATGCGGGTGCATTCGGTATCAATACGGCGGACGCAAACAAACCAACGGACAACGAAAATGTTACTCCGCAAAACGAAAATGCCAAAATTGCCGGTTTGTTCAAACAGGGCAGCTTCTGGCTGATTGTGTCGTTTTTCTTCGGTGCAGGATTATTGCTCGCGCTCACCCCCTGCGTATTTCCGATGATACCCATTTTGTCCGGCATCATCGTCGGGCGCGGCCACAAGATCACCAAAACCCACGCATTTATTCTGTCGCTCGCTTATGTACTCGGCATGGCCCTCACCTATGCGGCAGCCGGTATCGCAGCGGGCCTCTCCGGCGACCTGATTTCGAATGCACTGCAAACGCCGTGGGTGCTGGGCAGCTTCGCGGCAATATTTGTACTGTTATCGCTCTCCATGTTCGGTTTTTATGAGTTGCAATTGCCCAGCGCATGGCAAAGCAAACTGTCCGACACCAGCAACCGGCTGCATGGCGGCCATCTGTCCGGCGTATTTGTGATGGGTGCACTCTCCGCCGTCATCATGGGCCCCTGTGTCGCGGCACCGCTGGCGGGCGCCTTGCTGTATATCGGACAAACTCACGATGCGGTGCTGGGCGGTGTTGCGTTGTTTGCGCTGGCAATGGGCATGGGCGCCCCCCTATTAGCGATAGGAACCTCGGCAGGCGCACTTTTACCGAAAGCCGGTGCATGGATGGATAGCGTAAAGCGCATTTTCGGTGTTTTACTACTAGCACTGGCGATCTGGATTATCCAGCCCCTGCTGCCCGTCCCGGTTCAAATGCTGCTTTGGGGCGTGCTCCTGGTGTTATCAGCCAGCTATTTACGCGTACTGGAGCGCTTGCCGACTAATGCACACGGCGGCCAGAAACTCATCAAAGGACTCGGCCTACTCTCATTATTGCTCGGTGCGGCCTACCTGATCGGCGCCTTGTCCGGCGCACGCGATGTGCTCAGGCCACTGGATGCCGTTTGCGCTGTGTGTAAAGCAGATACCCAAACGACGCTGACCTTCTCGCGTATCAAAAGTCTCTCCGAGCTGGATGCACGACTAAAACAGGCTGATGGCAAAATCGTCATGCTCGATTTTTATGCGGATTGGTGCGTATCTTGTAAAGAGATGGAGCGATTTACCTTTTCTGACCCGAAAATACAGGCCAAACTCAAATCAGCCATTGTGCTGCAAGCAGACGTAACCGAAAACAATCAGGCACACAAAGATTTATTGAAAAAATTTGGCCTGTATGGCCCTCCCGGCATCCTGTTTTTCGATAAAAATAGACAAGAAATGACTGATTTTCGCCTAGTCGGTTATCAGGATGCCGCGCAATTTATCAGCACATTGCAAAGCGTCGGACTTTAGGCTTTTTTGCTCATTTGTGTAAAAAATATAGACAATTCACCTGAATTTACGGCAAACTGTAACTATGAAAGCTATTTTAGTACTACATGGCCCGAACTTGAATCTGCTCGGCAGCCGTGAACCTGAGGTTTACGGTAACACTACGTTAGATGAAATTAACGCAGGTTTAATCGCATTTGCCGCGGAAAATGGCGGAAAATTATCGTGTATGCAAAGCAACTCGGAAGCAACGCTGATCGACCGCATCCATCAGGCAAGAAGCGATGGCACCGAATTTATTGTCATCAACCCGGCCGCATTCACACATACCAGCGTCGCCTTGCGCGATGCGCTGGCTGCCGTCGCCATCCCCTTTATTGAAATACACTTGTCCAACGTGCATGCGAGAGAAGCCTTTCGCCGTGAATCGTTCTTTTCCGATCTCGCGGTGGGCGTGATTTGTGGTCTCGGTGCAACAGGATATGAATACGCCGTGCAATACGCACTGAATTATAAAAACTAAGCCAGGAGGATATTATGGATTTACGCAAACTCAAGACTCTGATTGAACTCGTTGAAGCATCCGGCATTGCCGAACTGGAAATCAGCGAAGGCGAAGAGCGCGTACGTATCACGCGCACCGTCGCTGCCGGACAGCAATTGTTCGCACCGGCCCCGCAGCAGCAACACTATATGGCAGCGCCCGTAGCAGTAGCGCCAATCGCAGCGGTCGCAACCGTGCCTGATGCACCGGCGGTCGCCGAAGGACACGTCGTTAAATCCCCGATGGTCGGTACTTTCTATCGCTCCCCTTCTCCCGGCTCCAAGCAATTCGTCGATGTAGGACAGAATGTCAATGCAGGCGATACCTTATGCATCATTGAAGCGATGAAGCTGCTTAACGAAATCGATGCAGACCACACCGGTGTGATCAAGGCGATCCTTGTTGAAAACGGTCAGCCTGTTGAGTTTGGTCAGCCATTGTTCGTTATCGGCTAAAGCCGCCAGGACGTGCGCCGCTACACAAGCGGTGACGCGTCAGGACACTCCAATAAAATTCGGAGATATCACATGTTTGAGAAAATACTGATCGCTAATCGCAGTGACCAGTTGCCATCAGGCAACGCAGCGGCGCAGGCAAATTGCATGGCGGCCGTAGGCCGAAAAGGCGATTTCATCGCGGAGATAAAAAATGTTTGAAAAAATACTGATCGCTAACCGCGGTGAAATCGCCTTGCGTATCCAGCGCGCCTGTCGCGAAATGGGCATTAAAACGGTTGTCGTGCACTCCGAAGCGGATGCGGATGCCAAGTACGTCAAACTGGCCGACGAATCTGTCTGCATAGGCCCTGCGCCTTCCAACCTGAGCTACTTGAATATCCCGGCCATCATCAGCGCGGCGGAAGTCACCGATGCACAGGCCATACATCCGGGCTACGGATTCCTTTCCGAAAATGCCGATTTTTCTGAACGCGTGGAAAAGTGCGGCTTCGTTTTCATCGGCCCGCGTGCAGAAACAATCCGCCTGATGGGCGATAAAGTCAGCGCGAAAATCGCGATGAAAAAAGCGGGCGTGCCTTGCGTTCCAGGTGTAGAAGGTGCACTGCCTGAAAACCCTGCCGAAATCATCAAGATCGCGCGCAGCATCGGCTATCCGGTGATCATCAAAGCCTCCGGTGGTGGTGGCGGACGCGGCATGCGCGTGGTGCACACGGAAGCGGCACTGTTAGGCGCGGTCACCATGACCCGCGCAGAAGCGCAAGCCGCCTTTAACAATCCGACCGTGTACATGGAAAAGTACCTGGAAAATCCGCGCCACATCGAGTTTCAGGTGCTGGCCGATCAGCATGGCAATGCCGTGTATCTGGGTGAGCGCGATTGCTCGATGCAACGCCGCAACCAGAAGGTCATGGAAGAAGCGCCGGCACCACTGCTCAATCCTCGTCTGCGCAACAAGATAGGCGAACGCTGCGCTGAAGCGTGCCGGAAAATCGGTTATCGCGGTGCGGGTACGTTCGAGTTTCTCTATGAAAACGGTGAATTCTTCTTTATCGAGATGAACACGCGCGTGCAGGTCGAACATCCGGTCACCGAAATGATTACCGGCATCGACATTGTGCAGCAGCAAATCCGCATTGCAGCAGGCGAAAAACTGCCTTTCCGTCAGCGCGATATTCAATTTAAAGGACATGCTATCGAATGCCGTATCAATGCGGAGCATCCCTATAAATTTACCCCCTCCCCCGGTCGCATCACGTCATGGCACGCGCCAGGCGGCCCCGGCATCCGGGTTGATTCGCATGCCTACAACAATTACTACGTGCCGCCGCATTACGACTCGATGATCGGCAAAGTGATCGCCTATGGCGATACCCGCGATCAGGCAATGGCGCGGATGCGCACCGCATTGTCGGAAATGGCCGTAGAAGGAATTGAAACCAATATCGCGTTGCATCGCGACCTGCTGCTTGATGCAGCATTCATGGGCGGCGGCACCAGCATTCACTATCTGGAAGAGCGTCTGGCTGAACGCAACAAGGACAAGTAATGGCCTGGCTCACCCTGATCGTCGATACGGACGCAAAATACGCCGAAGCCCTGAGCGATGCTTTACTCGAACACGGCGCCTTGTCGGTAGATTTACTCGATGCCGATGCCGACACCCCGGACGAACAGGCCATCTTCGGAGAACCCGGCGAACCGCCACCCGGTGTCTGGCAACATAACCGCGTCAGCGCTTTGTTTGACGCAGATGCGGATGTCGCGGGCATCCTTAGCACGGCGGCACAAATAGTGGGCTTGACCGGCCTACCTGAACACCGCATTGAAACACTCGCCGACAATGACTGGGTGCGTCTGACCCAGTCGCAATTTGAGCCCATCCCGATCTCGAACAGATTGTGGATCGTGCCGACCTGGCACACCGCAGCAGATCCTGATGCGATCAATATCGTGCTCGATCCGGGCTTGGCATTTGGCACGGGCAGCCATCCCACCACGCGTCTTTGTCTGCGCTGGCTAGACAGCCATTTGCAAGGCGGCGAACGAGTGCTCGATTACGGTTGCGGTTCGGGAATCCTGGCAATTGCCGCCATCAAGCTGGGCGCAGCCCATGCCGTTGGGGTCGATGTCGATGCGCAGGCCGTCACCGCCAGCCGCGACAATGCCACGGCCAATGACGTTCATGAAGTCGCGTTTTATCTGCCCAATCAGGCGCCTGGAGGTCAATACGACCTCGTGGTCGCCAATATTCTGACCAACCCGCTACGCCTGCTGGCACCCTTACTGGCGGGTGCTACGCGCACCGGCGGGCAGATTGTGCTCTCGGGCATCCTCGAGGCGCAGGCTCAGGATGTAATGGCTATTTATCAACAGTGGTTTGACCTCAATACGCCGGTATTCGAAGACGGCTGGTCATGCCTGTCCGGCCGAAAACGCTGAGGACGAATGAACGGCACAACACGCTGCCCGCATTGCGAGACGCGCTTCAAAATTGTCGAAGCTCAGCTCAACGCGCATCATGGCATGGTGCGCTGCGGCAGCTGCTTAAAGGCATTCGATGCCAGACCGGACTTTATCGCCGCACCGGCCACGCCAGATGAGCTGACCGTCAATGCTGACTTGCCCGATGGTTTACCCGTTGAACCGGCCGTTGAAGAGGGCGTCGAACCCCCGCTAGAGCTTCCTCCTCTTCTCGATCCTGAAAATCTCGATCCCGAAAAAATTGAACCGGAGGAACTGGCGTCAGAAATTGTCATGCCGGCGGTTTCCTTAGAGATTGAACCTATCCCCCATGACAAAACTGATATCAAATTTTTTCTAAAAACAGAAAGCGTTGATAGCCTTGATTTCAGTCAGATGGCTGAGACGTCCTCTCCGCCCAATGAATCTGTCATACCGGACGCCGCACCCGCGAGCTTAACGTTAACGGAAATAGACGCCGAGCAAGACTCGGCAACATTACCCCCTAAACAACCGCGTTGGACTTGGATAGCCGGCAGTTGCCTGCTCGCTGTACTGTTGATAGCGCAAGCGGCCTATTTTTTCCGCATCGGAATCGCATCAAACCTGCCTGCATTGAAACCTGTACTGGTAGGATACTGCGACTTGCTGGGCTGTCAGGTGTCGCTACCGCGCCATGCCGAGTCGATCAGTATCGAGTCATCAGGCCTGGAAGCGGATCCCGAACACGAAAATATCATCACCTTGAGTGCCTTGCTGCGCAACCGAGCAAGTTACGCACTGGAATTCCCCGTGCTGGCTTTGACGCTCAATGACAATCAGGACAAAACGCTGGCACGCCGTTTACTAATGCCGGCCGATTATTTGCCCGCAACTGAAAATAAACTTGCCGGATTTCCCGCCAGCCATGAAGTCAGTGTCCGGCTGAATTTGAATACCGCCGACCTCAAGCCATTAGGCTACCGATTAGAGCTGTTCTACAACTGACACGTTTCATGCCAGCCTTTTGATTCGCAAGGCTGCCAGGGTAAAATCGGCGATATGCGCTGCGATGGACTCAATTTCCTGCCTGTCATAGCGCAATTCCGGGCGCAGACGCTGCAACACCGGATGCGAGTTGCGATAAAACACACACTGACCGATCAGACTGTACACACAGCGGCGCACCTCGGCCTCATCCGCATCCCCCCCAATAATTTCACTGATCAATCTGGCCAGAAATTCGTGTAACGGAGCAATCGCTTCGGAAACAATCTTGTCCAGCGCAGGGGTCGGATCAGCCATCTCGCGTGCCATCATCTGACATTGACGTGACGCACCGTTTTCATCGAGCAGCAGCAACATAAAAGACTTGATAAACAATCTCATGCGCATCTCAGGACACCGGTCAGCCGCAATATTGGCCGACTGCAGCGCCTTGAGCGCAGAAAAATTCAACGCTTCGGCCAGCAGGCCATCCTTGCTGCCAAAGTGATAATTCACGGCGGCCACGTTAGCATCCGCGCGACGGCAAATTTCCCGTACCGTTGCGCCTTGAAAACCGCATTGCGAAAACACCTCGCGCGCGGCATCCAGCAAACGGCCGCGGGTCTGATCAGAGGCTGAGGGCGCCGTCATCAGTTAACCTTCGTGTCGCCGGCAAGCGCTTTATATAATTGAGTGAACGCTGTCAGTTGCGCACGCCGCACCTGCAATTCGCCCTGCTCTGCGGCATAGGCATCACGCTCGGCATCGAGCAACTCCAAATGATTGGCAATCCCCGCCCTGTAGCGGACATCAACCAGCTTTAAGCGCTGCTGCTGGGTATACGAATTCGCCTGCTGCGCGCTTAGCTGACGGGTCAGACTGTCGCGCGCACTGAGCAAATCGGCTACTTCGCGAAACGCCTGCTGGATGGTTTTTTCATATTCAGCAACCGCAATCACATTGCGCGCCCGGCTCACATCAAGATTGGCCGAATTGCGCCCCGCATCGAACAAAGGCAAGGTGAGCGCCGGCTGAAAACTCCACGCCTGGCTGCCCGCACCAAACAGGCCGCCTAACTGACGACTGGCCGTGCCCAAAGCGCCCGTCAGGCTGATACGCGGCAAAAAGGCGGCACGCGCCGCCCCAATGCTGGCATTCGATGCAATCAGACGCTGCTCAGCGGCAATCACATCAGGACGCTGCAATAACACTTCGCTGGGTACATCTGCAATCCAATCCGCCGGAATAGCCTGCAATGCGAGGCTGCGACCTGCCGGTAACTGTGCGGGCGTTTTTCCCACCAGCGAGTCAAGCAAATTTTCCGCAGCCGCCAATTGTCGCTGCAGATTTGCCTGATCAGCCAGGGCCGCCTGATAACTCCCCTCCGCCTGCAACACATCCAAATCGCCGGCAATCCCGACATCACGACGCTGCCTGATCAGGCTCACCATATCGCTGCGTCCTGTCGCCGTCGCCTGAGCCAGAGCAGACCGTTCATTTAATTCCAGCACCGTCAAATAGGCATTCGCCACATCGGAAATCAACGACAGGCGAAACGCGCGCTGTGCAGCCTCGGTCGCCAGAAAGCTGGCACGGGCGGCCTCATTAAGACTCGCAACCCGTCCCCAGAAATCGATTTCAAAAGACACCAGGTTTGCACTGACATCATAACGTTGTACACGAAATGGATTGCCGGTGAACGAGGTGTTCGCAGGTGAAAGGGACGCTGCGCGCTGCGCCCCCAGACTCACGTTCGGCA
This sequence comes from Gallionella capsiferriformans ES-2, assembly GCF_000145255.1. Classification (NCBI taxonomy): domain Bacteria; kingdom Pseudomonadati; phylum Pseudomonadota; class Betaproteobacteria; order Nitrosomonadales; family Gallionellaceae; genus Gallionella; species Gallionella capsiferriformans. The sequence goes on from NC_014394.1 coordinate 3,099,350, forward strand.
AGCGATCCGCCTGCACAATGCCGTATTGCGCCCGCGCTTCACTGATGCGTGCCGTGGCGATACGCAAGTCACGGTTGTGTTCCAGCGACGCCGATATCAGCGCCTGCAGGCGAGGATCGGTGAAATAGGTCTGCCAATCCGGCATATGGCTTGCCGCACCGGGCTTTACGGCGGCAGACACGGGCCACGCGGCAGGCAAAGGGGCTGCGGGACGCTGATAAGTTGGCGCCAGTGAACAGCCCGACAATGCGGCCAGCATGACGATAAGCGCTGAATTTTTAATCATGATGATTCTCCTCGCCCTCAATATGTTTGCGCGTGTGCCCGGGGAAAATTTTGCGCACCACGACAAAAAATACCGGCACCAAAAACACCGCAAGCAAGGTCGCTGCAATCATTCCACCCATCACACCCGTGCCGATCGCATGACGACTCTGCGCACCCGCACCGGTTGAAATAGCCAACGGCAATACGCCGACGATAAAGGCAATCGATGTCATCAGAATCGGCCTAAAACGCAGACGGCAGGCCTCTAACGTCGCATCGATCAGGCTCATGCCATCGTCCTGCAATTTACGAGCGAATTCGATGATCAAGATGGCATTTTTCGAAGACAGGCCGATAATCGCAATCAGACCCACCTTGAAATACACATCGTTCGGCAGTCCGCGCAGTGTGACGGCCAGCACCGCGCCAAACACGCCCAGCGGCACAACCAGCAGCACTGCGAACGGAATCGACCAGCTCTCATACAGTGCGGCCAGACACAAGAACACCACAATCAGCGAGATACCGAACAATAGCGGCGCCTGCGCACCGGATTGCCGCTCTTCAAACGAGGTGCCTGACCACTCAAAACCAAAGCCCGGCGGCAGTTTTTTAGCAACCTCTTCCATTGCGGCCACCGCTTCGCCCGAACTCCTGCCCGGTGCCGGGCCGCCGGAAATCTTCATCGCAGGCTGTCCGTTATAACGATCCAGTTTAGGCGAACCTGCGATCCATCGGGGGGTCGCAAGTTCCGACAAAGGCACCATCGCACCCTTGTTGTTGCGCACCGTGAGCTTCATGATGTCTGCGGGGGTACGCCGCATATCGGCATCGGCCTGCATCTGCACACGCAAAATCCGCCCCTGCCGCACGAAGTCATTGATATAGGCGACGCCTAACGCCGATTGCAAGGTCTCGTTCAGGCTGGCGATCGACACACCCATGCTTTCCGCTTTGACCCGGTCGACATCGATCAGCAACTGAGGACCGGCTTCCTGACCTTCAGGACGCACCCCGGCCAGCACCGGATTTTGCATGGCCAGACCTAGCGCCATATTGCGCGCCTCAAGCAGCTTTTCGCGCCCCACCCCCCCCCTGTCCTGCAAACGGAAGTCGAAACCGCCGACGGCCGCCAATTCAGGGATAGGCGGCGGGTTGATCGCAAAGATCATCGCCTGCTTGATGCGGAAGAACAGCATATTGGCTTTTTTGACCATCGCCGGTGCAGCACTGGCCGCATCGGGACGTTCATCCCAGCTCTTCAGCCTGACAAACACCAGCGCCGCGTTCTGTCCGCGTCCAAAAAATGAAAACCCTGCAACGCCGATCACGTGCTCAACTTCAGGCTGTTTGACATAGAACTGTTCGACCTGACTCAACACGTCCAGCGTACGCGCCTGAGTCGCACCCGATGGCAACTGAACCATGTTGATAAAATACCCCTGATCTTCTTCGGGCAGAAAACTGCCCGGCAGCTTGGTAAACAACCAGCCCATCGCGATCAATACCACCGCATAGACCAGCAGATAACGCGAGGTCTTCCTGATGTTTTTACTAACGTTAGCGGTATAGCCCTGTGTCGTGCGCGCAAAAAAGCGGTTGAACCAGCCGAAAAATCCGCGGCTCGGCATCATCTCGCGGCCCGGCTCATGTTTGAGCAAGGTAGCGCACAGCGCAGGCGTCAAAGTCAGCGCCATCAGCGCCGAGAACATCATCGTCAGCACCAGCGTCACGGAAAACTGGCGGTAAATCGCACCGGTCGAACCGGGAAAAAAGGCCATCGGAATGAACACCGCCATCAGCACCAGCGTGATTGCAATAATTGCACCGACGATCTGATCCATGGCTTTACGGGTAGCCGCCCTCGGCGACAGCCCCTCGGTGGTCATGATGCGCTCGACGTTCTCCACCACCACGATGGCATCGTCCACCACAATACCGATCGCCAGTACCATCGCGAACAGGGTCAGTACGTTGATGGAATAGCCCAGCAGATACAGTCCGACCAAGGCACCGACTAGCGCAATGGGAATCACGATAGTCGGGATCAGCGTCGCGCGCCAGTTTTCCAAGAACAGGTACATCACCAGCACCACCAGCACCAGCGCCTCAGCCAGACTCTTCAATACCTCACCGATGGAGACATCGATGAATTTTGAGGTGTCATAAGGCACCACCCAGTCGATGGATTTAGGGAAAAACTTGGCCAATTCAGTCATTTTTACATTGACCGCCTTCACCGTATCGAGGGCATTGGCGCCCGGCGACAAACGAATCGCGATGGCGGCTGTCGGGTTGCCATCGATGCGGGCGGTACGCGAATAGTCCTGTGCACCCAACTCGACGCGCGCCACATCTTTCACGCGCAAGGTGGAACCATCCGGATTAGTCCGTACGATGATGTTGCCGAACTCTTCCGGTGTAGATAACCGGCTGCGGGTGACGATGACCGCATTGAGTTCCTGGTCGGGCGCGGAAGGCAACTGCCCCAGTTCACCCGTTGCCAGCTGTGAATTCTGTGCCCGCACCGCAGCGGACACATCCGCCGGAGACAAATTAAAATGCTGCAACCGTTCCGGTTTGAGCCACAACCGCATTGAATATTCGGTACCAAACATCAACACCTCGCCGACCCCCGGTACACGGCGCAGACTGTCGATCACGCTCGATGTCGCATAACTGCCTAGCGCGACATTGTCGAGCGACTTATCGGGCGAGAACAGCGCGACAAACATCACAAAATTTCGCGCCGTTTTGGTCACAACGATCCCTAAGCGGCGAACATCTTCAGGCAATCGCGCCTCGGCACGCTTGATGCGGTTTTGCGCCTCAACCGAGGCCAGATCCAAATTTGATCCCGCTTCAAAGGTCAGCGTAATGCTGCCGGTGCCAAGTTCAGAGGCCGACTCCATATACAGCAGATGCTCAATGCCGTTCATCTCCTGTTCGAGCAATGCGACCGCCGTCTCCTCGATCACCTGCGCCGAGGCACCCGGATAATTAACAGTGATCGTCAACGCGGGGGGCGCCACCGACGGATACTGGGAAATCGGCAGATTCTTCAATGCCAGCGCGCCGCCCAACAGGATAATCAGCGCGATGACCCACGCAAAAATGGGCCGGTCGATAAAAAATTTAGCGAACATGATCAGCCTTTGCAGCAGGTTTTGCACTAGGTTCTGCCGGCTTGCCCGCGATCAGCGGTGCGGATTTATCCCAAGGCACGGCTTTCACGACCGTACCGGGACGCGCTTTTTGTAGGCCATTCACGATGAGCTGCTCGCCGCCCTTCAATCCGTCAGCGATCACAAAATCGCCACCCGCCATGCCGCCCGTCTTAACAGGAACGGGCACCGCCTTGGACTCTTCGCCCACGATCATCACAAACTGCCCCTGCGGACCTGATTGCACGGCACGCTGCGGTACGCGTATCGCATTATCCTGTATGGCCTCAGGGAAACGGATGCGCGCGAACATCCCGGGCAGCAGGTCATGCTGCGGGTTGGCAAACTCAGCACGTAAGGAGACGGAACCGGTTGTCGGATCAACCGCCATATCGGTGAAGAAAATTTTCCCCGTATTAGGATATACGGTACCGTCTTCGAGAATTAGTTCGACGCGCGCGGATTCGGCATGTTTATACTTGCCGCTCCTGATCGCTTGGCGCAAACGCAACAGGTCAGCACCCGGTTGAGTGAAATTGACATAAATCGGATCAATCTGCTCGATGGTGGCAAGCAAGGTAGCCTCCCCCTTACCGACCAGCGTGCCTTCGCTCACCAGAGCACGGCCTATGTGCCCGGATATCGCCGCAGGCACACGGGCGTTCGCCAAATCTTCCTGGGCACGGGCAAGCACCGCCTCAGTCTGTTTAACACGGGCGACCGCCAAATCGTACTCCTGCTGACTGACGGCCTTCACGGGCAACAAAGGCTTGTAGCGTTCGACCGTTTGTCGCGCGATGGCAACATCGGCCTCGGCTGATGCTGCGGTTGCCTTATAGGTATGCGCATCAATCTGGAACAACGGCGCACCGGCACGCACATCGCTACCTTCAACAAACAAGCGTTTTTCGATCACGCCCTCAACCCGCGCCCGCACTTGTGCTGTGCGGTAAGCCTGCAAGCGCCCCGGCAAATCCTGCGTGAGGGTCACATTCCCACGCCCGACGGTAATCACATCGACCTCAGGGGGCGGCATCGCGGCTCCAGGTCCGGCAGCCGGTTTATCACCGCACCCCGCCAGCAAAGTCATTAACAAAAGTGCAGGAGCAAAGGGTTTGAAAGATGAGTTCATGTGTGTCCCATGATGAGAAAGTAACGCGTTATCCGGCGTCCGTGATAACGAATAGGTAAATTCGAAGTTCGCAACATATCAAACGCTTGTTTGAAAGTAAAGTAAAATGATCGGGTAACCGAATTCAAACCAGCCCGTCGCAAAAAATTAAACGTAATATGTCGCATTGCTTTTACAATGCGCGCTGTTGAGATTCAGGGAAGCTGCCAAGTGATTAAAAGAACCACGACTCAAAGCACCATATATTTAGCCGCAATGACCCTGTTAGCCTTGCTGCTGTCCGCTTGCGCCACTAAACCTGCCTCGCTCCCGCAAACACAACAGGCGGCACACACGACGCCAGAACAGCCAAGTGAAGCCAGCGCACAGCAATCAGCGGCGCAAAGCGCCTTTCAGAAGCAGCGCATGATGACGCCTCAGGACAGCATCGAGAAAAACAAGTTATTCGTCAGCTACAGCATGAAATTCATCACTGAAAAAACCGGCCATCTGATACAGGTGTCGATGGTTTTCAGAAATATGAAAGACAAAGCAGTTCGCATACAACCGAAAATCCGCCTCACAGATCATAAGGGGCGCGTTATCCAGCCTTATACTAAAAATGGTTTTTTAAAACTGACTGCGCGCATGAACGCTTCCGCAGGCACAACCAGCCGCAACACCGTCAATGAAAGAATAAGCTGGGCCAATTCGTACTGGCTGAAAAATAAATTTACCATCCCCCCCAACGGGATCGAAATCGGTGAGCTCATGTATCACAGCAGCAGCAGCCTTAGTTTCCCGATGAAGCTGACCATCAATTCGGCGGGAGAAAATTATGTTTTTGAGATCAGCGACACTTTTGCAAGCGGCCAAGCTGAAGCGAGTCTCGCTAAATAGCTTAACCTGCCTGCAATGGCTTCAGCACGGCAGCCAACTCGTCCACACCCAGCGGCTGCGCGGTATCCATCTGATATTGCAGCACGCATAAATCAGCCTCCGACGCATCAAGACCTTCTGCGGCGCGCTGCCTGATCCTCTCACGCAGAATGGCAGGGTCCGCCTGACAATCCAGAATCTGAAACGGCACGGCGCAGCCCGCAGCCAGATCGCGGAACAGGTCGCGCTGATCGCGCTTGAGAAAGGCGGCATCGACAATCACAGGCCAGCCAGCTGCAAGCAACCCTTCAGCCAGTGTCGCCAGATGGTGGTAAGTAGCCAGGCTCGATTCCCGGCTGTACAATCCGGCACCGCTCTTGTCCAGCGCCCGCAGGCCCGCCTGCCGCTTGCGCTCGACATCGGAACGCAGCCGTATCATGCCGTACCGCTCAAGCCAACGTTGCGAATAGGTGGTTTTGCCGGAACCCGAATATCCATGGGTAATCGTCAGCGACAGGTGATTGGGGAGTAGGGAAAGCTGTTCGGCTAAATGCAGGCAATCGTTCATCTCAGTACGACTGGCAAAGCAGCCTTGATCCATGCGTAGCGCAGCCACTTTAGCGCGTACCAGCGCACGGTAAACCGCGTAATAGCGCAGCAGCGCCACCCCCTGATAGTCACCAACCGCTTCTAACCAGCCATTGAGAAAGCGCGCAGCCAGCGCAGGCAGCTTGCGGTGCAGCAAATCCATGTAGCAAAAAGCCACCTCAGAGATGACATCCAGCCAGCGCAATGCCGGACTAAATTCCAGACAATCGAAAATCACCAGTTGGCCGTCCACCCAGGCCAGATTAGCCAGATGCAGATCGCCGTGACACTCCCGCACCCAGCCGTTTTTCTTGCGCTCCCTCATCAAGGGAGTAAGACGCCCATGCTCAGTCGCGCACCAAACCTGCAATACCGACAGACGCTGAATGGCCGCAGGATCGTCCAATCTGGCCGCCAAGACTTTAAAATTTTCATCCACCGGCCTAGCTATTTCTTCCGGCTCGCCCCACGGACTGCCGGCAGCGGCGCGATCACATTCAACCGAGTGAAATTGCGCCAGACGGGCTGCCAGCGCATCGATCGGCTGTTGCCCTAACTCGCCGCGTTCTGCCAATTTATCCAGCGTTGCATCACTCGGAAACTGCCGCATCTTCACCGCGTATTCGATGGCCTCGCCCGATCCATTGATGCGGGGCGTCGCGCCACCGTTGATCGCCACCACAGCCAGATAATAATCCGCCGCCAGCCTGCGGTTCAGACGCAATTCATCAAGGCAATCCTGCCGGCGTTGTGCCAGCGTGGAAAAATCAAGGAAACCCAAATTGACGGGCTTTTTAATTTTGTAAGCATAATCCCCCGTCAACACGACCCAGGAAATATGCGTCTCGATCAGCGCCAGCTTTTTAACCGGATGATCGTAACAGGCCGCATCGACAAGCAGCGCACTAATCAGCGGCGGCAGCATAGCTTAGCCCGCGTCTTTCATCTCCAGCGCCAGCTGATACAACTCGCTGCGATTGGCGCCGGTAATTTTGGTTGCCAGTTGCACGGCCTGCTTGAGCGGCAATTCTTCCAGCAGCAGGGACAAGGTGCTCAGCGTTTCGGCTGACAAACCTTCTTGCGGCTGTGCGGCAGAGACCAGCACGACAAATTCACCGCGCTGCTGGTTGGCATCCGACAACAGCCAGCTTTCGGCGTCAGATAACTTGCAAGTCTTGATCGTCTCAAACAGTTTGGTGACTTCGCGCGCCAGCACGATTTGCCGCTCACCGCCCAACACCGCCTGCAAATCGGCGACACATTCGACAATGCGGTGCGGCGCTTCATAAAACACCAGCGTATAGGGATGACTGATCAGCCCCTGCATCACCGCGCGGCGCGCAGCCGACTTGTTGGGCAAAAAGCCGTAAAACAGAAAATGCGCTGCCGCAAGGCCGGATGCGGATAACGCGGCCACTACCGCGCTCGGCCCGGGAATCGGAATCACCCGCAGGCCGGCGGCCAGCACCGCTTTCACCAATAACGCGCCTGGATCGCTGACCGCCGGTGTGCCTGCATCGCTGACAAACGCGATGCTCTGTCCGGACTGAATCGAGGCGACCATCTTTTCTGCCGCACCGCGTTCATTGTGCTGATGCACCGCGATCAGTTGTTTTGCATGAATGCCATGATGCTTCAATAGATGAGAGGTGTTGCGCGTGTCCTCAGCGGCAACGACATCGGCCCCCGCCAGCACGTCGAGTGCGCGCAGGGTAATGTCGCGCAAATTCCCTATCGGGGTGGCAACTACATATAATGCGGGTTCTAACTTTTGCGGATGTTCGATATGCAACGTATTTTTCCTCTCCGGTGGTTTTGTGCCCTGCTCGCACTATACGTGAGCGGATTTACCAGCGCCACCGCCGAGACTGTTCAATCGCCCGTGCCGCATATCGCTTTACTGCTGCCCTTGGATGCGCCGGGCTTAGGCTCTGCGGCCCGCACCGTGCAGCAGGGCATATTGGCGGCCGTGCAAAACTCAGCGTTGCCAGTGCGCGCCTACAGCAATTACGACGAAACACGCAGCGTCGTTGCAGCCTACAAAATCGCGGTTGCCAGCGGTGCAGTTGCCGTGATCGGCCCCCTGACCCGTAACGGCATACGCCAGCTGGCGGACGAAAAAACACTTCCCGTTCCCACCCTTGCGTTGAACATCATCGACACCCCGGCACCGCCCCAGCTGTATTTTTTCGGGCTGGCAATTGAAGCTGAAGCGCGGCAGATAGCGCTGTTAGCGAAAAAACAAGGGAAGCAACAGGCGATCATCGTCACGGCCAATGATCCGCTGGCCCGCCGCCTGCAATTTGCCTTCGAAGCAGAATGGACCGCATCGGGCGGAGCGATTTTGCGCGAAATCGAATACACCGGCGACACCATGGTGTTTGCCGATATCGCAGCCGACCCTTCGACGATGGCCTTTTTTGCGACCGATATCGAAAAATCGCGCACCATACGCCCCTACCTGCCGAACAATCTAGCCGCCTACGCGACTTCGCAACTGTTCAGCGGCAACAAAGACACCCTGCTCAACTTCGATTTTGACGGCATTCGTTTTGTCGACATGCCCTGGCTGATGCAAACCGACCTGCCCGTCGTGGCGGCTTTCCCGCGCGCCTATCCGCCACTCACCACTGATCAGGAACGACTCTACGCGCTGGGAATAGACGCGTGGCGATTGATAAACAATCTGATCGCAAACCGCGCAAAACAGGCGCTCGACGGGGTGACAGGTCAGATACACCTGAATGGACAAACCTTTACCCGTACAGCCCTACCGTCCCTGTTTTATCAGGGGCACGCACAAGCGGCGGATGCACCGCTGATTCAATCGGCGCAACTCTTTCCGGATCAGTTCAAAAATGCTTCGTCTGTGGAAGCCCCGGTGACCTTCAAACCGTGAAGGGGCCAGATGCGGAAAAGCTGGCTGCGGAATTTTTGCAGCGCCAGGGATTGCAGCTGGTCGCGCATAACTATCGCAGCCGTTTTGGCGAGATCGATTTGATCATGCAGGACGGCAGCGTATTGGTTTTCGTCGAAGTCAGGCAGCGCAGCCGGGCGGATTACGGAGGCGCTGCTGCCAGCATCGATGCCCGCAAACAACAGAAGCTGATCCGCACCGCACAGCATTATCTGGCGCAGCTGCACCACATGCCGCCCTGTCGCTTTGATGCGCTGCTCATTGATGACCGCGACGGCCACCATGTTCAATGGCTGAAAAATGCGTTCGACGCCTGATTCGGTTAATATCTCACTTCAGAACTCATACTGCACCGGATATGGACATCAATAAACGTATCATCAAACACTTCACCGACAGCGCCGAGCTCAAGCTCAAAGTCAAAGACACGCTGGCAGCGCCTATCGCCGCCGCCGCGCAACTGTTTTTCGATTGCGTCACCAACGACGGCAAAATTTTATGTTGCGGCAATGGCGGCTCAGCGGCCGACGCGCAACACTTCGCCGCAGAATTGCTCAATCGCTTCGAAATCGAACGCCCGGGTTTAGCTGCGGTTGCACTAACCACAGACAGTTCGGTGCTGACCTCAATCGCCAACGACTACGATTTCAGTCTGATTTTTTCCAAACAGGTACGCGCGCTGGGCCTGCCCCGCGATAGCCTGCTCGCCATATCGACCAGCGGTCACTCGCCCAATGTCGTGGCGGCCATCCATGCGGCACACGACCGCAATATGCGCGTGGTAGCCGTGACGGGTCGCGATGGCGGCGAAATGGCCAGCATTTTGAAAGAAGGCGATGTGTCGATCTGCGTGGACGGACGCAGCACCGCGAGAATACAGGAAGTCCATTTGCTCGTCTTGCATTGCATCTGCGACATTATTGACTACCAATTGATGGGAGAATAGCCGTGCGCAATATCTTGTTTGTTTTACTTATTTCAGCATCCTTGCAGGGATGTTTTCCGGTGATTGCGGCAGGAGCTGGCGCTGGCGCACTGATGGCGCAGGATCGCCGCACCAGCGGCGCCTACGTTGAAGATGAGGCCATCGAAAACAAATCCTTCGACCGCATCGGCAAGCAATACAAGAATACGGTGCACGTCAACGTGACCAGCTACAACCGCAAGGTGCTGATCACCGGCGAAGTGCCCGACGAAGCGACCAAAGCCCAGGTTGAACGGATCATCGCCAACATCCAGAATGTGGGGAGAATCCACAACGAACTGGTTATCGCCGGTAACAGCTCTTTCACCTCGCGCAGCAACGACGCCCTGATCACCACAAACGTGAAAGCACGCTTCGTCGGCGACAAACGCTTCAGCGCCAACAATCTGAAGGTCGTCACTGAAAACGGCACGGTGTACCTGATGGGTATCGTCAACCGTGCCGAGGCTGCCGCCGCAGGTACTGTTGCTAGTGGCAGCAGCGGTGTGTCTCGTGTCGTCGAGCTCTTCGAATACGCTGACTGATGTATCCGGCTCCCGACTTTGAAAGTAAGCTGTGCAGCGCGGAGCAGCTGGCAATAAAACTGGCCGGATTGCCGCGCCCGCTGGTATTCACTAACGGCTGCTTCGATGTCTTGCATCGCGGCCACGTCACTTATCTTGCGCAAGCTCGCGCACTGGGTGCATCACTGATCGTCGGCGTTAACAGCGATGCATCGGTAAAACGGCAGGGCAAGGGAGAGGATCGCCCGATCAATCAGCAGAACGACCGCATGGCGGTGCTTGCCGCATTGCAATCGGTCAGCCTCGTCGTCTGCTTCGATGAAGACACGCCGCTGAATCTGATCCTCGCCTGCCATCCCGACATACTGGTCAAAGGCGGCGACTGGAAACCTGAAAATATCGTCGGCAGCGATGAGGTTTTGGCCCGCGGCGGTGCTGTGCACAGCATCCCGTTCCTGCATGAACGCTCCACCACTGCACTTTTGAAGAAAATAAGATCGCTATGAATCCGACCGAAATTACCTTGCACCAGCAATCCCGCGTGCTTGAACTCGCGTTCGATAACGGCGCCCGCTATCGGCTTCCGTTCGAATTTCTGCGTGTTTTTTCGCCCTCCGCCGAAGTGCGCGGTCACGGCCCCGGTCAGGAAGTACTGCAAACCGGGAAAAAGAATGTAATGCTCACCGGCATCGAACCCGTCGGCCAATACGCTCTCAAACTGATCTTCGACGATGGTCACGATACCGGCTTGTACACTTGGGATTATTTGCACGAACTCGGCAAATATCAAAACGGCATGTGGCAGGATTACTTGAACAAACTGGCAGCGGCCGGCGAACATCGCGATCCGCAATAGGAGTACGACCTTGAGCAAAACCACCCACTTCGGTTTCGAGACCGTAGACGAAACAGACAAAGCGCGCCGCGTCGCGGGCGTATTCACCTCGGTTGCCAGCAAATACGACATCATGAACGATCTGATGTCGGCAGGGTTGCACCGTATCTGGAAACGTTTCGCCATCAGCGTGAGCGGCGTGCGTCAAGGTCAACGCGTGCTGGACGTGGCTGGCGGCTCGGCGGATTTGTCGCGCCTGTTCCTGAAGAAGGTCGGCAGCACGGGGCAGGTTGTACTCACCGACATCAACAACGCGATGCTGCGCGTGGGCCGCGACCGTCTGCTTGATGAAGGAATTGCCACACCGGTTGCGCAATGCGACGCCGAACACCTGCCTTTTCCCGACAACTACTTCGACTGCGTGAGCATCGCCTTCGGCCTGCGCAATGTGACTCACAAGGATGCGGCACTGCGCGAAATGAAACGCGTGTTAAAGCCGGGCGGGCGCGTGATCGTGCTTGAATTTTCCAAAGTCGCCAAGCCCTTAGAAAAAGCCTACGATTTGTACTCCTTCAAACTGCTGCCCAAGATGGGCCAGCTCATCGCAGGCGACGCCGACAGCTACAAATACTTAGCCGAATCCATCCGCATGCATCCGGGACAGGAAGAACTCAAATCCATGATGCTCGAGGCAGGTCTTGAGCGCGTTGAATATTTCAATCTGACCGGCGGGGTGGTCGCGGTGCATCGCGGATATAAGCTGTAAGGACAGGATTGAGGATTGAGTAAGCGTAGCCCGGATGGGATGGAATGGAATCCGGGATTCCCACCGGATTTCGCTGCGCGGCATCCATGCTACGACACTTGCAAATTCCTCCTATTTTGAAGATAATTTGCATCACATTTGCAATGCACGAAGCCACCCATGAAAACCGCCACTATGCCTGCGCTGCGCGTAGAACCTGAGTTGCGACTAGCCGCCGAAAATATTTTGCGCCCCGGCGAGACACTTTCCGCTTTCGTCGAAGACTCATTGCGTCGCAATGTCGAGTATCGACGCACGCAAAAAGAATTCATTGCGCGCGGTTTGGCATCACGCGATGCGGCCAAAGTGTCTGGTGTCTATTTCTCAGCGAAAGAAGTGTTACATGAGCTGGACGACATCCTTGCCAAAACGAAGTCGGACGCGTGAACTACAAGGTTCGCTACACATCGGGGGCCAGTGAGGATTTGCGCAGATTGTTCACCTTTCTGGCCGAACGGGATCATCCAACAGCGACACGGGCACGCAAAACGATTGCGGCAAGCATGAAACTATTGGAAGAATTTCCTTTCACCTGCCGCAAGGCGGAGGATGACAACGGAAATGCATTTTTGCGCGAATTATTGATTCCATTTGGCAGTGCAGGCTACATCGTTTTGTTTGAAATCGAAGACCAAAGTACAGTGACCATACTTGCAGCGCGACATCAACGCGAAGACGACTACCATTAACGATTCTATTTTTATTACTTTCAATGACAGGAAATACCATGAGCGGTTTACCAAAATGTCCACAATGCGGATCTGAATTCACCTACGACGATGGCAGCCAGTACGTCTGCCCGGAATGCGCGCATGAATGGTCGAAAGAGGCCGCAGCAGAGGCTGGTGAGCAAACTAAAGTATTCAAGGATGCATTCGGCAATGTGCTGGTCGATGGCGACTCCGTCACGGTCATCAAAGACCTGAAAATTAAGGGCTCGTCGTCCGTCGTCAAGGTCGGCACCAAGGTCAAGAACATTCGTCTGGTCGACGGTGACCACGACATCGACTGCAAGATCGACGGTATCGGCGCGATGCAGTTAAAAACCGAATTCGTGAAAAAAGCTTAACGCCGATGAGTTCTTGGGGGTGCCCGCATGAAATCAAGGGGATCTGCACGCGCGTGAACAACCTTCCATGCGATTTAGGGATGAAGGGCTGTGTGCTGTTCGGGCGTTTCCGCTTTGCCGATCCGACTAAAAACCGGCCGAAAAAAGTGCCTGCCCCGATACCTGCACCCGATGACGACAAGGCATGATAGCCCCCCTCTACCGCGACGACTGGCTGCTGGTCGTCAACAAGCCCGCCGGATTGCTGTCGGTACCGGGGCGCGGTGAAGACAAACAGGACTGCCTGTCCTCACGTGTACAGGAAAAATTTCCCGATGCGCTGATCGTGCACAGGCTGGATATGGCAACGTCCGGTTTACTGGTTTTTGCGCGCGGCATCGAGATGCAGCGCCAGTTGTCCGCGATGTTTCATAACCGTGAAGTCAGCAAGCGTTATGTGGCGATTGTGGCGGGAAAACTGCAACCCGATGAGGGCGAGATCAATCTGTCGATAGGCGCTGACTGGAATGAACGCCCGCTGCGCAAAATCGATGAAGCGACAGGAAAACCCTCGCTGACGCGCTATCGGGTGCTGTCGCGTGAGGCCGATACCACCCGGGTGGAACTCGAACCCGTGACAGGCCGCACGCATCAGTTACGCGTTCACATGAGGGCGATCGGCCATCCTATTTTGGGTGACGCCCTGTACGGGGAGGTGGCGAGCGCACCCCGCCTGCTGCTGCACGCACAATCCCTCAGTTTTGTTCATCCTGTCAGCAAGGTATCGGCCAGTTTTGTCTGCCCCGCGCCATTCTGACTATAATGCAGGCTAATTTTTCAGCAGGAAACGCTATGCCCACCTCCAATAAAGCTCTGCTCTTCGGACTGATTTTTATCGCTGTCGCCCTCGCCGGCTTCGCCGCCTACCTATGGATCGCACTGCACTGGAGCTATTCAGAAGGAGAGCGCGCAGGCTTTATGCAAAAACTCTCGCACAAGGGCTGGCTGTGCAAGACCTGGGAAGGCGAACTGTCATTAGTCGCGCTCCCCGGTGCAGCCCCCGAAAAATTCTATTTCTCGGTACGCGACGAGGCCATTGCACAGCAAATCAATGCGGCAGTTGGCCAGCGCACAGCACTCACCTACGAACAGCACAAAGGATTACCAACTTCCTGTTTTGGCGAAACGGAATATTTCGTTACAGCCGTCAAGGTCGTCAAATGAGGAATGTTCATCGCATAATGAACTTATCCTGAATCACGTTGCCTCACGGCACGCAACCTTTGGCAACCACAGCGTTGCTGTTATACTTCGCCCCGCTTTGTATCAATCGACGAATGAGGATTACATGAAAAAATTTTGGATGCTGTTGACGATCGCTTTAACCTGCTTGAGTTTGTTTGCCGCAACCGCAGAAGCTAAACGCTTTGGCGGCGGCAGTAGTTCCGGCAAACAACGCACCATGGCACCACAACAAACGCAAAAAGCACCAGCAGCCGCGCCTGCACCGGCAGCGCCCGCATCAACCGGCAACAAGTGGATGGGCCCGCTCGCAGGTCTCGCAATCGGCGCAGGATTGGGCGCCATGTTCGCAGGCGGCATGGGCGGCTTAGGCGGTGCGATGAGCGGCATTCTGATGGCGCTGCTCGCCGGTGCTGCGGTGATGTTCGCAATCGCCATGTTCCGCAAAAAACAGCAACCGGCCATGCAGTCCATGCAATACGCCGGCGCCGGCGCACCGTATCAGGAACCCGTACAACCGCACTATGCAGGCAGTAGCTCGGCCGCGATTGCCTCACCTGCAACAGGTCACATCCCTGCCGACTTCCCTGTCGAGAGCTTCTTGCGCAGTGCAAAGACCTCGTTCATCCGTCTGCAAGCTGCGAATGACCGCAAGGATCTGAACGATATCCGCGAATACACGACACCGGAAATGTTCGCAGAAATCTCCATGCAAATGCACGAACGCGACAATACGCCGCAAACGACCAATGTGATTGCGATCAACGGCGAATTGCTGGAAGTGGCCAACGAAGGCGACTGGGCGATTGCCAGCGTACGCTTTACCGGTCAACTGAGCGAAAACAACGGCACTGCGGAAAACGTCGATGAAATCTGGCACGTTCAGAAGAACCTGAAAGACGACAAAGCGGTTTGGCTGCTCTCGGGCATCCAGCAAACCACACTGCACTGAGCATGATCACCCGGCTCTCTGTGTCAGCATTGAATCACTTGCTCGCGCAGAACAGCTGGGCTTATGCAAGGCTGATGCGGTTTTCCGGCAAGACGGCGCGATTTGAAATCGCGCCGTTCTCGTTTGCATATACCGTGTTGCCTGACGGCTCACTGACAGAGGCAAATGAAACCGACGGCACGGATGCAGTCTGTATCATCGCACCCTCGCTGCTGCCGCGTCTGGCACTACACGACGAACTCGCACACGCCGACATCCAAAGCTCCGGCGATGCCGCGTTGTTATCCGAAATTTTCTATCTGAGCCGCAACCTCTACTGGGATGCGGCTGAGGACTTAAGCCAGCTCACCGGCGACATCGCGGCTGAACGCATCGTGCAATTCGTTCAGAACAGAACCCTCGGTGCGTCCGCACTCAATCTCGCACAAGCTGCGGCCGAGTACTTCACCGAAGAGCAGCCG
Organism: Gallionella capsiferriformans ES-2; assembly: GCF_000145255.1. Taxonomy (NCBI): domain Bacteria; kingdom Pseudomonadati; phylum Pseudomonadota; class Betaproteobacteria; order Nitrosomonadales; family Gallionellaceae; genus Gallionella; species Gallionella capsiferriformans. The sequence goes on from NC_014394.1 coordinate 3,115,107, forward strand.
TTAATCGCCAAACCGCAGCAGCTGAGTACGTTCATGCAACAGGTGGATACACTGCGCGACGATATGGCCAGACTGGAACAGCGCATTAGGCGTCTGTCGAACAAGGATTAGACGACTCATGCGCTTTTTTCGCCTCCTTAAAATCATCTTTGTCGTCTTAAGCTTCGGACTGGACGAATTCATGCTGGCGCATCACCGCATGCGCTGGTTACAAACGCCGCTCAACCTGCTGTTGTTCATGCGCGATATCAGTCAGCCGCGTGCGGTTCGCCTGAGACTGGCGCTCGAGAAACTCGGTCCTATTTTCGTCAAATTCGGCCAAATGCTCTCAACGCGCCGCGATTTGATGCCGACGGATCTTGCCGACGAGCTGGCCAAATTGCAGGATCAGGTGCCGCCCTTTTCTTCGCAACTTGCCGTATCGCTGCTGGAAACCACTTACAAACGCCCGTTGCAGGACGTGTTTAAAAGCTTCGAGCAGACACCGGTCGCCAGCGCTTCGGTAGCCCAAGTGCACTTCGGCGTGTTGCACGACGGCCGCGAAGTCGCGGTCAAAATTTTGCGCCCCGGCATTGCACTGACCATCGCGCACGACATCGCGCTGATTAAAGTCGCTGCCGACCTGATCGAATGGCTGTGGGCGGACGGACGCCGCCTCAAACCTCGCCGCGTGATCGAAGAATTCGAAAAGCATCTGTCAGACGAGCTTGATCTCACGCGGGAAGCGGCCAACGGCAGCCAGTTGCGGCGCAACTTTGCCGATTCAGGACTGCTGCTGGTGCCGGAAATGTTCTGGGATTACTGCACCAATGACGTGATGGTGATGGAACGCATGTATGGCATGCCAATCAGTCAGGTCGATAATTTGCGCGCAGCGGGCGTTGATATTCCTAAACTGGCTGCCAACGGCGTTGAGATTTTCTACACGCAGGTCTTTCGCGACGGATTTTTTCACGCGGACATGCATCCAGGTAACGTGCAGGTGGCAAAAGACGGCCGTTACATAGCGCTGGACTTTGGCATCATGGGCACGCTGACCGATATCGACAAAAATTATCTGGCACAAAATTTCATCGCATTTTTCCAGCGCGATTACAAACGCGTGGCCGAAGTGCACATCGAATCGGGCTGGGCGCCGGCTAATACGCGGGTGGATGAACTCGAATCCGCAATCCGCGCCGTGTGCGAACCCATCTTCGACCGGCCGCTACGCGAAGTGTCTTTCGGCCGTGTGCTGCTGCGCCTGTTCCAGACCTCCCGTCGCTTCGGCATCGAGATTCAGCCGCAACTGGTACTGCTGCAAAAGACGCTGCTCAACATCGAAGGGCTGGGATTGCAGCTCGATCCTGAGCTCGATTTATGGAAGACCGCCAAACCCTGGCTGGAACGCTGGATGAGTGAACAGGTAGGCTGGCGCGGCTTTATCAGGGCCGTGAAAGCGGAAGCGCCGCGCTATGCCACGCTCTTGCCGCACCTGCCCCGCCTGCTGCATCAGCGCCTGAACGAAACTCCTTTCCCGTATGCGGAGCGCGCCGTGCTGATGCTATTGAAACAGCAACAGCGCCGCAACACGCTACTGACGATTATCGTCGGTATTTTGCTGCTGCAAACGCTGTGGATACTGCTGGGCTAATTTAGCCGGCACTCATTTTGCAGGGCGGTTGCTGCCCGATACGATCTTGTATTCCAGCAAACGGCACTCGATCGCACCGTTGAACAGCGGCGTGCGCTTAGACGGCGACAGGCGCATCAGTTTCAATATCGCCTTGTCAGCGGTGAACAGATAGGCCGTCCAGCCGCCGAATTTACGCTTGAGGGTATCCCCTAACTTCGGATAGAGTTCTGCCAGCTCATCGAGCTCGCCCATACGCTCGCCGTAAGGCAGATTCGCCACCATGATGCCGTGCTCAGCGGGAGCCGAGATTTCCAGAATGTTCGCCTGATTGAGCTCCACACAGTCTGACAAGCCGGCATCGCTCAGATTGCGCCAGGCTGTTTTCATCGCATCGCCGTACATATCGCTGCCGTAAATTTCCAGCGGTTTAGGGGGCACCTGCGCCGCAATCGCCGCCTGTTTCATCGCCTGCCAGACAGGCTTATCGAAATTGAGCAGCTTTTCAAACGCAAAACTGCGCGCAATGCCGGGCTGAATATTCAGCGACATCTGCACCGCCTCAATCAAAAAAGTCCCGCTGCCGCACATCGGATCAAGCAGCGGCGTGCCCGGCGTCCAGCCTGACAAACGCAGTATGCCCGCAGCGAGATTTTCCCTGATCGGCGCGATATTGGTGTTCTGACGCACACCGCGCTTAAAGAGCGGATCGCCGGACGTATCCAGATACAGCATCAGTTTCTCATCTTCGAGGAACACATGGATACGCACATCAGGCGTCAAAGTATCGACGCTGGGACGCTCGTCGCAGTGCGCGCGAAAACGGTCGCACACCGCATCCTTGACCAGCAGGGTGATGAACTCCAGACTTTTGAGTGCACAGCGGATCGCGGTGGTGTTGACCCGGATGGTATGGGTGACGTTAAACCAGCGCTGCCATTGCAGATCGAAAACCGCCTTGTAAATATCCTGCTCGGTGCGATACCAGCCTTCCTTGACGCGCCACAACACGCGGCTGGCAACGCGATTTTCCAGATTAACGCGATAGCACAGCGCCCAGTCACCGGAAAAATGCACGCCGCCTTCGGTCGCGCGCACGTTCTGCCCACCCATTTCGACTAAATCATTAAACAGTACGGTTTCAAGGCCGCGCGGGCAGGGAGCGAAAAAATCAGTCATTTTAGAAAGGCTTTACGGTAACGAGGATGACCACGGCGGTCAGAATGAGGACAGGAACTTCATTGAACCAGCGATAAAATACGTGGCTCCGGTGGTCCTGATCGAGTGCGAAGCGCTTAACTAGCACCCCGCAGTAATGATGATAGGCATACAGCAGCACGATGAGCGCCATCTTGGCGTGCATCCAGGCACCGCCAATGCCCTCACCCAGCCATAACCACAATCCGGAAGCTATCGCGAGCCAGGCAATCGGCGTCACAAAGCGGTAGAGTTTACCTTCCATCAATTTCAGGCGCGCAATATCGGCAGGATCGGTCGCCATCGCGTGGTTGACAAAAATACGCGGCAGATAGAATAACCCGGCGAACCAGGATACGACCATGATGATGTGAAACGCTTTGATCCAGAGATACATGATAAACAACCGGTTAACGAGCAATGGGCGAATTATACGGCTAGCGCCCGTCACGCGCATCAGTGAATCCACGCATTGTCGGGTATTGTTTTATATTTCGAGACAAACTTTAAACAATACCCGGATTATTTAGCAATCAGACAAAAAAATCGGTGTCCCAAAGCTCTTGCGTCAGCGCCCGATAGTCGAGGGCTCCGGGGCTTTTCGGCGCATATTCGAAGATATCTTGGCCATGCATCGGACTCGTAGCCAGCCCCACCGTCTCGCTGATGCGTGTATTGCAGACAACATCGCCGAATTTTGCTTTAAGCTTATCGTAAATCTCAAAAGACAATTTGCGGCGCGAATCGAAACGCGTCACCACAATGCGTCTGGCGATCTTGCGCTTGAGTTTGGTTTCCAGCACGTTCAACGCACTGTCAAGACGATGCACGCCCTGCAGTGATAGGAAATCGGCCGATACCGGGATCAGAACACGATCCGAGGCCAGCAGCGCATTCAACGTCAACACGCCGAGCATAGGGCAGCAATCGATCATAATCGGGGCACCCGTCAGCGCCAAATCCTCGTTGAGGCCGCGCTTGAGCAGATTTGCCGCCTGTGGATCGCCGCCCAGCAAGGCATCAATTTTAGCCAGTTCCAGCACGGCAGGAATGGCCTGCCAGCCGCGTGGCGTATCCCGCAACAGACTGGCAAGCGGCGTTTTATGTTTAAAAAAACCCGCCATGCTTTTGTCCGGACTGACATTCTTGATGCCGCTGGCCAGCGTCAAATGGCCTTGCGGATCCAGATCGAGTGCAACGGGACACAGCTCCGCGATACTCAGCGCAGCCGTGACATTCAGACAGGTGGTGGTTTTACCCACGCCACCCTTTTGATTAAATACGGCGATTACCGCCATGCATTTTTCCTCTACAGGTCTTTATCTACTCAATTGCTTCTCATCCCCGCAGCATACGGAGAGAAAAATAGACTGGCAGAGCAGCATTGACCCGATGTAAGTTCACATTCGTAATGGCTCGCACTATGCCAGCGATTACCGCCATTCATTCCGTTAAATAGAGGCTGAAATCAGTCCCAGTTAAAATGAGACCAGCGACCCGAATCAGTATATCGGCGTAAAAAATTGTGCTGGTGCCAGGCGCTGATTATACCGACCGACAGCATGAACTGTCAGGCAGCATTTCGCGGCGCACCGAAGTTGTACTTCAAACTTGAGCGCGTATAACAAAGAGCGGTTAACTGAAAAATACCCTGTATTTTGAGGAATACCCAGTTTTTCAATTTACACGACGGCATTGACGCTGCCAGCTTCTCCTTCATCTGCACAATTTTCCCGTTGCGTGATGGGTAGCCAAACTCGAAATGTCGTTCCTTTGCCGCGCTCGCTATGGACTTCTAACCTGCCGTGGTGCTTTTGGATAATGCCATAGGATAACGACAATCCCAATCCGGTTCCTTTTCCGACGGGCTTGGTCGTAAAAAAGGGATCAAAAATTTTGTTGATATGTTCAGGCGGAATACCTTGCCCCGTATCGGCGATTTCCACCCACACCTCGTCTTTTAATTGCCCGCTGCTTATCGTAATGGTGCCGTGCGATTCAATCGCATGCGATGCATTCACCAACAGGTTCATAAAAACCTGATTAATCTGGGAAGACAAGCATTCCACGTCTGGAATAATGCCGTATTCCTTCACGACTTCCGCTTTGTACTTAATCTCATTTTTGACAATGTTCAATGTGCTATCCATACCGTGGTGCAGGTTGGTTGCATGCCAGACTTCTGAGATATCAACATGGGCGAAATCTTTCAGATTTTGCACAATATCCTTTACCCGGGTAATCCCTTCTTTCGACTCACTCATTAAAGATTTCAGGTCTTCTTTGAGAAAAACAATATCAACTTTTTCCTTTTTGGCTTTAATTCTTTCCAGAATATCGGGTGCGGTTATAGCAACTTCAGTTTGCTCATAGACATCAATCAGTTCAAACGTATCCTGAACATATTTCTCAAGTGAACTCAAATTTGAATACACGTAACCTATCGGATTGTTAATTTCATGAGCAACCCCGGCAGCCAGTTGACCTATGGAAGCCAGCTTATCCGATTGCATCAGATGATTTTGTGCCTCTTCCAGTTTTTTGATGAGTAAGAGCTGATCTTCCTTTTCCTTTTGCAGCGCCAATTCTGTTTGTTTGTGCTCAGCCAATTCTGTGCGAAGACCATCATTGGCTTCATTTAATTCCGCAGACATTAATTTGAGCGAGCGTTCAATGATCCGCGCATCGGAATCGAATCGAGTGTAAGCCTCGTCAATTGCAGATAAAAATGCCGCCAACTCAGGAGACTGAATTGCGGACTCCCCAAGAAAACGTTTGATCTGGCGCTCCAGAAGTCGATGCATGACTTACCTTTTAGACTGAAAGCTATGGCTTTTCTGGCATTACGTATGCCCTGCAAAAAGCATGAAACCACCTCTTCAACTTACGACTTTAATTGCGCGGAATAGTTGTATTCCGCGCAATTAAAGTCGTAAATTCGAAGCACTGTACTACAAGACGTACAGGGTGCTCAATTTTTAGGATTTTTTTGTAAAGTCGTAAATTACGCTTCAAAAACACGCGGCCTAAGAATTTGTTGCCCAACACTCACGCTGAACTGCTCCAAATGTAGCACATTCCTGAAAGCTAAAATACCCACATTTCTGCCCATCGACAGTCCGCTTCCAGCACCATAGCTGATATTAACCTTGTCTTTACATGGAATTCAGGTATCGAGACAGAACGGAAATTGGAATTTCTACAAAGCTGTCGCAGCCCTTCCTGATGAGTGATTAGATGCTATTTGTCGAGGATATTACATCTTCCAGCCTCGTGAATATCAACTGAAAATTCGAGAAGTCAAAATCTTTGGAAAATTCTGGATCATTCTCAATCAAATCAGAGAATACAGCCTTAGAGTGAATCCAATTTAATGCACCGACGTTTTCATCAAAGATTTTTTTTGTGTTTTCAATGGATAACTTTGGCTCATTCCGTTGGAAGAGAGTCCTGTCATTTTTATTTGCGCCACATTGCTCAAATCCAACTTCGTTGTCAAAATATAGCCTCTTCCCGGCTTTTTCTTTCTTAATGTCGCTGTCTTTGTAAAAAAATTCAATTGAAATATTGGTGTAATTTTCACGTCCAGAAGGAACAGGTAGGCAAAATGCAAATACATTGTTTCCATAGGCCTTATATGTCCGTTCATCCTTTTCTATATCCGAAACTATATTTGCAACATCACGATCAAAGATACCGATTATTTTTCTAGACTGAGCTACCTTCGATAGCTGCTCCAATAGCAATTTCAACTTTGAATCCCCCCAGTCACCAGGGATATCGAAGAACTCGATATCACAGCCTTGGATGTTCAGTTGTGTTTTTGCTGACCTTAAATGTTGTATGTCCGTCTTTCCTTCAGTTATAACAAGAGGCACTGTCCCACTATTGAGCTTTTCCTCTAGTGAGCGATATAACACCTTGAACCTCTCATTTTCGCCAATCATCATTTGATAGACTTCAGCATAAAGCTCATTTGTGGTCGGGTCTTTAGAAATCCCGAAAGTTTCAAGATCAATTATTCTTGCACGATCTGGTGCAACTTCTGCCAGACCCATGCTTAAAAAAGGTGAATGTGAACTGACAATGAATTGTACGTTTGGAAATAGTGAGAACAGCAGTGGAAGTACTTCTTTTTGAAGCTTGATATGTAAATGCTTATCAACTTCATCAATAATGACAATTCCGGAGATCGCGTTAAATTGAATATTATTGGTATTATTATCGGCCTGTCTAATTAACTCGCCAAACATGCATAACATGGATGACTCGCCGGATGAAATATTAAAAATTGATGGGTATATTTGTTCAGGAACCGATTGGTTTTTCACTACCTGTATTCGAGCAGAACCTGATCCACGCTGACCAATTCCGAATCTCAATGTTCCTAACCCCTTAGAAATAATTGTGTTGGTCAGTATTGCATTTAGGTTATTGAATAATATTTCACTATGCGAATCTTTATAAAGACTTAAGTCAAGCACAACATCCATGATCCAATTTGCGAGTTGAGGCAATCCAGATATTACTTCAATGGGATTTTTCAGCCTCCCTGAAAATCGGCTCGTCTTAGCAAAATCCAGCTCCACTTTGTAAGAATCGTTAAGATAACCAGGTGCCTCATATCGGTATGACGGAAAATATGTCAGGACATTTGATGCAAAGATTGCTTCAGCTTTTTTTTGGTCAAGGTTTGAAGATATTTTCTTTGCAAATCCAACTCTATCAATCTGCTCTTTCAGTTCATGGAATTGAATTTTATTACTTGGCAATTCGAAAGCGTTGTATTCAGTCTCTGTTAATGCTCCTCTTGCATTGGCGTAGTCGATATACTCGCCAGCCGATGTTTTAAATCTTAAATATGAGAGCGATGATTTAGTACCGTCAAGGTTTTCAATACTGGACGAAATTCGATAAAAATCATTCTCTTTTCCCTTATATCCTCCTTGAAAAAATGGCCTTGCCATCTCATGAAAGGCATCAACAATGTGCGAGAGAACTGTTGTTTTTCCTCGCCCATTTACGGCGGTCAAAACTGCGATTTCATTCTCTTCAAAACATAATTCGAGCTTATCGAATGGCGCGCGGTTATAAAATGCTGCACTGCTCAAGTAGATTTTCATGGTTCATTTAATGTTTTAGGTTATTGAGCGTGACAAGCCAGCGAGCCTAACTTTATTGTCGTAAGCATACACCCTGAACTACTTGTCGGGTGCCTTTGGAGGGTTGACCCAATGGCTGCTGATGGCACCTACCGGCAGTACGCGAGCCAGTTTTATTATTCACTGACCATCTGCTTGACTGAGTGTAGCTGACGTTCAGCTATTTGCACCCCCTCACTCTTCCAAAACCGACATCCCTTACTGCGTTCCATACGCGGAACTATCGAGATAAAAAATACCGCCGTGAATAAGCCACATTTGATACCTTAAACTAACCAGCCCCTCTTGACCAATACTAGTCCAGAACCTACGTTAAATTTAGGTACCATTCAAGGGATAAATTCTGTTTTTGGCAGCTAAAGTATAAAATATATTTTATACTTTATATTCAAAGTGTTGAATAAATTCCGCCCTTGCTATCTGCATTCTAGTTAAGTACCATAACAAGCAATAAAACGACCTAATCTGCCCCTTTATAATTGCCTGTCAAACTCACGCATGACACTTCCATCGGCCAGACAAGACGAACGAACTGATCTGTCCGTTGGAAAGATGCTGCGATCAGGAGATGAACTTTTCATAGTTTAGGTTCGTGAAGGCATCAACTAAATTAAGTGGCTATGCAACGCTTTGGCCAAATTAGCAAAAGTCCACCAACTATCACTAAAGAGGAGAACAACAATTGAACAGTTAATTACTTATAAATAAAAAACGCACAGCTGGCAGGCTGCGCGTTTTTACATTCATAAATCTGGGGGAACCCAGACTTGACTACTTGCAGGTCAAAGTCTACGAGCATCTTCGATGCTCGTCAATCCCCCATTTTTAATTTTTGACAGCCGCATTTTGCGGCGCGGGACTGATCGTCCCTAAAAATGGAGATTCACATGCGCACTACTAAACGATTTACCCCAACCGTCCTAGCCCGTTTCTTCAAGATTGGCCGTGGCACAGGAACTTTTGAGAACTATATACCTTGGCATCGTGTGGGTCGCAGCGACCCTTCCAGCTGCGGACGTTCTCATCTGCAGATGTGGCATGGTAGACAAAGGGAACTTTTAAGCGATGGGGAGTGGGTAGGCCTGTTTTTTGCAGTTTCAATGAAAAACTTGGTCGATCTTACGGAGCAGTTCCCACTATCCCTCGAAGATGGTCAGCACGAAATGGCTGCACATCGTGCTGACACGCCTCCATCCCGCCATCCTGGAACTTTAGAAATTGCAAAACGCCTCGGATATAAGCACCCTAAAACAAATGAGAAAGGTCTGTCATCTGAATGGGTCATGACAACCGATTTTATTTTGGTATTACGAACACCAGCCAATAAGCTAGAACTATTAGCTGTGGCATTTAAACCTAGCGCCGATTTGAAAAAAAAGCGGACAAAAGAGCTCTTGAATATTGAACGAGAATATTGGCTGGCACGGGGCGTGACCTGGCTACTCATAACACCGGAATTATTTGATCAACGTGTCGCCCTCCGTTTGAGAGACACGATGCCTTGGGCGTTAGGCGGTGTAGTCCCAGAAAGGGACCTCAGCATCGCAAACGCTGTAACACATGAGCTTCAGGGGCATTCACTGACCTATATTCTGGAGCAGCTTACTGCGCGGTTTGGCGATGATGATCATGCCAAGCGCACTTTTTGGCAATCGGTCTGGTGCGGGAAAATTCCTTTAGATCTACGTCGAGGATGGCGCCCCCATCTCCCTGTCACGCTACTTTCAGCCGCTGAATTCTTATCATTAAATCCCATCGCAGGCAGGAGGTCATCATGGATCTGATGCATAACGCCGTCTTCAAAATTTTGGCTGGCGAGAATGCCGGTTTATATCGCGTTGTGCTGGATGAAATTCAGCGCGGGCAGACGATCATCGTTCGACTTGACCCTTCACTTGCTGAAAATCAAGCTCGCCGCGGTCGCAAAGCACTCACCTCAACGAAAAACACACGCAAAAAACCACCAGCACCCCTGGTCGGTAGATTGATTTGCGCGGATCGCGCTGAGCTTCAAGAGTTGGATGAAAAGAAATTACTTGTGCACATTCAGGTTGAGATCGAATCATTTTTGCTTTCACCAACTGATGAGGAACAATTTAAGAGGCGATGCGAAATCATGAAAGCGTTTCTTGATTTTGATAATCTGCGTGAACAAATTCTCATCTGCAAAGATATAAGTGGCCTCGTTAATGAAGCTGTCACCAATTCTGGTGTCAGCAAACCGCTTGTTTATAAATTATTTTCTGCGCTTTGCAGGTTTGGATTCCACGAGTCTAGCCTCCGCCCACGTCGAGATCGATGTGGCGCCAAAGGTATTGCCAGACCATGCGATCCGGGTGGCCGCCAAAAAGCAGGTGCCAAGACCACCAAGCAGCGTGTTGCCAGAGCATACGGCGAAATTATTCCACCTCAACAGCCGGGCCTGAGCGCCGAGTGGCGGAGCCTAATTATGACTGCCGACAGGAAAATCGCAACGCCAAAACCCAACATGCCGGCGCGAATTAATCTCATTATTGCTAGCTCATTTGTCAAAAAATACAGGCAGGATGGCAACAAATTCGTTGCGATTGATCCCAAACTTGGTGAGTATCCAAATAATCGCCAAATTCGTCGTGTCTTAGAAACAGAAGTTTCAAAACTGCAACGACTGCTGGAAAAAACAACAAAAGGCCACTTCGCGCGCAGCAAGAGAGGACTCGCGGGTAAAAATTGGCAGGGCGTGGCGGGGCCGGGGCACACGTGGGCTATTGATTCAACGATAGGTGATATGTATCTGCGTTCGTCGGTAAACCGCGCCTGGATCATTGGTCGCCCTATTGTGTACATTATTGTTGATGTATGGTCGACAGCGATAGTCGGTTTTTACGTATGTTTGACCGGCCCTAGCTGGGATACTGCCAAGGTCAGTCTGTTTTGCTCTGCGGCTCCACCCGAACTTCTCGGTGAGCTCTGGGGGTATCAACCAATGATGTCACTCAGCCCTTCACCAACGATGTGTGCCGTGCTCATGTGCGACAGAGGCGAATATTTATCTAAGAGAGCCAGCATCACAGGGGCAAAGCTGATTCCTTGCCTCAGCTATGCCCCTCCCTATCGTCCCGACCTAAAGGGGCTAGTTGAAGTATTGCACCGCATAGAAAAAGATCGTCAATTCTTGTTTGTACCAGGGGCAATCGATATGCGCCGCAAGGAATTTGATCTGCGGAAGTTCAACCCCAATGAGGCGGTACTCACCGTCCGTGATTACACACAATATCTCTATACCATTTTTTCCGAATATAACCTGACAGCGGATCGAACTCACCGAGTGGATGCTCACATGAAAGCGGCAGGCGTTTTCCCAAGCCCTGCAGGCCTATGGCGCTGGGGGCATGAGATGGGAATCGGCGTACGTCGCGACATACCGCTGTCGGAACTCATCACAAACTTACTTCCCTCTGAACAGGCCCGTGTGACGCGTAGCGGTGTGATGTTCGCCGGCAGACAATATGGCTCAGACGTTGTCGACGAACAACAGTGGACGGGCTATGCCAGAAATTTTGGTGGCTGGGATATTGGCACTAATCACTTCCCGGGATCTGTTTCTAAAATATGGGTGCCTAATCCGACCGCCAATGGCCTGCTAGATCTCAATATTTCAGACTACTCAACGGCATCGCCGGAATTAACTTTTGACGAGGTCGCCGATGCATTTATGTACGGTAAGATAAGCAATGCAGAAGTGCAACACGCCAAAACACTTTATGCCTTACAGTCGTTACGCAAGGTCGAGGAAATCGTTACAAGTGCAAAAATTCTAACGGACGAGGCGCTTGCGCGCTACAGCGGTGCCAAACCGACCATGACTGAATCTCGTACCTTTGAAACCTCCACCACTCAACACACGCCAACATCGGCGCCTGCGTCTGAGGCCGAATCAGCATCGAACTCCAACAACGATGAGGCGAATGCAGCCTATATGGAGATGATGAGCTCCGTTTTTTCTGCGATGAACGGCATGGAGGATCCAAATGTCTGATTCAAGTTCATTTGATCCCTACGCGGGTAATATTCTGACGCAAGGCTTGGGTCCTATTTTGTCCCGGCAACAAGCCTTAGCCAAGCTGACGTATTTACCACCATTCCCCCCTCGCAATATCAGTAATGTGCCGAAGCACATCAGGATGCATCTACTGATGACCTTGCGTGATTTTCATATACCCTCTATGGAGGGTGGACGACTCGTAGAAACCATTGATTTGATGATCCGACCGAGTTACCGCTACCGCGATCCAAAATCTGCTCAAACTTGGGGAATGATAGGCGGAGAACCTCTGCTTCACAAAACCCCCAGAGCACCAGCGGCAGCAGCAGCTGTCGTGGGGCATTCTGGATCAGGCAAAACTGAAGCCATATTACGAGGATTAAACCTCTACCCTCAACAGGTCATAACCCACAACACATTCCCACATTTCGTCGGCAAACATCAGCAAGTTGTGTGGCAATCTATTGATGTTCCCGCCAGTGGTCGTGCGTCAGATCTGGCTGCAAACTTAATGATTGCTTGGGATGAGACGATAGCCAAACATTTCCCTCCTGGTACCCCTCCGCGATTTGAAGCGGCTCTTGCCAAGGAACGGCGCGAAGGATCAAAAATGCTGGATGAGTGGCAACAAGTCGCAAGCAGCCATTTTTTAGGACTGCTTCATTTGGATGAAGTACAAAATTTCTTCCGCTTGCAAAGCCTCGAGAAACGAAAAAAACGAACCAATGAAACAGGAGGATTGGAATTAAGCATCATTGAGGACCTGTGCCTCAAGAGGATTCTAACACTGACCAATACCTGCCAGATGGCTGTGCTGCTCTCGGGCACTCCAGATGGAATCGGGGCATTAAACAAGCGGCTAAGCAATACTGAACGCGTTGTATCCTCGGGTTATCATCCGTTTCCTATTTTTGAAAATGCAGAAAGTACGTCGTTCTACAAGGTATTTTTGGTGCCACTCGGCAATTATCAATTCGTGCAAAAGCGTCTGGAAGTAAACTCCGAATTTGCCGCACTGATCATCGAGCTTACTGGAGGCGTTCCACGAATCATCATCGCGCTGTGGATTGCCGCCCATCGAATCGCGTTTGAAAGAGAGGAGGACGACTTAAGGACTGACGACTTCATTCGCGCAGCAGCCACTTATTTGGCTCCCATTGCCCCTGCCATTGCAGCACTGCGCAGTAAGGATCCAAAGCGTATGTCCAGATATGAGGATCTCATTGCGCTTGATGATGGCTTTTTTGAAACATTTTGGTCTACGGTTGGATCTCTCTGATTAGATTACGATGACCTTAAAAACTGGTAGCATGCACGATGCTCGAATGATCTGGATATTCCCGCCCTATGACTGACAAAAAAAGCCTCTCCGAACGCGACATCTGCACTAAATACATAACCCCCGCTGTCATTCAGGCCGGTTGGGATTTGTTCACTCAGATTCGTGAGGAAGTCAGTTTTACCAAGGGGCGCATCATCGTGCGCGGCAAGTTGCATACACGGGGCGAACTCAAGCGCGCCGACTACATCCTTTACTACAAATCCAATATTCCGCTGGCCGTCATCGAGGCGAAGGACAACAGCCACGGCGTTGGCTCCGGCATGCAGCAGGCGCTGAACTATGCCGAGACGCTGGCCGTGCCATTCGTGTTCAGTTCCAACGGTAATGGTTTTTTGTTTCACGATCGCACAGGATTGGCGGATCAAACCGAGCGCGAATTAAGGCTGGACGAGTTCCCATCTCCCGCCGAGCTGTGGCAACGCTATTGCTTATGGAAGGGCATTGCGACCGAGCAGGCGCTCAAAACGGTTGAAATGCCGTATTACGATGATGGTTTGGGTCGTGCGCCGCGCTACTATCAGGCGAATGCCATTAACAACACGATCGAAGCTGTGGCCCGTGAGCAGCAACGCATTCTGCTGGTCATGGCGACCGGTACCGGCAAAACCTATACCGCGTTTCAGATCATTTGGCGACTGTGGAAGTCGGGTACCAAGAAACGCATCCTGTTTTTGGCCGACCGCAACATTCTGGTCGATCAGACCAAGAACAATGACTTCAAGCCGCTTGGCGCGGCGATGACCAAGATCAGCAAACGTGAGATCGACAAGAGCTACGAGATTTATCTGTCCTTGTATCAGGCGGTCACCGGCAGCGAAGAAGATCAGAATATCTACAAGCAGTTCTCGCCGGACTTCTTCGATCTGATCGTAATCGACGAGTGCCATCGCGGCAGCGCATCCGAGGACTCTGCCTGGCGCGTGATTCTCGACTATTTTTCCTCTGCTACCCACATCGGACTGACCGCTACGCCTAAGGAAACTCGTGATGTTTCCAGTATTTATTACTTCGGCGAACCGGTTTTCAGCTACACGCTGAAGCAAGGTATCGACGACGGATTTCTGGCGCCCTATAAAGTGGTGCGTATCGACATCGACAAGGATCTGCAAGGCTGGCGTCCGAATAAAGGTCAGGCCGACAAGAACGGCCTGATGATTGAAGACCGGATTTATAACCAGATCGACATGGATCGCACGCTGGTGCTGGAAAAGCGTACCGAATTGGTCGCCCGTAAAATCACCGAGTATCTGACGGCGACCGACCCCTATGCCAAGACCATCGTGTTCTGTGATGACATCGATCACGCCGAACGCATGCGTCAGGCGCTGGTCAATCTCAATCCTGAACGGGTGAAGGAAAGCCGCAAATATGTGATGCGCATTACCGGCGATGAGATCGAGGGCAAGGCTGAGCTGGATAACTTTATCAATCCGGAAGAACGCTATCCGGTGATCGCCACGACATCCAAGCTGATGACGACCGGTGTCGATGCGCAAACTTGCAAGCTGGTGGTACTGGATCAGCATATCAAGTCGATGACCGAATTCAAGCAGATGATCGGTCGCGGCACCCGCATCAACGAGGACTACGACAAATACTGGTTCACCATCATGGATTTCAAGAAGGCGACCGAACTGTTCGCCGACGAGGCGTTCGATGGCCCGCCGATTGTGATTTATGAACCGGAACCGGATCAGCCGCCCGTACCACCCGAAGAACCACCAGCTGGGGATGATAGCGAAGCTGGTGCGCCGAATGATACGGGTGGAGGCACGATCACCGAGCCGGGTACTGGCCGCGTGAAATATGTAATCGGCGACGTCACGGTGTATGTGTTGTCTGAACGCGTGCAATATCTCAGTGCCGATGGCAAGCTGATTACCGAATCGCTCAAGGATTACACCCGCAGCACTGTGCGCCGCGATTATTCGTCGCTGAATGATTTTCTGTTGAGCTGGAACAAAGCAGACCGCAAAGCCGCGATTCTGAAAGAGCTGGAAGAACACGGCCTGCTTCTGGAGCCGCTGGCGGATGAGGTCGGCAAGGATTTCGATGCCTTCGATCTGATCTGTCACGTCGCTTTCGACCAGCCGCCATTGACGCGCCGTGAACGCGCAGAACAAGTCAAGAAACGCAATTACTTTACCAAATACGGCGAGCAGGCACGCCGCGTTCTGGAAACCCTGCTGGAAAAATATGCTGATACCGGCATACAAAATATCGAAGACATCAAAATCCTCACGCTCGACCCGTTCAAAAATATGGGTACAGCCAGTGAGCTGGTGTCAGCCTTTGGTGGCAAACCCGCCTATATGGCAGCCCTTCATGAGCTGGAAGAACATCTCTACGCCTGATTTAAAACTAAACGCACGCGACAAGAGCGCAAGATAACACATTGTAAATTATGAGTATTTCTTCGACTATTAAATCCATTCAAGACATCATGCGCAAAGACGTGGGTGTCGATGGCGACGCACAGCGTTTGAGCCAGCTGGTCTGGATGCTGTTTCTGAAAATCTTCGATGACCGTGAAAGCGAGTGGGAGCTGTTGCAGGACAATTACCAGTCGCCTCTGCCTGAAGCCTATCGCTGGCGCAACTGGGCGGCCAACCCTGAGGGCATGACCGGCGAGGCGCTCAAGCAGTTTTTGGATAACGAGATGTTTCCTGCCTTGCAGCAACTGGAAGCCCGTGGCGGCGATCAGCGTGCCTATGTGATTCGTTCGGTGTTTGAGGGCGCCTATAACTACATGAAGTCCGGTCAGCTGATCCGTCAGGTAGTTAACAAGATTCAGGAGGGCGTGGATTTCAACAAGGCGCAGGAGCGTCATCTGTTCGGCGATATGTACGAACAGTTGCTGCGCGACTTGCAGGCGGCGGGTAATGCAGGTGAGTTTTACACACCGCGCGCCGTCACCGAATTCATGGTGCGCATGACCAATCCGCGTTTGGGTGAAAAGGTGATGGATCCGGCCTGCGGCACTGGCGGTTTTCTGTCCTGCTCGATTGAGCATATCCGCCGTCAGGATGTGAAAACGGTGGACGATGAAGCTGCATTGCAGGCCAGCATCTTCGGTATCGAGAAGAAGCCGATGCCGCATTTGCTGTGTACCACCAACATGATCCTGCACGGCATCGATGTGCCGAGCAATATCCGCCACGACAACACACTGGCACGCCCGCTGATCAGCTGGACGCCGAAAGAGCGTGTCGATGTGGTCGTCACCAATCCGCCGTTCGGTGGCATGGAAGAGGACGGCATCGAAACCAACTTCCCGGCAGCCTTTCGTACCCGTGAAACTGCCGACCTGTTTCTGGTACTGATCATGCAGTTGCTCAAAGCCGGTGGTCGTGCAGCTCTCGTTCTGCCGGATGGTTTTCTGTTCGGCGAAGGCATCAAGACCCGCATTAAGGAAAAGCTGCTGGAAGAGTGCAATTTGCACACCATCGTGCGTCTGCCCAATGGCGTGTTCGCGCCCTACACCGGCATCAAGACCAATCTACTGTTTTTCAGCAAGGGTGCGCCGACGCAGCACATCTGGTTCTATGAGCATCCGTATCCGGCAGGCGTGAAGAGCTACAACAAAACCAAACCGATGAAAATCGAGGAATTTGATGTTGAGGCGGCATGGTGGGGTGTGGAATCCGATGGTTTTGCGCATCGCGTCGAAAATGAACAGGCGTGGAAAGTCAGTCTGGACGATATCAAGGCACGCAATTACAACCTAGATTGCAAGAACCCGCATGTGGGCGAGCAGGAAATTCACGATCCTGATGTGTTGCTGGCGCAGTACGCCGCCATGCAGTCTGACATCGCCGCATTGCGTAACCAGTTGAAAACCATACTGGGAGAGGCGCTGAATCGCGAGGTGCAGGCATGAGTGCCATTCAGCAACTGTTGACCGATCATATCGATATCTGGACGGCAGCGGAGACTGAGAAGAAATCGGGTCGTGGTCGTGCGTCCGGCAATGCGGGCAGCGTGTATGGCATCAAGAAACTGCGTGAGCTGATTCTGGAACTGGCGGTACGCGGCAAGTTGGTGCCGCAGGATGTGAATGACGAACCCGCCAGCGAACTGCTCAAACGCATACAGGCGGAAAAGGCGAAGCTGATTGCCGAAGGTAATATTAAGAAAGATAAACCGCTGGCGGCGATAACTGAAGATGAAAAGCCGTTTGAGCTGCCTAAGGGGTGGGAGTGGGTTCGATTCGCTGACCTTGTTAATGTGCTGAATGGGCGAGCATATAAAAAAGAAGAGTTGATTGACGCAGGAACCCCAGTACTTCGGGTCGGTAATTTATTTACTTCTGAGCATTGGTATTACTCAGATCTTATTTTGGAAGAGGATAAATACTGTAATAAGGGTGACTTATTGTTTGCATGGTCAGCATCGTTTGGGCCGTTTATTTGGGATGGTGACAAGGCGATATATCACTATCACATATGGAAGCTTGATTTGTACGGTGGCGATCTTCTTTACAAGCGTTATCTTTATACTTTTCTACTTGAGCAGACACAGAAAATAAAGGCAGCTGGTCATGGTGTGATGATGATACACATGACCAAAGAAAAGATGGAAAAGATTGTTGTGTATTTGCCGCCTCTGGCCGAGCAGCACCGAATCGCCGCGAAAGTTGATGAGTTGATGGCGCTGTGCGACCAGTTGGAAAATCAGCACAGCAACGCCGCCGACGCGCACGAAAAACTGGTGAGCCACCTGCTCGGCACGCTCACACAGTCGCAAAGCGCAGAAGACTTTAGCGCCAACTGGCAGCGCATCGCTGCGTATTTCGATACGCTGTTCACAACGGACGCCAGCATCGACGCGCTCAAGCAAACCCTGCTGCAATTGGCTGTGATGGGCAAACTCGTCCCGCAAGATGTAAACGAAGAACCCGCCAGCGAACTGCTCAAACGCATTCATGCTGAAAAGGTCAAGCTGATTGCCGAAGGTAAGATGAAGAAAGACAAGCCTTTGCCGCCGATTACGGATGATGAAAAACCGTTCGAGCTGCCAAATACGTGGCAGTGGGTAAAGCTGCAAGAGGTTTTCGATGTTAGAGATGGGACGCACGATACTCCAAAATATTGTGATATTGGTTTCCCGCTTATAACAAGTAAAAACATTTCAACTGGAATTCTCGACTTCTCTGATATTAAATATATTTCTGAAGCGGATCATTTGAAAATAAAAGATAGGTCAGCTGTTAAGAGAGGCGATATTTTATTTGCAATGATTGGGAGCATAGGTAACCCCGTTATTGTAAATATCGATACTGATTTTAGTATTAAGAACATGGCGTTGTTTAAGCCATATTCAAACAATATCTGTGATATGAATTACCTGCTGAAATATTTACTTATTGCAGCGGTTGCTATGCGCGAGCAATCTACAGGTGCTGTGCAGTCTTTTGTATCACTAGGAATAATACGTAATTACTTGTACGCAATGCCGCCATTAGCCGAGCAGCACCGCATTATCGCCAAGGTCGATGAGTTGATGGGGTTGTGCGATCAATTGAAATCCCGCATCACGGATGCCAGCCGATTGCAGCAGAAGCTGGCTGATGTGCTGGTCGAGCAAGCTGTGGCGTGAGATGGCTATTTCAACGCTAAGCTAGGCATGCTTCTTCGGCTCTTGCGCGAAGCTCCTGCGCCCGAAGCTGTTCAGGACGAAGTCTTGGACTGAACTTAGTGGCCACCGGGCCCGTAGCCGAACTTGCTTCGCCCGGCGTAAGTTGCCTGGCACGGCGAACCCCCGTCCCCCGCCCTACTGGCCGCTGCATGGCTTGAAGGGCGCGAGTCAAATCACATCCGGCATTGCGGATCAACTCTTCCATCGCCGCTACGCTGATATTTCCCTTTTCAGTACTAGCTTGTACCGATTGCTTATCAACATAAAACGCTAACGCTGCCCTGAATATCGTCTGTTTAGCCAGATTAGGAAGCCCGACGGCCGCCAGCTTGAACGTAATGGTCGGGGTGCTGACCGACAAGCTTGCCGCAATGATAGGATAATTCCCCCGCCCTTGAATATACGCCTCAAGTAATTCATCACGAGTGAATTGAGGTGACGGTTGACGAGTCCTTGTAATCATAACAGATGATGATGACTCTAGCGCATTCAAGGCCATATCCACGGATTCATATAGAACTGCTAAGGCTAGGACATAGACACTGGTAGAAGATGCGGAAGTCTTCAAATGCAGCACCCCATCCATCTGGCTCAGATAGCTCCCTTCAGGCTTATCCGCAAGTGCGGGCAACACCGTGGCCAACCATTTCCGCCCAAAAGCATGAATAACGTCATCACTTAAAAGAGGAGATTTAACTTTGCCACCATGTGTCTGATAACCACGCTCAGATGCCTTCTCCTTCAAAACTTCTGACACATATTTCACGTCATAGGGTTTCCGCGTATCCAATAGGTTGCAACAAATCTCGTTGTAACGCTGTATCGCCTTATTGTTAAACGCCTGTTTTACCCATTTCTCATCAACAGTTACGCAATGCGGGAACTGCGCAGCTGGCGACAACAGAAAGGCAGACTCATGCTTGGTATATTTTAGCGGTGTTGCATGCTTCGAACACCACAGCATTCCTGGTATCTGATGTTCCCGCCGCCAATAGCTCTGCCCATGAAATCCCTGATCTTCATGTACACACTCTGCACAAAAATATGCCCCTGTTCTGGCCAACTGCATACCCGTTGTCCACAGCATAGAGCGCTGTTGCTCACCTCCATGTGGCAAATCAGGATGGTATGACGTAATCCCGCGCCGAAATGGAAGTGTTGTATGCTGTTTCACGAACATGGACAGTTCACTACCCGCGACTTTGCTGAGCAACTCCAAGCACGATACTTCTCGCCGAGTTTTATCGGCGACACCGGCCCAAATGCCCATTAATGTCACGGCATCTTTTTCAGTGGCCTTTCCATTTTCCCGCATCACGCGCCCCAGATAGCCTCGATCCAATTCTTCTGGATAGGGAGAAGGTCTGATCAGCATCCGCCCTCCCCTACCGGCGTTGTCGGCATTGAATCTCGCGGCGATCCCAGTACGGCAAGCGACCTGATCACAGCAGACAGGGCTTTCGCATGTGAGGCTGATCCATCCCAAGTCATTTTCAACGCACCAATCAACTCCTCATTGGCACGAACGGCATCATCCGTCACACCACCCTCAAAATGCTCCACATACAGACAGACTTCCTCAAAGAGCCTTGATGCCCGAAGTCCCTGCGCTTTCAGAATGCGGCTAACCTGAGGCTGGCTGGCACCAACGGCCTCAGCAATTTCTGCCTGCGTGATGCCGTGCAACCGGCATGTATGGGCTGCACGCATTGCGCGTGATTTTAAATCTGGAGTTATCATGCATTAAGAATATCACAATGAATAAATGCATATCAAGCGTAAAAAAATATAGCCCGAACTTCAGGTCAATAAGTCATCTGCTTGCGATTTGGCTGACCGCCGATTCAGTGCGCGCTCAATGACCCGCTGTGTCAGTGGCAACCGATCCAACACCGAGAGCTTGGCTTTTAGCTCCGGCACTTGCTGATAGAGCTGCCATAACTGGATAGCAGATCGCCCATTTGTCGAACTGATAGCCAGCGCCGCCGCCTCCACCGCCCCGCTAAGTGCAATATCGCGCTGATCCCAATCAATTCTCGCACCACCTACCGAGGGATTACTCACGCCACGTATAGGTAGATTTTGCTGTAACCAGGGCCGGTCATTACGGTAGAGCCAGGCATAGACAGCGGGATTCAGGCTACGGAGCAGTTTGATTCCAATATTCCCATGCTCTGCCATCAGCACGCGCCATCCCTTTCGCGCTTTTTCTCTCTCATGCCCCTGCCGACATTGTTTCCATGCCTCATGCAGACCGATCTCACTGCGCAACACCTGAGTAACCGTGACGATTGAGATACCATAGGTTTTAGCGGCCTCAGCCTTATCCATACCGCCACGAAGGCTTGCGATCAGTAATGCTCGGATCTCTTCCTTCAAAATCTTAGGTCGCCTCGATACTTTGATGCCACATTTTGCAGCCCAGACCATGACGGTTGCTGTATCCACCCCTAGCTGCTGTGCAGTGGCACGCGCCGACTTCCCCTCCGTTTTCATTAACTGGATTAGCTTGACACTAAGCTCGGCAAATTTATCGCCTTCATTCATGCAGGCGTTTTCAGACTTTGTATCATCAGCCGCAGGGGCCAAATCTCGGGGCAATGCTCGATACAAACGAAGGAGTGAGTCCGCATCACCAAACAGCCAATCAATAATTAAAATGTGCCGGAGAGGATGCGCCCCACTACGCATAGGCCGCAGCAGTCGGCCAATTTGCGCCATTGATTCCTGAATAGTTGCGGGAAATGCGCCCAACTCAGGAATCAAACGAGTCTGCCGTGCATATTCCAGAAAGTTGGCCGCGATGATTGAGAGACGAAGACTTCCGCCCTCCGTCACCCAGCCTCGTTGCGTTAATTCTGCACGGTAGGCGCGATACAGATAATCGGGCTCAAGCTCACAAGGGCGTGTTCCAGCAACCAGCTCAATTGCTGTTTTAGCCAGAGAGGACAAACTTGTTAGCATTGCCTCTGTCGGATGGCTAATTTCTGACGGCAACTCACGCAGTGAATCAAGACAGGGAAGATGCCACAAGAATCGATCAACCCCGGTAGATTTGAGTAGTGATTCCCGTAAAGGAATGCCGTGGGTATTGCACCACCATACCCCGGGATATTGGTGCTGCAAGTGCCAGTATGCCCAGCCATGTTCCTGGACATCCATCGCCATACATGCGGTACAGGCTTTGAGGGGATGATGCGCGCGAAACCGGCTGGTCAGCAACCCTAGCCGAAATTTCAAATGTGCAACACTATTGCCGGACAATGCCAGTACGGCCTCTTGCTCATCTCCGGGCGATAAAAATCTACCGTAGTATCTGAGCAGGGTTCGCTCGCGCGCAATTGCCTCGGCAGTTCCAAGTTGATTAGCAGTTCTTTCAGAAAAAATGCCAAGGCCATTTGGCAAGTCGTGATGAATTCCGGCCTGCCGCGAGCCAAAGAGCAACTGGCTCGTCCGCCAATCTGCATCATGCCCCCACAAGCGATGATTTCGACTGACCCAGCTGAAAAATGTCTCATCAGGCAGCCAGTTAAGCAACGGTGACGATTCGAAAAGCTGACCGGGACTATTCAACTTATCTGCGCAGTATGTAAAATCACACTCGGCCCCGAACCTTCACGCCCCAAAACGCATAACGATATGCAACACGAATTTGGCGTAAATAATTCCATGAGCGTTTTTTAACCAGCCTAAATACGGCAATTATCGGTGCAAAATATCCGACATAAATGCGCCTGAAGTCCATCACACCCTGATAAAACCCTTTTATAAAGCTGGCAAGCATGAAATTTACCTCCCCATCCATTTCCAGATTGATGTTAACGGCGCAAAGTAAACAGTAAGCGCATCCCGAAAAATAATTTTTGTTGATCGTGTGCCACCATCTTTGTGATACAGCCAGATTGCAAAAGCACACATTCCAATTGCCCCTGCTGAAATGATGGCACCCATCAAGATAAAGCCGGTCGTCAGATCAATTTTCACTTTTACTCTTTGTTTTATTAAGTTGAACAACGATGAAAATAAAGTTCGATAGCGTAAAAATATATGAAAGTGCCAATTGCCAGACTGACACCTTTTGGTTGTGGGTCCACGGTTTATTTGGTATTTCAGGCAACTTAATCGTTCCGACAACCTGACTCTCTGAGATATCCAGCGACTCACTATCATCATTGCCATAAAAAATCGTACCGCCACTACTAAGGCGATATTGTGTAAAGCTGGCATCTACCTCGCATGATCCAATATTTCCAACAGGTTTTTCAGGCAACCCCGTTTGACGTTGGACATACTCACAACCAGCTGTTGTCAAAGTAATTTTGGTTAAGGTCGGGTTGAAGGCTCTTTCATTTTGACCGGTAGCCCAAAAGATGAGCAGGGTCCCAAGAAAAGTTGCAGCCATAGACAGCAAAACTTTCCCGCTTATATTTATATCTGTTTTAGCCATTCAGCCCCCTAAGAACGCACTCAATTTTTAACCTGAATATTTTGATTGTTACTCTCGCATCAATAGCTACTTATAGTCTGTCGACCTAAAGTCGTCAAGTTATGCATCATCCTGCATATCAACGATATGTACCTTCATGACTACCAAACAGAAAATATCAGCGCGACTCAGGTTTTCAAAAAACCTTAGAGAAGCTAGGCTCAGACGCGAGTGGTCACAGGAAGATCTAGCTGAAGAATCCGGTTTGCACCGAACTTACGTAGGCTCAGTGGAGCGTGGCGAGAGAAATATTTCAATCGATAACATGGAATGTCTTGCCAATGCCGTCGGAGTCGAACTAATAGATTTATTGAAATAAGTCACACCTTTCACTCCAGAAGATTGACATGAGCGCCCGGTTATCGGCCATAAGAGACGCTGGGGAATTGCTGAGAAGGCTGCTTGAGAATTCTAAAGGGTGGTCCGCTTCACTCCTGACAGCGGTCGTTCAAAACTAAGAGTTTGATGATGCTTGGCCGTAGCTTGCTAACCCCAAGCAGTCATATAGATTTCCTGATGGCGGATGCTCAGTGGCCTTCTTTCCCTCAATGGCCCGCCTTCGTAATTCGTCTTCTAGAAGGCAGACAAAATAATTCATCTCTCCGTAATCTCTCTGTCACTTTCATCTCCTAGCATTCGCACTGTTTAGAAATTCTTAACTTAATGGCGAGACGATTCGAAATATGAATCGTCATCAAGGCTTGTGGGGGTGACTTGTGATCGAACTCAAAAATGTATCCGTCAGGTATGGAGCCGATGCGATCGGGCTGCATCCGACCTCGCTGAGTTTCAAGCGCGGTGAATTTAATGTCCTGCTTGGCGCTTCGGGCGCGGGTAAGTCGACGTTGCTTCGCTGTCTCAATATGCTTACTCGTCCGACAACGGGTTCTATTCATGTTCAAGATGTTGGGGTTGTCGACACTGCTGCAGCCCTCAGACTACACCGGCGTCGTACCGGCATGATCTTCCAGCAGCATCAGCTAATCCGGCGACATACGGCGCTACAGAACGTACTTCTTGGCCGTATCGGCTATCACACCACCCTGCGTTCCATGTTCCCATTGCCCCGTGCTGAACAGCATATCGCGCTTGAATGTCTGGAGCGTGTTGGTTTGCTGGAAAAGGCCACCGAGCGGGTTGACCGTTTGAGCGGAGGTCAACTGCAGCGTGTTGGTATCGCGCGTGCATTGGCGCAGCAGCCACGTTTGATGCTGGCGGACGAACCTGTTGCCAGCCTAGATCCGGCAACTTCGCGTCGTGTGTTGTCGCAACTGAAGCATATTTGCCTTGAAGATGGCATCACGACAGTGGTGAGTCTTCATCAAGTCGATCTGGCGCGTGAATTCGCCGACCGGATCATTGCCATCGCACATGGTCGGGTCGTCTACGACGGCTCACCGAACGAACTGAGTGACGCCCTGTTGCAGGATATCTACGATCAGGCGCCAACCAGTGGCCGAGAAGAAATACCCGTGCCCCCTTTACCTTCATTTACCCAACTAGCCATCAACGAGGAGTGAATCATGAAACGAATGCTAAAACTGCTTACCCTGCTTGCCGCGCTGTCCGTTCCGTTCGGAGCACAGGCCGCGCCCAAAGCCGATCCGGATACTCTCAAGGTGGCTCTGCTGCCGGACGAGAACGCCGGCACCATCATCAAGAACAACCAGGCGCTGAAGGAATATCTTGAGGTGACGCTGGGCAAGAAGATCGAACTGATCGTCACCACAGACTACTCGTCGATGATTGAGGCGATGCGCCACGGTCGTCTTGATCTGGCCTATTTTGGCCCGCTCTCCTATGTGCTGGCCCGTCAGAAGAGCAATATCGAGCCATTCGTTGCGCTCAAGAGCAAGGGGAGCACGACCTATCAATCCGCAGTCATCGGAAACGTCGAGGCTGGTGTCAATAAGATTGAGGACATCAAGGGCAAGAACATGGCATATGGCGATAAAGCTTCCACCTCTAGCCATCTGATTCCCAAGTCCGTGCTGGCCGAGAAGGGCTTACTTGCTGGCAGCGACTATAACGAGCATTTCGTCGGTTCGCATGATGCTGTCGCAATGGCCGTGCAGAATGGTCATGCACAGGCCGGTGGTCTGAGCCGTCCAATCTTCGAGTCGCTGGTCGAGCGCAAAATCATCGATGGCAACAAGGTAAAAGTGCTCGAGTATTCCAAACCGTTCCCGCAATATCCGTGGACCATGCGCTCCAATCTCAAACCAGAGTTGAAGGAGAAGATTCGCCAGGCGTTCTTGGACATCAAGGATCCGGCCATCCTCAAACCCTTCAAGGCGGACGGCTTCGACGTGATTACCGACAAGCACTACGATGTCGTGCGCGATTTGGGTCATCTGCTGAAGATAGATTTGTCCAAGTTCTAATCGAAAACAGTATATGAGCGACCATAACAGTCAATACGACCAACTGCTCGACGAAGCTCAGCGCGACTGGATGTACAACGCGCTGCGCTTCGGCGCAGCCATGCTGGTCATCCTGATATGTGCGCACTACGTCGGTCTATTCGATGCAGAGCGTCTCTCGGAAGGTGTGCCGAGCCTGTTCAGTCTGGTCGGCGAAATGATGCCGCCGAACTTCAATGAGGTCGCCAACTGGTGGAAGCCGCTGTTGGACACGCTGGCCATGAGTATTGCGGGCACTGCGCTGGCGGTTGCTTTCTCGCTGCCGCTGGCTTTTCTGGCTGCACAGAACACTTCTCCGCATCCGCTGGTCTATCAAATGGCGCGCGGCTTGTTGAATACCTTGCGTTCCATACCAGAGTTGATACTTGGCATCATCTTCGTGGCGGCAGTCGGCTTCGGCGCACTGCCCGGCGTACTTGCACTTGGTCTTCATTCGATCGGCATGGTTGGCAAATTCTTCGCCGAAGCGATTGAGCATGCCGATCCAGCACCGATAGAAGCAGCACGTGCAGCAGGTGCGTCGCCGCTACAGGTATTGCTACATGGGGTATTGCCGCAAGTGCTACCGCAGCTCGCCGACACATCCATCTACCGATGGGAATACAACTTCCGTGCATCCACGGTGATGGGAATGGTTGGGGCGGGAGGGATAGGCTTCGAACTGATGGGGTCCTTGCGCATCATGCAATACCAAGATGTGTCAGCAATATTGCTTGTGATCTTGGTCATGGTTACGCTCGTGGATGCTTTCAGCGGATATCTCAGGAAACGTTTTAAATAATTGGAGACAAGATGAAACCGAAAATCGTCATTACCAGTTGGGTGCATCCGCAGACACTGGACATGCTTAGACCTCATTGCGATGTTGTTGCCAACGAAACGCGTGAGCGGCTGAGTCGCGAAGAGATAATCAAGCGGTGCAGTGATGCGGTCGCGGTCATGACCTTCATGCCGGACAGCATAGATGACGCGTTCCTCGCAGAATGTCCGCAATTGCGATTGGTCGCCTGCGCGCTCAAGGGATATGACAACTATGATGTGGCGGCCTGTACACGCCGAGGGGTCCGCATAACCAACGTCCCCGACCTGCTGACCATCCCGACCGCAGAACTGACCGTTGGGCTGTTGATCGGCCTGACGCGTAAAGTCCTGCAGGGCGACCGCTTCGTGCGTTCAGGACAATTCACTGGATGGCGTCCTATGCTGTATGGCGCAGGCTTGACAGGTCGCACACTTGGCATCATCGGCATGGGCGCGGTCGGTCGCGCTATAGCCGCTCGCCTGCAGGGTTACGAGATGGAACTGCTCTACACCGACCCGCAACCGTTGCCACCTGAGCTCGAGGCGCGCTTGGGGTTGCGCAAGGTGGGGTTGGTGCAGTTGTTGGCCGAGAGCGACTATGTGGTGCCCATGGTGCCCTACACGCAAGATACGTTGCATATGATCAATGCGGCATCACTGTCGATTATGAAGCCAGGAGCCTATCTGGTGAATACCTGCCGTGGCTCGGTGGTCGATGAGAAAGCAGTAGCCGATGCTCTCGATTCCGGCAAGCTGGCGGGCTATGCAGCTGACGTGTTCGAACTGGAAGAATGGATGCGACCGGACCGTCCAGAATCTATTTCTGAACGCCTGTTGTCCAACACGGAGCTTACGCTTTTCACACCTCACATTGGCTCTGCCGTGGATACGGTGCGGTTGGCAATCGAGATGGAAGCTGCGACCAATATTCTGCAAGTGCTCAAAGGGCAGATTCCGCAAGGGGCGATCAACCATCCGCTGGACAAGGTGGCGGTCTGAGTACCTTGAACCTAGATCAGGTGGCGAGCTTTCTCGCCATCTTCCGACATGGCAGCTTCCGCGCCGGTGCGCGAGAAAGAAGTCTTTCCCAGGGCGCGATATCGCAACAGATGCAGAAGCTCGAGATGCAACTCGGGGCACGACTGATCGAGCGGGATGCTGCGGGTTGCCGTCTGACGACGGAAGGGATGGCGTTCAAGCCCTATGCTGAGAATCTGCTGAGACTGAGCACGAATGCCGCCGGCATCTTCCTGAGCAAGCCTGTAGTCATCGGGGCGAGCAGCAATATAGGTATTTATCTACTGTCTGGGTATGTGAAGGATTTTCTGGACCTGCAGGAAACACCGAAAACACAACTGGATGTCCGCATAGACAAGAATCCGTCCATTGCGCAGCAACTTGATTCGGGAGATATCGACGTCGCTGTAATGGAATGGTGGGACGGTCGCGAGGGTTACGAAGCTCGCCCGTGGCGGCAGGAAGAACTGGTCGTTATCGTTCCGCCGAGTCACCCTTGGGCCGATAAACATAGCCTTTCTCACGGGGACCTGATGGGTGTTCCCCTGCTCGGCGGCGAGCCGGGTACGGGAACAGGTCGGATACTTACTGATTACTTTGGAAGCGGGGAGAGTGGCTTGTCTGTCGGTATGCAACTGGGATCTACCGATGCTGTGAAGCAGTGGGTGAAAGCGGGGCTGGGAGTGTCGATCGTACTGGTTGGCACTGTGTCCGAGGAGGTCCAATCCGGCACCTTGGTTCCCATTGCACTCGAAGGCGGTAATCTGCGTAAAGAACTTTATGTAATCTGGCGCGATACGCTGTCTCTCGGGCACCCGGCACGAAGGTTTGGAGAATGGTTGGCAGGGAAAGGTTGAGACTTAAGTTCGTTGTGTGATTAATCCCTTGTATGGTTTGAATCGCCCCCGATTCTTAGTTTTGAACGACCGCTGTTAAAAGTGAAGCGGACAACCATTCAGAACAATCAATCAGCTATTTCAGCAATTCATCAGTGTCTCTTATGGCCGAATAGCTGACTTCTTCAACGCTCCGGCTAAACGGCACGAAGGGGGCAAACTTCAGTGGCCGGCAAACACCAGCTATGAAATTCACCCCCCCCCTTCAATTTACGACTTTAATATCCTATTTACGACTTTAATAACCTATTTACGACTTTAATTGCGCAGAATAAGTTGGTATTCCGCAAACGAAATTTATTCGACCGTCACCGACTTTGCCAGATTGCGCGGTTTATCAACGTCAGTGCCCTTTTGCAACGCAACATAATAAGCCAGTAGCTGCAGCGGTATCGTGTGCAAAATCGGACTCAGATAGCCTGCGTGTTCGGGCATTTGCATGATGTGCACGCCATCCTCTTCTCGAATATGCGTATCCGCATCGGCGAACACGTACAGCTCGCCGCCACGCGCACGCACTTCATGCAGATTCGATTTGAGTTTTTCCAGCAGCACATCGTTAGGCGCGACCGAAATGACCGGCATGTCCTTATCGACCAGCGCCAGCGGTCCGTGCTTGAGTTCACCGGCGGGATAAGCCTCAGCATGAATATAGGAAATTTCTTTCAGCTTCAACGCACCTTCCAGCGCGATCGGATAATGCAAGCCACGCCCTAAAAATAAGGCGTGATGCTTATTGGCGAACTGTTCGGCAAGTTTGGCAATCTTAGGCTCCAGATTGAGTACCTTTTGCGTCGCAGCAGGCAAATGGCGTAACGCATGCAAATGCTCCTGCTCGGACTCAGGAGTCAGGCGATTGCGCTGTTTAGCTAGCACCAGCGTCAACAGGAATAAAGCCACCAGTTGCGTGATAAATGCTTTAGTCGATGCGACACCGATTTCGGGCCCCGCGCGCGTCAGGAAACGCAACTTTGCAAGACGAACCAGCGCGCTTTCCGGCACATTGCAAATGGCCAGCGTATGGTGATGTCCCAGTGCGATCGCATGATTCAAAGCCGCTTGCGTATCCGCTGTCTCGCCCGATTGAGACAACACCACCACCAACGTCTTAGGATTCGGGACACTGGTGCGGTAACGATATTCACTGGCGATTTCGACGGTACATTGAATACCGGCGATCTCTTCGAGCCAGTAGCGCGCGACGAGACCCGCGTGATAGCTTGTTCCACAGGCAAGAATCAAAATGCTGTCGATTTGGGCAAATGAAGCGGCGGCTTCTGCGCCAAAGATGCCGGGCACGATAGACTGGCTGTTGCAGACGGACTCGAGCGTATCCGCGATGGCCTGCGGCTGTTCGTGAATTTCCTTCTGCATATAGTGGCGATAATTGCCCAGCGAGACGCTTTCATTGCTGATCTCGCTGATTTGCACCGGGCGCTCGATAAGTGCGCCAGCCGCATTATAGATCCGGTAGCTCAGCCGCTCGATTTCGACGACGTCCCCCTCTTCGAGATAGATCACCTTGCTCGTGACCGGCAGTAGCGCGGATACATCGGATGCGATGAAGTTCTCACCGATCCCTATCCCCATCAGTAACGGGCTGCCGCGACGCGAACAGATCAACTGGTCCGGATTATCGGCCGCCACAACGCCGATCGCATAGGCACCAACAAGTTCCGTCAGCGATGCGCGCACAGCTTCCAGCAGCGACACGCCTGTCACATAGTGACTGTGCACCAGATGCGCGATCACTTCCGTGTCCGTATCCGAAGTAAATTCGTAACCTGCCGCCGTCAAGCGTGTTCTTAAAGACTCATAGTTTTCGATAATGCCGTTGTGAACTACGCCGATGAGACTCTTGCTGACATGCGGGTGTGCATTTCTCTCGCTCGGTACGCCATGCGTTGCCCATCGCGTATGTGCGATACCCAGCGTTCCCGCCGTATTGACACTGCGCTCGGTCAGTTCAGCAACCCGACCCGTGCTGCGTACGCGCTCCAATTCACCCTCGCGAACAACAACCAGCCCTGCGGAGTCGTACCCGCGATATTCAAGCCGTTGCAATCCTTCGAGCAAAATTGGAACAACATTACGTTGTGCTACTGCGCCTACGATTCCACACATAATATATAACCCGGTAAATTGTTGGTGGTAAGTTGAAAGTGGTCAATCGGCAGCCATATTCGCCATTAGCCACTAACTACTCACCGGTTTGTTTTTGACCGGACGACTCCAGCCTGGAATGGATAATTGTTTGCTGCGCGACAGGGTCAGTTCACCCTCCGGAGTATTGCGCGTAATCGTTGACCCGGCACCGATGGTTGAGCCTTTCGCGATCGTGACGGGCGCAACCAGCTGCGTGTCTGAGCCGATGAACACATCGTCTTCGATGATTGTACGGAATTTGTTCGCGCCATCGTAATTGCAGGTAATGGTTCCCGCCCCGATGTTGACCCTCTGACCAATATTTGTGTCACCAATATAGCTTAAATGATTGGCTTTGCTGCCCTTGTCAATTTCACTATTTTTAATCTCGACAAAATTGCCAACGTGAACCTCAGCATGCAGCGTTGAGCCGGGGCGGATGCGCGCATAGGGGCCAATACGGCAGTCTGCGCCAACCGTGCTTGAATCGATATGACTGTAGGGCGCGACCTGCGTGCCATCAGCGATATTGGCGTTTTTAATGATGCAATAGGCGCCGATCTGCACGTTGCTGCCCAAATTGACGGCTCCTTCGAAGAGACATCCGACATCAATTTCAACGTCGCGACCGCAGACGAGCGTACCCCGAACATCCAGTCTTGCAGGATCGGCCAGCGTGACGCCGTGAGCCAGTAGACGCTGCGCCTCAACCTGCTGCCAGGTGCGCTCTAAAACTGCCAATTGCGACTTGCTGTTAACGCCGTGCACTTCCCAATCAAAACCGGGTTGTGTCGTGTGCACAGCAACCCCATCGGCAACAGCCATGCCCACGATATCGGTCAGATAGTATTCGCCCTGTGCATTATCGGTGCGCAATGCAGCCAGCCACCTTCTCAGATCGCGGGTTGGCGCGAGCAGAATGCCGGTATTCACTTCGCGGATAAGCAGTTGATCCTCAGTTGCATCCTTTTGCTCGACAATCGCCGTGACCGCCCCCTGCTCATTGCGCACAATTCGACCGTATCCTGCGGGATTATCCATATTGACCGTCAGCAGCGTCAGCCCTGAACCCGCCTGTCGCATCTGATGTAAAGTCGAATGCTGAATCAGTGGCACATCACCATATAGAACCAGTGTTTGACTCTCATCATTTAAGAGTGGCATCGCCTGTTGCACGGCGTGCCCTGTCCCCAACTGAGGTTCTTGTAACGCAAATTCGGCGCCCCTATTCTTAAGCGCTGCCGGTACGGCCTCACCGCCATGCCCGTAAATCACAATGATATTTTGTGGGGCGAGCGTCTGTGCGCATTCAAGTACGCGACCTACCAGCGATTTTCCAGCCAGCGCATGAAGGACTTTTGGTTTGTCCGAGTACATGCGCGTGCCCTTTCCGGCTGCGAGAATTACAATGTTGAGAGATGACATAGGATGCCTTAATTTTTTTTCGATTATACCAAACGATTACTGTCAACTGCCCCTAAGACTTTATGATGTTATCACCCAGAATTTTCTTATAAATTCTGGACGTAAAAAAAGCAGCCGAAGCTGCTTTTTTATTTACCACAAGACTTGCTGCTAGTGACCAACTTGCTTACGGATCTGATGAATCATATGCAACTGAGCAATCGCTTGCGCCAGTTCTGATTCAGCCTGTGCGTAATCAAGATCCGAAGTACGATTTTTCATCGTTTCTTCGGCGGCCTGCTTCGCTTCCAACGCACGCGACTCATCCAGATCTTTGCCACGAATGGCGGTATCTGAAAGGATGGTCACGACGTCGGGTTGAACTTCAAGCATCCCACCGGACACGTAGATCAGCTCTTCTTCGGCCTGGTCAGGGCGACGAATTCTTACAGAACCAGGCTTGATACGAGTCAACAGAGGGGTGTGGCGAGGATAAATCCCCAGCTCACCCATTTCTCCGGGTACGATGACTATTTCAGCAAGTCCGGAGAAGATCAACTCCTCCGCACTTACTACGTCGACGTGTACTGTCATTGCCATGGCTGTCACCTATTTTTAGAGTGTCTTGGCTTTTTCGACTGCTTCTTCGATGCCGCCAACCATATAGAACGCTTGTTCAGGCAGATGATCATAATCACCATCAACAATACCCTTGAAGCCCTTGATCGTTTCTTTCAGTGTCACATACTTGCCTGGGCTGCCGGTAAATACTTCAGCAACGTGGAAAGGTTGTGACAAGAAACGCTGGATTTTACGAGCGCGAGCTACAGCCAGCTTATCTTCAGGCGCCAATTCATCCATACCCAGAATGGCGATAATGTCGCGCAATTCTTTGTAGCGTTGCAAGTTTTGCTGAACGCGACGCGCAACTGAATAATGCTCTTCGCCCACAACCAATGGATCCAGTTGACGAGAAGAAGAATCCAGCGGATCAACAGCTGGGTAGATACCCAGGGATGCGATGTCGCGAGACAGAACAACGGTTGAATCCAGATGCAAGAACGTTGTAGCAGGAGCCGGATCAGTCAAGTCATCCGCAGGAACGTAAACGGCCTGAACAGATGTGATCGAACCTACCTTGGTTGAAGTGATACGCTCTTGCAAGCGGCCCATTTCTTCAGCCAGTGTTGGCTGGTAACCTACAGCGGATGGCATACGACCCAACAGCGCTGACACTTCGGTACCGGCCAGTGTGTAGCGGTAGATATTATCTACGAAGAACAGAATGTCACGGCCTTCATCACGGAACTTTTCAGCCATAGTCAGACCGGTTAACGCTACGCGCAGACGGTTACCAGGCGGTTCGTTCATTTGACCAAACACCATGGATACTTTGTCCAGAACGTTTGAATCTTTCATTTCGTGGTAGAAATCGTTACCTTCACGGGTACGCTCACCAACACCTGCGAAAACTGACAAACCACTATGTTGCTTGGCGATGTTGTTGATCAGTTCCATCATATTGACGGTCTTACCCACACCCGCACCACCGAACAGACCAACTTTACCACCCTTAGCGAACGGGCAAACCAGATCGATCACCTTGATACCTGTTTCGAGCAGATCCACTGAAGGTGAAAGTTCGTCGAACTTTGGTGCCTTCTGGTGAATCGGACGACGCTCTTCACATGGAATTTCGCCTGCGTCATCGATAGGACGACCCAGTACATCCATGATACGACCTAGAGTACCTGCGCCAACTGGCACAGAAATTGGAGCGTTAGTGTTAACTACAGCCATACCGCGCTGCAGACCGTCGGATGATCCCATAGCGATCGTACGAACGACGCCATCACCTAATTGCTGCTGAACTTCGAAAGTCAAACCGGCTTCTACGATAGAGCCTGCAGCTGCTTGCAGCGTCAGCGCATCGTAAACCTTAGGCATTTGGTCGCGCGGAAATTCAATATCAACCACCGCACCAATACACTGAACAATCTTACCTTGAGTCATTTGGATTTCCCCATCTAAATTAATTTTGGTGTTATCGCTGTATAAAACCTACAGTCCTACAATTAGCCTACTGCCGCCGCTCCGCTGCAAATCTCGGAAATCTCACGGGTAATTGCAGCCTGACGTGCCTTGTTGTAGACCAGTTTAAGGTCAGCGATGACGCTTTTAGCATTGTCAGATGCGGATTTCATTGCAACCATACGCGAACTCTGTTCAGAAGCCATGTTTTCCACGACGCCCTGATAAACCAGAGATTCGACGTAGCGCAACAACAACTCGTCGATTACGACTTTCGCGTCAGGTTCGTAAATATAATCCCAACTGCCCTGCGGTACGCCCAACTGTTCGCCACTCAACGGCAACAACTGCTCGACGCAAGGTTCTTGCTTCATGGTGTTGACGAAATGGTTGTAGCAAATGTGGATCGCATCGATTTCACCTGCAACATAGGCATCCAGCATCACCTTAACAGCACCGATCAAACTGGCCAGATGAGGTGCATCGCCCAATCCTGTCAGGTTAGACTTGATCTCAGTGCCCATGCGATTCATGAAGCCAAGCCCCTTATTGCCGATGGCGCAAACTGCAATTTTCTTGCCTTCTGAGTCCCAGGTCTTCATTTGACCAACCACGAGACGCAGCAAATTGCTGTTCAAACCGCCGCACAATCCCTTGTCCGAGGTAATCAGAATCACGCCAACCTTCTTGATGTCATCACGCTTAACCAGGAAGGCATGCTTGTATTCAGGATTGGCGCGGGACAAGTGAGCCGCCACTGCACGGATCTTTTCTGCATAAGGACGGGCCGCGCGCATGCGCTCCTGTGCCTTGCGCATCTTGGCAGCGGCAACCATTTCCATGGCGCGTGTAATCTTTCGTGTATTTTCTACACTCTTGATTTTCGTGCGGATTTCTTTACTGCCAGCCATTTCTCACTCCACCTTTTAGCCGGCAGACTCGCAATCCATTAGGATTGCAGACTGCTCGGCTAGTTGTTTTATCAGTAAACTGCAGTTGCTTTGAATTCCTCAATCGCAGCTGACAACAGCTTTTCATTGTCCGCGCTCAGGTCTTTTTTGGATTCAATCGTATCCATCAATTCCTTGTTTTTGGACTTCAGATAAGCATGAACTGCAGATTCGAATGCGAGTGCTTTAGGCACAGCAACGTCATCAAAGTAACCCTTGTTCACGCAGAACAATGTCACAGACATTTCAGCAACCGACAGAGGGCAGTATTGCAACTGCTTCATCAGTTCGGTGACCAGCTTACCGCGTTCGAGTTGCTTGCGAGTCGCTTCATCCAGATCAGAGGCGAATTGCGCAAAAGCGGCCAATTCACGGTACTGAGCCAGTGCCAGACGCACACCGCCACCCAGCTTCTTGATGACCTTAGTCTGAGCTGCACCACCCACACGAGATACCGAGATACCGGCATTAATCGCAGGACGGATACCGGCGTTGAACAAGTCGGTTTCCAGGAAGATCTGACCGTCGGTAATCGAAATCACGTTGGTTGGAACGAATGCAGATACGTCGCCAGCCTGAGTTTCAATGATAGGCAATGCGGTCAAAGAACCCGTCTTACCCGTCACAGCACCCTTGGTGAACTTTTCAACGTATTCAACGTTGACGCGCGCTGCGCGTTCAAGCAAACGGGAATGCAGGTAGAACACGTCGCCAGGATAAGCTTCGCGACCTGGTGGACGGCGCAGCAGCAGCGAAATCTGACGGTATGCCCAAGCTTGCTTGGTCAGATCATCGTAAACGATCAGTGCATCTTCACCGCGATCGCGGAAGTATTCACCCATGGTGCAACCGGCGTACGGTGCCAAGAACTGCATCGCTGCAGAATCTGAAGCTGTCGCTGCAACCACAATCGTGTAACCCAGTGCGCCGTGCTCTTCGAGCTTGCGAACGACGTTCACAACGGTCGATGCTTTTTGACCGATCGCAACGTAGATACAGGTAATGCCCTGACCCTTTTGGTTGATGATCGCATCAATCGCTACCGCAGTCTTACCGGTTTGACGATCGCCGATGATCAATTCGCGTTGACCGCGACCGACTGGCACCATTGCATCGATAGACTTCAAACCGGTTTGTACCGGCTGATCAACAGATTGACGCTCGATAACGCCAGGCGCTACCTTTTCGATCTTGTCGGTCATCTTTGCATTGATCGGGCCTTTGCCGTCGATAGGCTGTCCGAGCGCGTTTACAACGCGACCGCACAATTCTGGACCTACAGGCACTTCAAGGATGCGACCGGTGCACTTAACAGTGTCGCCTTCGGTGATGTGTTCGTATTCGCCGAGAATAACGGCACCTACGGAATCACGCTCCAGGTTCAGCGCGAGGCCGAAAGTATTGCCCGGGAACTCCAACATTTCGCCTTGCATCACATCGGACAAGCCGTATACGCGAACAATACCGTCAGTCACACTGACAACGGTACCTTCAGTGCGAGCCTGAGTCAGCGCTTCGAAATTTTCAATGCGGCTGCGAATCAAATTACTTATTTCAGAAGGGTCAAGCTTCATCTGGATTTCCTTATCTTGATAAATCTATTATCAGGCCAGGGCGGTTGCCATTTCGCCAAGACGTGTGCGCACAGAACCATCTATGACGCTGTCGCCGGTACGAATAACCACACCACCTAGCAAATCTTTATTGATACTACAGACCAACTTTATGTCACGTCCGAGGCGCTTCTTCATCGAGGCGCTGATCGTGTCCTGCTGCTTAGTCGTCAATTCAAATGCCGATTCCACAACAACGTGAGCCGTCTTTTCAGCATCTGCACGCAGCGCTTCAAAAATTTCCGAAATTTCCGGTAATTCACGCACACGGCGCTTTTCGACCAAAATACGGACAAAATTGATTTGCTGTGGTTTCGCTTTATCGCCCAGCAAGCTGAGAACCAAGCTCTCAACTTTTGCCTTGGCTACCCTTGGACTGGCGATGACGGCCTGCACATCGGGATGGCTGATGGAACCCGCCAGCTGCGAAATTGCATCGGACCAACCCTTTAAATCCGACAAGCTCTGCGCGACATCAAAGGCGGCTTGTGCGTATGGTCGTGCTGTTGTTATGGCTTCAGACATGATGATTACATTTCCGCAACAAGTTTATCGAGCAAATCGTTGTGAGCTTTAGAATCAACTTCACGACCCAGAATCTTGGCGGCACCCGCAAGGGCAATCGCCGAAACCTGTGAACGCAATTGTTCTTTGGCACGGAACGCTTCTTGTTCGATTTCAGCCGTAGCACCAGCGATGATGCGATCAGCTTCAACTTTAGCCTGAAGCTTTGCAGCTTCAATGATTTCAGTAGCACGCTTATCTCCGCTTGCGAGGATGTCAGCCGCTTTTTCCTTAGCTTCACGCAACAACTCGGCAGAACGCTTAGCAGCCAGATCAAGATCATGCTTCCCACGCTCAGCAGCAGCCAGACCGTCAGCTATCGTTTTTTGCCGGCTTTCAATCGCCGACATCAATGGCGGCCAGATGAACTTGGCTGTAAACCATATCAGAATGGCAAACGTCAAAGCCTGCGCAATCAGTGTAAAAGTAATATCCATTTCAGCTCCTAACAATGGCCTGAACAGCGCAGGCCAGGCCCAAACTAGTGAATGACGCTTAACAGTGGGTTAGCAAATGCAAACATCATTGCCAGACCAACACCGATAATGAAAGATGCGTCGATCAGACCGAGCAACAGGAATACCTTGCCTTGCAAAACTGGAATCATTTCTGGTTGACGAGCTGCACCATCCAGGAAGCTGCTACACATAATACCGATACCGATACAAGCACCCAATGCGCCCAAACCGATGATCAGACCGATACCAACGCCTGTGTATGCTTGAATCAGTGCCAAAAATTGCATGTTGTCCATAGTGTTTCCTTTCGATTTACTAAGTTATAAAAATACTACTTACTACTACTTTTGCGACTACTAGTGACTCTCATGAGCCATTGCAAGATACACAACGGTCAGCATCATGAAAATAAAGGCTTGCAACACAACAATCAGTATATGGAAGATTGCCCATCCAGCTCCTAACAGCGCACCGAATATCGTACCTACCAGACCGGTCGCGGCCCACATCCCCAACAGCAGGAAGATGATTTCGCCAGCGTACATGTTACCGAACAGACGCAGTGCATGCGACAGCGGCTTGGAAACATATTCGATCAGATTGAACAAAAAGTTGGCAGGCCAGATCAGCGGATTAGAACCGAACGGAGCACAGAACAATTCATGAATCCAGCCGCCCAGACCTTTTACCTTGATGCTAAAGAAAATCATCAGGAACCATACAGACAGCGCCAGCGCGAAAGTAGTATTGATGTCTGAAGTTGGAACGGCACGCCATTCATCCTGACCGAACACATGCTTGTAAATCCACGCCATCACGTCGATAGGCAGGAAGTCCATCGCGTTCATCATCAGCACCCAGACAAAAACGGTCAGTGCGAGTGGCGCAATAAATTTGCTGCGATCGCCATGGAATATGCCCTTGACTTGATCATCAATGAATTCAACCAGCAATTCTACGGCCGCCTGGCGCTTAGTCGGCACACCTGCCGTTACGCCGCGAACGACCCAGTATAGGAAGCCGAAAGTCAGCAATCCCAGCAAGCCGGATACGATTAACGTATCCATGTGCAAAGACCAAAATCCTTGCCCGCTCGTGCTGAAAGTTAAGTGATGTGTGATATAGCTAGAGGGTGTTAGCGCGTGTTCTGTCGACATTCGTGGATCCAGTTATTTTTTATTATTCCCTATGGCTCCCAGCCCCGCACCAGAAACCAGTACGGAAGCGGCCAGCCCGCCTATCAGAGCCAATGGAACCAGCCCGTTATAAAGTTTAAATATCATCAGCAACTGCACTGAGATCACCATTACTTTGGTAGCCTCAGCTTTGAGCAATGCGACCAAAACCCCACCTGCGGATTGATCACTTCGTCTTCGTGTCATCAAAACACCTGCATAACCGCCTATCAGCGCAGCAGCCCCTCCTAAAAATGAGGAAATGGCCGCGTTAACACTGCTAATCAGCAGATAGACGACGCAAAATGCGAGCGTTACGATTATTTGCCAGCGAGCTGCCTTTTTGAAGGCTAGATTTATTGTTGTTTTTGTTTCATCCATACCGGAGATTTCAACGACCTTTTCAATCTCTAGTTTTTCTGAATAGGCCGCATTGTCATTGATTCCATCAGCCAAAGTCAAGCCCCTTTATTACAATTTTGCAAATTAGCAATCAGACTATCCAGTTGCTCGTGGCTGACATAGTCAATTACCAATTGCCCCGCGCCTTTGCTTTTTTGCTTGATCGTCACGTTAGTACCTATGCGCTCCGACAAGGATTCCTGCAAACTCAATACATCACGGCTAATTTCGCGTGCCTTTTTGGGTTCTGCCGGATGCTGCAAGTTATAAATCAGCTTTTCCGCCTCGCGAACCGATAAATTATCCTGAGAAATTTTATTTGCTGCAGCAATTTGCTGCGCGCCATCCAGCGCTAGCAGCGCCCGCGCATGCCCCATGTCCAGTCGGTTTTCCATCAGCATGGCTTGAACCGGCAAGGGTAATTTTAATAGTCGCAGTAAATTGCTGGCTGCACTGCGCGACCGTCCCACCGCATCGGCAGCCGTCTGATGCGTCATTTCGAACTCATCGATCAAACGCTGGATGCCTATCGCCTCCTCGAGCGGATTTAAATTTTCGCGCTGAATATTTTCAATCAGCGCCATCGCAAGCGCCGCTTTGTCCGGTACAGCGCGTACCAGTACCGGTACGTGACTCAATCCGGCTATTTGCGCGGCACGCCAGCGGCGTTCTCCCGCAATAATTTCGTAACTCTCGTCCGGCAATTGGCGCGCTAAGATGGGCTGAATAACGCCTTGCGCTTTGATAGAAGCCGCCAGTTCCTGTAATGACGCCTCTTCCATATTGCTGCGCGGCTGATATTTCCCCGGCTTGAGCATCGCCACACTTAAATCGCGCAGCACATCATCCTTCTCGCTTTTACTACCCGACAGCAGCGCGTCAAGTCCGCGGCCCAGGCCTCTTTGTGTTTTTGTCATCATTCTTTATGCCGCCTTTGCAGAATTTGCTGCGATACTCAATAATTCACTGGCTAGCGCCAGATAAGCCTGTGTTCCCTTGGATGCCTTGTCGTGATACAGCACGGGCACGCCGTAACTGGGCGCCTCAGCCAACCGCACATTACGGGGGATAACCGTGCTGTAGACTTTTTTACCAAAGTGCGCCTGCAACTGATCAGAGACTTGTTGCGCGAGCGTGTTGCGCGGATCAAACATGGTACGCAACAGTCCTTCAATTTCCAGTACCGGATTGAGGCTTGCGCGTACGCGGCGTATGGTATTGACCAGATCGCTCAAACCTTCCAACGCATAGTATTCGCACTGCATCGGGATCATCACCGACTTTGCCGCACATAAACCATTTAAAGTCAAAAGGTTAAGCGCTGGCGGACAATCTATCAGAACAAAATCGTATTCATCAGCAACCTTAGTGATCGCATCGCGCAAGCGCGTTTCCCGATTCAAAAATTCGATCAGTTCAATCTCGGCTCCCGCCAAATCCCGGTTCGCCGGTAGAACATCGTATTTCCCCGCGACCGATGTTCGTCTAGACTCGGCGATGGTTTTTTTCCCCAGCAGCACGTGATAGACGGTCATTTCAAGATCGCGCTTTTCGATGCCGCTACCCATGGTTGCATTCCCTTGCGGATCCAGATCGATCAGCAGCACCCGCTGACCGATGGCGGCAAGACTGGCGGCCAAATTCACGGTCGTAGTGGTTTTTCCCACCCCGCCCTTTTGATTGGCTATCGCCATTATTTTAATCATGAGGCTCTCCCGGTTTTGCTATCACCAAACAACGTGCGGCATCCAGCCCCGGCACCTTCAAAGGAATAATCTTCAGAACGGTACAATCCTTGGGCACGCCCGGCAACTCCTTATCCGGCAAGCCTTTCATCGCCACCCAGTGCCCGTCGTCCGCCATTAAATGGCGGGTCACACGCAAAAAATCGCCCAGCTCAGTGAATGCACGGGAAATAATGCCGCTGTATTTCTGACTGGCATCGACATCCTCCACTCTGGCGCAGCGAACCTGCGCGTTATGCAGCCCCAGCTCTATGATGGCCTGCTGGACAAATCCCGTCTTTTTGCTGTTGCTGTCGAGCAAAGTAACCGACCAGTCCGGCCGACAGATCGCCAGCACTAACCCAGGCAGCCCGGCACCGCATCCGACATCCAGCCAGCGGCCCGCTTGCAAATGCGGCAACACAGCGAGACTATCGAGCAGGTGATAACTGACCATCTGCTGCGGATCGCGGATCGCCGTCAGGTTATAGACCTTGTTCCACTTTACCAGCAACTGCAGATAATCAATCAGTTTTTGCTCTGTGTCGCTGTCCACGCTCAGCCCCAGCTCTGCGATGCCGCGATGCAACCCCGCGTGCAAAGCCGTTTGATTATTATTTGGCATCTTTGAATCCGCGCTTTAAATGCACCAGCAATAAGGAGATGGCCGCCGGTGTAATACCGGAGATACGTGCCGCCTGCCCAACCGTTTCGGGTTTATGCGTGTTGAGTTTTTGCTGCACCTCGATCGATAAACCGCGCACTTCACGGTAATCCAGATCGGATGGCAATCGCTGCACCTCGTTGCGCTCTGAACTCTTAATCTCGGCATGCTGCCGGTCTATATAGCCCTGATATTTAGCTTGTATCTCGACCTGTTCAGACACCCAGGGATCAGGGGTCGCCTCGCCCGCACCGGGCAACGTCATTAAACTGGCGTAATTTACATCGGGTCGCAACAGCAATTCATGCAGCGAATATTCATGATCGATATTTTTACCTAATACGCGTTGCGCCTCTTCGACTGGCAAGTTACGCGGACTCATCCAGGTGCTGCGCAAGCGCTGCTGCTCCAGTGCAATTGCCTCGCGTTTAATTTCAAATGCCTGCCAGCGCGCATCATCGACGATTCCTAACTTCCGGCCGATCTCCGTCAGTCGCAAATCCGCATTGTCCTCACGCAGTTGCAGTCGATATTCGGCACGGCTGGTAAACATACGGTACGGTTCGGTCACCCCTTGCGTGATCAAATCGTCGACCATCACGCCAAGATAGGCCTCATCGCGACGCGGACACCAGGCGTCCATTTCACGCACCTGTAAAGACGCATTTAAGCCGGCAAGCAACCCTTGGGCCGCGGCTTCTTCATAGCCTGTCGTGCCATTGATTTGTCCGGCGAAGAACAAGCCCTTAATCGCCTTGGTCTCCAGCGAGCTTTTCAGACCGCAGGGATTAAAGTAATCGTATTCAATCGCATAGCCGGGACGCAAAATGTGCGCGTTTTCCATACCCTTGATTGAGCGAACCAGTGCCAGCTGCACATCGAAAGGCAAACTGGTCGAAATCCCGTTCGGATAAATTTCGTGCGTGGTCAGGCCTTCGGGCTCGAGAAAAATCTGATGCGAGGTTTTGCCGGAAAATCGGGTAATTTTATCCTCGATGGACGGACAATA
This sequence comes from Gallionella capsiferriformans ES-2, assembly GCF_000145255.1. Taxonomy (NCBI): domain Bacteria; kingdom Pseudomonadati; phylum Pseudomonadota; class Betaproteobacteria; order Nitrosomonadales; family Gallionellaceae; genus Gallionella; species Gallionella capsiferriformans. The sequence goes on from NC_014394.1 coordinate 3,157,843, forward strand.
GCGCGGCCCCACGCCTTCGATCGCGCCGGTAAACAAGGGCGAACGGTCCAATCCACCCCGTATGATGTCATGCGTACGTTCCGATGTTTCCGTAATCCAGCACGGCATCTGGCGAGGATGCATCGCTCTGTTTCCCATGAAGGAAAACACCGGCACCGGATCATCTCCGGGCTGCTCCTGCAATACGGAATAATCGATGCTACGACCGTCAATGCGCGGCGGCGTGCCGGTTTTTAAGCGCCCCACGGGTAAATTTAGTTCGCGCAACCGATGCGACAAACTCACGGAAGGCGGATCACCCGCACGTCCTGCCTGATAGTTGGCCTGCCCCACATGGATCAGTCCGCCGAGAAAAGTCCCTGCCGTTAACACGACCGTTTTTGCACTAAATCGCAGCCCCAGTTGAGTGACGACACCGGTGACTTTATCCTGCTCCACCAGCAAATCGTCCACAGCCTGCTGAAACAACCAAAGATTCGGCTGATTTTCCAGCATGGTGCGTATGGCTTGTTTGTACAGCATGCGATCGGCCTGCGCGCGGGTTGCGCGCACTGCATAGCCTTTGCTCGAATTTAAGATGCGAAACTGAATGCCGCCGATATCGGTCGCCAGCGCCATCGCGCCGCCTAAGGCATCGACCTCTTTGACAAGATGACCTTTGCCTATCCCGCCGATAGAGGGATTGCATGACATTTGTCCCAGTGTCTCGATATTGTGACTCAGCAGCAAAGTTTTGCATCCCGCGCGCGCACTGACGAGCGCAGCCTCGGTTCCGGCATGCCCTCCACCCACCACAATCACATCGAATACATCAGGAAATTTCATGTCGCTACAGATTTTAAAAAGTGCCGCATCATACACCGGCCTTAATGTGAAATGAACTGTTCCACGTGGAACCTTTATTTGCCGATACAGAAGCGGCTGAAAATTTCTCCCAGCAGATCATCAGCCGAAAATTTTCCGGTAATACTACTCAACGCCTGTTGAGTGAGGCGCAATTCTTCGGCGAACAGTTCGGGATGATCCAGTAGCTGTTCAGCCTGTTGAAGATGGATATTTGCCTGATTCAATGCGATCAGATGGCGTTCTCGCGCGATAAACGTGCCGCCTTCCTGATTGTGCCAGCCTATTTGTTTGAGGATCTGCTCACGCAACGTGTCTATCCCCAACCCGGACTTCGCCGAGATGTAAATACCCGCGTCATTTGAGAGTGCGCCCTGCAGCAGATCGGCCTTGTTATAAACTTGCAGGCGGGGAATTTCAACGGGAAATCCGGCAATAATAGCTAAATCTCCCTCACTGCAACCTTGGGCGGCATCAAGCAGCATCAAAATGAGATCCGCACGACCGACCGTCTGGTGAGTACGTGCCATCCCCATGTTTTCAACTTCGTCTCCCGACTCGCGCAGTCCTGCGGTATCCATGATGTGCAGAGGGACACCGCGGATCTGAATCGCCTGACGGATGACATCCCGGGTCGTTCCAGGCACATCGCTGACCAGCGCCACCTCTTCTCCTGCGAGCCGGTTGAGCAGACTGGATTTACCTACATTGGGGCGGCCAACAAGGGCAATATGCGCGCCTTCGCGCAGCAAACTCCCCTGCTTAGCCGTAGCCAGGGTCTGCGCTAATTTGGTTTTAATTTTTTCCAGCAGGCGATCACGGTGACTGGTATCAACGACCTCAATATCTTCTTCGGGAAAGTCCAGCATCGCTTCGACCAACATGCGCAGCAGCGTCAGCTCTTCTACCAGCCCGTTGATTGCCGCAGAAAAATCCCCATGCAAGGATCGCATGGCACTGCGCGCCGCTTCTGTAGTGGTCGCTTCAATGAGATCAGCCACACTCTCAGCCTGCGCCAAATCAATTTTGTCATTCAGAAAAGCACGGCGGGTAAATTCACCTGCTTCGGCCAGACGAACGCCCAGCCCCAGACAGCGTTGCAGTAACAAGTGCAGGACGGCAGCACCGCCGTGCCCCTGCAATTCAAGCACGTCTTCACCGGTGTAGGAATGCGGGGCAGGAAAATACAGGGCAATCCCCTGATCAATGACTTCCCCCGTTTCATCCTTGAAATCGGTGTAAGTAGCGTGGCGCGCGACGGGCAATCTGCCCAGTATCGCCTCCGCAATAGAGCCGAGTCCACTGCCTGAAATACGTACCACCCCCACACCACCGCGCCCCTGCGCAGTGGCAATCGCGGCGATCGTATCAGCGCTTGGCGGCACCCGCTACCTCAATACTGCGAGTGATATACCATTGCTGAGCGATGGACAAGGCGTTGTTGACGATCGAGTACAACACCAATCCGGCCGGAAACCAGAAGAACACCACGCTAAACGCGATCGGCATGATTTTCATGATTTTAGCCTGTATTGGATCCGGCGGGACCGGATTCAACTTAGACTGCAGAAACATACTGGCGCCCATCAGAACAGGCAACACGAAAAACGGATCCGCTGCTGACAGATCGGTAATCCAACCGAAGAACGGTGCATTTCGCATTTCTACGCTGGCCAGAATCGACCAATACAGTGCGATAAATACCGGAATCTGAATCAAGACCGGCAGACACCCGCCTAACGGGTTGATCTTTTCGGTTTTATACAGATCCATCATTGCACGATTGAGCTTTTCACGATCGTCCGCATGCTGCAGTTTGATTTTTTCCAGTTTAGGCGCAACCACACGCATTTTTGCCATTGAGCGATAACTCGCCGCCGACAAAGGGAAAAACAACAGTTTGATCAGCACAGTTAGCAGGATGATTGCGACCCCCCAGTTTTGCACCATGCCCTGAATAAATGTCAGCGTCCAGAAGATTGGCGTTGCAACCACGGTCAGCCACCCGTAGTCCACCGTCAATCCTAAGCCCGGTGCGATACTATCCAGTGTCGATTGGGCAGGTCCTGCATACAGTGGCATGGATACCACCGCTTTTTGTCCCGGCGCGATAGCAGCGACCGGCACAATAACACCTGCGGAGTAAGCATCACCTTCCAGTTTACGGGTAAAAAACTCGCGACTGGTCTTGTCTTTCGGCAGCCAGGCTGCGACGAAATAGTGCTGCAGGATACCAATCCAGCCGTTATCACCCTCTTTGGGATAATCAATTTTTCCTTTTTCAACATCTGAAAAAGCAATTTTCTGGAATTTTTCCTTGTCCGTATATACGGCCATACCGGTGTATGTCGGCACCATTTTGGATCCGCCCGCCGGATCAATGCTGTCACGGATAAGCTGGAAGTAAGCCGAGGTCGTTATAGGCGCGGCAGTGGTATTTTCAATTTCATATGCGACATCGACAACATAGCTACTCTTATGAAAGGTCAATAACTTCACAACCTTCATTCCGTTAGCGGCTACAGCTGCTAATTTCACTTCCAGTTTATCGCCCGTCAGCTGGTAACTATCCTGTTCCGCGCTAAATACGGTTGTATGATTAGGCATACCAGTACCCAGCAGGCCTGATTGTGCTATGTAATTATGCGTACCGCTGCCCTTTTCAAACAAGACGAATTGCTTAGTTTTGTCCTGACCGTCTAAGTGCTTAATAAAATCTAAACGCTGGATATCTCCACCCACGCTGTTGATTTCAGCTTCCAAAAAATCAGTTTTAACCTTGATTATTTTTCCGGTTTCAACTTTTGCTGCCTGTTGAATAATAGCGGCTTGTGCTGCCAGATCAGTGGGTTTCGTCGTGGCCACAGGCAAGTCAGACTTAGTCGTGGCGGCTTGCTGTACGACAGGTGGGTTCTGATAGCGCTGCCAACCATCCCAGACCATCATCAGCGAGAAGGAGAAAATTAAAAACAGGAAAAGTCTCTGGAAGTCCATGATGGTATTTTTAAATTAATTTAGGGTGCAGGGTCGTAACCACCTGGATTCCAGGGATTACAGCGTGCGATACGCTTGATGCTCAACCACGAGCCTGTGATAAGACCGTGTCGTGTCAATGCATCACAGGCGTAATGAGAACAGCTTGGGGTAAAACGGCAAGTCGGCGGACGCATCGGACTGATCAGATACTGGTAGCCATGAATTACTTTAATCAGGATTCTGCGCATCTTATTGCCACCCGACTGAAAAGTTTATTCAAACCATCGCTGCATGTCATTCTGTCCGGGCGTTCACCGCTACGCGCCATCACAACAAGATCAATGCCGCATCCCTTGATTTGATGAACTCTGAATAATTCGCGAATTTCGCGCTTAACCTTGTTTCGATTGACCGAATTGGGAATATACCTTTTCGCTACAACGATACCGAGGCGTGCTTTTTTTGTATTATTCGGCATAAAAAAAAGCTTGAAATACTTGTCTGAAAGCACATGTGATTTCAGACATTGTCCATAGCCTTCACTGCGCGGAATCCGTTGCGCAGCTGCAAAGCTATTGGGATGCTTACACTGCGAGTCTTGCACGGCCCTTGGCACGACGAGCACGGATAACTGCACGGCCACCACGTGTTTTCATGCGAACTAAAAAGCCGTGGGTACGTTTTCTCTTGGTAACTGATGGTTGGTATGTGCGTTTCATTCTGAAATTATCCTTGGGAAGTCATAAAACGCGATATTACAATGTGTTAAGCGCCTCATGTCAAGACAAATTTACTTCTCCGACTGTGAAT